>CALBKH010000088.1 GCA_937892955.1 uncultured Alphaproteobacteria bacterium
TCCATTTCGCCGAAGCGCTGGCCGCCGAACTGCGCCTTGCCGCCCAGCGGCTGCTGGGTGACGAGCGAGTAGGGACCGATCGAACGGGCGTGGATCTTGTCGTCGACCAGGTGGTGCAGCTTCAGCATGTAGATGTAGCCGACCGTGACCTTGCGATCGAACTGATCACCGGTGCGACCGTCGAACAGGGTGACCTGACCCGAATGGGCCAGACCCGCCTTGTCGAGAGCCGCCTCGATGTCGTGCTCCTTGGCGCCGTCGAACACCGGAGTGGCGATCGGCACGCCCTTCTTGACCGTCTCGGCGAGACGGACGACGGAGGCGTCGTCGTAGTCGCCGGGCTGCTCGCCCTTGATGTTGTCGCCGTAGATGTCGACCATCTCCGACCGCAGCGGGGTGAGATCGCCCGACCTGCGATAGGCTTCGAGCATCGCGTCGATCTTCTTGCCCATGCCGGCGCAAGCCCAGCCGAGATGGGTCTCGAGGATCTGTCCGACGTTCATGCGCGAGGGCACGCCGAGCGGGTTCAGCACGATGTCGACGTTGGTGCCGTCTTCGAGATAGGGCATGTCCTCGACCGGAACGATGCGAGAGACGACACCCTTGTTGCCGTGACGGCCGGCCATCTTGTCGCCGGGCTGGATCTTGCGCTTGATGGCGACGAAGACCTTGACCATCTTCATGACGCCCGGGGGCAGCTCGTCACCGCGCTGCAGCTTCTCCACCTTGTCGATGAAGCGCTGCTCGAGGCGCTTGCGGCTCTCGTCGTACTGACCGCGCAGGGCTTCGATCTCGCCCATCAGCTTGTCGTCGGCGACGGCGAACATCCACCACTGCGACCGCGGATACTCCTCGATCAGCTCCTGGGAGAGCACCTGCTCCTTCTTGAAGCCCTTGGGGCCGGAGACGGCGGTCTTGCCGATGAGCATCTCGGTGAGGCGACCGTAGACGTTGCGGTCGAGGATCGCCTGCTCGTCGTCGCGGTCCTTGGCGAGGCGTTCGATCTCCTCGCGCTCGATCGCCATGGCGCGCTCGTCCTTCTCGACACCATGCCGATTGAACACGCGCACTTCGACGATCGTGCCCTGGACGCCCGGGGGAACGCGCAGGGACGTGTCGCGCACGTCCGAGGCCTTCTCGCCGAAGATGGCGCGCAGCAGCTTCTCTTCCGGCGTCATCGGGCTCTCGCCCTTCGGCGTGATCTTGCCGACCAGGATGTCGCCCGGACGGACTTCCGCGCCGATGTAGACGATGCCGGCTTCATCGAGGTTCTTCAGCGCCTCTTCGGAGACGTTCGGGATGTCGCGGGTGATCTCTTCCGGACCGAGCTTGGTGTCACGGGCCATCACCTCGAACTCTTCCAGATGGATCGAGGTGAAGACGTCGTCCTTGACGATGTTCTCGGAGAGAAGGATCGAGTCCTCGAAGTTGTAGCCGTTCCACGGCATGAAGGCGACGAGGACGTTGCGGCCGAGCGCCAGATCGCCGAGATCGGTCGAGGGACCGTCGGCGATGATGTCGCCCTTCTCGATGATGTCGCCGACGCGCACCAGCGGACGCTGGTTGATGCAGGTCGACTGGTTCGAGCGCTGGAACTTCATCAGACGGTAGATGTCGACGCCCGACTTGGCCGGGTCGAGATCTTCCGTGGCGCGGATGACGATACGGGTGGCGTCCACCTGATCGACGATGCCGCCGCGCTTGGCGCCGATGGCGGCGCCGGAGTCACGGGCGACGACCGATTCCATGCCGGTGCCGACGAACGGCGCCTCGGCGCGCACCAGCGGCACGGCCTGACGCTGCATGTTGGAGCCCATCAGCGCGCGGTTGGCGTCGTCGTTCTCGAGGAACGGGATGAGCGCCGCGGCGACCGAGACCAACTGCTTCGGCGACACGTCCATGTAGTCGACGCGGTCGACCGGCACCATGAGCGGCTCGCCGGCGTGACGGCAGACGATCAGCTCTTCGGTGAGGCGGCCGTCCTTGTCGATCACGGCGTTCGACTGGGCGACGTAGTGCTTGTACTCCTCGGTGGCCGACAGATAGACGACCTCCTCGGTCACCCGGCCGTCGCGCACCTTGCGGTACGGAGCCTCGATGAAGCCGTACTTGTTGACGCGGGCGAAGGTCGCCAGCGAGTTGATGAGACCGATGTTTGGGCCTTCCGGCGTCTCGATCGGGCACATGCGGCCGTAATGGGTCGGGTGCACGTCGCGCACTTCGAAGCCGGCGCGCTCGCGGGTCAGACCGCCGGGGCCGAGCGCCGAGAGACGAC
>CALBKH010000089.1 GCA_937892955.1 uncultured Alphaproteobacteria bacterium
ATCACGTCAGTAGACGGTCGTCGAGGGCTATCCGCGCACAGGTCTCCTGATACCATCGGCCATCGAAAATGACCGATGGTATTCCTGACGCGAATTTCTCATGCCTCTGATGCAAATGAGGAATTTGCGGTCCTTCAGAGGCCGGGTGGGTCAGCACCTCCGGCCTCTGGTATGACGTCGGCGGGACGGAACGGGTGGTGAAGCCACCCGGCAGAAATGCCGAGGGCGCCCCGAAAGGCGCCCTCTTCGTTTCGGTCGGTCGGATGGATCAGCCGCGGCGCGACAACGGGACGTAGTCGCGGGTCGGGGCGCCGGTATAGAGCTGACGCGGACGGCCGATCTTCTGATGCGGGTCCTCGATCATCTCCTTCCACTGGGCGATCCAGCCGACGGTGCGCGCCAGAGCGAACAGCACGGTGAACATCGAGGTCGGGAAGCCCATCGCCTTCAGCGTGATGCCCGAATAGAAGTCGATGTTCGGGTAGAGCTTCTTCTCGATGAAGTAGTCGTCGTGCAGCGCGATGCGCTCGAGCTCCATGGCGACGTCGAGCAGCGGATCGTCCTTGATGCCGAGGTTGGAGAGAACCTCGTGGCAGGTCTTCTGCATGATCTTGGCGCGCGGGTCGTAGTTCTTGTAGACCCGGTGACCGAAGCCCATCAGACGGAACGGATCGTTCTTGTCCTTGGCGCGCTCGACGTAGTGCGGGATGCGGTCGACCGAGCCGATCTCCTGCAACATCTGCAGCGCCGCTTCGTTGGCGCCGCCGTGCGCCGGGCCCCACAGGCAGGCGATGCCGGCCGCGATGCAGGCGAACGGGTTGGCGCCCGACGAGCCGGCGAGACGGACGGTCGAGGTCGATGCGTTCTGCTCGTGGTCGGCGTGCAGGATGAAGATGCGGTCGAGGGCGCGGCTCAGCACCGGATTGACCTTGTAGTCCTCGCACGGGATCGAGAAGCACATCTTCAGGAAGTTCGACGTGTAGTCGAGGCTGTTGTCCGGGTACACGAACGGCTGGCCGATCGAGTACTTGTAGGCCATCGCCGCGATGGTCGGCATCTTGGAGATCATGCGGATCGACGCGACCATGCGCTGGTGCGGATCGGTGATGTCCAAGCTGTCGTGATAGAACGCGGCGAGGGCGCCGACGGTGCCGACCATGACGGCCATCGGATGGGCGTCGCGGCGGTAGCCCGTGAAGAACTTCAGCATCTGCTCGTGCACCATGGTGTGGCGATAGACACGAGCGTTGAAGTCGTCGAACTGGCGACGGGTGGGCAGGTCGCCGTAGAGCAGCAGATAGCAGGTCTCGAGGAAGGAGCCCTGCTCGGCGAGCTGGTCGATCGGATAACCGCGATGCAGCAGGATGCCTTCGTCACCGTCGATGTAGGTGATCTTCGATTCGCACGAGGCGGTCGACGTGAAACCCGGATCGTAGGTGAAGCAGTGGGTGGCCCCGTAGAGCTTGGTGATGTCGATGACGTCGGGACCGATGGAGCCGGGACGGACCGGCAGGGTCATCGACTTGTCGCCGATGGTGAGAGTGGCGGACTTTTCGCTCATGCAGATACCCCCTGGGCGCGGAGATCCAAACGACTGGCCGGCGAACCACATCTAACCGTTTAGAACAACGGACAGAAGGGGGACCTGGCCCCGCGCCGCTTCGTCGAGTGCGAGGCCTAGCCCATTCCCGAACCGCCGACAAGCACTTCCTAGGTATCAGGCGGCAAGAATTCTGGTCAAAAATGTGGCGCATCAACCGCTTCCCGTGGCTGCGAAATGCTACGTGGCGTCGCAGCATGGGCATGCGACGCCGCGGCTTCGGCGGCTCTTTCGGGAGGTCGGCGGTCGTGCCCGGGCTCAGCCGGGCAGGCGATCGGCGAGACGGGCGAGGGTCTCGTCGCGGCCGAGAACGGCGAGCACGTCGAAGATGCCCGGCGAGGTCGTCCGACCGGTCAGGGCGGCGCGCAGCGGCTGCGCCGCCTTGCCGAGCTTGAGCCCGGCCTCTTCCGCATGGGCGCGCACGACCGCCTCGGTCGACGCCGCCGACCAGTCGGCCTCCGAGACGGTCGCCAGACGCGGCGCCAGTGCGCCGAGCACGGCGAGGCCGGCGTCGTCGAGCAGCGCCGCCGCCTTCTCCTCCATCGCCAGCGGTCGGGCGGCGTGGATGAACGCCGCGCCGTCGAGGAGTTCGACCAGCGTCTTCGCCCGCTCCTTGAGCCCCGGCAGCGCCGCGCGGATCTTCGCCTCGAGCGTCGCGTCGAGCTTGGCGAGGAGGTCGCGACCGGTGTCGGTGTGGGGGAGGAAGTCGACGAAGGCCTTCCACAGCGCCTCGTCGGGCGTGGCGCGCATGTAGTGGCCGTTGAGGTTCTCGAGTTTGGCGAAGTCGAAGCGCGCGGCGCCCTTGTTGACGTCGTGGATGTCGAACCACTCGACCGCCTGTTCGGTGGTGAAGATCTCGTCGTCGCCGTGGCTCCAGCCGAGGCGGGCGAGGTAGTTCCTGAGCGCCTCGGGCAGGTAGCCGAGGGCACGGTAGGCGTCGACGCCGAGGGCGCCGTGGCGCTTGGAGAGCTTGGCGCCGTCGGCGCCGTGGATCAGCGGGATGTGGGCCCACACCGGCACCGTCCAGTCCATCGACCGGTAGATGTGGGTCTGGCGCGCCGCGTTGGTCAGGTGATCGTCGCCGCGGATGACATGGGTGACGCCCATGTCGTGGTCGTCGACGACGACCGCCAGCATGTAGGTCGGCGTGCCGTCCGAGCGCAGCAGGATGAAGTCGTCGAGCACGTCGTTGCGGAAGACGACGCGGCCCTGGACGCAGTCGTCGATCACCGTCTCGCCTTCGCTCGGGATCTTCAGGCGGATGACCGGCTGCACGCCCTCCGGGGCTTCGGCCGGGTCGCGATCGCGCCAACGGCCGTCGTAGCGCGGTGGTCGGCCCTCCTTCATCGCCGTCTCGCGCATCTCGTCGAGTTCGGCCGGGCTCGCCCAGCAGCGATAGGCCTTGCCGCGGGCGAGAAGCTCTTGGGCGATCTCGGCATGCCGGGTCATGCGGGCGAACTGGAAGAGCGGCTCGCCTTCGCCCTCGAGCCCGAGCCAGCGCAGGCCGTCGAGGATGGCGTCGATCGCCGCGTCGGTGGAGCGCTCGCGGTCGGTGTCCTCGATGCGCAGCAGCATCCTGCCGCCGGTGTGGCGGGCGTAGAGCCAGTTGAACAGCGCCGTCCGCGCGCCACCGATGTGCAGGTAGCCGGTCGGGGAGGGGGCGAAACGGGTGACGACGGTGTCGGCCATGGAAAGCGGATCTCGACGGAAGTTGAGCGGCGTGGGAGGCTGCAACCGGATGTGACGGTCGGCCACGTTCGGGAACTGGGGCGTTCCTCTAACATGGCGGAGCGCCGAAACCCAAGGGGCGAGAGCGGTGAGGAGCGAAGAGACGGAGAGATCGCGGATCGGCGACGTCCGACCCGACGTCACCGGATCGGCGCGACCGCCCGGTCCGATCGACCGTCGCGGCTTCGACGTCCTCGCCCGCGGCGGTTCGGCGCTCGGTCTGCGCCTCGGCGACGTCGCCGATCGCCTGCAAGATGCCGTCCGCCGCGATCTCGACGGCGGCTTGGCGTTGCCCGGTCTCGTCGTCGTCTTCGCTTGTGGCATCGCGCTCTATTTCGTCCTGCCGCGCGAACCGTGGCCGCCGGCGGTCGCGGCCCTCGCCTTCGCCGCGGTGGCGATCACATGGGTGCGTCGGCGTCGTGGCCACGCCGCCCGCCTCGCTGCGACCCTCACCGCGCTGGTCCTCGGCGCCGCCGCCGCGAGTTTCGAGACGGCGCGTGTCGCCGCCCCGCGGCTCGATCACGAACGGACCGTCACGGTGGAGGGCCGTGTCGTCGATCTCGACGCCACCGCCACAGGCGGTCTGCGCCTCACCGTCGATGTCGCCCGCATGGAGGGCAGGGGGCTGACGCGGGAGACGACGCCGACCCGCATTTCCGCGACCCTCACCACCAAGGGGGCGAGGCCCGGCGTCGGCGACGCCATCCGCTTCAAGGCGAGGCTGAAGCCACCGGAAGGACCGGTGATGCCGGGCGGCTACGATTTCGCCCGGCGGGCGTGGTTCGAGGGGCGCGGCGCCGGCGGCTACATCCTCGGCCGCGTCACCCCGATCGATCTCGGCCCGGCCGACCGGGGGGACAGCCTCCTTCAGCCGATCGGGTCGTTGCGCCACGCCATCGCCGAACGGGTGCGCGCCAGCCTGCCCGGGGCCACCGGCGCCATCGGCGCGGCGCTGATGGTCGGCGAGCAGCGGGCGATCCCGGAAGCCGCCGCCGAGCCGCTGCGCGCCTCCGGCCTCACCCACATCGTCTCGATCTCGGGCCTCCACATGGGGCTGGTGGCCGGCGGGGTGATCGTCGCCATCCGTGCTCTCCTGGCGCTCTTTCCCGCCCTCGCGCTCGGCTACCCGATCAAGAAATGGGCGGCGGCGGTCGCCTTCGTCGCGGCGACGATCTACCTCCTGCTCTCCGGCAACCAGGTGGCGGCGCTGCGCTCGCATCTGATGGTGTCGGTGGCGCTCCTCGCGGTGCTGGTCGATCGGCCGGCGATCACCATGCACACGGTGGCCGTCGCGGCGATCCTGATCATGGCGGTCTCGCCGTCGGCGGCGATGGAGCCGAGCTTCCAGATGAGCTTCCTGGCGGTGATCGCCCTCGTCGCCTCCTACGACCTCTACCGCGGGTGGGCATCGCGACGGCCGCCGCCGCGCCGCGAGGCGGGGCTCGTCGTCCATCTCGTCGGCGGGGTCTTCCGCAACATCGAGGGCTTCGCCTTCTCCTCTCTCGTCGCCGGTCTCGCCACCGCGCCGATCATCGCCGGGACGTTCTTCCGCGCCGCCCCCTATTCGATCCTCGCCAACATGGCGGTGTTGCCGGTGACCGGCATCGTGATCATGCCGGCGGCGGTCCTCTCGGCTCTGGCGATGCCGTTCGGGCTCGACCACTGGCCGTTGCAGGTGATGGGCCTCGGGATCGACTGGATGATCCTGGTGGGGCGGTGGGCCGCGGCGCTGCCGGCCGGCGACGGGCTGATCGGTGCGCCGCATGCGGCGATGATGCCGCTCGGCATCGCCGCCGTCCTGTGGCTCTCCGCCTGGAAGAGCCGGATCCGACTTTTCGGTCTGATCCCGGCGGCCGCGGCTTGTGCCTTGCTCTTCCTCGGGCCGCGCCCCGACGTGCTGATCGGCCGCCACGGCAGCCCGGTGGCGGTGCGAGGCGCCGACGGACGGCTGCACGTGCTCGCCGGACGCCAGGACCGGTTCGACACGGCGATCTGGCTCGCCGCCGATCACGACGCCCGGCCGACGCAGGACCCCGGTCTCGGCGCGGGGTGGCTCTGCGATCCGGCAGGATGCATCTTCCGTCACGGGGAGATCGGCGACGGCGAAATCGGTGATACCGCCGCGGGTGCCGAGGTTCCCGCGGCGAAGGACGCCCGTGGCCGGAGCGAAGCTCGCGGCAGCGCGAAGACCGGCGATGGGCGCGAAGCTCGCCCCGGCGCGGCCACGCGTACCCCCGACGGGAGCAGCACCGGCATCGAAGCGCGCCACCCCGAGATCCCCGGCGGCGGCGAGCCTGCCGCAGTCGTCCCCGGGTCGGATCGAGCGATCGGATCGCAGCCGCGGGGCGGTCCGGGCGCGTCGTCCCGCCGTTCGGGCGGCGGCATGCTCGAAATCGCCGTGGTGCGCCATCCGGGCGCCTTCGACGAGGATTGCCGACGCGCCGCCCTGGTGATCACCACCCTGGTCGCGCCGCCGGGCTGCCGCGATCTCACCACGGTCGTCGATCGCCTCGACCTCGCCCGCACCGGAGCGTCGACGCTCGACTTCACCGGTCCGCCGAGACCGATCGGGGCCCTTTCGTCGGCGAGGAACACCGACGAGCGGTCACGCTTCGAAAACGGCTCCGCCGACGCACTCGCCGATCCCACCCGCGATCCGGAAACGGCGTCGGGCGACCTCGACGACTTCGCCCCGCGTGCCACAGCCGCCCCCGACGCCGACGGGGGCGGCGGCGATGCAGGTGGGGGAGCCGGGGATGGCGATGGCGGCGACCGGGGCGTTCCTATCGATCCGGCCGCGAGCCGACGGAACACCCAACGAGGTCACACGCAGCGAGCGAACACACCGCGCACCGACCCGCCGCCGACCCGCTCCGGCGTGGCGCCCGCGGTCGCCGCCGTCCCACCGGACGAGGTGTATCTGCGTCGCGACGTACTTCTGCGCACCAGCCTTCCGGCGAGCCCCCGTCCCTGGACCCCGCTCGATCCGCGCATCGCCGCGCTCGAACGCGAAGCCGAGGCGGTCGATGCCGAGGTCCGCGCCGCTCAGTAGCGGCGGATGAGGCCGACCAGCCGACCCTGGACCTTGACCCGATCGGGGCCGAAGATCCGCGTCTCGTAGGCGGGATTGGCGGCTTCCAGCGCTACCGAGGCGCCGCGCTTGCGCAGTCGCTTCAGCGTCGCCTCCTCCTCGTCGACCAGGGCGACGACGATATCGCCCGAGTCGGCGTGGTCGGAGCGTTTGATCAACACGGTGTCGCCGTCGAGGATGCCCGCGTCGATCATCGAATCGCCGCGCACCTCGAGAGCGAAATGTTCGCCGCCGCCGATGAGGTCCATCGGAACCGGGATGGCGTGGGTGTAGTTCTGGATCGCCGAGATCGGCGTACCGGCGGCGATGCGGCCCATGACGGGGATCGTCACCACGTCGGCCCGCTCGTCGTCGCCCGTCGCCACGCTGCGCGGCTTGCCGAGGCTGCCCTCGATGACCGAGGGGGCGAAACCCTTGCCCGGCCGGCTCGCCGAGGCGAGGCCGGGGGCGACCGAATCGGGCAGGCGCACCACCTCGAGCGCTCGCGCCCGGTTGGGCAGGCGGCGGATGAAGCCGCGCTCCTCGAGCGCCGTGATCAGCCGATGGATGCCCGACTTGGACCGGAGGTCGAGCGCATCCTTCATCTCGTCGAAGGAGGGCGGCACGCCGGTCTCCTTCAGCCGCTCGTGAATGAACATCAGCAGTTCGTACTGCTTGCGCGTCAGCATCGGCTCGACACCTCGTCGGTCCCGGCGTGAGAGCGCACGCCGCGGAACAGGATCGAAAAGAAACGCGGCGAAACGATCGTCCCGCCGGGTCGGATCTCGCTCGCACTCGTCGGATCGCTCACGGCCCACTCGCCCGCCGTCGATGGCGTTCGACGATGGAGAGTGGCCGATTCGCCACAAGTACAAATCGCGAACTCAACCTACACGTTCCCCGGATGTTCCGCAAGCGACGCCGAGAACAAAACGGGCATGAGATCGATGGGCCGGCCGCATCGGGGCGCGCGGATCGCCGCGATGGCGACGCGGTGCCCGCGGCCGCGGGTGGCGTCGGGCGCTCGATGCCGGAGGCGCGCCATGGCGGCGACCCGGGCGCGGTGTACGGCTCCGGCGGTCGTTTCCTCCTCGAGGTCCGGTGGATCGCGTTCCGCGATGCCGCATTCGACCCGCCGAAAATCCCCGTTCCCGAGCGCTCTTCGGCGAACGGAACCGGTGATCCGGATGGATACGTCCGGATTTCGCCTCAGGGGAAGCGGATGAACCGGCAGGGTTCGCCGGCCTCGGCCGGCGGGGCGTGGGGCGGGCGCACCAGGAGGCCGTCGGTCCCGGCGAAGCGGGTCAACAGCGAGGAATCCTGCGTATCGGCGGGGACCGCGGCGAGCCGGCCGTCGGCGTCGACGACGAGATGGGCGCGCATGTAGTCCTGGCGGGCGTCGTTGGCGGCGACGGCGCGTCCGAGGGCGACGATCTCCTGGCGTGGCCGCGGATCGGGCACGCCGGAGAGCGCGCGCACCAGGGGCGCCAGGAAGAGCAGCGAGCAGACCAGCGCCGACGAAGGATTGCCCGGCAGGCCGACGACCCGGGCCGCGCCGCGGCGACCGAACATCAGCGGCTTGCCCGGCCGCATGGCGAGCTTCCAGAAGCCGAATTCGACGCCGGCGGCGGCGAGTGCGGCATGGACGTGGTCGCGGTCGCCGACCGAGGCGCCGCCGATGGTGACGAGCACCTCGACACCGAGATCGAAGGCGGCGCGGATCGCCGCGATCGTCGCGTCGAGGTCGTCGCGAACGATGCCGAGATCGATCGCCTCGCCGCCGACCGCCTCGATCAGCGCGGTGATCGCATAGCCGTTGGAGGCGATGATCTGGTCGAGACCGGGGGTGGCGCCCGGCGGCACCAGCTCGTCGCCGGTGGCGAGCACGGCGATACGCGGGCGCCGGTGGACCGGCATTTCGGCGTGGTTCATCGCCGCGACCAGACCGAGATTGGTGAAGTCGAGGCGGGTGCCGGCGATCGGGCCGACGTCGCCCTCGCGGAAGTCGACGCCGGCGGCGCGGATGTGACGGCCGCGCTCGGCCACCTCGTCGAAGGTCACGGTGTCGCCGTCGCGGCTGGTGTACTCCTGCATGACGACGGTATCGGCGCCGGCCGGCAACGGTGCGCCGGTGAAGATGCGCACGCAGGTGCCCGCCTCGACCGTGCCGGCGAAGGCGTTGCCGGCGGCGGCCTCGCCGACGACCCGCAGGCGCGCGCCGGGCTCGGTCGCGTCGGCGGCGCGGATCGCCCAGCCGTCCATGGCGGCGGCGGCGAAGGGCGGCTGGGTGCGGCGGGCGTGAAGATCGGCGGCGAGGACGCGGCCGCGCGCCGCGGTGATCGGCACGATCTCGGACTCGGTCGCCACGATGCCTTCGAGCACGGCGGCGAGCGCCACATCGACCGGGGTCAGCGCCATGATGTCACTCCGCGCGCCATTCGCCCGACTTGCCGCCGGACTTCTCGAGCAATCGGATGCCGCCGATCACCATGCCACGGTCGACCGCCTTGGCCATGTCGTAGACGGTGAGACAGGCGACGGAAACGGCGGTCAGCGCCTCCATCTCCACCCCGGTCTGCCCCGAGACGCGGGCGAGGGCGCGGAGACGTAGACCCGGCAGCGTCTCGTCGATCTCGACATCGAGGGTGACCTTGGTCAGGAGCAGCGGATGGCAGAGCGGGATCAGCTCGTGGGTCTTCTTGGCCGCCATGATGCCGGCGATGCGCGCCGTGGCGACGACATCGCCCTTCTTGGCGAGGCCGTCGCGGATCAGCGCCAGCGTCTCCGGCTTCATGGTGACCGAGCCCTCGGCGATCGCCGTGCGCGAGGTCACGGCCTTGTCGCCGACGTCGACCATGTGGGCGGCGCCGCTGTCGTCGAGATGGGTGAGGCGCGGGGCGTCGGTCATGGTCGGGCCTTCGCCAGCAGCGCCCGGGTGGCGACGGTGACGTCGGCCTGACGCATCAGGCTCTCGCCGACCAGGAAGGTGGAGATGCCGACGCGCTCGAGGCGGGCGCAGTCGTCGGGGGTGAAGATGCCGCTCTCGCCGACCAGCAGGCGGTCGTCGGGCACCATCGCCGCCAGCCGTTCGGAGGTCGTGAGCGACACTTCGAAGGTCTTGAGGTTGCGGTTGTTGATGCCGAGAAGCGGCGAGGCGAGGCGCAGCGCCCGCTCGGTCTCCTCCTCGTCGTGGACCTCGATCAGCACGTCCATGCCGAGCGCGAAGGCGGCATCCTCGAGCGCCTTCGCCTCGTCGTCGGAGAGCGACGCCATGATGATCAGGATGCAGTCGGCACCCCAGGCACGCGCTTCGAGCACTTGATAAGGTTCGTAGAGGAAGTCTTTGCGAAGGCATGGTAAGCCGACCGCGGCTCGGGCCGCCGTCAGGTACTCCGGCGCGCCCTGGAAGGACGGGCCGTCGGTGAGGATCGACAGGCATGCGGCACCGCCGGCCTCGTAGGCGCGGGCGAGGCTCGGCGGATCGAAATCGGCGCGGATCAGCCCCTTCGACGGGCTCGCCTTCTTGATCTCGGCGATCAGGCCACGCTCGCCCGCCGCCTTCCTGGCGCGGAGCGCGGCGAGGAAGCCGCGCGGCGCCGTGACGTCGGCGATGCGGGCGCGCAGCTCCGCTTCGGAGACCTTCGCCTTGGCGGCGGCGATCTCCTCGCGCTTGTAGAGCTCGATCTTCTTCAGAATGTCGGCCATCGCCGTCCTCAGGCGTTCGAAACGTCGACGAGCGCGGCGAGGCGCGCCCGGGCGCTGCCGTCGTCGATCGCGGTGGCGGCGCGGGCCACGCCCTCGGCGAGCGTCGCCACCTTGCCCGCGACCACCAGCGCCGCGCCGGCGTTCATCAGCACGATGTCGCGATAGGCCGAGGGCTCGCCCTCGAACACCGCCCGGAGCGCTGCGGCGTTGACGGCGGCGTCGCCACCCCTGAGCGCTTCGATCGGATGACGGGCGAGGCCGACGGATTCGGGATCGACGACGAAGGTGGCGATCTTGCCGTCCTTCAGTTCGGCGACATGGGTCTCACCGGTGACGGTGATCTCGTCGAGACCGTCGGAGCCGTGGACGATCCAGGCCGACGTGGTGCCGAGATTGGCGAGTACGCGGGCGATCGGCTCGACCCAGGCGCGGGCGAAGACGCCGGTCATCTGGCGCTTGACGCCGGCCGGATTGGAGAGCGGCCCGAGCAGGTTGAAGGCGGTGCGGGTGCCGAGTTCGACGCGCGCCGGGCCGACGTGTTTCATCGCGGCGTGGTGGGCGGGAGCGAACATGAAGCCGAGGCCGGCCTCGCGGATGCATTCGGCGATCTTGTCGGGGCCGATGTCGATCTTGACGCCGAGCGCAATCAGGACGTCGGCGGCGCCGGATTTCGAAGAAAGCGCCCGGTTGCCGTGCTTGGCCACCGGCACGCCGCAGGCGGCGGTGACGAAGGCGGCGGCGGTCGAGACGTTGTAGGAGCCGGAGCCGTCGCCGCCGGTGCCGACGATGTCGACGGCGTCGGAGGGCGCTTCGACCCGCAGCATCTTGTCGCGCATCACCTCGACGGCGCCGGTGATCTCGTCGATGGTCTCGCCGCGCACCCTGAGTGCCATCAGGAAGCCGCCGATCTGGGCCGGGGTGGCGGCGCCGGACATCATGATGTCGAAGGCGGTACGAGCTTCTTCGCGGGAGAGGGTCGCGCCCGTGGCGGCCTTGCCGATCAGCGCCTTGAGGTCGGTCATGGGGTACTCCGGGGACGGACGAAGGGGGCGCGAGGGCGCCGAGAGGAACGGGTCACGCCGCGGCGCGGTCGCGGCGGGTGTCGTTGAAGTCGCGGGCGATCTCGAGGAAGTTGCGGATGATGGCGTGGCCGTTCTCCGAGGCGATGCTCTCGGGATGGAACTGCACGCCGTGGACCGGGTACTCGAGGTGCATCAGGCCCATGATCAGCCCGTCCTCGGAGGAGGCGACGGGTGAGAGGCAAGCCGGCAGCGTCTCGCGCTCGACGATCAGCGAGTGATAACGGGTGCCGGTGAATGCGTGGTTGAGGCCGCGGAAGACGCCACGACCGTCGTGGGTGATGGTCGAGGTCTTGCCGTGCATCAGGTGCGGCGCGCGGATCACCCGGCCGCCGTAGGCCTGGCCGATCGCCTGATGGCCGAGGCAGACGCCGAAGATCGGGATGTGGGCGCCGAGCCGCTCGATCGCCTCGACGCAGATGCCGGCCTCGGTCGGCGTGCAGGGGCCGGGGGAGAGGATGATCCCTTCCGGATCGAGCTTCGCCACCTCGTCGACGGTGATCTTGTCGTTGCGCACGACCTTCATCACCGCGCCTTCCTCGCCGATGTAGTGGACGAGGTTGAAGGTGAAGCTGTCGTAATTGTCGACGACCAGGAACATCGCGCAGGCCTTCCGGTTTTCCGAGCCGACACAGATAGCCGGGGAGGGCGCGTTTGTCACGAGTCCCGCGGCCCCGCCGGTGGCGGACCGGGCCGCGCGCGGCGACGCGCCGCCGCGGGGCGACCTCGCCGGCGGCTGTGCCGCGTCTCGGCCGGGGCGGGAGGCCGCGAAAGTCGCGCCGCCCTCGGGTCGGACGTGATAGGATGGCGTTCTCCGGCTCGAGGCCGGAGGCGAGGAGAGTCGATGGCCCCGTACCTTCCGATCCACCGATCGGACCTCACCGGCGGGACGCGGCTGGTGATCGACGCCACCACCGGCATCACCGATCTGGTCGAGGCGATGCACGAGCGCATCGCCCGGCTGCCGGGCTTTCCGGCGCCGTCGGTCGCGGGCCGCACCTCCGGTCTCACCGGCTTCGTCTACGAAACCGTGCGCCGCGTCACCCGGGCTGTCGGGGCGGGCATCGAGATCGGCCTCGACCTGATGGTGCCGGCCTTCGGGTCCGACGAGCCGTCGCCCGAGCGGGAGGCGGCGCTCGCGGCGCTCAACGGCGTCCTCGGCGATCATCTGATCGCGACCGGCAATCCGCTCGCCAAGCCCATGGCGCTGCGCCGCGACGGTCGGCCGCTGCCGGCGGACGTGGAAGCCCTGGCGACGAGCCTGCCCGACGCCGCCGACGGCGTGCTGATCGCGATCCACGGCCTGTGCATGAACGATCTGCAGTGGACCCGTGAGGGCCGCGACCGCGCCGCCGAACTCGGCCGTTCGCTCGGGCTCACGCCGCTCGGGCTCGACTATTCGAGCGGCCGCCACATCCACGAGAACGGCCGCGATCTGGCGGATCTTCTGGAGGAACTGATCGATCGTTGGCCGCGACCGCTCCGCCGGATCGTCCTCGTCGGCCATTCGATGGGCGGGCTGGTGGCGCGGAGCGCCTTCCACCAGGGGGAGGCGGCCGGTCACCGCTGGCCGGCGCGGGTGAGCGATCTCGTCTTCCTCGGCACGCCGCATCACGGTGCACCGCTGGAGAAGGCCGGGCACTGGCTCGACGTCGTCCTCGGCGCCACCCCTTACGCCGCGCCCTTCGCCAAGCTCGGCCGGGCCCGCAGCGCCGGGATCCGCGACCTGCGCCACGGGGCGCTGCTCGCCGAGGACGTGTCCGACGACGACGGCTCGCCCTTCGCCGACCGCCGCCGGCCGGTGCCGCTGCCGTCGACGGCGCGCGCCTGGGCGATCGCCGGAGCGCTCGGCCAGCGGGAGGGCGATGCGACCGACCACATCCTCGGCGACGGCCTCGTCCGCGTCGACAGCGCCCTCGGTCGCCACCGCGATCCCGCCCGCACGCTCGCCTTCGCCGCCGATCACCGTCGGGTGATGCGCGGCGTCGGCCACGTCGAACTCATCTGGAGCGACGAGGTGTTCGATCAGTTGGCGAAATGGCTCGGGCCGGGGTCCACCGCTGCCGATCGGCCGGCAACGGGCCGCGAACCGGAGCGCTGCGGCTGACGAACGAGGCGGCGGACACCGTCGCCCCGCCGCGTCACTGCCCGCGTTGGGCCGAATGGGCGAAGCGCACGGCCTCTTCGGCCGCGCGGAACAGGGCCTTGGCCTTGTTGACGCATTCGGCCTGTTCGGAGGCCGGGACCGAGTCGGCGACGATGCCGGCGCCGGCCTGGGCGTAGATCTTGCCGTCCTTGACGATGGCGGTGCGGAGCGCGATGCAGGTGTCCATCGCGCCGTCGGCGGAGAAATAGCCGACGCAGCCGGCGTAGAGGCCGCGCTTCTCCTTCTCCAACTCGTCGATGATCTCCATGGCGCGCACCTTGGGGGCGCCGGAGACCGTGCCGGCCGGGAAGCCGGCGGCAAGCGCGTCGAGATTGTCGTGGGCCGGGTCGAGCTTGCCGACGACGTTGGAGACGATGTGCATGACGTGGCTGTAGCGCTCGATGAAGAACTTGTCGGTGACCTTCACCGTGCCGATCGAGGCGACGCGACCGACGTCGTTGCGGCCGAGGTCGAGCAGCATCAGGTGCTCCGACAGTTCCTTCGGATCGGCGAGCAGGCTCGCCTCGAGCGCCTTGTCCTCGGCGGGGGTGGCGCCGCGCGGCCGGGTGCCGGCGATCGGGCGGATGGTGACCTCGCCGTCGCGGACGCGCACCAGGATCTCGGGGCTCGAGCCGACCACCGAGAAGTCGCCGAAGTCGAGATAGTAGAGGAACGGCGCCGGGTTGACGCGGCGCAGCGCCCGATAGAGGGCGAAGGGCGGCAGCTTGAACGGCGCCTCGAAGCGCTGCGACAGCACCACCTGGAAGATGTCGCCGGCGCGGATGTACTCCTTCGAGCGCTCGACCATCGCCTCGTATTCGGCCGGCGTGGTGTTCGACACCATGGGCACGTCGAGCGACAGGTCGCCGATCTCGTAGGCGGTCTTGTCGATCGGCCGATCGAGGGCGTCGACCACCGCCGAGATGCGTTCGACGGCGCGGGCGTGGGCCTGGGCGGCCGAGACGCCGGCTTCCGGGCGCACCCGGGTCACCACCCAGATCTCGTCCTTGACCGCATCGAAGACGAGAACCGTGCGCGGCCGCACCAGGACGGCGTCGGGCAGGCCGAGGGCGTCGGGGTTCGGCTCGCCGATCTCCTCCATCTGGCGCACCATGTCGTAGCCGAGATAGCCGAACATGCCGGCCGACATCGGCGGCAGCCCCGGCGGCATCTCGAACTCGTTGGCGTGGACGAGGCCGCGCAGCACCTCGAGCGAACGCCCTTCGGTCGGCCGGAAGGCGGTGCGATCGACGGCGAAGCGATCGTTGATCTCGCCGGCCTCGCCACGGGCGCGGAACACCAGATCGGGATCGAAGGCGATCATCGAATAGCGACCGCGCACCGAGCCGCCCTCGACCGATTCGAGCAGGATGCAGTGGTCGCGCCCGCTGGCGATCTTCATGTAGGCCGAGACCGGGGTCTCGAGATCGCCGACCAGCGTCGTCCACACCACCGTGGCGCGGCCCTGGTCGTAGAGAGGGGCGAAGGTCTCGACGTCGGGATCGATCCGCATGGTCGTCAGTCCTTGGAGCGGCCGACGACGCGGGCGACGTTCGATTGGTGGGTGTAGACGCCGAGATCCTTCTGGACGCGCGCCAGCCAGCTCTCGAGCAACGTGTTCTGCAGGCTGCCCGTGGTCCGTTCGGCGATGGCTCTGGTTTCGTCGGTCTCGCCGAAGAAGGCGAGCGCCGTCACCGAGGCAACCTGGAGGACGATGCGCGCGTCGCCGTTGCCGGCGACCGAGGCGACATGGCCCTCCGGGCCTTCGAAGGCGGCGGCGACGGCGGCCGGTGACAGGTCCTCCGGGCGATCGTCGCGCTTGAACTCGGCCGTGGTCTTCACCTCGAAGCCGGCATCCTTGGCGACGGTGGCGAAGTCCTCGCCCTTCTTCAGCTTCTCGACCATGGCGTTCGCCGTGTCACCGAGCCGCTTGCGGATCTCCTCGGCCTTCCAGGCGGTGAGCACGCGCTCCTCGACCTCGGCGAGCGGCAGGTCGTGGGCCGGGTCGACGGCGGTCACCGAGTACCAGACGAAGCCCTTGCCGCCGAGATCGAGCGTCTCGTTCTCGACGCCGACGTCGCTCTCGTAGACCGCGCCGATCAGCTTGGCGGCGTCGGGGATGGCGGAGAAGGTCGTGCCGTCGGGCAGTGCGCCGGTCTTGGCCATCTTCTCGATGACGATCGGCTTCATGGCGAAGCGCTCGGCGATCTCGCGCAGCTTGGCACCGCCGGCGATCGCGTCCTCGATCTGGTCGTGACGGGCGAGGATGTCGGTCTCGGCGCGACGCTTGGCGATCTCGAGCTTCAACTCGTCGGCGACCTCGGCATAGGGCTTCTCGGTGCCCGGGGTGACCTCGGTGAGCTTGACGACGACGTTGCGGAAACGGCCCTGCACGACGCCCGAGACGTCGCCGACCTTGGCCAGCGCGAAGGCGGCATCGGCGATCTTGGGATCGAGGTAGTTCGCCTTGGCGAGGAGGCCGAGGTCGAGGTCCTCGGGCTTGGCGCCGCGCTCGGCGACGAGATCGGCGAAGCTCTTGCCGCCGGCGAGCGCATCGGCGGCGGCCTTGGCGGCGGCCGCGTCGTCGAAGGCGAGCTGTTGGACGCGCCGCTTCTCCGGGGTGGTGTAGCGGGTCTTCTGGCGGGTGTATTCGGCCTTGGCGTCGTCGTCGGTGACGTCGGAGGCCTTGGCCATCGAGGCGGTGTCGAGCAGCAGCGCGTCGAAGGACCGGGTCTCGGGCGCCCGGAAGGCGGCCTTGCGAGCCTCGAAGAAGGTGGCGAGGTCGGCGTCGGAGGGCGGGGCGATCTCGCCGAGGGTCTCGGACGACAGGGTGACCATGCGTACCGAGCGCTGTTCGTTGCGGAAGCGATCGACCGCCTCGAGCAGCACCTTCGGCGTGGTCATGCCGCCGGACACGCCCTCCAGCACCTGACCGCGCAGGAGGTCGGCGCGGCGCTTGACCACGTACATGTCTTCGCTCCAGCCGTTGGAGCGCAGCAGATCGACGAAGCGGTTGCGGTCGAAGGCGCCGGTCGGCCCCTTGAAACTCGGATCCTGGGTGATGTCGTCGGCGATCTCCTTGTCGGAGATGCCGAGCCTGAGGTCGCGCGCCGCCTCGGAGATGGTCGCCTCGGTCACCACCTTGTCGATGATCTGGCGGGTGACGCCCAGTTTCGTCGCCTCGTCCTTGTTGAGCGGACGCTTCAGACGCAGCGACAACTGATGCAGTTCGCGCTGGAAGGTCTGATCGAATTCGCCGACGCCGATCTCGGTCGAGCCGACACGGAAGGCGACGTTCGAACCGAAACCGCGGAACACGTCGGCGATGCCCCAGATGCCGAAGCTGACGATCAGCACGGCGAGAAGGAGCTTCGAGATCCAGGTGGAGGCGCCGCGGCGCAGAACGTCGAGCATGGAGAGCGGGACCGAACGGTACGAGTTTCATCGACCGGAGCGACCCCCGGCGCGGGCGGCGCGGATCATAGAAACGCACCGCGACCGAAGCAAGGCGGCATCGCCCCGATCGAGCCCCGGAAAACGGCGGGTGTCCGGCGCCCTCGATCTCGGATCGGTCGGTGAGCTCCACCGGGGCGGAAGGGGAGGTCATGGCGCGACGACCACCGGTGACACCGAGCGAGGCGGTCATCGCGCCGGCGCGGGCGCACGAAGTCGGCGCCGGAGGGGGCGCGGCAGAGCGCGCCGTTGCCGGTTGCCGTCATGGGATGCTACCGATCGCCGCGAAGCCGCGTGTGTCCGACACGCCGTCCGAGCGCCGGAGCGTCCATCGCGCCGGAGCGAACCGAACAGACGATCGAGGAGACAACCGATGAAGCCGCTCGTCGCCGGAAACTGGAAGATGAACGGGGTCACCGCCTCGACCGGTGAACTCCACGCCATGATCGCCGGCCATCGCGCCGATAGCCAGTCGGTGGTCGAACTGATGATCTGCCCGCCGGCGACCCTCGTCGCGCTCTTCGCCGCCCAGTCCGGCCCGATCGCCATCGGCGGTCAGGACTGCCACGCCAAGGTGTCGGGCGCCCACACCGGCGACATCGCCGCCGAGCAGTTGAAGGACGTCGGCGCTTCCGCCGTCATAGTCGGCCACTCGGAGCGCCGCACCGACCACGGCGAGACCGACGCGATCGTCAAGGCCAAGGCCGAGGCCGCCAAGCGCGCCGGCCTCGTCGCCATCGTCTGCGTCGGCGAGACCGAGGCCGAGCGCAAGGGCGGCACGACGCTCGACGTCGTCGGCCGTCAGGTGCGCGGCTCGCTGCCCGAGGGCATGACCGGCGCGACCCTGGTCGTCGCCTACGAGCCGGTCTGGGCGATCGGCACCGGCCTCGTCCCGACGGTGGCCGACGTCGCCGAAGTCCACGGCTTCATTCGCGACGAGTTGGTGAAGCTCTACGGCGCCGAGGGCGAGAAGGTCCGCATCCTCTACGGCGGCTCGGTGAAGCCGTCGAACGCCAAGGAGCTGCTGTCGGTTCCGAACGTGAACGGCGCCCTCGTCGGCGGCGCCTCGCTCAAGGCGGTCGACTTCCTGGCCATCGCCGCCGCCTATCTGTGAACCGGACCATCCGGTGGCTCTTCGAACGGCGGCATCGGTGACGGTGCCGCCGTTTCCCGTTCAGATGTCGCGTGCCGTTCCCGAGACGCGGATGCCGGCGCCCGGCACCGCGTCGAACTCCGCCCGCAGTCGGCAGGGGTGACCCATGTCGTCGCCCTGGCGGATGTCGATCGCCCCGGCCGCGTGCCCGAGGTCGCGCAGGTAGCCGGCGAAGGCCGCCGCCGCGGCACCGGTCGCCGGATCCTCGACGAGGCCGCCGGCGGCGAAGGCGTTGCGGACGTCGAAGACGCGGTCGTCCGCCCGGCGGACGAGGAGGATGGTGATCCACCCCTCGCGCCGCATCAGGCGCGCCCCGGCCTCGACATCGTAGGCCATGGCGGCGAGGGTCTCGCGGCGGTCGACGGTGAGGACGGCGTGGTCCGATCCG
The DNA here is from genome assembly GCA_937892955.1 of uncultured Alphaproteobacteria bacterium. Lineage (GTDB taxonomy): Bacteria > Pseudomonadota > Alphaproteobacteria > Rhizobiales > Ancalomicrobiaceae > CALBKH01. Next base: position 18,323 of record CALBKH010000089.1, read on the forward strand.
CCGTGGATCCGGGCCGGCGGGATCGTCGCATCGAGATCGGCCGCGCTCCACCCGAACAGGGTGAGGAGGTCGGCGAGAATTCCGGGCTCGAGCGGTCGGCTGCGCGTCGGTGGCGAGATCAGCGTCGCCTCGAAGAGGTCGCCGCTCCGTCCGCCGGTCACGGTGATCTCGGTCGCGGCGAGCTCCAGGCGGAAGGTGCCCGGACCGAAGCGGCGGGCGAGCGCGGCGCCGAGGGCGATCGTCGCGTGACCGCAGAACGGCACCTCCGTCTCCGGCGCGAAGTACCGCACCGTCCAGGCCGCGCCGTGCCGAGCGGCGAAGGCGGTCTCGGCATAGCCGACCTCGGCGGCGATGCGCTGCATCTCGGCCGCCGGCGGCAATGCGTCGCCGATCCACACCCCGGCGGGATTGCCGCCGTGCGATCCGGCGGAGAAGGACGCGATTCTCTCGACACTCATCGGCAACTCCTCATGAAGACCACCGAAATGCCATCGCGTCGGCTCGCCGGATAGAACGAAATCGGCATGCCGTTGCTCGACGCCGCCTTTCGGCGGCGCTGAACGTGTGAAAGGCGGACCGAGACCGAGCCGCCTTTCACATCCGTGTCGGGGAGGGAACCGCTCAGGCGCCGCGCTTGGCGTCGAGGGTCCAGGCGCCGCCGCCGGCGAAGACCAGGTAGAGGAAGACGAAGGAGAACTGGATGGCGCTGTCGCCGCCGTTGAGGATCGGGAAGAAGCTCTTCGGCGCATGGGCCATGAAATAGGCGACCGCCATGAAGCCGGAGAGCACGAAGGCCGTCGGACGGACGAAGAGGCCGAGGATCAGCAGGATGCCGCCGACGATCTCCAGTGCGCCGGCGAGGCCGTAGATCGAGAAGATCGGCATGCCGTCGAACATGGCGACGTGCGGGAAGGCGAAGAACTTGGCGGTGCCGTGCATCAGGAAGACGACCGCGGTGACGATCCGAAGAACCGCCAGGACCTTGGGGGACTGGGCGTCGAGAGTGGCGGTGAGGCCGCCGCGGCGGGCGGAAGCGACGGACGAGGTGGCGTCGGCGATGGACATGGGGATACTCCGATCTCGGTCTTGCGGGGGAGGGCGCTTTCCTCGCGCCCTTTCGATGAGATCGACCATGTCGGATGCGAACGCTTCGCAGAAGCCGTCTCCGTGGCGACGCTTCGTTGAGCAATAGGAAACAATCACGGGATCGTGTCCGGCGAATCATCATGATCATCGAACGATCCCGGTCGACGCCGGGTATGTTCTCGATCCACTGGCGTGGGCTCGACGGATGTTGTAAACAGCCGCCAATCCGAACGGGCCTCGGTCCGTTCCTCCTCAAGACGTGAACGGCGCCGGACCTCGGCCGACGCCGTGTACGTTCGTTCCGAGACCGGTTGGGATCGATGGAAACCGTCATCATCGTGATTCATCTGATGCTGGTGCTGGCGCTGGTCGGCGTCGTGCTCCTGCAGAAGTCGGAAGGCGGCGCGCTCGGTATGGGCAGCGGCGGCGGCGGCCTGATGTCGTCGCGCGGTACCGCCAACGTGCTCACCCGCACCACGGCCATTCTCGCGGCCGGCTTCTTCGCCACCTCGCTGATTCTCGCCATTCTCGCCGGCAAATCGACGGAGCGTCCCTCCTCGATCATCGACAAGGCGTCGACCGGCGCGCCCGCGGCTCCCTCCGCGCCGGCGACCCCGGCCGCTCCGGCCGGATCGGGCGGCGGCATCCTGGACACGCTCCAGCAGATGCAGAAGGGCACCCAGCCGGCGGCTCCGGCCGCCCCGGCACCGGCCGCCCCGGCGGCGCCGGCCAACTGATCCCGGCGCCCGAGCGGCGCCGCGCGGATTTCTCCGGGACCGGCGGGATGGCCCCTCCGGTCCCGGTTTCTCGTCGTGACCATCCCCGAGCGGGATGTTCCTGTCGATCTTTCCGACGTCGTGGCTTTCGCGTCCTCGCGAATCGCGCGTCGATGAGCTAATGGACGACTCCCATGGCGCGGTACGTTTTCATCACCGGCGGCGTGGTGTCTTCGCTCGGCAAAGGGCTTGCGTCGGCGGCCCTCGGAGCGCTTCTGCAGGCACGTGGCTACAAGGTCAGGCTCCGCAAGCTCGACCCCTATCTCAACGTCGATCCGGGGACGATGTCTCCGTATCAGCACGGCGAATGCTTCGTCACCGACGACGGCGCGGAGACCGATCTCGATCTCGGTCACTACGAGCGCTTCACCGGGCGTCCCGCCAACCGCCGAGACAACATCACGACGGGTAAGATCTACCAGGAGATCATCACCAAGGAGCGCCGCGGCGACTACCTGGGTGGGACCGTCCAGGTGATTCCGCACGTCACCGATGCGATCAAGGACTTCGTGGTCACCGGCAACGACGGCTACGACTTCGTGCTGATCGAGGTCGGCGGCACGGTCGGCGACATCGAGGGTCTGCCGTTCTTCGAAGCGATCCGCCAGCTCGGCAACGAGTTGCCGCGCGGCCATGCGGTCTACGTCCACCTCACCCTGATGCCCTACATCCCGAGCGCCGGTGAGCTGAAGACCAAGCCGACCCAGCACTCGGTGAAGGAGCTGCGCTCGATCGGCATCGCCCCCGACATCCTGTTGGTGCGCGCCGATCGGCCGATCCCCGAGAACGAGCGCAAGAAGCTGTCGCTGTTCTGCAACGTGCGGCCGAGCGCGGTGATCCAGGCGCTCGACGTGGCGTCGATCTACGACGTGCCGATCGCCTATCACGAGGAGGGGCTCGACGACGAAGTGCTCGCCGCCTTCGGCCTCACCGGCGTGCCGCAGCCCGACGTGTCGCGCTGGCGCGAGATCTCCGACCGGGTCCACAACCCGGAAGGCGAGGTGACCATCGCCATCGTCGGCAAGTACACCGAGCTCAAGGACGCCTACAAGTCGCTGATCGAGGCGCTGACCCACGGCGGCATCGCCAACCGGGTCAAGGTCAAGCTCGACTGGGTCGATGCCGAGATCTTCGAGAAGGAGGATCCGGCGCCCTATCTCGAGCACGTCCACGGCATCCTGGTGCCCGGCGGCTTCGGCAAGCGCGGCACCGAGGGCAAGATCCGTGCGGCGGCCCATGCCCGGCGCAAGAAGATCCCCTATTTCGGCATCTGCTTCGGCATGCAGATGGCGGTGATCGAGGCGGCCCGCAACATGGCCGGCATCTCGGGCGCCAACTCGACCGAATTCGGCCCCTGCGAGGCGCCGGTCGTCGGTCTCCTGACCGAGTGGGTCAAAGGCAACGAGTTGCACACCCGTGAAGAGGGCGGCGATCTCGGCGGCACCATGCGCCTCGGCGCCTACGAGGCGAGGCTCGAGCCCGGCTCGCACATCGCCCGGATCTACGGCTCGACCGAGATCTCCGAGAGGCATCGCCATCGCTACGAGGTCAACGTCGCCTATCGCGACGCGCTGGAGAAGGCGGGTCTGCACTTCGCCGGCATGTCGCCGAACGGGCTCCTGCCCGAGACGGTGGAGATCGCCGATCATCCCTGGTTCATCGGCGTTCAGTATCATCCCGAACTCAAGAGTCGGCCCTTCGAGCCGCATCCGCTCTTCACCTCGTTCATCGAGGCGGCCAAGGAACAGAGCCGCCTCGTGTGAGGTCACCCGGGCGACGCGAAGGGCGGGTGCGAAGTCCTCGTTTCCCCAGGAGCGAGGACGGGGAATCGGGATGACGACCGTGGGTGGTGAAGTTTCGGGCAAGAGGTGAGGCGCCGGAGCACCGGCGTTCATCTCATTTCGAATCTTTCGAAGCGGTGTCTTTTCTTTCTCCTTCGTATCGATTACGGCTCTGCGCCGGTGGAGAAGTGGACGCGGCGTCCTCGTGGACGTCGTCTCCGTGCTCCGCGGTGTTCGGTTGCTCGACAGGGACGGCTCGGGGACGGGTCGCGGTCGACGCGCAAGGCTCCACGACGCTTCCGAGTAGCATGATGGCCCACCGCATCGGTGTCCACGAATTCGAGTCCGCTCCCGCCTTCATCGAAACGTCGAGCCTCGGCGAGGCGGTCGAGACGATCGCCACCGGTGTTGCGGGCGGTGACGCGGCGGGGCCGCTCTCCCCGGTGCTGACGGCGACCGGTGGGGAAGCACGCGCCGGTGTCGACGACCGCCTGGAGCGGTTGTTCGAAGAGACGGCGCGACGGCACGAGAGCCGCGACGCCGTCGTCACCGACACGCGGGTGTGGAGCTACCGCGAGATCGACGAGCGGGCGAACCGCCTGGCGCGCGTTCTCGTCGCTCGCGGCATCCGCCCCGGCGATCGTATCGGCCTGCTGCTCGACCGCACGGTGGAGACCTATGTCGGTCTCCTCGCGGTGATGAAGGCCAAGGCCTCGTGGGTGCCGCTCGCCACCGCGTTTCCGGCCGACCGTATCGCCTACATTCTCGAGGACGCGGCCATTTCCATGGTCGTGTCGATCTCTCTGTTCGAGAGCCGGCTCGGCGCCTTCGCGGTGCCGCATCTGCTGATCGACCGCCTCGACGACGCGATCGCCGCCGCCTCGCCCGAGCCGCTCGGCCCGGACGAGGTCGGCGCCCCGGTCGATCGGATCTGCTACATCCTCTACACCTCGGGGACGACGGGGAACCCCAAGGGCGTCGTCATCGAGCATCCCTCGATCTGCAACTTCGTCCGCGTCGCCGCCGAATGCTACGGCTACCGCGCCGACGATCGCATCTATCAGGGCATGACCATCGCCTTCGACTTCTCGATCGAGGAGATCTGGGTGCCGTTCATGGTCGGCGCGGCGATCGTCCCCGGTCCGGTCGGCATGACGCTGCTCGGCGAGGAACTGGCCGACTTCCTGCGCTCGCGCGCCGTCACCTGCATGGCCTGCAGCCCGACGCTGCTGTCCTCGATCGAGACGGACGTGCCGCAGCTGCGCATCCTGCTGGTCGGCGGCGAGGCCTGCCCGCACAATCTCGTGGTGCGTTGGGCGCGCGCCGGCCGGCGCATCCTCAATTCCTACGGGCCGACCGAAGCGACGGTCACGGCGACGTTGACCGAGCTTCTCCCCGACAAGCCGGTCACCATCGGCACGCCGCTGCCGTCCTACGCCATCGTCATTCTCGATCCGGTCGAGGCGAAGCTGGTCGGCGAGGGCGAGCAGGGCGAGATCGGCATCGCCGGCATCTGTCTGGCCACCGGCTATCTCAACCGGCCCGACCTGACGGCCGCCAAGTTCATCCCCGACTTCGTCGGCATCCCGCACAATCCGTCGGCGCGGATCTACCGCACCGGCGACATCGGGCTGATCAACGAAGACGGCGAGGTCGAGTATCACGGCCGCATCGACACACAGGTGAAGATCCGCGGCCATCGCATCGAGCTCGGCGAGATCGAAGCGGTGCTGCTCGACCAGCCGGCGATCCATCAGGCCGCCGTCACCACCTGGGAGCCGGAGCCGGGCAACGTCCAGCTCGCCGGCTATTTCGCGGTGAAGAGCGGCATGCCGGCGCCGTCGCGGCTCGACCTCGTCCAGGCGATGAAGGCGCGGCTGCCGGACTACATGGTGCCGGCCTATCTGGAACAGCTCGACGCCATCCCGATGACGGTCTCCAACAAGGCCGACCATCGCCGTCTGCCGCCGCCGACCGGCGCGCGGATCGGCTCCGAGCGGCCGATGGTGGAGCCCTCCACCGACGAGGAGCGCCTGCTGGCGACGACCCTCGGCGAGATCCTCAAGCTCGACCGGGTCTCGGTCGACGACCACTTCTTCGACGAACTCGGCGCGAACTCGCTCCTGATGGCGCGCTTCTGCGCCCGTCTGCGTGCCCGGCCGGATTTCCCGCCGGTGTCGATGCGCGACGTCTATCTCCACCCGACGGTGGCGAAGCTCGCCGAGTTCCTGCGCGGGCCCGCCGCCGTGCCGGCGGTCGAGATCGAGCCGGAGGTCTTCCACCAGCCCTCCGCCTTCGCCTATTGGGGCACCGGCGTCCTCCAGCTCGCCTTCTATGCCCTCTACGGCTACATCACCCTGTGGGCCTTCGACATCGGCCTCGACTGGGTCTACGACGCGCTCGACGACTGGCCGACGCTCTATCTGCGCTCGATCCTGGTCGGCGCCGGATCGTTCTTCGGCATGTCCTTCGCCGCGATCGCGGTCAAATGGCTGCTGATCGGGCGATGGAAGGTCGAGACCTTCCCGATCTGGAGCCTGCGCTATTTCCGCTTCTGGGTGGTCACCACCATGATGCGGACGGCGCCGGTGGTGCTGTTCAAGGGCAGCCCGCTCTACAGCCTCTATCTCCAGCTGCTCGGCGCCCGCATCGGCCGCAACGCCGTGGTCGAGTGCCGGCACGTGCCGGTGTGCACCGATCTCATCTCGATCGGCGACAATTCGATCATCCGCAAGGAATCGATGGTGCTGGGCTACCGCGCCCAGGCGAACTTCATCCACACCGGCCGCATCACCATCGGCGCCAACGCCTTCGTCGGCGAAGCGGCGGTGCTCGACATCGACACGGCGGTCGGCGACGGAGCCCAGCTCGGTCACGGCTCGTCGTTGCAGAGCGGTCAGCGCATCGCCGACGGGGAACGCGCCCACGGCTCGCCGGCGGTGCCGACCACCGCCGACTACTGCCGCGTTCCCAACGAGCCCTGCTCACCGATCCGCCGCATGGTCTACGAGACGGTCCAACTGATCGGCCTCTTCGTCATCGCCATGCCGTTCCCGCTGATGGTGCTGAGCTACTGGGAGAAGCTCGCCGAGATCTCCGACGAAGACGGCTCCGGGCGGCGCATCGTCCTCGCCTCTCTGGTCCTGCTGGTGGCGGGTCTCGTGATCGCGCTCCTCGGCGCCGTGGTGGTGCCGCGCCTGACCCGTCCGTTCCTGCAGCCGGGCCGGGTCTATTCGCTCTACGGCATCAACCACTGGCTCCAGGTGATCACCGGCGGCGTCTCCAACTCGCGCATCCTCAACGTGCTCTTCGGCGACAGCTCCGCTGTCGTCCACTACATCCGCGCCATCGGCTGGAACCTCAACGAGGTCGAGCAGACCGGCTCGAACTTCGGCACCAACCAGATCCACGACAACCCGCTCTATTGCGAGATCGGCAGCCGCACGATGGTCTCCGACGGGTTGTCGATGATCAATCTGGAGAAGTCGGCCTCGTCCTTCCGCCTGTCCCACACGAAGATCGGCGAGCGCAACTATCTCGGCAACAACATCCACTATCCGCCCGACGGCAAGACCGGCGCCAACGTGCTGCTCGCCACCAAGGTGATGGTGCCGATCGACGGCGAGATGCGCGAGAACGTCGGTCTGCTGGGGTCGCCCGCCTTCGAGATCCCGCGCATGGTCGATCGCGACAAGACGCTGATCGGCGCCCTCGACGAGAGCGCCCGCCGGCGCCGGCTCAAGGCGAAGAACCGCCACAACCTCGTGACGGCGACGATGTTCCTGTTCAGCCAGTGGATCATGCTGTTCATGACGCTGTGGATCTGGGACACCGCCCTCGATCTCTACTTCGAGTGGGGCGCCGTCGCGCTCTACGGCGCGCTGGTGGTGAACTCGGCCGCGGCGATCGTCTGGTACACGTTCATCGAACGGGCGAGCCTCGGCTTCCGCCGCCTCAAGCCCCGCGTCGCGACGATCTACGATCCCTATTTCTGGTCGCACGAACGTCACTGGAAGCTCTCGGACACGCCGATCATGGGGCTCTTCGTCGGCACACCGTTCCGCCCGTTGATCCTGCGCCTGATCGGCGTGAAGGTCGGGCGTCGGGTGTGGGACGGCGGCGCCATCATCACCGAGCGGACGTTGCTCGAGGTCGGTGACGGCGCCAATCTCAACGAAGCCTGCGTGTTGCAGGCCCATTCGCTCGAGGAAGGGGCGTTCAAGTCCGGTCGGATCAAGGTCGGCGCCGGCTGCACCCTCGGTCCGGCCGCTTTCGTCCACTACGACGTGACGCTCGAGGATCGTGCGGTGCTCGAAGCCGACTCCTTCCTGATGAAGGGCGAGACCGTCGAGGCCTTCGGCGTGTGGCGGGGCAACCCGGCCAAGCCGCATCGCCGCCTGACCCCGGCCGCGACGACGGCCTGACCACCGGTGGGAGGGTCGCGCAGCATGGGCGACGACGTTCGACTGATCCGCGTCGGTCCGGCCGAGCGCGCCGCGGTCGAAGCGCTGCGTCTCGCCGAAGACCAGACCGATCTGGTGGCGAGCAACGTCGATTCGCTCGCCGAGGCCGACGAGGATGCGGATGCGCGGCCGCGCGCCGTCGCCGCCGCCGGCCGGATCGTCGGCTTCCTCATGTACGAGCTGTTCGACGGCGGCCGGGCGGCCAACATCTATCGCTTCATGATCGACCGCGCCGAGCAGGGGCGGGGGTACGGGCGCGCCGCCCTCGCTCGCCTGCTCGACGAGATCGCGGCCGAGCCCGGGGTCGAGCAGATCGAGATCTGCTACATGCCCGAGAACGCCGGCGCCCGCCGCCTCTATGCCGCCGCCGGCTTCGTCGAGGTCGGGGTGGACGAGGACGGCGAGATCATCGCCCGCCGCGCCGTCGATCGCGGCGCCCGACCCGTATCGCCCGACGGAACCACGCGGCGATGACTGCGGAGGCGCTCGCCGCGGCGCTGGAGCGTCTGACACCGGCGGACCTGCTCGTCGGCTGCCGATCGATCGGCGCCGGTGACGAGGCGCAGTTGTTGCCGGAGGAGGCGAGGGCGCTTCCCTCGACCGTCGCGACCGCTCGGCGCGCCAGCGGAACCGCCCGGTCGCTGGCGCGCGACCTGCTGTCGCGGCTCGGTGCACCGGCCGAGCCGATCCTGCGGTCGGTGAGCGGCGCGCCGCTGTGGCTGCCGGGTTTCGTCGGCTCGCTCGCTCACGACGACGAGGTCGCCGTCGCGGCCGTCGCTCGTGCCGCGACAGCGGCGAGCGTCGGCATCGACGTCGAACCGGCCGAACCGTTGCCGAGCGACGTCGCCGATCTGGTGGTGCATGGCGGCGATCGGCTCGGGGAGGTCGGCGATCCGCTCGCCGCCCGTCTCGCCTTCGTCGCCAAGGAGGCGGTCTACAAAGCGGTCCATCCGCTCTCGGGCCTCGTCCTCGACTGGCCCGACATCCGGGTGGACCTCGCCGGCCGCCGCGCCGTCGCCTCGACCGGGCACATCGCCGAACTCTTCCTCTGCCGAGCGCCGCGCCTCATCGTGGTGGCGCGGATCCCGACCAGCGGCGGATGAGCGCGGCCGACGGGTCTCGGTCCGATCGGGCCACGAACCGCGCCGCGAACGGGTTTCGTGCGACGGCGGGAGGAGATAGGATCGCCGCCGCCGCCGAAGGCGAACGTCAGGGGAGACGCACATGGATTGGACGCCGGTCATCGACAGCTTCGCCGGGCTCGGACCCTTCGTCGTCTACGTCGGTCTGTCGCTCGGGATGATCGCCGTCTATTCGGCGGTCTACATGCTGGCCACCGCCCACGACGAACTCGGCCAGATCCGGCGGGGCAACCCGGCCGCGGCGATCGCCTTCGCCGGCAGCCTGATCGGCTACACCCTGCCGCTCGCCGTCGCCGCCCAGCATTCGACCACATTGTTGGTCTTCCTGGTGTGGGGCGTGGTGGCGATCGTCGTGCAGGTGGCGGTCTACTGGTTCTTCCGGCTCCTGATGCTGCGCGACGTCTCTGCCCGTATCGATCGGGGCGAGGTCGCCGCCGGCATCCTGCTCGGCGCCGCATCGCTGGCCGGCGGCATCGTCGACGCCGCCGCCATGGGCCTGTGAGGGGCATCGACATACGGCCGTCGGGTCCATCCGACGGCGGAGGAGAACTCGTGCACGATCTTCACCACGCGACCGCAGAGCGCGGCCTCGACCATGTCGTCGCCGCCACGCGCGATCTCGGTCTCGCCGCCGACGCCTGGTCGCGCGCCGGATTCCGGCTGACGCCCACCGCCCGCCATCCCTGGGGAACGGAGAATCGTCTGGTCCAGCTCGCCGGCTCCTTCGTCGAGATCCTCGGCATCGGCGACGGCGCGGCGATCCCCGAGGCGACGGCCACCGCCTTCTCCTTCGGCGCCTACAATCGCGACTTCCTCGCCGGCCACGGCGACGGCCTGTCGATGCTGGTGCTCGAATCGAAGAGCGCCGAAGCGGATCGGGCGGCTTTCGCCGCGGCGGGGCTGCGCACCTTCGATCCCTTCGGATTCGAGCGCGTCGCCGTCACGCCGGACGGCGAGGAGTGCAAGGTCGGCTTCGACCTGACCTTCACCGGGTTCGCCGGTGCCACGGCCGAGCCGGACATGGCCTTCTTCACCTGTTGCCAGCGCTTTCCGGAGAATTTCTGGCGGCCGGAGTATCAGGATCATCCCAACACGGCGCAGACCCTCGCCGCGGTCGTGCTGGTGGCGCCGGATCCGTCCGACTTCCACGAGGGCCTCTCCGCCTTCGCCGGGGTGCGCGAGTTCCACGCCTCGAGCTTCGGTCTCGAGATCCCGACGCCGCGCGGGCGCATCGAAGTGCTGACGCCGGACGCCTACCGCTGGCGGCACGGCGCCGAGGCGTTGCCGGATGACCCGAAGACGCTGGTCTTCAAGGGGCTGCGCTTCGCCGTCGCCGATCTCGGCCGCGCCGCCGAACAGGTGATCGCCGGCGGCTTCGCCGTCACCGATCACGCCGGTGGCTTCGTCGTCGCCGATCTCGGTGGCGCGAGCCTCGCCTTCGAACCGGCCCGCTGAGGTCGCCCGCCGCAGGCCCGTCGCCGCGGACATCTCGCAGAGGATCGTGCATGTCGCCCAATTCTGAAGTCGTCGTCGGATCGGTCCGCTTCGGCAATCATCTGCCCTTCGCGCTCATCGCCGGCCCCTGCCAGATGGAGAGCCGGGCGCATGCGCTCGAAACCGCGGCGGCGCTGAAGGAGATGTGCGCGAAGCTCGGCATCGGCCTGGTGTTCAAGACCTCGTTCGACAAGGCCAATCGCACTTCCGCGTCCGCCGCGCGGGGTGTCGGTCTCGAGGCCGCTCTGCCGGTCTTCTCCGAGATCCGCGAGACGCTGGGCCTGCCGGTGCTCACCGACGTCCACGATGCCGCCCAGTGCGCCCTCGTGGCGGAGGCGGTCGACATCCTGCAGATCCCGGCGTTCCTCTGCCGACAGACCGATCTGCTGCTGGCCGCTGCGGCGACCGGCAAGGTGGTCAACGTCAAGAAGGGTCAGTTCCTCGCCCCCTGGGACATGAAGAACGTGGTGGCGAAACTGGTCGGCGCCGGCAACCCGAACGTCATGCTGACCGAACGCGGCGCCTCCTTCGGCTACAACACGCTGGTCTCCGACATGCGTTCGTTGCCGATCATGGCGGCGACCGGCGCGCCGGTGATCTTCGACGCCACCCATTCGGTGCAGCAGCCGGGCGGGCAGGGGACGTCGTCGGGCGGTCAGCGCGAGTTCGTCGCGGTGCTGGCGCGCGCCGCGGTGGCGGTCGGTGTCGCCGGCCTGTTCATCGAGACCCACGAGGATCCCGATCGCGCCCCCTCCGACGGGCCGAACATGGTGCCGCTGAACGAGATGCCGGCGCTGCTCGCCCGCCTGCAGGCGTTCGACCTCATCGCCAAGGCCGGCTGAGACTCGGTGCGCCTCAGGTGAGGCCGAGGGCCTCTTCGACGAGGGCGAGGGCCTGATCGAGGCTGGCCATGCGGACGGCGTCGCGGCCGAGATCGCCGAAGCGGCGCTCGACCGTGACGACGCCGTTCGGACGGCGGGCGAGACCGAAATGGACGAGGCCGACCGGCTTCGTCGCGGTTCCGCCGCCGGGCCCGGCGATGCCGGTGACCGAGACCGCGAGGTCGGCGCGGCTCCTGACGAGGGCGCCACGCGCCATCTCGCCGGCGACTTCCGCCGACACCGCGCCGTGACCGTCGATCGCGGCGGCGTCCACCCCGAGCATCTCGACCTTGGCCTCGTTGGAATAGGTGACGAAGCCGCGGTCCAGCACGTCCGAGGATCCCGGAACGGCGGTGACGACGCCCGAGAGGAGCCCGCCGGTGCACGACTCCGCCGTGGCGATCATCACGCGCCGGGCTTTGGCGCGCTCGACGATACGGGTGGCACGGTCCACGAAGGCGGCGAGTTCGAGCATGTTCTCATCCGATGCTGCGGCGCGGTCCCTCGAGCGGGAGGCGGACGGTCACCGTGGCGAATGCGGCGAGGCCTTCCCGACGTCCGACGAAGCCGAGCTTCTCATTGGTGGTCGCTTTGATCGCGACCCTATCGATCGATATTTCACAGATCTCCGCGACACGAGCACGCATCACTTCCCGGTGTGGGCCGACCTTCGGCGCCTCCGCGACGAGTGAAATGTCGACGTGGGCGAGCATGCCGCCACGTTCGTTCAATCGCCGCAGCGCGTCGCGGACGAAGACGGCGCTGTCGCAACCGCGCCACCTCATGTCGGACGGCGGGAAATGGGCGCCGATGTCACCGTCGCCGAGGGCGCCGAGAATCGCGTCGGTCAGGGCGTGGAGGGGAACGTCGGCGTCGGAATGTCCGGAAAGCTTCGCCTCGTGGGGGATCGTCACGCCGCACAGCGTCACCCGATCGCCCGGCTCGAAGGCATGGACGTCGTAGCCGGTGCCGACGCGGATGTCGGCGAGGGCGGCGAAGCGATCGATGGTCATGCGGGTCTCCGCCTCGACGAGGTCCTCGGCCGTGGTGATCTTGACGTTGCCACGCTCGCCCTCGACCAGGGTCACGCGCATACCCGCCCATTCGGCGACGGCGGAATCGTCGGTGAAGTCGTGCCGACCTTCGGCCGCGGCGCGCGCATGGGCCTCTCTCAAGGCGCCATAGTGGAAGCCCTGCGGCGTCTGTGCAGCCCACATGCCGTCACGCGACACCGTGGCGACGACGCGGTCGGTCGCATCCGCCTTCTTCAACGTGTCCACCAGCGGCACCGCGACGAGCACCGCATCGGCGGCGGCGAGCGCCGCGATGGCGCGATCGAGCACCGCGCCGGAGACGAAGGGGCGCGCGGCGTCGTGAACCAGGACCAGATCGGGGCCGGCATCCGCCAGCGCGTCGAGGCCGGCGCGCACCGAAGCCTGGCGGGTCGCCCCGCCGACGACCGGCGGCGCCAAGCGCGAATCGCCGGCGAGCGCGGCGGTGGCTTCGGCGTAGAGGCTCGCGTGATCGGGGTGGATCACGGTCACCACCCGGTCGATCCCGGGATGGTCGAGAAACGCCGCCAACGTGTGGGCGAGCACCGGCCGCCCGGCGACGACGCGGTATTGTTTCGGCAGGCCGTCCGCTCCCGCCGCTCGCGTTCCGGTGCCTCCGGCGACCACCACGGCCGCCACCGCGCCCTTCGTTCCCACGCCGCTCGTCCTCCGTTCGCCGATCCCGCGGTCGATCTCGGCCGGCGGTCTCTGCCGCCGAAATCGTCATCATCGACACATGGCGAGATACACCATATCTGCCACACCCACGAAAGGCCGATGGGAAAAGCGACGAGGCCGCTTGCCCTTGCGCAAAAATCTGCCAAATATGTAGCCACGTTCCGAGCTGCACATCGAATGAGCATAGATAACACGACGCCCCCCTCCCGCATCCCCTCCGATTTCGCCCGCGAGATCCGGCTGGGAGGAGCGACCTTCCGACGCCCGGTGGTCCTGGCGCCGATGTCCGGGATCACGGATCTGCCCTTCCGCCGCCTCACCCTGCGCTTCGGCTGCGATCTGGTGGTGACCGAGATGGTCGCCTCCGATGCGCTCGCCATCGGCGACGTCGACGCCACGGTGCGACTGGCGGGGGAGGGGGTGGCGACCCATGTCGTCCAGATCGCCGGGCGCGAGGCCGAACCGACCGCCCGCGCCGCCGCCCAGGCGGTCGACGCCGGTGCCGACGTCATCGACCTCAACATGGGCTGTCCGGCCAAGCGCGTCGTCCACGGCTGGTCGGGCGCGGCATTGATGAAGGATCTCGACCACGCCGTCGGGCTCATTCGGGCGGTCCGCGCCGCCGTCGCCGTGCCGGTCACGGTGAAGATGCGCCTCGGCTGGGACCGCGCTTCGATGAACGCCCCCGAGCTCGCTCGCCGGGCGGAGATCGAGGGCGTCGAGCTGATCACCGTCCACGGCCGCACCCGCGACCAGTTCTACGAAGGCTCCGCCGATTGGAGCGCGGTGCGTGCGGTCCGCTCCGCGACCACCTTGCCGCTCGTCGTCAACGGCGATATCGCCTCGCTCGCCGGCGCGGAAGAGGCACTGGCAGCGTCGGGCGCCGACGCGGCGATGATCGGCCGTGGGGCCTGCGGTCGGCCGTGGCTGCCGGGCCGGGTGTCGGCGGGGCTCGCGGGGCGACCGCTTCCCGAGGCGCCGACGGGCGAGGATCTCGCCGACCTCGTCGCCGAGCACTACGAGGCGATGCTCTCCCATCACGGCCGCGCCGTCGGCATCAAGGCGGCCCGCAAGCACCTCGACTGGTATCTCGAGGCGGCCGTCTCGGCGCCCGACCGGGTGGTGACCAAAGGCTCGCCCGCCGCTCATCCGCTGCGCGCCCGCCTGCTCACGTCGACCGACCCGGCCGAGGTGATCCGTCTCGTCCGGTCGATCTTCACATCCGATCTCGAAAGGAGGGCCGCATGACGTCGAACTCGGCCCGTTCGCTCTCGTCGGCCGCATCCCCGCCCGACCCTTCCGCCGCGACCATGCTCAACGCGCTGCCGCATCCGGTGATCACCGTCGCCGCCGACGGCACCATTCTCGGCGGCAACGATGCGGCCGAGCATTTCTTCCAGGCGTCGATCCCGTTCATGCGGCGCCACCAGCTCTCCTATTTCATCCCCTTCGGTTCGCCGCTGCTCGAGCTGATCGCCCAGGTGCGCGACCGCGGCGCGCCGGTGAGCGAATATCGGGTGGATCTCGAGAGCCCGCGCCTGCCCGGCGACAAGGTGGTGGACATCTACGCGGCGCCCCTGGTGGAGCGGCCCGACTGCGTCGTGGTGATGCTCCAGGAGCGCTCGATGGCCGACAAGATCGACCGTCAGCTCACCCATCGCGGGGCGGCGCGCACCGTCTCCGGCCTCGCCGCCATGCTCGCCCACGAGATCAAGAACCCGCTGTCGGGCATCCGTGGTGCAGCCCAGCTCCTCGAACAGTCGGCCTCCGACGACGACCGGGCGCTGACCCGCCTCATCACCGACGAGGCCGACCGCATCGTCAAACTGGTCGATCGGATGGAGGTGTTTTCCGACGAGCGGCCGGTGGAGCGCGCGCCGGTCAACATCCACACCGTCCTCGACCACGTGAAGCGCCTCGCCCAGTCGGGCTTCGGCCGCAACGTCCGCATCGTCGAGGAATACGATCCGTCGCTGCCGCCGGTCTTCGCCAACCGCGATCAGCTGGTGCAGGTGTTCCTCAATCTGGTGAAGAACGCCTGCGAGGCGATCGGCGACGCCACCGACGGCGAGGTCCATCTGACCACCGCCTACCGGCCGGGCGTCCGCCTGTCGGTGCCGGGATCGAAGGACAAGGTCACCCTGCCGCTCGAGTTCTGCGTCAAGGACAACGGTCCCGGCGTGCCGGGCGACCTGATCGAGCACCTCTTCGACCCGTTCGTCACCACCAAGACCAACGGCTCCGGCCTCGGGCTCGCGCTCGTCGCCAAGATCATCCGCGACCACGGCGGCGTGGTCGAATGCGAATCCCAACCCCGACGGACCGTCTTCCGCATCCTCATGCCGGCCTACGCCGGCAAAGAGGAGAAGGCGCGTTTCGGTTTCTGACATCGACGAGGACCTCGACTCATGCCGACCGGCAACATTCTCGTCGCGGACGACGATGCCGCCATCCGCACCGTGCTCAATCAGGCGCTGTCGCGCGCCGGCTACGAAGTGCGGCTCACCTCCAACGCCGCGACGCTGTGGCGTTGGGTGGCGCAAGGGGAGGGCGATCTGGTGATCACCGACGTGGTGATGCCGGACGAGAACGCCTTCGACCTGCTGCCGCGGATCAAGAAGCTCCGGCCCGATCTGCCGGTGATCGTGATGAGCGCGCAGAACACCTTCATGACGGCGATCCGGGCCTCCGAGCGCGGTGCCTACGAGTATCTGCCGAAGCCCTTCGACCTGAAGGAGCTGATCGCCATCGTCGGCCGGGCGCTCGCCGAGCCGAAGCAGAAGCGCGAGGCGCAACGTCCCGACCAGGACGGCGAGGCGATCCCGCTGGTCGGCCGGTCGCCGGCGATGCAGGACATCTACCGCGTCCTCGCCCGGCTGATGCAGACCGACCTGACGGTGATGATCACCGGCGAGAGCGGCACCGGCAAGGAACTTGTGGCCCGGGCGCTGCACGACTACGGCAAACGCCGGGCCGGGCCGTTCGTCGCCATCAACATGGCGGCGATCCCGCGCGATCTCATCGAATCCGAGCTCTTCGGCCACGAGAAGGGCGCCTTCACCGGCGCCGCGGCGCGCTCCGCCGGTCGTTTCGAACAGGCGGAGGGCGGCACCCTCTTCCTCGACGAGATCGGCGACATGCCGATGGACGCCCAGACGCGGCTGCTGCGCGTCCTCCAGCAGGGCGAATACACCACCGTCGGCGGCCGCACCCCGATCAAGACCGACGTGCGGATCATCGCCGCCACCAACAAGGACCTCAGGCAGCTGATCAATCAGGGCCTGTTCCGCGAGGACCTCTATTTCCGCCTCAACGTCGTGCCGATCCGGCTTCCGCCTCTGCGCGAGCGGTCCGAGGACATCGGCGATCTCGTCCGCCACTTCTTCACGCTCGCCGAGAAGGAGGGGCTGCCGGCCAAGCAGATCGAAGCGGCGGCGCTCGACCGTCTGCGCCGCTACCGTTGGCCGGGCAACATCCGCGAGCTCGAGAACCTGATCCGCCGTCTCGCCGCGCTCTATCCGCAGGACGTGATCACCGCCTCGGTGATCGAGACCGAACTGGCGCAGCCGGTGTTGGCGCCGGCGCCGGAGGAGAAGTCGAGCGAGGAGGGTCTCTCCGTCTCGGTGGAGAAGCACCTCGCCACCTATTTCGGCGGTTTCGGTGAGAACCTGCCGCCGCCGGGGCTCTATCACCGCATCCTGCGCGAGGTCGAGTATCCGTTGATCTCGGCGGCGCTGGCGGCGACCCGCGGCAACCAGATCAAGGCGGCCGAACTCCTCGGCGTCAATCGCAACACGCTTCGCAAGAAGATCCGCGATCTCGACGTCCAGGTGATCCGCTCGTCGCGGTGACCCTCGGCCGGGGCGCGGCGGGTGAGGGACCCGCGGGAGCCGGGTCCGCTGCCTCCCGTCGGTCTTCGCGGGCCGCACCGAACCCGCCTCTCCCCCGCGCGGGGCGAGAGTGTCCGCACCTCGGGAGGCCCACGCGATGACCGTCACCCTCTTTCTCACCGCGGTTTTCGCCGGCATCGTCTATGTGGTGACGCCGGGGCCGGCGACGCTCGCCGTGCTCGGCATCACCGCCACGCGGGGCCGGGCGCGCGGTCTCGCCTTCTTCCTCGGCCACGGCGTCGGCGATCTCACGTGGTCGGCGTTGGCGCTCGCCGCCCTTCTCGGCGCGAGCCGTCTGGGCCCCGAACTCTTCCGCGCTCTCGGCATCGCCTGTGGCGTCTATCTCGTCTGGCTCGGCGCCAGGGCGATGCTGGTGCGCCGCGACGACCGGGCGTCGACCGTCGGCGCCGAGGCGCCGATCCGCGACGGCATGATCTTCGGCCTCACCAATCCGAAGGCCTATCCCTTCTCTCTCGCCATGTACGGTGCGCTTTCGGTGGGGATCGGCACGAGCCTCGACCTCGCCGGCGCCTCGTTCCTCTTCCTCGCGACCACCCTGGGCATGGCGATCGGCGACCTCGTCACCGTCGGCTGGGCCGGTCTGCCGCCGGTCGGACGGCTGTTTCTGCGCTTCCGTGCGCCGATCTCGCGGGCGATCGGAGTTCTCTTCGTCGCTTTCGGAGTGAAGACCGTCTGGGACGCCGCGACGAGCACCCCGCACCGCTGAACCCGATCGAAACCGGAGCCGTTCCGCAGCCGCGGGACGGTTCTGCTGTTGTCGTCTCGCCACAGTGCCGCAAATCGGCAACAATTCGGGTCAAGATGGGCGCGAGCGATTCCATGGACGCCGCCGGCGGAGCCGGAGGGCGGGGGGTGGAAACGCGAGCCGCGAGGCGAGGGGACCGATCCTGGATTCGCAACCGATCCTGACCATTCCGAAGAATGCGATCGCCCCGGTCGGCGACACGACCCGGCGCATCCGCAAGATCGGTCTGGTCCTCACCGTCGTGGCGCTCATCACGGTCGCGGTCAGTTTCGCCGTGCTCACCGGCATGACCCGTATCGTGCCGACCGACGCCGTTCTCGGCGTCACGCTGACCGTCAATCTCGCACTTCTCGCCGGCCTGATCGGGCTCATCGCCTGGGAACTGATCACGCTCTGGCTCGCTTGGCGCGCCGGTCGCGCCGCGGCGCGGCTGCATCTCAGGGTGATCGGGGCCTTCTCGGCGGTCGCCGCGGCGCCGGCGCTGATCGTCGCGATCCTCGCCTCGGTCACCCTCGATCGCGGTCTCGACCGCTGGTTCGAGGACCGCACCCGCACCATCGTCAACGCCGCCGCCAATGTCGGCGAGGCCTATATCCGCGAACACGGGCGCGCCATCCGGGCCGAAGCGATCGGACTGGCCGCCGACGTCGATCGCTCCAAGGACCTCTACGAATTCGAGCCCGATCGCTTCGATCTCTTCATGCGCACCCAGGCGCAGCTGCGCGTCCTTCCCGCCGTCTTCCTGCTCAAGTCGGACGGCACGGTGATGACCCGCACGCTCCTCGATCCGGCGTGGACCGAGCTGCAGATGCCCCCCGAGGAGGCCTTCGTCGAGGCGGAAGCCGGCGAGCCGGTGGTCATCACGCCCGGCCGCACCAATCAGGTCGGCGTCATCGTCAAGCTCGAGGCGCTGGAGGGGATCTTCCTCTACGTCACCCGACCGCTCGAGGCGCAGGTGCTGGAGCCGCTGCGGCTCGCCAAGGGCGCGGCGGAGGAGTATCGCCAACTCGACAGCACCCGGTTCGGCGCTCAGCTCGCCTTCGGGCTGATCTTCGTCGGCGTGTCGCTGATCTTCCTTCTCGCCGCGATCTGGATCGGCATCGGCTTCGCCAACCGTCTGGTGTCGCCGATCCGCCGGCTGATCCTGGCCGCCGACCACGTGTCCAAGGGCCATCTGGCGGTGCAGGTGCCGGTCCGCCGCAAGGAGGGCGATCTCGCGCATCTGGCCGAGACCTTCAACACCATGACCAACGAGTTGCGCGCCCAGCGCGCCGAACTCCTCGCCGCCAAGGATCAGATCGATCGGCGGCGGCGCTTCACCGAGGCGGTGTTGGCGGGGGTGACGGCGGGCGTCGTCGGTGTCGACGGCTCGGGACGGATCACGCTCGCCAACCGCTCGGCGACGGCGCTGCTCGACGAGAGCGAGAGCGAGATGGTCGGCCGTATGGTGTTCGAGGTCGCGCCCGAACTCGGCGCCATCCTGGAAGCGGCGCTCGTCGACGAGACGGGCAAGCCGCACCAGACCCAGATCACCCTGAAGCGCGCCGGGCGGGAGCACACGGTGACCGTCCGGCTCACCTCGGAGACGTCGGACCCGAGCGGCCACGGCTTCGTCGTCACCCTCGACGACGTCACCGATCTGGTCACCGCTCAACGCTCCTCCGCCTGGGCCGACGTCGCCCGGCGCATCGCCCACGAGATCAAGAACCCGCTCACGCCGATCCAGCTCTCGGCCGAGCGGCTGAAGCGCCGCTACGGCAAGAAGGTCGAGGACGACCGGCAGGTGTTCGACCAGTGCATCGACACCATCGTGCGTCAGGTCGGCGACATCGAGCGGATGGTCAACGAGTTCTCCTCCTTCGCCCGCATGCCCAAGCCGCAGATCGCCCGCGCCGACGTCGTCGACGCGGTTCGCGAGGCGGTGTTCCTGCAATCGGTGGCGAAGCCGGAGATCGATTTCCGCACCCACCTGCCGGACCGGCCGATCTTCGGCCGCTTCGACCATCGCCTGCTGCTCCAGGCTTTCACCAACATCGTCAAGAACGCCAGCGAGGCGGTCGAGGCGGTGCCGGTGGAGGTGCGCGGCGACGAGAAGGGCGCCATCGACGTGGCGATCACCGAGGATGGCGGCGTCATCACCGTCGCGGTGGTCGACAACGGCATCGGCCTGCCCTCGGCCAACCGCCATCGTCTGCTCGAGCCCTATGTGACCACCCGCGAGAAGGGCACCGGTCTCGGCCTCGCCATCGTCCGCAAGATCCTCGAGGATCACGGCGGACGGATCGAGCTGCTCGATGCCCCGGCGGTCGCCCATGGCGGCCGCGGCGCCATGGTGCGCATGACCCTGCCGGTGGCGGGCGTCGAGGAACCCGCCGAACCGGCGACGTCGCCCGAAACGGCCACGACCGCCGCGAAGGAGGCCGCCGGAGCGGGCGGCTCCGCCATCCCCCCACTCGAACCGAGCGAAGCGTGACATCATGGCGTCCGACATTCTCATCGTCGACGACGAGAGCGACATCCGCGAGCTGGTCTCCGGGATTCTCGAAGACGAAGGGCACGGCACCCGTACCGCCGCCAACAGCGACGAGTGCCTCGCCGCCATCGAGAAGCGACGGCCGTCGCTGGTGTTCCTCGACATCTGGATGCAGGCGAGCCGCCTCGACGGTCTCGCACTCCTCGATGTCATCAAGGGCCAACACCCCGATCTGCCGGTGGTGATCATCTCCGGCCACGGCAACGTCGAGACCGCCGTCTCGGCGATCAAGCGCGGCGCCTACGACTACATCGAGAAGCCGTTCAAGGCGGATCGGCTGGTGCTGGTGGCGGAGCGCGCCCTCGAGGCGTCGAAGCTCAGGCGCGAGGTCAAGGAACTGCGCGAGAAGTCGAGCGATTCCTCCGAACTTCTCGGCTCGTCCCCGGTGGTCAATCAGTTGCGCCAACAGATCGATCGGGTGGCGCCGACCAACAGCCGCATCCTCATCACCGGCCCCTCCGGTTCCGGCAAGGAACTGGCGGCGCGGATGATCCACCAGACCTCGCATCGTGCCCAGGGGCCGTTCGTCGTCCTCAACGCCGCGGCGATCACGCCGGAGCGCATGGAGGTCGAGCTCTTCGGCGTCGAGGAGGAGGGCGGTTCGTCGCGCAAGATCGGCGCCATGGAGCAGGCGCACGGCGGCACGCTCTACCTCGACGAGGTCGCCGACATGCCGCGCGAAACCCAGTCGAAGATCCTGCGGGTGCTGGTCGAACAGAGCTTCAATCGCGTCGGTGGCTCGACCCGGGTCCAGGTCGACGTGCGGTTGATCTCGTCGACGGCGCGCGACCTGCCGCGCGAAATCCAGGACGGACGCTTCCGCGAGGACCTCTTCCATCGCCTCGCCGTCGTGCCGATCCGCGTGCCGGCGCTGGCCGAGCGGCGCGACGACATCCCGCTGCTGGTCGAGCGTTTCATGGATCAGATCTCGCGCACCGCCGGCCTGCCGATCCGCAGCATCGGCGACGATGCGATGGCGGTGCTGCAGGCGCACGACTGGCCGGGCAACATCCGCCAACTGCGCAACAACGTCGAACGGCTGATGATCCTGACCCGCGGCGACCCGGAGGCGGTGATCACCGCCGACCTGCTGCCCTCGGAGATCGGCGCCATGTTGCCGGCGCTGCCGACCACCACCGGAGGCGAACACCTGATGAGCCTGCCGCTGCGCGACGCCCGCGAGATCTTCGAGCGGGAATATCTCGTCGCCCAGATCAACCGCTTCGGCGGCAACATCTCGCGCACCGCCGAATTCGTCGGCATGGAACGCTCGGCGCTCCACCGTAAACTCAAGTCCCTCGGCGTCGGCTGACCGCTTTCACCGCCCGAACCACGAAGGAATCCGATCATGAGCCGCATCGCCTATGTGAACGGCCGCTATCTGCCCCACGCCGCTGCGGCCGTGCACGTCGAAGATCGCGGTTTCCAGTTCGCCGACGCCGTCTACGAGGTCTGCGAGATCCGGGACGGCAAGATCGTCGATCCGACCCTGCATTTCGAACGGTTGGAGCGATCCCTGCGCGAGTTGCGCATCGCGGTGCCGACGAGCCGCGCCGCGATGCTGGTGGTGATGCGACGCATCGCCCGCCTCAACCGCGTCCGCGACGGTTCGATCTACATCCAGGTGTCGCGCGGCCAGGCCCACCGAGACCACGTCTTCCCCTCGCCGGACGTGCCGCCGACGGTGGTGATGACCGCCAAATCGGTCGCCCGCGCCAAGGGTGAGGCGTTGGCCGAGCGGGGCATCGGGGTCATCACCGTCCCCGACAACCGGTGGGAACGGGTCGACATCAAGAGCGTGTCGCTCTTGCCCAACTGCCTCGCCAAGCAGGCGGCCAAGGAGGCCGGGGCGCGCGAGGCGTGGTTCGTCGACGGCGACGGTTTCGTCACCGAGGGCGGATCGACCAACGCGTGGATCGTCACCGCCGACGGTGTCCTCGTCACACGACCGGCCGAACACGGCATCCTGCGCGGCATCACCCGGACCATCACGCTGAAGGTCGCGGCCGATCTCGGGCTCAGGGTCGAGGAGCGAGCCTTCACGGTGGAGGAGGCGAAGCGCGCCCGCGAGGCCTTCGTCACCGCGGCCACCACCCTGGTGATGCCTGTCGTCACCATCGACGAGGCGACCATCGGCAACGGGATGCCGGGCTCGACCGCGCTGGCGCTGCGCCGGGCGTTCCACGATCGGACGGAGATGGTCGACATCTGATATGTCGCTCAGCTGTGGCCGAGATCACACGATCACCGGCGAAATGCACGAGATGCGCGATCTCGCGCCGTCGTGATGATGCGCTGCGCAAAGATCAGCCATCATTACGACTTCATGGGGATTGCCGCGCTTTCGGGAGATCCTATCATTTCCTCCAGAGCGTCGAGGTTTTCGTTCACCCCGAAAATCGACCCACCAGAAGACGCGGTGGGTACCTCGTAAAGAAAAGCATATCGATAAAAAGGTCATAAAACATGGCGGACCGCGCTCCCAATCTCCAGGACACGTTCCTCAACTACGTTCGTAAGAACAAGACTCCCGTCACCATCTTTCTGATCAACGGGGTCAAGTTGCAGGGCGTCGTGACCTGGTTCGACAACTTCTGTGTGTTGCTGCGCCGTGATGGACACTCGCAGCTCGTCTACAAGCATGCGATCTCCACGGTGATGCCCGGCGGGCCGGTGCAGCTGTTCGAACCGGCCGAGGACGCATGACGAGGGGCGACATGCCCTCGAACGACATCGACGACGACGAAGCCGGTCAGGAGCGGCGGAACGAGCGAGCCCGCAAGGGCGTCGCCCGCGACGCCGCGCCGACGCGGACCCTCGTCGTCGTGCCGTGGCGCACCGAGCGCCCGGCGCGCGGGGAGGGGGGCGAGATCGCGCCTCGCTCGCTCGACGCCCGCGTCGAGGAGGCCGTCGGCCTCGCCCGCGCCATCGAACTCGACGTGGTGGCTTCGCCCGCGGTGCGCATCGCCGAGCCGAAGCCGGCGACCCTGCTCGGCCAGGGCAAGGTCGACGAGTTGAAGAAGGCGATCGAGGACGAGAAGATCGAACTCGTCGTCGTCGATCATCCGCTTTCGCCGATCCAACAGCGCAATCTGGAGAAGACCTGGGGGGCCAAGGTGCTCGATCGCACCGGCCTGATCCTCGAGATCTTCGGCGAACGCGCCCATACCAAGGAAGGGCGGCTCCAGGTCGAGCTCGCCCATCTCACCTATCAGAAGAGCCGTCTCGTCCGCTCCTGGACCCACCTCGAGCGCCAGCGC
The DNA here is from genome assembly GCA_937892955.1 of uncultured Alphaproteobacteria bacterium. GTDB lineage: Bacteria > Pseudomonadota > Alphaproteobacteria > Rhizobiales > Ancalomicrobiaceae > CALBKH01. The sequence goes on from CALBKH010000089.1 coordinate 42,125, forward strand.
GGCGGCTTCGGCTTCCTCGGCGGCCCCGGTGAGACCCAGATCGAGGCCGACCGGCGGATGATCACCGAGCGGATCGCCAAGCTCGAGCGCGACCTCGAATCGGTCGCCCGCACCCGGGCGCTGCATCGCAAGAACCGCAAGAAGGTGCCGCATCCGATCGTCGCCCTGGTCGGCTACACCAACGCCGGCAAGTCGACGCTGTTCAACCGGCTGACGGAGGCGGACGTCTTCGCCAAGGACCTCTTGTTCGCGACGCTCGACCCGACGCTTCGAAAAGTGCGACTACCGCACGGCGGCGACGTCATCCTCTCCGACACCGTCGGCTTCGTCTCCGACCTGCCGACGACGTTGGTCGCCGCGTTCCGTGCCACGCTCGAGGAGGTGATCGAGGCCGATCTGATCCTCCACGTGCGCGACATCGCCCACGAGGACACAGGTCCGCAGGCGAGGGACGTCGAGAACGTGCTCTCCCAGCTCGGCGTCGATCCCAAGGATCGCGACCGGGTGATCGAGGTGTGGAACAAGATCGACAAGCTCGCTCCCGAGCACCGCGCCGACCTCCTCGCCGAAGGGGCGCGTCCGGCGCTCGACGAGCCGACGGCGATCCCCTGTTCGGCGATGACCGGCGACGGCGTCGCCGCACTCCTCGACCTGATCGAGGATCGCCTCAACCGCGACCGCGCCGTCTTCCGCGTCGAGGTGCCGGTGGAGGAGGGCGAACTCGTCGCCTGGCTCCATCGCAACACCGAGGTGGTCGAACGCAGGGACGGCGAGGAGACGGTTTCGCTGCGCCTGCGCGTGCCCGAGAAGGCGCTGGACCATTTCCGCGCGCGGGCGGGGCGGTTCATCCGCGAGGTGCGGGGCAGGGTGGTGGAGCGCGCTTCGGCCGAGGAGCCGCGCGAAGCGAGCGGACCGTACGATCCGCTGGGCTGAACCGATCGGCGACTCCCCGACCTCGGAGGCACCGACATGGACGACATCGGACGCTACGCTCTCGCTCGCCGCGATCTCGACCGCGGCGGATCGGAGAAGGTCCTGATCGTGACGGAACTGCCGGTCTCGCGCGCCCGGATGGACCTCCTCGCGCTCGATCACGATCGCGTCGAGCTCGAGAACGATCCGTCCAGTCCCTATCGCTGGTTCGTGGTGCGGCTGGCCGACGACGAGGGGCGATGAGCCGTCCGGTTTCCGGGCCGGTCGCGCGCCTGTTCGTCGCCGACGAGCGCGGATGCATCCCCATCGCGCCGGCGCCCGAGCCGATCGCGGCGAGAGGCGCGCCGCGGCGGTCCTTTCGAAAAGGGCCGGCCGCGGCAGGGCGCCGTCGCGGTCGATCAGAACGGGATCTTCACCCGAACCCGTCCGGAGTGGGAGGTTCCGGCGCCGTCGTTGAGGGCGGCGCCGTAGGCCACGGTCAGCGACACCTTGTCGTCGATCGAAGCGTCGTAGCCGACCTTGAAGGTCAGGCCGCGGCCCACCAGATCGTCGGCGTTGCCGACGAACGGCTGCGCCGTGTTGCCGATGAAGCGGGCGAGCACGCCGTCTTGCTTCTCGTACAATGCGTGTTCGTAGCCGATCTCGCCGTAGGCCCGGCCCTTCGGGCCGATCAGATCGATCGGCGTGGACGCCCGTAGGCGGACACCGCCGAGCAGGGCCTCGGCGGAGCGGTCGCGGAACGACATGGCGAGGAGTGCGGCGGTCTCGTCGTAGCCGGCGATGTCGGAGCGGACGTAGTGGAGGCGAGCCGAGGGAACCCACGTCACCTCACCGGTGCGAGCCATGAAGCCGGACTCGACCGCGGCCGACCACTGCTTCGCCGAAGTCGAACCGGTGGCATCGAGCGGGCCGAAACCGGTGGCGCGCCGCAGATCGTCGAAGCCCATCCAGGAGGCGCCGAGGGCGCCGGACAGGAAGAACGCGTCGGCAGTGTAGTTGGCGTAGACGTCCGCGTCGAAGGTCAGGAGATCGGAGCGCATCACGCCGCCCAGTCGACCGGCGCCGATGCCGAAGGATGCACCGAGCAACAGGTTCGACGACATCTCGCGATCGAGACCGATCCGCAGGCCGCCGGTGGTCTGGTCGTAACCGGCGACATCGCCGCGCGCACCCAACACGCTGCGACCGCCGGTCGCCATGACCCACAGGCCGTTCTGGCGCCGATACTGGCCCTCGCTGTAGCCGAGGGCGCGATCGAGCACGTCGTCGGCGGCGGCGAGGCGGCTACGCATCGCGACGTCGCCGAGCACGGCGACATCGGCGGCGGAGGCTTCGGGGGTCAGCAGCAGGGCGGCATAGACCGCGACCCACTGATGACCTCGCGCGGTCGGGTGCACGTCGTCCCAGAACAGGTAGCCGTTCTGCACGGCGGTCGAGCCGGTCACGCAGGCGAGGGTGCCCAGACAGGAGTTCGTCACGTTGGAGAAACCGTAGGCCGCGGCATTGGCGCGGATGACGTTCAGCGCCGTGGCCAGATCCATCTGGACGATGTTGGTGTTCGGGTTGGCGATCGCCAACGTCTGCAACTGCGCCGCCAGCGTCTGATTGAAGGTCATCGAGGCGAGCGAACCGGCGCCGGCGGTCACCGGCGAACCGTTGTAGGCCGGCGTGGCCCCGAGATCGGGCAGGTTCGAGATGAGGATGCGCCCGGCGCCCGCGCCGGCCACCGCCTGGGTGAGGCTCGCCATGTCGGTCGCGGCGGCGATCGACGTCGACGTGATGCCGGCCGGGTTGGCGCCGGCGCCGGCGACGGTGAAGTACTGGAAGATGTTGTTGGCGCCGCCGAGCAGCGTCACCGTGTCGGCGGATCCGAAGGTGCCGCCGAGACCGAGAAAAGTCCCGAGCTGCGTCGGCAACGAGGGGATCGGGCCGTTCAGATTGACCGCGTTGTCGGTCCGTGCGCCGCCGAAGGCGAGATTGACGTTGCCGTTCACCGACCCACCGAGGAACGGCTGGTTCATGGTCCCGGCGATCAACTCGGTCCAGACGGGGCCGTTGGAGAAGCGGCCGGCGTAATAGGGCGCCGGCGGGTTGCCGGTGACGCCGTGGAGGTTTCCGTTGTCGGAAAGACTGTCACCGATGGTGACGAAGCGCCCGCCGGGCGGCAACGTGACCTGCTGCGCTTCGGCGACGGTCGCCAGCGATGCCAGCGACAGAACCGCACCGAGAGCCGTCGAGACGCGCGAATACCGCCGAGCGACGCGATACATGAGTTCTTCCTCCCAACCGACGACTTCTTCTTCGACGTTCCCCGTTCGGGCGGGTCGTCCACTGTCGGCGGAGGAAGGATAGCGTCGCGCCGTCGCCACCGGAAGGCGCATTCTCGGCGCGGTCCGGTGCGTCGCAGAAAAAGCGGGAGCGTGGCCGCCGTGACACGTTTTCGGCGTCCGGCCCGGTCGGAAGCGCCGCGAAGACCGCTCGCCAGGGGGCGCGGTGTCCCGTTTTCGATGCCGAGCGGCGGCGGATGGACGCTCGCGACCGATCGGGTCGCCTCACATCCCCTTCGCCTCGCCCCAGATCGCCTCCATCTCGTCGAGGCTCGCCTCGGCCGGGGTGAGGCCTTTTTCGGCGAGGCGCTTCTCGATGTGGGCGAAGCGGCGACGGAATTTTTCGTTGGTGCCGCGCAGCGCCTTTTCGGGATCGAGCCGCAGATGGCGGGCGAGATTGGCGACGGCGAAGAGCACGTCGCCGAGTTCGTCCTCCTGACGGTCCGGAGACGGGGAGGGGGCGTCGATCTCGGCTTCGATCTCGTCGAGTTCCTCGCGGATCTTGGCGAGGACCGCCTTCGGGTCGTTCCAGTCGAAACCGACGGTGCCCGCCTTCTCCTGCAGCTTCACCGCACGGGTCAGCGCCGGCATGCCGGTGCCGACCTCGTCGAGCAGGCCCTTCACGACCGGTGGATGGCCGTCGGCCGCCCGCCGCGCCGCCTTGGCGGCTTTCTCCTCGGCTTTGATCCGCGCCCAGGCGTCCTGGACGGTGGTGACCGTCTTGCCCTCCTCGTCGGCGAAGACGTGGGGGTGGCGGCGGATCATCTTGGCGGTGATCGCCTCGACCACCGAGCCGAAATCGAAGGCGGACGCCTCCTCCGCCATGCGGGCGTGGAACACCACCTGGAGCAGGAGATCGCCGAGTTCGTCGCAGAGATCGTGGAGATCGCCGCGCTCGATCGCATCGGCGACCTCGTAGGCCTCTTCGATGGTGTAGGGCGCGATGGTCGCGAAGGTCTGTTCGAGATCCCACGGACAACCGCTCACCGGCGTGCGCAGTGCCGCCATGATCTCGATCAGGCGGGAGACGTCACGGGAGGGTTTCATGCGGGACCTCGGATCGGCGGGCGCTTCGGAGCGGTCCCGCGTCGCCGATTCGCGGCGTGCGGGTCACGGCGGATCGTAGCAGAGGCCCCAGCCGGTTCCCGCATACCAACAGCGCCTCGGATCGACGGCGTCGCCGGTGACGAGGCTCCGGACCCGACCCCAGCCGCCGCGCCGGAACGCCTGATCGAGCAGGTCGCAGTCGACGCACGAGGTGCGCGATGGGCCCTCGGCATAGACGAAACCGCAGCGATCGAGCGTCCGCGCCGCGAAACCGGCCTCGGTTCGCTCCACCAGGAGGCCGACGCCTTCCGCGCCGTGCCAGCGGCGCGCGTGTGAGAGCGCGCCACGCGGCGCGCACAGGGGAAAGAGCAGGCGACCGCCGGGCGCCAGCCGGTCGAGCCAGGCCGGGGAGGGGGTGGCGATGCCGTAGGAGACGTAGACGATGTCGGTCTCGTCGCGCGGCCACGCCTCGCCGTTGCCGACCACGACCTCGACCACGGGCCCCTCGGGGAGCGCCTTGGCCAGCGCCCGCCGAGCGATGTCGGCGAGGTCGCGACCGATCTCGATCGCCGTCACCCGCGCCGCCGGGCCGGCGAGACGCGCCAGGATCGCGGTGTAGTAGCCGGTGCCGGCGCCGATGTGGACGATCCGCTCGCCCGGCTTCACCGCCAGCGTCGAGATCCAGCCGGCATGGAGCGACGGGCTGCCGTTGTTGACGCCGCGCGCCTGATCCAACGCCACCAGGACGTCGCGATAGAGCGCCGCCGGGTCGCAGGTGCGCTCGACCGCCGTCTCGCCGTAGATCGCCCAGGGGGCTTCGGGGAGGAAATCCTCGCGGGCGAACTCGGCCATCGCCGCTTCGAGCGCCGGATCCTCGACGCCGGCACGGGCGAGCATCTCGCGGGCGTAATCCTGTCGCAACTTCGCCGTGACGTCGTGGCGGACGGGCATCTCCGTCATCGATCATCTCCTCGCGCGGGATGAATCCTCGTGAATTCTAACAGGATCGGACCGATCTCCGCATCCGCAGGACCCCGAAAGGCCGCACCCGCCGTCGGCGGTCCGTGATAGAAGGAGGCGCGCGCGATCGGCGCGACGGTCTCGAACCCGATCGCGAGGAGAACATGGCCGAAGCCATCGTCGTCACCCGCTCCATCCACCTCGATCCGAGCGAGCTCGTGGAGAGTTTCATCCGCGCTTCCGGGCCGGGCGGCCAGAACGTCAACAAGGTGGCGACGGCGGTCGAGCTGCGCTTCGACGTCGTCGGCTCGCCGTCGTTGCCCGAGCCGGTGCGCCAACGGCTGATCCGGCTGGCGGGACGGCGGCTGACCGGGGAGGGGGTGTTGGTGCTGCGCGCCGACCGCTTCCGCACTCAGGAGCGCAACCGCGCCGACGCGCTCGAACGGCTGCTCGAGCTGATCCGCGAGGCGGCCGTGCCGCCGCCGCCGCCGCGTAAACCGACGAAGCCGACCCGCGCCTCGCAGGTCCGCCGTGTCGAAGGCAAGAAGAAGCGCGGCGCCGTGAAGAGCCTCCGGCAGGGGCGCCCGTCGATCGATTGACGATGGGCGCGGTGCGCCATCGCGGGCACGAACGCTCGCTCCACGGAGCCCGTCGACGTGACGATCACGACAGGAGGGCGGGAGAGGATCCGCCACCGCCCGGTGCGTCGGCCGCTTCGCGGGCGCCGGTGACGGGGCCGTCCGACGCGAGCCGCGAAAGTGTCGTGAATGATCCCCGAGAGCCGTCTCGTTTCATGGATCGACGATTCGCATAAGACGGATTATGGAATATAAAACGCCAGGTGCGGGGAACGACGGGCGCTCTTCGGCGTTCAGATCGCGGGCCGGCCGATCGTGCGGCCGAATCTCGAATTTCTTCGTGTCGTCCGTGGCTCGGCGCGTTTCCCTCGCACCGGCGGCGAAGATCCTCTCCCTACGTCGCCCGTGCGAGCCGGCGCGCGCCCGAGAGCCGCGCCCGCAGTCCCTTGCGGTTGGCGTCAGTCGACCTTGAAGGTGAACTCCAATCCATCCCAGGCCGGCTCGACGCCCACCGGCAGATGCTCGGCGAGCGTCTTGTAGTCGATGTCGGTGTGGAGATGGGTCAGGCAGGCGTGCGCGGGCTTCATCCGGGCGATCCAGTCGACCGCCTCGTCGACCGACAGATGGCTCGGGTGCGACTTCCAGCGCAGCGCGTCGAGGATCCACAGGTCGAGCTTGCCGATGAACGGCAGGCTGCGATCGGGAAAGGCGCTGACGTCGGGCGAATAGGCCACCGCGCCGAAGCGGAAGCCGTAACTGTCGACGTCGCCGTGGGTCTGGCGGAACGGGATGGCGGTGATCGGGCCGCCGTCGCCGTTGACGGTGAGCGTCTCGCCCTCGTGATAGCGGTGCTCCTTGAGGATCGGCGGATAGGCCGAACCCGGCGGCGTCACGAAGCAATAATCGAAGGTGGAGCGGACCCGCTTGGCCGACACTTCGTCCATCCAGATGTCGACGAGATGCTGGCGATTGATGGCGAAGGCGCGCAGGTCGTCGATGCCGTGGATGTGGTCGGCGTGAGCGTGGGTGATCAGCACCGCGTCGACCCAGTCGACATGCGCATCGAGCATCTGCTGGCGCACATCCGGCCCTACGTCCACCAGGACCCGCGTCGTCGCGCCGGTCGGCGCCGTACGGGTCACCAGCAGCGACGACCGCCGGCGACGGTTCTTCGGCTCGTTCGGGTCGCATCGGCCCCAGTCGTTGCCGATTCTGGGAGTGCCCGGAGACGCGCCGCACCCGAGGATGCGGAAGGTCATCGTGGTGCCCATACGGTTTCCCTCGCCTGTTGTCGCGGCGCTTGAAGTTACGCCGCCACTTTCTTGAACAATCTATGGAAATTTTCTGTCGTGACCTGCGCCATCTCCTCCGCCGAGACGCCTTTCACGGCTGCCAGGACCTTCGCCGTCTCGGCCACGTGCGCCGGCTCGCAGCGTTTGCCCCGGTGCGGCATCGGGGCAAGATACGGCGCATCGGTCTCCACCAGCAATCGGTCCAAAGGTACGTCTGCGGCGATGGCGCGCACCTCTTCGGACTTCTTGAAGGTGAGGATACCGGAGAAGGACACGTAACCACCCAGCGCCAGCGAGCGGCGGGCGAGGTCGGGGCCGGACGAGAAGCAGTGGAGCAGGTGAGGGAAGGCCCCCTGCCCGGCCGTCTCGTCCTCGAGCAGGCTCGCCATGTCGTCGTCGGCCTCGCGCGAATGGATGACCAGCGGCAGGCCGGTCTCGCGCGCCGCGGCGATGTGCTCGCGGAAGCTCGCCAACTGCACCTCGCGCGGGGCGAAGTCGTAGTGGTAGTCGAGCCCGGCCTCGCCGATCGCCACCACCTTCGGGTGGGCGGCGAGGCGGATCAGCAGGTCGCGGTCGACGTCCGGCTCCTCCGCAGCGTGATGGCAGTGGGTGCCGACCGAGCACCACACCTCGTCGTGGGCCTCGGCGATCGCCCGGATCGCATCGAAGCGATGGACCCGGGTCGAGATGGTGACCATCTTGGCGACACCGACGGCCTTCGCCCGGGCGATGACGCCGTCCATGTCCTCGGCGAAGTCGGGGAAGTCGAGGTGGCAGTGGCTGTCGACCAGCATCAGGCCCCCTTCCCCGCGTCCGTCCCCTCCTCCGCCGGCTCGACCCACTTGGGGAAGATCGGCGTCGGGGCCGGCAGGGTGAGGCCGGCTTCCATGCGGCGGCCGAGGGCGGCGAAGGTGCGGGCGTCCGCCCCCTGCCCCAGCGCGTCGAGCAGCGCCGCCGCCTTCGTCGGGATCACCGGCTGAGCCAGCAGCGCGACGATGCGCAGCACTTCCGCCGTCACCCACAGGACGGTGCCCATGCGTTCCGGATCGGTCTTCTTCAGCGCCCAGGGGGCCGCGGCGGTGAACCAGCGGTTGGCGTCGCCCACCACGCCCCAGATCGCCTCGAGGCTCTTGTGGATCTCCTGGCGGTCATATGCCGCGCGTGATATGGCGAGCAACGCGTCGGCCGAGGCGAGCATCGTCTCGTCTTCGGGAGCCAAGGCCCCCGGCGTCGGCACCACGCCGCCGCAGTTCTTGGCGATCATCGACAGCGAGCGCTGGGCGAGATTGCCGAGGTCGTTGGCGAGGTCGGCGTTCATGCGGGCGACGATCGATTCGTGGCTGTAGTTGCCGTCCTGGCCGAAGGGTACTTCGCGCAGGAAGAAGTAACGCACCGTATCGGCGCCGTAGGCCGCGATCAGATCGAACGGGTCGACGACGTTGCCCACCGACTTCGACATCTTCTCGCCGCGGTTGAAGATGAAGCCGTGGGCGAAGACCCGACGTGGCAGCGGTAGCCCGGCCGACATCAGGAAGGCCGGCCAGTAGACCGCGTGGAAGCGGACGATGTCCTTGCCGATGACATGCAGATCGGCCGGCCACCAATGCCGATATTTCTCCGACTGTTCATCGGGGAAGCCGGCTCCGGTGATGTAGTTGGTGAGCGCGTCGACCCACACGTACATGACGTGTCCCGGGCTGTTCGGCACCGGGATGCCCCAATCGAAGGTGGTGCGGCTCATCGACAGGTCCTCGAGCCCGCCACGCACGAAGCTGATCACCTCGTTCTTGCGCGCGTCGGGGCCGATGAAGTCGGGGTTCGCCTCGTAGTGGGCGAGGAGGCGCTCCTGGAAGGCGGAGAGGCGGAAGTACCAGCTCTCCTCCTCCGTCCACTCGACCGGCGTTCCCGTCGGCGTCGCCCGGCGCTGGCCGTCCTCGCCGACTTCGGTTTCGCTCTCGGTGTAGTAGGCCTCGTCGCGGACCGAATACCAGCCGCCGTACTTCGCCATGTAGAGGTCGCCCGCGGCCTCCATCCGCCGCCAGATCTCCTGGACCGAGGCGTGATGGCGGGCTTCGGTGGTGCGGATGAAGTCGTCGTAGGAGACGCCGAGCTGGGCGTCCATCTCCTTGAAGACGGCCGAGTTGCGGTCGACCAGCTCCTTCGGGAGCATTCCCTCGCGACCCGCGGTCTGATGCATCTTGAGCCCGTGCTCGTCGGTGCCGGTCAGGAAGAACACGTCGTGTCCGTCGAGCCGCTTGAAGCGGGCGAGCGCATCGGTGGCGAGCTTCTCGTAGGCGTGGCCGACGTGCGGCCGGCCGTTCGGGTAGTCGATCGCCGTGGTGATGAAGAATTTTTCGCGGGTCATGATCGAATCCTCGGCCGGGAGAGCGCCCCCGCACCGCTTCTCGCACCCGCCGGCGCGGATGCCGGCATGTGGTTCTCCGTCCTACTCAATTCCGCGCCGCCTCGGCAAGCGTCCGAATGGCAGCCAAGATGGCAGCCTTGCGATCGAGGTTGAGCGCTTCGGTCCGCCCGATCAGTCGGCCGATCGCATCGTGAGCCTCCGCCCAGTGCGCTGCGGCGCCGACGCCGGCATGCGCCAGAGCGTCGCGCGTCCGCGCTTCGGCGGCTTCGCGCAGGAAATCGACGGCGATGTCGAAACTGTCGTCGGCGCCCTTTCCGGCCACCAGATCGGCGAAGGCATGGGCGGCGCGCACGTCGAGATCGGGCAGGCCGGCGACGATCTTCTCGAGGCTGCGCCACAGCCGCACGCCGTCGTGCTGGACGAGCAGGATCGCTCGCCGGAGGCTGCCGTCGGCGAGGTCGGCGGCCGCCGCCAGCGTCGCCGGCTCGCCCTCCACCCCGAAGTCGCCGAGCGCCTCGGCGATGCGGTGCGGCGGCAGCCGCTCGAGGTCGAGCCGTCTGCAGCGCGACCGGATGGTCGGCAGAAGCCGGCCCGGGGCATGGGCGACCACCAGGAACAGCGAACGCGGCGGAGGTTCCTCCAGCACTTTGAGGAGCGCGTTGGCGGCGTTGGCGTTGAGGTCGTCGGCGGCGTCGACGATGGCGATGCGCCAGCCGCCCTCGCCCGCCGTCGAGCCGAAGAACGATACGGTGCGACGGATCTCGTCGATCGGCAGGTCGGTCTTGAAACGCTTGTTCTTTTCGTCCCACGGCCGGCGCAGATGCAGGAGATCGGTGTGGGCACCGCCGGCGATGCGCCGCGCCACCGCGCCGGCCATGTCGACGGAGAGATCGCGGGCCGCCTGCACCTCCGGCGCCTGCGGATCGGGATGAGTGAGGACGAAACGAGCGAAGCGGAAGGCGAGCGTCGACTTGCCGATGCCCTTGGGCCCGCCGAGGATCCAACCATGGTGGATGCGGCCGGAACGATAGGCGTCGAGCAGGGTCCGCTCGGCCGCGGCCTGATCGACGAGGTTGCCGCGCTGACGCGGCAGCGCCAATCCGTCGAGGGCGTCGACCTCGGGGGCGGCTTCGGTGACGGCGGTGCTGCGCAGGGCCATGGGGTGGATCAGTCCTTCTCGGGAAGCCCGAGGCGTGAACATACCCCGTACCAGACGGCGTCGGCGACCGTCACCGGATCCTGCGAGGCGTCGATGACGACGAAACGCTTCGGTTCGCCCCGCGCCAGCGTCAGGAAGGCGCGGCGGCGGCGCTCGTGCACCTTCTCCTCCTCCTTCTCGAAGCGATCGGCGGTGTCGGTGCCGCGTCGCGTCGCGGCGCGCGCCATGCCGATTTCCGCCGGCACGTCGAGGAGGATGGTGAGATCCGGTCGCACGTCGTCGACGGCGATCTCCTCGAGCGCCGCGAGGTGGTCCGCCGGCACGTCGCCGGTCGCACCCTGATAGACGCGGGTGGAATCGTAGAAGCGATCGGAGATCACCCAGGCGCCGCGCTCCAGCGCCGGGCGAATGGTCTGGTCGACGTGATCGGCGCGCGCCGCGGCGAAGAGGATCGCCTCGGCGAGCGGCCCGAAGGCCTCCGCCGCGCCGGAGAGGAGCACGTGGCGGACCGCTTCGGCGCCCGGAGAGCCGCCGGGCTCGCGGGTCACCACCACCTCCAGGCCACGACGGCGCAGACGCTCGGCGAGTTCGGCGACGCGGCTCGACTTGCCGGCCCCCTCCCCGCCTTCGAAGGTGATGAAACGGCCTCTCGTGCCGGCGTGCGGCGGCGGCGTCACGAGCGTGGCGGGCGCGCCTTCGTCGCTCATCGCCGCAGGAGACCGATGAGGACTTCGCGGGTGCCGTCGATGGCGCGCTGGCGCAGGGTTCCCCGCTCGACCGATACCGCCGCTTCGACCGGGATCTCCTGGACCACCGCGTCGTTGCGGGTGACGATCAACCGGCCGATCGGCTGTCCCTTGACCACCGGCGCCTTGAGCGGCCCGGTGTAGACCACGCGCGCCTTCAGTTTGTCGCGACTACCGCGCTGGATGAGGATGTCGACGGGCTTGGGCGAAGCGACCGCGACCCCGGAGGTCAGGCCGCCGAACACCGAGGCTTCGCCGATCGTCTCACCGGCGCCGTAGAGGTGCACCGTCTCGAAGGTGCGGAAGCCCCAGTCGAGCAGCTTGCGCGCATCCTCGGCGCGGTCCTTGTCGCTCGCCGCGCCGCCGATGACGACGATCAGCCGCTGGCCGTTCTGCACCGCAGAACCGACGAGATTGTAGCCGGATTCCTTGATGTATCCGGTCTTGATGCCGTCGGCGCCGGGGAAGGCCTTGAGCAGCGGGTTGCGGTTGAACTGGCGGATCTTGTTGTAGGTGAACTCGGGCTGCGAATAGATCTTGTAGAGGTCGGGGTATTCGACGATCAGGTTCTCGGCGAGCTTGATCAGATCCCGCGCCGTGGTGCGATTGCCCGGGTCCGGCAGGCCGGTCGGATTGGCGAAGGCCGTCGCGTCCATGCCGAGTTCCTTGGCCCGCGCGTTCATCTTCTCGGCGAAGCCGGCCTCCGTACCGGCGATACCCTCGGCGAGCGTGATGGCGCCGTCGTTGGCCGACTGCACCATGACGCCCTGCAGGAGATCGAGGATCTTCACGTTGGAATGGATCGGCGCGAACATCGCCGAGGTGTGCGACGGCGCGCCGCCGGTCCGCCACGCGTGCTCGGACACCTCGAATTCGCCGTCGAGCGACAGCCGGCCCTCCTTGATCTCGCGGAAGGTGACCGACATGGTCATCATCTTGGTGAGGCTGGCGGGTGGGAACGGCTTGTCGGCGTTCTTCTCGAAGAGCACCGCCCCGGTGGCGTGGTCGACGAGCAGGGCGACGTCCGCCTTGGTCTCCATGCCGCCGTTCTGCGCCGAACCCGCCTTGCCGGGAGCCGCCGGCTTGCCGGCCGCCACCAGCGCCAGACACAGCGCCGCCGTCGCCAGACGCACCGCGACCCGCATCGTCGAACCCGAGATCCTACCGGCAAAGCCCGCCATCATCGCCCCTCTGGCGCGCGACCGGCGGGCATGGCCTCCCCTACCGACGCGCGTCGATTCTCGATCCTCGTCCAGCATAGAGAAAGTGAGGCCCGCACACCACGGCGCGCCGATTTCCCACTCTCGGAGACCTCGAGAGTGGGGTGAAAATCGGACGGACGTGGAGATTCGAGATCAGTCGGCGAGCGCGGCGAGACGGTCGCCGTCGCCCATCGTGCGGAAGATCGCGTGCGCCGAGGAGATCCGCTCTCCGGCCGCATAGGACGAGGTGCGCGACGGCAGGCTGGGCGCGCTTTCATCGTCGCTCGCCGCGACGGCGCCGGGGTTCGACGCGAGCGGCAGGATCGACAAGGGTCCACCGGAGGCCGGCGCCATCGCCGCGGTGATGCCGGTGTTCGCCGGGGCGTGCTTGGACGCCAGAAGTGCGGCGCGGATCGTCGTCGGATCGACGCCGGCGAGTTCGAAGGAATTCGCGTCGGCGACCGGCACGAAGGCGACGCCGCGCGCGACCGCCGGGGTGGTGGCGCGCGCCTGACCGTAGAGGCTCGCCCGAGCCGCACCGACCGGCGCCGCCGTGTCGGCCGAGGCGACCAGCGTCGGCATCGTCGGGAGAGCGCGCCGTGGCCCGGTGCCGAGGTCGGCCTGGGCGACGAGCGTGCGCTCGTCGTGGCCCGAATCGAGTCCCGGCCCGCGCAGCGTCGCGGCGAGGACGCGGTTGTCGGAGCCGGCGAGACCGGCGCGGCCGATGTACTGGATGCGGACCTTGCCGAGGCCGTGGCGCTTCATCTCGAGCAGATCGGCGGCTTTTTCCGAGAGGTCGACGATACGGCTGCCGACGTAGGGGCCGCGATCGTTGACCCGCACCACGAGCGAGCGCCCGTTGGTGAGGTTGGTCACCCGCGCATAGGACGGCAGCGGCATCGTCTTGTGGGCCGCCGAGATGGCGCCGCGGTCGAAGACCTCGCCGTTGGCGGTCTTGGTGCCGTGGTGATAGTCGCCGCCGTACCAGGAGGCGACGCCACTCTGGTCGAGGTTGCGATCTTCGTGCGGATAGTAGGTCTTCCCGCCGATGGTATAGGGCCTGCCGACCTGATAGCGCCCGCCGCCCGGCGTGACCTTGTCGTGCGGGCCGACGACGCGTTCGACCGGCTCGGCGCCGGAGAGAAGAGCGGTCTTGGTGTTGGAGGTGGCGCAGCCCGCGAGCAGCATGCCGGCGGCGACGACGACCGATCCCGTGACGGCGATCCTCGTACGGACCACGGCGGTCGTCTTCGGCTGGCTCATCGACGTGTCCTTTTTCTCACCGGGCAACCGAGGACCTTCGTCCGTCGGACCGTCGATCACGACGGCTGCCGGTTCCCGCGTCGCTTCACGCGACCTCGACACCGAATTCCGGGGAACTGCCGAACCCCCACCCGGCGCGAACGGATCTTTCGATCCGCATGATTCATCCGCACCGGTTACTCCCTGATTAAGCCCCATAACTCATTCGGAGATCGCTGAAAAGGGAGGGGTATCACATCGGTGGTCACGACGGGGCGGGATACCAGTTCGACGCGAATCGATCGCCGCCTCACCCGTCCCAATCGTGGGATCCGCCGTCCGGGGCGGTGACCCGCCAGCGGCTGGTGCCCGGCTCGGCCCCCTCCCCCGTTCGGGTCAGGGGATCGACGCCGATCGCCACCTTGCCGTGGCCGCCGGGGATGTCGAGGACGTAGGTCGGCTGGGCGATGCCGGTGAGCCGGCCGCGCAGCGAGGTCACGAGCGTCCGCCCGCGCTCGACCGGCACGCGGTATCGCGCCGTCCCCTCGGCGCGGTCGAGGTGGTGGAGGTAGTAGGGCTTCACCCTGAGCGTCACCAGGCGGCGGAACAGCGCCTCGAGCACCTCGGCCTCGTCGTTGACCCCGGCGAGCAGCGTCGTCTGCGAGAGCACCGGCACGCCCGCGTCGACCAGTCGGGCGATCGCCGCGGCGGCGGCGGCCGTCAGTTCGCGCGGATGATCGACGTGGACCACCATCCAGGTGGCGAAGCGTCGGCGGAAGGCGCGCGCGGTCTCCGCCGTCACCCTGCCCGGATCGACGACCGGCACGCGCGAATGGATGCGCACCACCTCGACGTGAGGGATCGCCTCCAAGCGGTCGAGCAGCAGCGCCAGCCGCCGATCGGAGAGCACCAGCGGATCGCCGCCGGTCAGGATCACCTCGAAGATCTCCGGCCGAGCCGCCACATAGGCGAGCGCCGCGTCGATCTCGGCTTCCGAGAGCGTCGCCTCGCCGTCGCCGACGGCTTCGCGGCGGAAGCAGAAGCGGCAGTAGACCCGGCACAGATGCGTCGGCTGGAGCAGCACCCGGTCGCGATAGCGATGGACGAGGCCGGGCGCGGCGGCATGGACGGCGTCGCCGATCGGGTCGGTGACCTCGTCGTCGCGGCGGTCGAGTTCGCTCTCGTCGGGGACGAACTGGCGGGCGATCGGGTCGGCGGGATCGTCGGGGTCGATCAGCGCCGCCATGTCGTCGGTGATCGCCAGGGCGAAGCGGTCGACCACCCGGGCGATCGCCTCGGCGCGGGCGGGATCGACGAAGCCACGCGCCACCAGATCATCCACCCGGCGGATCTCGGCGTCGCGGCCGGGCTTTCCCGGATCGCCGTCCCGGCTCATCGCGTGCGGATCTCGGCGTCGAGCCCGGCGAGCTTGGCGAGCTGACGGAAGCGGCGCAGCAGAACCTCGCCGTCGAGATCGGCGAGGTGCGGCGGCAGATCGAGCACCAGGCTGCCGACACCGCGGCTCACCTGGGCATCGAGGATGATCCCCGGCATCGCCGCCGACAGGATGAAGGCGACGCGGAAGGCAGCGCCGAGCACCTTGGCGCGCTCCATCAGCCGTGGCGTGGCGAGCTTGGCGACGCTCGGGCTCAGCGCATCGTCGATCATTCCCATGTGGCGGTAGTAGCTGGCGAGTGCCAGATAGGCCCGGCCGGGGTGGTCGACGCCGATGAAGCCGGCGTTGGAGATGATGTTGAGGCTCTGCTCGCCGCGATAGTCGGGATGCGCCCGCCAGCCGATGTCGGTCAGATGCGAGGCGGCGACCCGGAGGCGGGCCTCCTCGCGCGTCTCGCCGATGCCCATGGCGCGGAACACCATCTCGGTCCACGTCGCCATCTCCTCGGTGTGGCGGGGCGAGCGCGAGCGCAGGAACGCCAGTTCCTTGGCCGCGTCGATCAACGGATCGTGGCGGCGCTCCTCCTGCGTCAGCAGCTCGTAGAGATGACCTTCCCTGAGGCCCAGGGCCGAGAGCACGACGTCCTTCGGCTTGCCGGCCTTGATGATCTGGGCGAGCACCACGGCGCCGAAGGGCAGAAGATCGCGGCGCTGCTTCGACACGGTCTCGATCTTCGGCAGGGTCTCCACCGCGCCGCGGCCGACCAGCTTGCAGAGGTCGAGCGCCACTTCCGCCGGCAGGGCGTAGTTGTGCATGACGTGGAGGGGGTAGTCGACCTGATGCATGTGCAGCTTGGCGAGCGAGCGCCAGGTGCCGCCGACGGCGTAGAAGCTGCGGCCTTCGAGGCCGGCGAGTACCGGCGAGGTCTCCAGCACCTGCTGGGCGATGCGTTCGGCCTTGCGGATCGATCCCTCCGCCGCTTCCGACAGACGGATGCCGCCGAGCGGATAGGTCAGGCCCTCGCCGATGTCGTCGCCCTTGATGTCCACGAGTTCGAGCGAGCCGCCGCCGAGATCGCCGGCGATACCGTCGGCATCGTGGATGCCGGCAACGATGCCGAAGGCGGCGAGCCGCGCTTCGTCGGCGCCGGTCAGAACCGATACCGGGACGCCGCAGATGCGCTCGAGTTCGGCGACGAAGCGCTTGCCGTTCTTGGCCTCGCGCGCCGCCGCGGTGGCGAGGACGTGCAGCGTCGCGGCGCCGCACTGATCGGAGATGTGTTTGAAGCGCTTGACCGCCGCCAGCGCGCTGCGCACCGGGCCGTCGCCGAGCGTGTTGGTCTTCGACAGACCTTTGCCGAGTCCGGCCAGCACCTTCTCGTTGAAGATCACCGTCGGCGCACGGGTCAGGCGCTCGTAGACGACGAGGCGCACCGAATTCGAGCCGATATCGATGACGGCGATCGGCGCCGCCCCGCCCATGCGGCCGGGCGCATTCGGGTCGCAGACGAGGCCCTGCCAGCCCGGCTCACTTGCGCCGGTTGCGGACGATGCTGCGCGGCTGGTCTGTCTTGGAGGATTTGCCACGGCCCGACAACGATGGGTTGGTCATGAAGTACTTGTGCGCATTGAAGGGCTCTTCGCCCTCCGCCGGACGGATCCGTTCGTGACCGCCGTCGGGAAGGAGGCGCCAGCTCTGCTGGTTGTCCTTCAGGTTGGCGACCAGGATCTGATCGAGGATCTGTTCGTGCACCGTCGGATTGGTGATCGGAGCGAGCACCTCGACGCGCCGGTCCAGATTCCGCGGCATCATGTCGGCCGATCCGATGTAGACGATCGCCTGCGCCGAGGGAAGGCCGTGGCCGTTGCCGAAGCAGAAGACGCGGGAGTGCTCGAGGAAGCGTCCGACGATCGATTTCGCCCGGATGTTCTCCGACAGGCCCGGCACCCCGGGCCTCAGGCAGCAGATGCCGCGGGCGATGATGTCGATCTTCACCCCGGCCCGGCTCGCCTCGTAGAGCTTGTCGATGATGCGCGGGTCGACGAGGCTGTTGATCTTCATCCAGATCTGCGCCGGACGACCGGCCTTGGCGTGTTCGATCTCGCCCTCGATGTGGCCGACGAGGCGCTGTCGCATCGACAACGGGCTCACCGCCATGCGCTCGAGTTCCTCCGGCTGGGCGTAGCCGGTGATGAAGTTGAAGATCCGCGCCACGTCGCGGCCGATCGCCGGATCGGCGGTGAAATAGCTGAGGTCGGTGTAGATCCGCGCGGTGATCGGGTGGTAGTTGCCGGTGCCGATGTGGCAATAGGTCGCGAGCTGACCCTGCTCGCGGCGCACCACCATCGACAGCTTGCCGTGGGTCTTCAGTTCCATGAAGCCGAAGACCACCTGCACGCCGGCGCGCTCGAGATCGCGCGCCCAGCGGATGTTGGCCTCCTCGTCGAAGCGCGCCTTGAGTTCGACGACGGCGGTGACCGACTTGCCGGCGTCGGCGGCTTCCGACAGCGCCTTGACGATCGGGCTGTCGTTGGAGGTGCGGTAGAGCGTCTGCTTGATCGCCACCACGTCGGGATCGCGCGCCGCCTGCATCAGGTATTGTATGACGACGTCGAAGCTCTCGTAGGGGTGATGGACGACGAGGTCCTTGGCCTTGATCGCGGCGAAGCAGTCGCCGCCGAATTCGCGGATGCGCTCGGGGAAGCGCGGCGCGTAGGGGCCGAACTTCAGCTCGGGTCGATCGATCGAGACGAGTTCGGAGAGTTCGTTGAGGGCGAGCAGACCCTCGACCAGGAACACCCCGTCGGCGTCGCAGGAGAGCGACTCGGCGACGAAGTCGCGCAGCCGCTCCGGGGTCGAGCTTTCGATCTCCAGCCGGATGACGCTGCCGCGGCGACGGCGCTTGAGCATCGACTCGAACACCCGGACGAGGTCTTCGGCCTCTTCCTCGATCTCGATGTCGCTGTCGCGGATGACGCGGAAGACGCCCTTCGACTTGACCTTGTAGCCGGGGAAGAGCCCCTCGATGTGCAGCGAGATCGCCGCCTCGAGCGCGATGAAGCGTTTGACGCCGGGCAGGCCCTCGACCGGCGGCAGCTCGAGGAAGCGGGTGAGCGTCGACGGCATGCGGATCAGCGCCGTCATCCCCTCCCCGCCGCGGCCGCTGCTGCGCACCAGATCGAGCACCAGCGAGAAGCCGAGATTGGGGATGAAGGGGAAGGGGTGCGCCGGATCGCAGGCGAGCGGCGTCAGGACGGGGAAGATGTGGGTGAGGAAGTGGCTCTCCAGCCACTTGCGCTCCGGGCCGGTCAGGCCGTCGCCGTCGACCAGGACGATGCCGGCGTTCTGAAGCTCGACGTGCAACTCGCGCCACAGCCGCTGCTGCTCGGCGGTGAGTTCGCCGACCGCTTCGCCGAGGCCGACGAGCTGTTCGGCCGGCGTCAGGCCGTCGTCGGAGCGGGCCAGGATGCCGGCGCGCTGCTGTTCGACCAGACCCGAGACGCGCACCATGAAGAATTCGTCGAGGTTGTTGGCCGAGATCGACAGGAAGCGCAGCCGCTCGAGCAGCGGGTGGTCGGTGTTGGCGCTCTCCTCGAGCACACGCCGGTTGAAGGCGAGCCACGACAGCTCGCGGTTGAGGAAGCGGGACGGGCTGCCGATCAGGTCGGCGGCGTCGGGAACGGGGGTCTTCTCGGTCCTGGCGGTCACGTCGTGACGTCTCCTCGCGGCGGTGCGCAGGGCTGCGCCCGGCCGCCGTTCTTATCGTCGTTTCATGACGGATTGTTTTCCGTCGAAGGGGCTTCGTCCAGTCCGGTGAGTTGCGGTTCGGCGCCGAAGCCGCGGGCGAGCACCGCGGCGGCGAGCGCCCGGGTGATCGGCCCCTTGGTGGCCAGCGCCTCGCGGTCGAGCGCCTCGACGAGATGAACGGCGGCGGAGAAGCTGCGTTCCATGCGCCGCGACAGGTAGGCGACGACCGCCGGATCGACGGTGGTCTGGCGATCGGCGAAGAGTTTGGCGAGCACCGCCTCGAGCAGCCGATCGTCGGGAAGCCCGAGATCGACCGGTGTCGCCGCCCGCAGACGCGAGGCGAGATCGGCGAGGACGATCCCCCAGGCGACGAGAGGCCGGCGCGCCGTGATCAGACAGCGCCCGCCGCCCTGGCGAACGGCGTTGAGGAGGTGGAACAGCGCCCGCTCGTCGACCCCCTGCCCCGCGTCTTCGACCACGATCGCCCGTTCGGCCGCCGCCAGCGGATCGTGAGTGCCGAGGTCGGCCGCCGCGATCACCCGCGCGCCCGTCTCCTGGGCGAAGAGCGCGGCGAGATGGGTCTTGCCGGCGCCTTCCGGGCCGACGAGCAGCAACACTTCGCTCGGCCAGCGCGTCGCGGTGACGAGGTCGAAGGCGGCGCGGTTGGGCTCGGCGACGACGTAGTCCTCGCTCCCGTGCGCGGCCTCGACCGGCAGAGCGAGCGGCAACTGGCGCGGCGGTTCAGCCATCTCTGGTCTCCACCGGATCGGATGCCGCCGGCTCGCCGAGATAGAGCGGGCTCGCCAGATACTGTTCGACCGAGAAACGCGCCAAAACGCCGATCGCCGCCGAAGTCGGCACAGCCACCAGCATGCCGACGAAGCCGAAGAGCGAGCCGAAGGCGAAGAGCGAGAACAGCAGCCACACCGGATGGAGCCCGACAGAGCGGCCGACCCAGCTGGGTGTCAGCACGTAGCTTTCGAGCGCCTGTCCGCCGGCGAAGATCGCCGCCACCAGCGCCAGCCCGTGCCAATCCGGCCAATACTGCACCAACGCGACGATCAGCCCGACCACCAGACCGGAGCCGAAACCGACATAGGGGACGATGCCGAGCAGGCCCGACATCAAGCCGATCAGCAGCCCGAATTCGAGTCCGACGAGGGCGAGCCCGAGGCCGTAGTAGATCCCCATGACGACGCACACCGACACCTGCCCGCGTACGAAGCCGGAAACGGCGTCGTTCATGCGGCCGGCGAGGAGGCGCACCGTGTCGCGATGGCGCGGCGGCACCCAGTCGTCGAGCCCGGCGATCATGCGGTCCCAGTCGACGAGCATGTAGGCGGCGACCACCGGCGCGATCACCAGGATCGACACCACCGAGGCGATCGCCTGGCCACCGTTCCACAGCGACTGCAACAGCTTGGTGATCCAGCCGGCGCCCTGCGACAGGGCCGTCTGCATGCCGCCCTCGAGCGATTTGACGTCGCCGCCGAGGAGTTTGCGCAGCTCGCCGTCGAAATAGGGTCCGACGAGTTCCTGCAGACGCGCGAAGAGGGTCGGCAGCCGTTCGACCAGTCCGGACAGCTGATGGCCGAGCAGCGGGACGACGAGGATCAGGCCGACCACCAGACCGATGAAGATGGCGAGCACGATGGTGAGCGCTGCGACACCGCGCGAAAAGCCCCAGTTCTCCAGCCGGTCAGCGACCGGGTCGAGCAGATAGGCGAGTGCGATCCCGGCGACGAAGGGCAGCAGCACGCCCTTGAACAGCCACAGGAACAGCACGAAGCCGGCGAGCGCGCCGAGCCAGAACCGCAGTTGCCGTTCGAGCGTCACGTCGATTTCTCCTGCGAACCGCGATGGTTCGATCTCATCCCGCCCGGCCCGGGTCTCCCGGCTCCGACGACATAACGCGGAGCCAATCGACGACATAGGCGATGCCGGAAACCACGGTCAATCCGACGACGAGCACGATACCCACCGTCCACAGCCCATCGGCGAACCAGCCGAAGGCCTTGTGCGCCAACACCATCGCCGCGAAGCCGATCTGCGCCGTGGTGTTGGCCTTCGACACCATCTTCGGCTGGATCGGCAGCCGCATGCCGAGGCCCCAGGACAGCACGACGCCGCCGATGATCAGTACGTCGCGCGACAGGACCAGGATCGCCAGCCACACCGGCAGCGCCCCGATCACCGCCATGGTGACGAAGATCGAGACCAGCAGCAACTTGTCGGCGAGCGGGTCGAGATAGGAGCCGAGTTCGGATTTCTGGTCGAAGGCGCGGGCGATGAAACCGTCGATGCCGTCCGAGACGCCGGCGACGAGAAACACCCAGAAGGCGAGCGCGAACCGTCCGGAGAGAATGGCGTCGATGGCGATCGGCACCAGCACCAGCCGGAAGATCGAGATCAGGTTCGGAATGGTGATGGTGCGGCCCAAGGGTCCCCTTCTCCACGATCGACGGCTTCCCCATCCCAATGTGGTCCCGAACGGCCTTTCTTCCAAGAGGAGAACTGCCGAATATCCGCACCCCCCGTCCAGTTACGGGCTTGCCAAAGCGCCGCCGATCGTCCATCCCCACGGCGGTCGGTTCCCACGCGGAGAAGTGAAATGTCCGAGGGCAAGAACAGCTGGACCTACGCTCGGTCCGGCGTCGACATCGAAGCCGGGAATGCGCTCGTCCGCCGTATCGCGCCGCTCGCCAAGGCGACGTCCCGGATCGGGGCCGACACCCAGATCGGCGGCTTCGGCGGCCTCTTCGATCTGAAGGCCTGCGGCTTCCGCGATCCGGTCCTGGTCGCCGCCAACGACGGCGTCGGAACCAAGCTCAAGATCTCGATCGAGACCGGCATCCACGACACCATCGGCATCGACCTCGTCGCCATGAGCGTCAACGATCTCGTCGTCCAGGGCGCCGAACCGCTGTTCTTCCTCGACTATTTCGCCACCGGCAAGCTCGACCTCGAGGTCGCCGAGCGGGTCATCGCCTCGATCGCCCGCGGCTGTCAGATGGCCGGCTGTGCCCTCATCGGCGGCGAGACCGCCGAAATGCCCGACATGTACAAGGCCGACGACTACGATCTCGCCGGCTTCGCCGTCGGCGCCGTCGAACGGGACGAGATCCTGCCGAAGAAGACGACCGCCCCCGGCGACGTCCTCCTCGGCCTCGGTTCCTCCGGCGTCCATTCGAACGGCTATTCGCTGGTCCGTCGGCTGGTGAAGGAGGCAGGCCTCGACTGGAACGACGAGGCGCCCTTCCAGCCCGGCACCTCGGTCGCCCGCGCCCTGCTCGAGCCGACCCGCATCTATGTCAAACCGATCCTCGAGGTGATGCGCTCGATCGGCGGCGTCAAGGCGATGGCGCACATCACCGGCGGCGGCTTCCTCGAGAACATCCCGCGGGTGCTGCCCGAACTCTGCGTCGCCGAGATCGACCTCTACGCCTGCGCCGTGCCGCCGGTGTTCAAGTGGCTGGCGAGCGTCGGCGGTATCTCCGAGACCGAGATGTTGCGCACCTTCAACTGCGGCATCGGCATGGTGCTGATCGTCGAGGCCGACAAGGCCCACGACATCTCGGAGGCCTTCCGCGCCAAGGGCGAGACCTGCGTCACCCTCGGCTGGCTCCAGGACGGCTCCGGCCGCGATGCCGACGAACACGGCAAGCGCGCCTGGGTCGACACCCGCGGCAAGCTCGACCTCACGTGGCCGCCGCGCCGATGACCGCGGGCGCCGCCCCCGTCACCCGCCGCCGCGTCGGGATCCTGATCTCCGGCGGTGGTTCCAACATGGCGGCGCTGATCGCGGCGGCGCAGGACCCCGCCTATCCGGCGGAGATCGTCTGCGTGATCTCCAACCGCGCCGACGCCGGCGGTCTCGCCAAGGCGCGTGCCGCCGGCGTGCCGCACGTCGTGGTCGTCGACCACAAGCATCATCCCGATCGCGAGAGCTTCGAGCGCGCCGTCCAGGCCGAACTCGAGGCGGCGCAGGTCGAACTGGTGGCGCTCGCCGGGTTCATGCGGCTGTTGACTCCCTGGTTCATCGAGCGCTGGCACGATCGGCTGATCAACATCCATCCGGCGCTCCTGCCCTCCTACAAGGGTCTCCACACCCATGCCCGGGCGCTCGCCGACGGCGTCAAGATCGCCGGCTGCACCGTGCACTTCGTCCGCCCCGAGATGGACGTCGGCCCGATCATCGTCCAGGCGGCGGTGCCGGTCCTCGACGACGATACGCCGGACACGTTGGCGGCTCGCGTCCTCACCCAGGAGCACCGCATCTATCCGCTGGCGCTGGCCCGCGTGGCGACCGGCGCGGCGACGGTGGTGCGGGATGGCGAGGGCAACGAGGTGGTCAGGACCAACCGTTCGTCGGCGTCGGAGGCGGCTCTGATCGCGCCGATGCGAAACCATGCCGATACTTGATCACCCCGGCTCGGCCTGTCTAACATTTCGAGTCGCGCACGCCTCCCCACCATCGGGGAGGCGTTTTCGATGTCGTAAGATTGGATGTGGGGAACCTCGACCGTGATCGAAGACGAACCGCCGAGCCGCCCTGCACTCCTCGAACGTCTGCGATCGCGTTTGGCGATCTCGATCGGGACCGCCGTCGTGATCGCCGCGACGCTCGGTGCGATGTTGCATCTGGCGGTTTCGGCGCAACGAGAAATCGCGCGCGAGGACCGCCTCGCCCGCATGCGCGCCACCGGCCAGGCGCTCACCTCGGCGATCGATCGGGCCGGCCGCTTCGCCCTCGCCCAGGCCGAGACCACCGCACGGCGCCCGGCCGTCCAGAAGGCGCTCGCCATCGAGGACCGTGCGGCGCTGGGCGAGCTGTCCGAGGGTCCCTGGGCCTATCTGAAGGAACAGAGCGGCGTCACCATCTACGGTTATCACTCGGCCGACATGCGCTACCTCCTCCGCGTCCACAAGCCGGAGAGCCACGGCGACGACGTTTCTCGGCAACGGCCGATGGTGCTCGCCGCCAACAAGAGTGGTCGCTCGCAGGTCGGTATCGAGATCGGCGTCACCGGCCTGGTCGGCGTGCGCGGCGTCGCGCCGATCCGGCTCGGTGACCGGCTCGTCGGCACGATGGAGGTCGGCCTCGACCTGCAGCCGATCCTCGATCAGGTGAGAGCCGCGACCAACACCGATCTGGCGGTCGTGCTCAGCCGCTCTCTCGCCGGTCTGCCGGCGGCGGACGGCGCGGCCGGCGATCTGATGATCACTGCGACGACCGATCCGGTGCGGTTCCTCGAGGCGTTGCGGGCCGGCCGCCTGCCGATCGTGCGCGAGACCGAGATCGGCTCGCTCGCCGGAGGCGACGTCGAAGACGCGCTGCTTCGCATGCCGCTCGTCGACTTCTCCGGGCGCCTCGTCGGCAACCTGTTGCTCCACGACGCCTTCCCCGAACAGGCCGCGCAGGAGCGTCGGATCTCGACGGACCTGTCAGTGGTCGCGATCGTCGGGGGCATCCTCGCCTTCGCCGTCTTCTCGGTGCTCGCCTTCGGCGTCGTCGGACGGCGGGAGAACGAGACATGATCCGGTTCTTGGCCGCGCTTCTCACCCTGCTGACGCTCTTCGGGGCGGCGCCGGCGGCGCGCGCCGCCGAGATCGATCTGCCCGATGGGATCGAATTGCCGCTGAAGGTGCGGTTGGCGTTGCGCATCCTCGACGTCACGGAGATCAAGGAGGTCGCCGGTCAGGCCCGGCTCTTCGTCGAGATCACCCAGCGTTGGCGCGATCCGCGCAACGCCTTCGATCCCATCGCGGTCGGCACGCCGCGCGTCGACCGGGTCGGCGAGGAGGCGCAACGCCATCTGCAGGCGGTCTGGACGCCCGGCATCGTCATCGACAACCAGATCGGCGACGCGGACGGCCGGACGGTCGCGGTGTCGACCCACGAGCACGGCGAGGTCGTCGTCGTCGAGCGCTACGAAGCGGATTTCCGGGTCGCCACCGACATGACCGCATTCCCCTTCGATCAGCAGAAGATCCAATTGTCCTTCTCCGCGCCGCGTTGGGCCAAGCAGGACGTCCTGCTCGTCAGCACCGATGCCGACCGCGGTTTCTCGAAGGTCGCCGATCGCCTCGCCGTCACCGACTGGCGCGCCCTCGGGCTCGTTTTCGCCAATACCGAGACGGCGGGTTGGAACGCGCGCAGCTACTCCCGTCTCGACGCCACGCTGTCGATCGAGCGTCTGTCGGAGCGATACATCCTGCGCATCTTCATTCCGATCGTCGCGGTGCTCGCGGTATCGATCTACGTGCTGTGGGCGCCCGGCCTCGGCCCGACCGACAAGGGGGGGCTGATCTTCTCCGCACTGCTCGCGCTGGCGGCGATCAGCTTCACCTTCGAATCGAGCTTTCCCGGCTGCATCTCGCTCAACACGCCGATCGCCCAGATCATCTCGCTCGGCTACGTGTACCTCGTGGCGGTGCTGCTCTTCGACAGCTTGCTCGGGGTTCCCTGCGGCAAGCCGCTTTCGCGCCTGCACCGACCCTGCCGAGAGATTCGCCGACAGGTGTCCTGGGCGCTGCCCGCGATCATGACGACCGTGTGTCTCGGCGTCGTCCTGCGGGCGTTGCCGGTGTGATCCGGCGTCGCGAAGCGAGCCGCCGGATCTCGTACGACGGAGCGGTAGCCCTCGATCGCCGCGGCTCACACATCCGCCGCGGACGCATCGAACAGATCGAAAATTCGTCGGCTCGGGCGCGGTGACGGTGCGAGGGCGGCGGAATACGCTTCGCTGTTCCGCCCTACGGCATCTTCGCCGCACGCTCACAAGATCAGCCGGTAATCCAGGAACGCCACCTCTTCGCCCGGCGCCAAGCTGGTCCGCTCCTCGGCGAGTTCGACGAGGCCGTCGGTGCGGGTGAGCGAGGTGACGACGCCGGCGCCGTCGACCGGGTATTTCACCGCCACCGGCCGCCCGTCGCGCAGCTCGAGCGACACCCGCACATATTCGCGCCGCCCGGTCTTCTTCTTGTAGGCGAAGTCGGAGACGACGGTCTGCGGCATCACCGGCAAGGCCGCAGAGCCGGCGAGCTTCATCACCAGCGGGCGGAGCACGTGGGCCCAGGTGACGAAGACCGCCACCGGATTGCCGGGCAGGCCGACGAAGGGCGTGCCCTCGATCACTCCCATCGCCACAGGCCGGCCCGGCTTGATGGCGAGGCGCCAGAAGGCCAGCGAGCCGTGGGCGGTGAGCGCGGCGCGGACGTGGTCCTCCTCGCCGGTCGAGACCCCGCCCGAGGTGACGACGAGATCGTGGCCACGCGCCGCCTCGAGAATGCGGGCGCCCGTCTCGCCGATCTCGTCCTTCAGAATGCCGAGGTCGGTGACCTCGCATCCCGCCCGCGTCAGCATCGCCATCAGCGAGAAGCGGTTGCTGTCGTAGAGCGAGGCCGGGGCCAGCGGGCTGCCGGGCTCGAGGATCTCGTCGCCGGTCGAGAACACGGCGACGCGCGGCCGCCGGCGTACGGTGACCTCGGCGACGCCGAGCGCGCCGAGCAGCGCCACGTCGCGCGGGTCGAGCCGCCGCCCGGCGGGCAGCGCCGGCGTACCGCGGGCGATATCCTCGCCCTTGGGGCGGGCGTTGGCGCCGGGCTTCAGCCCCGCCGGCAGCGAGACTCGGCCGTCGTCGAGGAGGCGGACGTCCTCCTGCATGAAGACCGTGTCGCAGCCGACCGGCATCGGCGCGCCGGTGAAGATGCGCACCGCCACCCCCTCCCCGGCCGCATGACCGGCGCCGTGTCCGGCGGCGATGCGGCCGGAGACCGGCAGGACGGTCTCACCGGAGGCGGCGAGCGAGGCATGGGCGACGGCGTATCCGTCGACGGCGGAATTGTCGAAGGCGGGCAGATCGATCGGCGCGGCGAGCTCCTCGGCGATCACGCGGCCGTCGGCGTGCGTCAGCGGGACGATCTCGGTCTCGGTGACCGCCGGTACCCGATCGGCGACCAGGGCGAGGCCCTCCTCGATCCGCATCAGTTCTCCGCCGAAGGCGAAGGCGTCGTCGCTCAGCTGCGCCATGATCCGTCCGTCGTTGCGAGTGTCACGAAAGAAGCGAGGGGCGGTCGCCCGCCCCTCCCTATCTAGCATCCCGAGCGCGCTCCGCCAGCCGGCTCACGCCCCGGCGTCGTTCGCGTTGGGGAAGAACAGCTGCTGTCCGCCGATCTTGTAGTCGGCGATCGCCTTCTGACCTTCGGGGCCGACCACCCAATCGATGAAGGCCTGACCGTCCGCCGCCTTGACGTGCGCGAACTTGTCCGGGTTCACCAGCATGATGCCGTACTGGTTGAACAGCGCCTTGTCGCCTTCGACGGCGATGTCGAGATCGCTGCGGTTCTTGAAGCTGATCCAGGTGCCGCGGTCGGCGAGCACATAGGCGCCCATCGACGAGGAGATGTTGAGCGCCGCGCCCATGCCCTGGCCGATCTCGCGGTACCAGGCGCCCTTGGCCGTCGCCATGTCGACGCCCGCCTTCTTCCACAGCGCCAACTCGGCCTGATGGGTGCCGGACCGGTCGCCGCGAGAGACGAACGGCGCCTGTTTCGCCTGGATGGCGCGCAACGCCGCGGCGATGTCCGTCGTGCCTCTGATGCCGGCCGGATCCGATTTCGGACCGATCAGGACGAAGTCGTTGTACATCACCGGCTTGCGCGCCTTGGAAAATCCTTCGGCGACGAACTTTTCTTCCGCCGGCTTGGCATGGACGAAGAGAACGTCGGCGTCGCCACGCCGTCCGGTGTCGAGCGCCTGACCGGTGCCCTGTGCCACGACCTTGACCTCGATGCCGGTCTTCTTGCTGAAGAGCGGCAGAATATGGTCGAAAAGCCCGGAATCTCGGGTCGACGTGGTCGACGCGACGGTGATCGAGCGGCCGCCGGCCGGCGCTGCCGTCTGCGCGAGCGCAGCCCCGCTCGCCATCACCAGCGCCGCGGCGGCGGCCACGAAGGTTCTGCGGTCGATTCGAATCATGTCGTCTTCCTCCCTGGGATTTTCGTTCGAGACGTCAAATCAGTTCGCCGTCTAAGAAATGCACGGCCTCTTCGGTTCTCGGGCGCGCGAAGAACACCGCCGCCGGGCCCGTTTCGACGATGCGGCCGCGGTTCATGAAGACGATGCGGGTCGCCAGACGCCGCGCCTGCCCGAGATCGTGGGAGGCCATCATCAGCGTCCGGCCCTCCGCCGTCAGGCCGGTGAGCATCTCCTCGATCGTCCGCGTCGCCGCCGGGTCGAGCTGCGACGTCGGCTCGTCGAGGAAGAGCAGTTCCGGGTCGAGCGCCCAGGCCCGGGCGATGGCGAGGCGCTGCTGCTCGCCACCCGACAACAGCCGCGCCGGCCGCCCCGCGAGATGGGCGAGGCGGAACCGCTCGAGCGTCTCGGCCGTCTTGGCGCGCCGGGCCCGCCAGCCGACGCCTGCCGCGGCGAGGGCGTGGGTGAGATTGTCGTGGGCCGAGCGGCGCAGCATCACCGGCTTCTGGAACACCATGGCGTGGCGGCGGCGACCGGTCGTCTCCCCCTCCCCCGCCGCCCAGTCGATGCGGCCGCGGCTCGGGGCGAGCAGTCCATGGGCGAGACGCAGCAGGATCGACTTTCCCGCGCCGTTCGGCCCGAGCAGCACGGTGGTGTGGCCGCGTTCGACGGTGAGGTCGAGATCACGAACGAGATCCTGGCCGCCGACCGAGAAGCCGACACCTTCGAATCGCAACGGTAGGATGGAGGTGGTTTCGCGCATCGGGATCATCCGGCGAAGCGGGCGCCGATGCGCCCGGCCATGAAGGCTGCCGCGTTGATCGCCAGCGTCAGGCCGACCAGGGTGATGCCGAGGCCGAGCGCCAGCGGCAGATCCCCCTTGGAGGTTTCGAGGGCGATCGCGGTGGTCATCGTGCGGGTGTGGCCGGCGATGTTGCCGCCGACGATCAGCACCGCACCGACCTCCGCCGAGGCGCGGCCGAAGCCGGCGAGGAGCGCCGTCGTCAGCGAGAAGCGGCCGTCCCACAGCAGCGTCGGCACGGCGCGGGCGCCGACGAGGTCGATCGAGCGCAGATGGTCTCCGTATTCGCTCCACAGGTCCTCGATCACCTGACGCGTGAGCGCCACGACGATCGGCAGGATCAGCACGGTCTGCGCCACCACCATCGCACCCGGCGTGAACAGGAGGCCGAAGGCGCCGAGCGGCCCCGAGCGCGACAGGAGCAGGAAGATCAGCAAGCCGGCCACCACCGGCGGCAGGCCCATCAGCGCGTTGACCACCACGACCAGCACGGTGCGTCCGGGAAAGCGCGAGATGCCGAGGAGCGCGCCGAGCGGCAGGCCGATCACCGCGGCGATCGCCAGGGCCGAGAGCGTCACCTGGAGACTGAGCGCGACGACGCCGAGAAAGGCCGGATCGAGGCCGACGATCAGTCCGAAAGCGGCCGCCAGGGCGGAGGCGAAATCCGTCGCCACGTCGTCGCATCCTCCCGGAGTTTCACCCGCCGCTTTTCGAGGAGCGGCCATCACCGTCGTGCGGCGCAGTGATGCGTCGCGTCCGGGTGATCATAGCGCTTTCGAGGGCGATGGCCAGAGGCTCGTTTCGCCTCCGTTTCCCCGGGGGTCAGTCGGGGCGGTTCGACGCGGCGGCGGTCGCGCGGTCGACCCAGGCGAGGATCGCGTCGACATCGGGGGGAAGGCGTGCCCAGTCGTCGCCGACGAACTCCCGCCACCGGCCGAGCTGGTTTTCGCGCAGAACCACCAGGGTCGGGATGTCGGCGACCATGGCGGCGCCGATTTCGTCGCGCACGCCGTGGCCGGCCGCCTCCTGTTTGGCGAACTTACCGGCGAGGACGAGGTCGACCCCCTCCTCCACCGCCGCCAGGATCACCAGACTGGCGCGCGCCAATCCGTCGACGTCGAGGATGCAGCTCTCGGCGCCGGCGCCGAGTTCCTGAGAGATCGAGATCGCCGCGCCGCCGCGCAGATCGTCGAGCAGCATCTCGCGCCGACCGTTGGCCATGAGGCCGCCGTAGCGCGGGACCACCCCACCGAGGCGCAGCGAGCCACGCGCTGTGAGCCTCTCGCGCAGGTCGGCCAGGAGCAGTTCGATCTCGGTATCGCCGGAATAGACGACGCCTGCCAGGCGGTGGGTGTCGCCGGTCGGCTCCTCGGCCATGGTGTCGATCGCCTCGCTCGTGGTTGGTCGCGCGAGCCTAACCGTCCGGGCCGATCCGGTCGAGCCCGGCGTCGTCGCGGTGTCGGGCCGCGGTCCGACCGTCAGCCGTTGCCGCGACCGATGCCGAGGTGGCGGAATCCGTGGCGGGAAATCTCGTCCGGGCGATAGATGTTGCGCAGGTCGACGAGCACGCGATCGGCGACGACCTCGCCGAGGCGATCGAAATCGAGGGCGCGGAACTGGTCCCATTCGGTGACGATCGCCACGGCGCTCGCCCCTTCGGCCGCCTCGTAGGGCGAGGTGCAGAAGGCGACGTCGCGGACCAGCGGCCGCGCCTGATCCATACCTTCCGGGTCGTAGGCGCGGATCGACGCGCCGGCATCCTGCAGCGCCTGGATGATGGAGAGCGCCGGCGCGTCGCGCATGTCGTCGGTGTTGGGCTTGAAGGTGAGACCGAGCACGGCGATCGTCTTGCCGCGGACGTCACCGCCCGCCGCCTGGACGATCTTGCGCGCCATCGCCCGTTTGCGGGTGTCGTTGATCGACACCGTCGTCTCGATCAGCCGCATCGGCGAATCGTGATCCTGGGCGGTCTTCACCAGCGCCAGCGTGTCCTTGGGGAAGCACGAGCCGCCGTAGCCCGGGCCGGCATGCAGGAACTTGGAGCCGATGCGGTTGTCCGCGCCGATGCCGCGCGCCACCTGCTGGACGTCGGCGCCCACCTTCTCGCAGAGATCGGCGATCTCGTTGATGAAGGTGATCTTCATCGCCAGGAAGGCGTTGGCGGCGTATTTGATCAGCTCGGCGGTGCGCCGGCCGGTGAAGAGCAGCGGCGCGGCGTTGAGATAGAGCGGGCGATAGACGTCGGTCATCACGTCGCGGGCGCGTTCGTCCTCGAGCCCGACGACGATGCGGTCGGGCCGCTTGAAGTCGGAGATCGCCGCGCCTTCGCGCAGGAACTCGGGATTGGAGACGACCGCGACGTCGGCCTGCGGCGCGGTCTCGCGGATGATGCGCTCGACGTCGTCGCCGGTGCCGACGGGAACCGTCGACTTGGTGACGACGACCGTGAAGCCGGTCAGCGCCGGTGCGATCTCGCGCGCCGCGGCGTGGACATAGGAGAGATCGGCATGGCCGTCGCCGCGCCGCGACGGCGTGCCGACGGCGATGAACACCGCATCGGCCTCGCCGACCGGACCGGCGACGCCGGTGGCGAAGGTCAGCCGGCCGTCGCGGACGTTGGAGGCGACCAGATCCTCGAGCCCCGGCTCGTAGATCGGGATCCGCCCCTGCCGCAACGCCTCGATCTTGCTCTCGTCCTTGTCGACGCAGGTGACCGAGTGACCGAAATCGGCGAGGCAGACGCCCGAAACCAGACCGACGTAACCGGAGCCGATCATCACGATCTTCATGCACTCATCCTTCGATCCGTCCGTGTCGGTCGTGACCATGGGCCATACCGAGCACGGAACTGCGAACCTCTCACGACGATTCGCCGGCGGTATTCCGCGTTCGAACGCTTCTTTTGCCGAGCCGCCCGATCCGGCGCAAGTCGTCGGGCCGACGGCCGGGATGCGCGCCGCGCGGATCAGACGCCGTGATAGGTGCGATACCACTCGACGAAGGCGGTGACGCCCTCGGCGACCGATGTCGCCGGGCGGTATCCGGTCAGGGCCTCGAGCAGGCGATGATCGGCCCAGGTGGCGCGCACGTCGCCGGGCTGCATCGGCAACATCGTCCGCGCGACCGGCCGACCGAGCGCCGTCTCGATCGCCGCGACGAAGTCCATCAGGTCGACCGGCGAACCGCCGGCGATGTTGACCACCCGCCACGGCGCCACCGGCGACAGCGTGTCGGCGATCCCCTCGCCGGCCGTCGGCGCCCCGACCGCCGGGACCGCTTCGGCGAGCCGCACGATGCCCTCGACCAGATCGTCGACATAGGTGAAGTCGCGCCGCATCTCGCCGTTGCCGTAGATCTCGATGGCGCGGCCCTCGAGCGCCGCGGCGACGAACTTGAACAGCGCCATGTCCGGCCGACCCCAGGGGCCGTAGACGGTGAAGAAGCGGAAGCAGGTGGTCGGCACGCCGAAAAGATGGGCGTGCGAGTGACTCATCGCCTCCATCGCCTTCTTGGTCGCGGCGTAGAGCGACACCGGCCAATCGGTGCGGTCGACCTCACGGAAGGGCATCACCTCGTTGCCGCCGTAGACCGACGAGGTCGAGGCGAGCAGCAGGTGGCGCGGGGCGAGATCCTTGGCGATGTCGATGACGTTGAACGAGCCGACGAGATTGGCGTCGACATAGGCGCGCGGGTTGTCGATCGAATGGCGCACCCCGGCTTGGCCGGCGAGATGGACGATGACGTCCGGGGCGGCGTCCTCCATGGCGCGCCGCAGCCGTTCGTGATCCTCGAGCCAGGCGACCGTCGCGGTGAAGGCGTTGGTGCGGGCGAGAACCGCGTGACGCGCCGCCTTCAGCGCCGGGTCGTAGTAGTCGGTCATGGCGTCGTAGCCGATCACCGTGTGACCCTCGGCGAGGAGCCGGCGCGCCAGATGGAAGCCGATGAAACCGGCGGTTCCGGTGATGAACCAACGCATGACGTCTCCTCGCCGCGTCCGAGATCGGCGGAACATCGGGCCCGCCCCGCGAACGCGCTTCTGCCTATCCTCTCGTGTCGAGAGCAGCAAGCACCCCGACATCCCGGCGCAGCCGGTTCGGCTATGGCGAATCGGCTCGACGAGTGGTGCCGTGACCGCTGATATTTCTCTTCGTCGCGATGACCGAACGGCGACGGCCCGCGGTCGGGCCGCGTTTCCCGCTGCTTTTCGATGCAGGAATGCCACTTCTGGCGATAAGGAAGATTACCGACCTCGACTTGATATCAGATAACTTGCATATTCCGTCGATCTTTTGATCTGGCGCAAAGCCGAGGTCCGCCGAGCCGCGCAGTGTTCCTGCGCATCGGCCGCCGAAAGCGCCACCCGTACCGTCCGGAGAAGTCCACGATGTCAAAGGCAGTGAAGGCCTTCGAGAAGCCCGCTCACCCCGCGGACGCGATGGAGGAGAGCTTCTATCAGGAGCACATCAAGGTCTATCCGGCGGCGGTGAGCGGCACCTATCGCCGCATCAAGTGGGCGATCCTGGCGGTCTGGCTCGGCCTCTACTATCTCGTGCCGTTCCTGCGCTGGGACCGCGGTCCGGACATGCCGAACCAGGCGGTGCTCGTCGACATGCCCGGGCGGCGTCTCTACTTCTTCTTCATCGAGATCTGGCCGCAGGAGGTCTACTATCTCACCGGCATCCTGATCCTCTCGGCCCTGTCGCTGTTCCTGATGACGGCGCTGGCCGGTCGCGTGTGGTGCGGCTACCTGTGCTGGCAGACGATCTGGACCGACCTCTTCCTCGGTGTCGAGCGTCTGATCGAAGGCGATCGTCGTGACCGCATCCGTCTCGACGAAGGCCCGCTCAACTTCGAGAAGATCCGCAAGAAGGTGATGAAGTGGATCGCCTGGCTGCTGATCGCCGCCGGCACCGGTGGCGCGGCCGTGCTCTATTTCGCCGATGCGCCGACGACGATCGTCGAGGTGTTCACCGGCAAGGCCGCCTTCTCCACCTACATGTGGATCGGCATCCTCACCTTCACCACCTACTTCTTCGCCGGGTACATGCGCGAGCAGGTCTGCATCTACGCCTGCCCGTGGCCGCGCATCCAGGCGGCGCTGACCGACGAATACGCCCTCAACGTCACCTACCGTCTCGACCGCGGCGAGCCGCGCGCCTCGGTGA
Organism: uncultured Alphaproteobacteria bacterium; assembly: GCA_937892955.1. Taxonomy (GTDB): domain Bacteria; phylum Pseudomonadota; class Alphaproteobacteria; order Rhizobiales; family Ancalomicrobiaceae; genus CALBKH01. The sequence goes on from CALBKH010000089.1 coordinate 76,063, forward strand.
AGGAAGGCAAGAAGCTCAAGGCGGCCGGCGCCGACGTCGGTGACTGCGTCGACTGCTATCAGTGCGTCGCCGTCTGCCCGACCGGCACCGACATCCGCATGGGTTCGCAGCTCTCCTGCATCCAGTGCGGCCTGTGCATCGACGCCTGCGACTCGATCATGACCAAGCTCGGTCGCGAGACGCGGCTGGTCGGCTACGACACGCCGATCAACTTCGACCGCCGCCGCGAGGGTCTGGCGCCGGTCTTCAAGCTCATCCGTCCCCGCACCATGCTCTACGGCGCGATCATCTTCCTGGTCGCCGGTATCATGGTCTACACCTTCGCCAACCGCACCTTCGAGAGCGTCAACGTCCTGCACGACCGCAATCCGCAGTACGTCGTCAACTCCGACGGCTCGGTGCGCAACGGCTACACCGTGCGCCTGCTCAACCGGGCGGGCCGTGCGCGCGACATCATGCTGTCGGTCGAAGGCATGCCCGAGGGCACGCGCATCGATGCGGTCGGCATCGATCGTGAGACGGACGGCAACCCTGTGATCGACATCGGCGCCGACCGCACCCGCGAGCTGCGCGTCACCGTCACCGCCCCCGGCGACGGCCTGCCGAAGTCGAGCGACATCTCGTTCCGCATCACCGACATCGCCGACAAGAAGACGGCGACCGCCAAGGACTTCTTCAAGGCGCCGTGAGGCGGGATCGCCGATCCGGGAAAACGAGAAGGCCGCCGTACCCCAGGGTGCGGCGGCCTTCTCACGTTCGGGAGGTGGTGGAGAGCGACACCGGCGCCCCGAGCGTCCGGTCCAGGAGGTGGATCCGCCTCAGGCCCGGTTCTGCATGTTGTGGGCGACCAACTCGATCTGCGGCAGGATCTGGCCGCGGAGCCCGGCGTCTTCGACGGTTTCGAGCGCCCCACGGAAGCAGAGGAGCCAGCCCTCGGTCTCCTCGCGACCGATCGGCGCGACCATGTGACGGCGGCGCAGCATCGGCGGGCCGCGGCGCTCGACGAAGAGCTGCGGTCCACCGAGCCAACCGGAGAGGAACTCGAAGAGTTTCTGCTCCGATTCCTCGAGGCTCGGCGGATGGATGGCGCGGCAGGCGGCCGCCTCCGGCGCTTCGTCCATCACCGCGTAGAAGCGGCGGGTCAGGCGGCGCACGCCGTCTTCGCCGCCGATACGGTCGTAGAGGGTCGGGCCGGGCGGCGGTGTCTCGCCGTTCGGTCGATCGGTCATGGGTATCGTCCTCGTTCTCGGGAAGACCGGCGCCAACGGCATCGAAATCGACAACGCCGCGCGCGGAGGCACCGCGGCCGGGTTCGGTCGGGTCGGCGGATCAGTCGCGGTTCTGCAGATAATAGGCGATGCTCTCGACCTGCGGCATCAGCATGTCGAGGGCGGCGCGGTCGGGGATCGTCTCCTCCGCCGCACGACGGAAGCACAGCAGCCAGGCGTCGCGCTGGGCCGAACCGATGTTCACCAGGAAATGCCGCCGGCGCAGTTTCGGTGCGCCGCGGCGCTTCAGATAGAGCTTCGGCCCACCGAGCCAGCCGTTCATGAACTCGAAGAACTTCTGACGGCTGTCCTCGAGATCGGCGGGGAACACCGCGCGGCATGGCGCCGCTTCGGGGAGCGTGTCCATCAGATCGAAGAAGCGACGGACCAGCCGGCGCACGCCGACGGTGCGGCCGATCCGCTCGTAGAGACTACGGCCGCTGGTGGATCGCGCATTGAGCTGCGAGGGGCGACGCAGACGCGGACGGCCTTCGCCGGCCTCGATCTCGCCGTCGTCCGTATCGGACCCGGAAAGGGTCGCCTCCGCGGACGCGTCGGAGGGAGCGGGGGGCTCCACGTCGTCGGCGAAGTCCCGCAGAGGCGACAGAGGGTACGACCGGGATCGGACATCATCCACGGCGAGGGGGGGGAGTCGAGGATCGGGAACCGTCGTCATCGCTTGGGAGCTCCTGAGGCGTTGTCCGATCCACGAGTGCCGTTTCACACATCCGATTTTTCTAATTTACAAGACGAAACATAGATCGTCCATAAATGTTTGCGGGACTGCGGCTCGAGCGACGGCGCGCCGCCGGCTTCCCGGCTGCGAAACGAGGCCGAGAATCCTTGGAGTTCCGTCATTTTTGTCCCCACCCCGGATAGCCGCGCGACGATCCGCCGCGCCGTCCGCGACCGCGGTACCTCGTCCGAAATGCGGATCGGCAGGGGGCGAGAACCGCTCTCGACCAATCGCGGAAGCTCTGCGACATTCGACGCCCTTCGGTCGTCGCCCCCGAGCGGTTCGCGGCCCCGTTTCCGGAACATCGCGCCGCCGAATCGGCGTGCGCCACCCTGCACGAGGACCCGCCCGTGACCGGCTCCGCCTCCCCTTACGAGATCGATCTCGACCGGAACGACGCCAACTTCGTCGCCCTCACCCCCCTCACCTACCTGGAGCGCTCGGCGGCGGTCTGGCCGGATCGCGTCGCGGTCGTCCACGGCGACATCCGCCGGACCTGGGCGGAGACCGCGTCGCGCAGCCGCCGCCTCGCTTCGGCGCTGACCCGGAAGGGGTATGGAAAGGGCGTGACCATCGCCTTCCTCGCCGCCAACACGCCCGAGCTCTTCGAGGCGCATTTCGGCGTGCCGCTGATGGGGGGCGTGCTCAACGCCATCAACACGCGGCTCGACCCGGAGGCGATCGCCTTCATCCTCGGTCACGGCGAGGCGAAGATCCTGTTCGTCGATCGCGAATTCTCGAAGGTCGCCAAGGCCGCGCTCGCCCTGCTGGCGTCGCCGATCCCGGTCGTCGACATCGACGATCCGAGTTTCGACGGCGGCGAACTCATCGGCGAGACGACCTACGAGGCCTTCATCGCCGCGGGCGATCCGGACCATCCGTGGACCTTCCCGAAGGACGAATGGCAGGCTCTCGCCCTCAACTACACCTCGGGCACCACCGGCAATCCGAAGGGCGTCGTCTATCACCATCGCGGCGCCTATCTGAACGCCGTCTCCAATGCGCTCTCGTGGAATCTCGGCGGTGATGCGGTCTATCTGTGGACCCTGCCGATGTTCCACTGCAACGGCTGGTGTTTCCCCTGGACCATGGCGGTGGTCGGCGGCACCTCGGTGTGCCTGCGGCACGTGCGCGCCGACAAGGTCTACGAGGCGATCGCCGGCGAGCACGTCACTCATTTCTGCGGCGCGCCGATCGTCCTCAACATGCTCAACAATGCTCCCGCGGCCCTGAAGGAGAAGGTCTCCCACAAGGTCAAGGCGATGGTCGCCGGCGCCGCGCCACCGGCCGCCGTCATCGCCGGCATGGAGGGCATGGGCTGGGAGGTCACCCACGTCTACGGACTGACCGAGGTCTACGGCCCGACCATGCTCAACGTCTGGAAGGACGAATGGAGCGACCTGCCGCTCGACGAGCGCGCGCGGATCAAGGCGCGCCAGGGCGTGCGCGGACCGATGCTCGAAGGCGTCATGGTGGCCGACCCGATCACCCTCGAGCCGGTGGAGCCGAACGGCCGGTCCATCGGCGAGATCTTCATGCGCGGCAACAACGTCATGTCGGGCTATCTCAAGAACCCGAAGGCGACGGCGGAGGCCTTCGCCGGCGGCTGGTTCCACACCGGCGACCTCGCCGTGATGCACCCGGACGGTTACGTCGAGATCAAGGACCGCTCCAAGGACATCATCATCTCGGGCGGCGAGAACATCTCCTCGATCGAGGTCGAGGATGTGCTCTACAAGCACCCGGAGGTGATGGAGGCGGCGGTCGTCGCCCGCCCGGACGAGAAATGGGGAGAGACGCCTTGCGCCTTCATCCTGCTCAAGGATGGCGCGACCGCGACGGAAGCCGACATCATCGCCTTCTGCCGCCTGCATCTGGCGGGTTACAAGCTGCCCAAGACCATCGTCTTCGGACCGCTGCCCAAGACCTCGACCGGCAAGATCCAGAAGTTCATGCTGCGCGGCGCGGCCAAGGATCTCTGATGCCCCGGGGCCGGCGCTCGTCGCCGGCCGCACCTCGACCACCTCGCGTGGTCCACCGCCACATTCCTGCTTCGCGCCGATGCGCGGATCGCCCAAGAAGACCCGGAGACGGCCATGACCGGCTATACCGCCCCTCTTTCCGACATCACTTTCGTGCTCCAGGACGTGGTGGGACTGCCCGCCATCGCCTGGCTTCCCGGCTTCGAGGAGGCGACGCCCGATCTCGCCGCCTCGATCCTCGACGAAGCGGCGAAGATCGCCGGCGACGTGCTGGCGCCGCTCAACCGCGCCGGCGACACCATCGGCGCCAAATGGGACGCCGGCCGTGTCTCGCTTCCCGACGGCTGGAAGGAGGCGTGGGACGCGCTCGTCGAGGGCGGCTGGAACGGCCTGCCCTACCCGGCCGACTACGGCGGCATGGGCCTGCCCAACCTCCTCAACATGGGCGTCTTGGAGATGTGGCAGTCGGCCAACATGGCCTTCTCGCTCTGCCCGCTTCTCACCCAAGGCGCGGTCAACGCCATCTCGATCTACGGTTCCGACGCCCAGAAGGCGACCTATCTGCCGAAGATGGTTCCGGGCTCCTGGGCCGGCACGATGAACCTCACCGAGCCGCAGGCCGGTTCCGACCTCGCGGCGGTGCGCTCGCGCGCCGTGCCGGAGGGCGGCAAGTTCCGCATTTCGGGAAGCAAGATCTTCATCACCTACGGCGAACACGAGATGAGCGAGAACATCGTCCATCTGGTGCTGGCTCGCCTCCCCGACGCCCCTCCGGGGGTAAAGGGCATCTCGCTGTTCATCGTGCCGAAGTTCCTGGTGAACGCCGACGGCTCGATCGGCGAGCGCAACGACGTCGTCTGCGCCTCGATCGAGCACAAGCTCGGCATCCACGGTTCGCCGACCGCCGTCCTGGTCTTCGGCGAGAAGGGCGGCGCGCTCGGCGAGATCGTCGGCGAGCCCGGCCGCGGCCTCGAGTACATGTTCGCGATGATGAACCACGCCCGGCTCAACGTCGGACTGCAGGGCCTGTCGATCGCCGAGCGCGCCTATCAGCAGGCCCGCGCCTATGCTGCCGAGCGCATCCAGGGCAAGCCGGTCGGCTGGCGCGATCCGGCCACGCCGCCGATCGTCGCCCACCCGGACGTCAAGCGACTGCTGGTGTCGATGCGGGCCCGCATCGAGGCGATGCGCGGCATCATCTACGAGACCGCCGCCGCCGGCGACGTCTCCCACGCCCACCCGGACGCCGCGGTGCGCGCCGCCGCCAAGCGCAAGGTCGACGTGCTGACGCCGATCGCCAAGGGCTGGTCGACCGAGACCGGCTGCGAGGTCACCTCCGACGGCGTCCAGATCCACGGCGGCATGGGCTACATCGAGGAGACGGGCGCCGCCCAGCATTTCCGCGACGCCCGTATCACCCCGATCTACGAGGGCACCACGGCGATCCAGTCGAACGCGCTGGTCGGCCGGTCGGTGCTGCGTGAAGCCGGCCTCGGGGTGCGCGAACTCTTCACCGAGATCGACGCCACGGTGAACGCGGCGTCGCGCCTCGCCGAAGTGGCCAAGGCCGGCGCCGCCCTCGGCGCGGCGCTCGCGACGGCGCGCGAGGCACTCGACTGGCTCGGCGAGGCGGCGAACGAGGAGGCGCGTCTGCCCTTCGCCGCCTCCGTCCCCTTCCTCCATCTGATGGGGCTCCTCACCGGCGGCTGGATGCTCACCCGCGGTGCCGTCGCCGCGGCCAAGGGCGCCGGCCCGGATGCCGAGTTCCGCAAGGCGCGCATCGCCATCGCCGACATCTTCGCCGCTCAGTACCTGCCGCAGGTGGCGGCGCGCTTCGAGGCGATCCGCGGCTCGAGCGCCGCGGTCCTCGCCTTCGACGACGCGATGCTCTGATCGGTGATCATACCGAGCCGACGATGTTTCGACCTTTTCGAAACTTCGGCGGCGAAGGCGAGCCCGAGTGGGCGTCGGCCGGTCAGGCCGCAACGCTGATGAGATTCGGACGAGTCCGAATCTCATCAGCCCAGTATCAGACGGGCGCGGCGGGGCGGTTCGTCTCGCCGCCGCGCGTCTCGGCGACCGACCGGGCGAGCCAGGTGCGGAAGCGCGCGAGCAGCGGATCGTTCCACCGCGCCTCGGGGGCGACGAACCAATAGCCGCCGAGATCGACCTCGGTCTCGAGCAATTCGACCAGCCGTCCGGCGACGATGTCGTCGGCGGCCTGGAGCCGGGTCGCCAGCGCCACCCCCTGCCCCGCCACCGCCGCGTCGAGGGCCGAGGAGGCGTACCACAGCCGCGGGCCGGCGAGATCGCCGCGCGGACGGTGTCCGGTCGCCTCGAACCAACGCCGCCACTGGTCGCGGCTCTCCTCGTGGATGAGCCGCTGGTGTTCGAGGTCGGCGAGGCGGACGATCGGCTCGTGCGTCGACACCCAGGCAGGGGACGCGACCGGGAACAGGCGCGACCGTTCGAGCAGCACGGAACGGCCGGCGGCGTCGGGGCCGGCGGCGTAGCGGATCTCGGCGTCGGCCTCGTGATGGGCGAAGTCGGGGCGTTCGGTCGTCGCCTTGAGGACGATCTCGACCTCCGGCAACGCCGCTTGGAGATCGGCCAACCGCGGTGCCAGCCAGCGCGCCGCCAGCCCCGGCACGCACCACACCCTGAGGAGCCCGCGCGTCCGTGCCGGCTTCAATTCCCGGGTCGCCTCGGCGATGAGGTCGAAGGCGGCGGCGGCGGCGCGATGGAAAGCGCGGCCCTCGTCGGTGAGCACCACGCCGCGCGGTCCGCTCTCGACCAGCCTGGCGCCGAGCCAGCCCTCGAGATTGCGCACGTGGCGGGACACCACGGTGTGGCAGACGCCGAGATCCACTGCCGCGCGGCGCATCGACGCCGTCCGCCCCACCGCCTCGAAGGCGCGCACCATCGTCAGCGGCGGCATGCGCCCGCGCTCCGCGCCGTTGTCGGCGGGATCGTGTGGCGGCGGCGGGGTCGAACGCTTCGCCATGGAGGGCGACACTCCGGGGTGATCGCGACGCGCCGACCGGAACCGCGGACCGCTGTCGAGTGGTGCCATGATAGCACCACGGCGGCGCGAAAAAAGCGTCTCCCGGCGGCGCGCCGACGCGCGCACCATGGGGGGATCCCGACGCCGCAGATCACGGATCGACCATGACCGACAACGCCTCGCTCCTCGCCCGCCGCACCGCCGCCGTTCCGCGCGGCGTCGGCACCGCTTTCCCCATTTTCGCCGACCGGGCGGAGAACGCCGAGCTGTGGGACGTCGAGGGCAAGCGCTACGTCGACTTCGCCGGCGGCATCGCCGTGCTCAACACCGGCCATCGCCACCCGAAGGTCATGGCGGCGGTGGAGGCGCAGATGGCGCGCTTCACCCACACCGCCTTCCAGGTGACCGCCTACGAGCCCTATGTCGAACTGGCCGAGAAGCTCAACGCCCGCGCACCGTTCTCGGGTGAGGCCAAGACCATCTTCTTCACCACCGGCGGCGAGGCGCTGGAGAACGCGGTGAAGATCGCTCGTGCCCACACCGGGCGTTCGGCGGTGATCACCTTCACCGGCGCCTTCCACGGCCGCACCATGCTGACCATGGCGATGACCGGCAAGGTGGCGCCCTACAAGAAGAAGTTCGGCCCGATGCCGGCCGAGGTGTTCCACGTGCCCTTCCCCAACGCGCTGCACGGCGTCTCGGTGCAACAGTCGCTCGATGCGCTCGGCTTCCTGTTCCGCGCCGACGTCGAGCCGGAAAGGGTGGCGGCGATCGTCATCGAGCCGGTGCAAGGCGAAGGCGGCTTCTACGAGACGCCGGTCGAGCTGTGGCGGGCACTGCGCCGCATCTGCGACGATCACGGCATCGTCCTGATCGCCGACGAGGTGCAGACCGGCTTCGGCCGCACCGGCAAACTCTTCGCCGTCGAACACACCGGCGTCGAGCCGGATCTGATCACCATGGCCAAGTCGCTCGCCGGCGGCTTCCCGCTCTCCGGCGTGCTCGGTCGCGCCGCGATCATGGACGCGCCGGAACCCGGCGGCCTCGGCGGCACCTACGGCGGCTCGCCGATCGCCTGCGCGGCGGCGCTGGCGGTGCTCGAAGCGATCGACGAGGAGAAGCTCCTCGAGCGTTCGAACGCCATCGGCGCGCGGATCAAGGGCCGGCTCGAGAAGATCGCGGCGCGCAACGACGTCGTGCCGATCACCGGCATCCGCGGCAACGGCGCGATGATCGGCTTCGACATCGTCAAGTCGCGCGGCGCCTACGAGGGCGATGCGGAGGCGACCAAGCGCGTCACCACGCAGGCGCTTTCCGGCGGCCTGATCCTGCTCTCCTGCGGCGTCTTCGCCAACGTCGTGCGCATTCTCGTGCCCCTCACCGTGTCGGATGCCGTCCTCGACGAGGGGATGGACATCCTGGAGGCGGCGCTGGTCGACGCGGCCAGGGGCTGAGAGGGTTCGGCGAATCGAGGCGTGACGGTCGGGGGCGGAGTGGCACTCGTGGCGGTCCCTGCCGTCTCGCTCGCACCTCGTTTCCCGGTTCGGGGGCCAAGAGAACCTGCCGCAACGACAACTCGACACCGTCCGGGCGAATTCTCCACCGGCGAACGCGCCGGCGGACTGGAAATTCGCCGCGATTTACTGAAGATTGGAACTGCTTTCGATCTCCGACCGAGCACGGCCGGAGACGCCCCGTGTTCGGCCTGGAGGAGGCGGATGCGGGTTCTGTGCAGGGAGGCCGCGATGGTCCGTCGTTCCTATGGAATTGGTTCCGCCCTCTTCGCCCTGGCCATGGTGCTCGGTGCGGGCAACGCTTTCGCCCAGGCGAACGTGATGAAGGCCTGCGGCGCCGAATGGCAGGCCGCGAAGGAGGCGAAGAAGGTCAAACAGGGCGAGACCTGGAACAGCTTCCTGGCCGAGTGCCGCAAGCGTCATGCCGACGACGACGCCGCGGTGCCGCCGGAGCCCAAGGCGGCCGCCAAGCCGGCTGCCGCTCCTGCGACCGCCGCCAAGCCGGCCGCCGCTCCTGCGACCGCCGCCAAGCCGGCCGCCAATGCGCCGGGCGAGAAGCAGCTGACCCCGGGCCAGCTCGCCGCGCGCGAACGCATCAAGAAGTGCGGCGCCGAGTGGACCGCGGCCAAGGAGGCCGGCAAGATCAAGGCCGGTCAGAAGTGGCCGCAGTACTGGAGCGACTGCAACAAGCGCCTCAAGGCCGCCGGCCAGTGAGCCGCGCCACGCACTCGCGCCTGCGGGCGTGAGAGGCGGCAGACATGAAGACGGCCCCGTGGTGACACGGGGCCGTCTCGCTTTCCGGGGTGCCCACCTGTCGCGGGTCGGTGTCGGGCCGGATCCACACGAGCGGAGCGCCGATGCGCGACCTCGGGTGGAGGCCGATCGGCTGCCTCCCTGCGAGGCGGAGCGCGGCACGGTTTCGAAAGCCGAATTCACGGGGACCACCGGCCTCACGGGCGCGGCGCGCGCCTCATTTCGTCCGGGTCCAGGTGTCGCTCTTGCAGATGAGACCGCCGAGGACGCAGCCCTGCAGCTTCATCGAATTGGCGCCCTGGAGGGTGATGTAGCCGGTGTAGGTCTTGCCGTCGTCGGTATTGTAGACCTCGCCCTTCCACTGATCGGGCGTTCCCGACGGCTTCATGCCGAGCAGCACGCGCACGCCGGTCACCGGGCGATCGCGCTTGGCCGTGTCGGGATTGTGGATGTCCTTGCGCGGGTTCTTCTCCCACACCACCGTGCCGCAGACGGCCGAACCGCAATTGTCGATGCGGATCTTGCCGGTGCCGCTGGAGCGGATCCACACACCGGTGGGGTCACCCGCCAGTGCGGGGGTTGCGGCGAGAGTTGCGACGGCGAGCGCCGTGGCGAGCACGAACTTCATGGGCGAATTCCTCCGCTGGATCCGACTTTCGTCGTCGGTCGATTTTCTTTCCCATTCCTGAACCATGCCGTCAAGAACGCCGGCAAAACGCCGACGATGCCGCGGCGCTTTCGACGAAACGGCGGAATACGGCCGGGGAGTCGGGTATCGGGGAACGCAAAATCAATATTTCAGGGTCAGACTTTCGAACCATAGGAACCGGGCTCGTACCCGGACGTCATTGGTTTCGAGGGAAGTACCATGATCAGGAAACTCTGGGCCGACAGGCACGGGGGGTATGCGATCGCGTTCGGGCTCACGGGCCTCACGTTGGTGCTCGCCGCCGGCGGAACGACCGACATGATGCGCTACCTCGACACCCGCGCCAAACTCCAGGACGCGGTCGATGCGACCGCGCTCTTCGTCGCCACGCGTCACAAGAACGGCGAAAACCTCGACGAAGGTTCGAAAGCTCTCGCGAAATCCTATCTCACGAAGGTCTTCGATCCGCGTTTCGGTTCTCTCGGCGACGTCGACGCGTCCGCGACCGCGAATTCGCTGACCATCACCGCGCAGGCGGGGCTCGACACCTTCTTCCTCAAGATCATGAAGCTCGACAAGCTGGCGTCGTCGGCGAAGTCGACCGTAACCTGGTCGACGTCGTCGATGGAGATCGCCCTGGTGCTCGACACCACCGGTTCGATGGCGGACTCCAACAAGCTGACGAGCCTGAAGAGCGCGGCGAAGACGATGGTCGACACGCTCTCCGCCAAGGCGTCGCCGTCGATGTCGATCAAGTTCTCGCTGGTTCCCTTCGCCAACTTCGTCAACGTCGGCTCGGGCAACGGCGCCGCCGCGTGGATCGATCAGGGCGGACCCAAGCGCTCGTCCTACTACGACGCCTATTTCTCCGAGCATGCGGATCGCATGGCGATCTTCGCCAAGCTCGGGAAGACCTGGCCCGGCTGCGTCGAGACCCGTCCGGCGCCCTACGACATGGACGACAGTGCGCCGTCGACGGATGCCCCCGACACGCTCTTCGTGCCGGCGGTGCATCCGGACGAGCCCGACAGCGGTTCCTACATCGCCAACGACTACATGAACGATCAGACCTGGGGTGACCAGGTCACCAAGATGAAGAACAAGAAGAAATACGACAACCCCACCGGCATCGACTTCTCGAAATCGAATCTGTATTCGAACTACAAGGTGCCGAAGGGACCTCAGTTTCTCTGCGACACCAAGCCGATCCAGCGTTTGACGTCGAACTACACCTCGGTGAAGAGCCAGATCGATGCTCTGGCGGCGGCCGGCAGCACCAATGTGCCGGAAGGGATCGCCTGGGGTTGGCGGGCGTTGTCGCCGAAGGCGCCGTTCGCCGACGGCAAGGCCTACAACGACAGCGACAACGACAAGGTCATGGTGGTGCTGACCGACGGCACCAACGCGATCAACACCTTCCCGACCGATCTCGGCGGCGCCTATTCGAGCTGGGGCTATCCGATGAGCGGCCGGCTCGGCTCCAACCCGGGCACAAACCTGCGCACCGGCCTCGACGCCAAGACCCGCTCGGTCTGCGCCAAGGCCAAGGCCGCCGGCGTCAAGATCTACGCCATCGGCCTGATGATCGACGATGCCGACGGGCAGCAGCTGCTGTCGGACTGCTCCTCGGGTTCGGCCTACTACTACAACACTCCGTCGGCCGACAAACTTCAGGCGGTCTTCGACGACATCGCCAAGAAGATCTCCAAGATGCGCATCTCTTCCTGAGTTCTCGGCTGCGACCGATCGACCCGGAGACGATCTCAGCCCCTCGACGCCCGAACCGCGGCGGCGAGGGGTTTTTCGTCGAAATCGGGTCATCCATTGCCGAAAATCCGCGTCATTCAGGTCGGTCTGCGCCGAAAGTCGTGTCGATCACGCGCATTTCAGGGGATTCGAACGTTTCCGTTTCGAAACCGGTCGGACGGAACGAGCTATCATGAGACGGCGAATCGTCGCGGAACATCGGCTCGAGAATGGCGGATCGAGCCCTCTCGTCGAGGGGCTAGCTTTGAAGCGAAAGTATCGGCTGCTGCGCAGTCTGTGGCTCGACCGCAGTGGTAACTACACCGTCATATTCGGCCTCTTGGCGACGCTCCTCGTCGTGGCGGCGGGCGGCTCGATCGACCTCACCCGCTATCTCGAAGCGCGCTCGCGTTTGCGCGACGCCGTCGACGGGGCGGCACTGATGGTCGCAGGACGCTACAAGGCCGGAGAGACGACGGCGGACGCTCTCACTTCCGCCACGCGGACCATCCTCGATCAGACCTTCACCGATCACGACGCGACCATCGGCAACGTCACCGCCACCGCCGGAACGGCGAGCCTGACGGTCACTGCCGACGCGCGAGTTCACGCCTTCTTCCTGCCGATCATCGGGTTGGACTCGTTGACCACGACGACCGTTTCGTCGGTGGCCTGGTCGACGACGTCGATCGAGGTGGCCATGGTGCTCGACACGACGGGATCGATGGCCGACAGCGACAAGATCGGTCAGTTGAAGAGCGCGGCGACTTCGATGGTCGACAGCGTCTTCGCCAAGGCGGGAACATCGTCCTCGGTCAAATTCGGCATCGTGCCGTTCTCGCATTTCGTCAACGTCGGTCCGGGGAATGCCGCGGCGGCGTGGATCGACCAGGGCGCGGCGGCACGGTCGAGCTATTACGACGCCTATTTCAGCAGCCAGATCAACCGGCTGACGACCTACACGGCGCTCGGCAAGAGCTGGAAGGGCTGTGTCGAGACGCGGCCGTCGCCCTACGACGTCGACGACACCGCGCCGACGGTCTCCAACCCCAACACCCTCTTCGTCCCGTCGTTCCACCCGGACGAGCCCGACACCTTCAACTCCTACTACGGAAACAACTATCTCGGGGACAAGCTGTTCTCCGGCGACGACTGGACGCGGATGATCAATGCGGCGAAATACACGAGCCCGGTGAACGTCAATTATTCCAATTCGACGCTCTATGCGAACTATTCCGCTCCCAGGGGACCGGAATTCTTGTGTTCGTCGAATGCGCTGACCCGTCTCACGACGTCGTCGGCGACGGTGAAGACGGCGATCTCGGTGCTGACGCCGGCGGGCAGCACCAACATCCCGGAAGGTCTCGCCTGGGGCTGGCGCGTGTTGTCGCCGAAGGGGCCGTTCGCCGACGGTGCCTCCTATTCGGTTTCCGACAACCGCAAGGTCCTGGTGGTGTTGACCGACGGCACCAATGCCATCAACACCTTTCCGACCGCGCTCGGCGGCGCTTATTCGAGCTGGGGCTTTCCGGCCAGCGGCCGGCTCGGCGCCAACCCGGGTGTCGATCTTCGAGACGGGCTCGACGCCAAGATGCGGACGATCTGCACCAAGGTCAAGGCGGCCGGGATCCAGATCTACACCATCGGCCTGATGATCACCGATACCGCCGGCCAGCAGCTTCTCGCCGACTGTTCGTCGGGAACCGGCTTCTATTACGACTCACCCACCGCGGCGCAGCTCCAGTCGGTCTTCGACGACATCGCCAAGAAGATCTCGAAGCTGCGCATCGCCTCGTGAGCTCGGGGCGAGACGCGGGATAGGAAAGCGGGGCTCGAAGGCCTCGCCCGGCGTCACATCTGATAGGCGGTTCGGAAGCCACCCCAGTGGCGATCCTTGACGATGATCGGGACGTCGACTTCCTTCATCGGGATGATCTTGCCGCCGCCGAGATCGCGCAGGTAGCTCTGCACAAGGAAGGGCCGCGTGTTGCGGGCGGCGAGCAGGCCGGTACGATCGTCGAAGATGCGCTTGTTGCGGCAGTTCGCCGTGTTCCAGGCGACTTCGCCGGGGCGCTGGGGCTGGGAATAGACCTTGTTGTGGACCGGCAGCCAGCCGTTGATGTCGACGCAGGCGCAGAAGGCCATGCGCTCGTCCTCGCCGAGGATCGCCTCCTGTAGCGGCGGCAGAATGCGTTCGAGGGCGGCGATGGCGTTGGTCTCGTACTGGATCGGGTCGGATCCCTGGACCGCGCGATACTCGGTGTCGAAGAGATCGCCGAAATTGAGGTCGCTCTTTTCGATCGCGGCGTCGAGCGCCGCCATGATCTGTCCGGCGGCGGTCTGGGCGCGCATCACCAGCGGGCGGAATTCCTCGCCGATGCGGTCGACGCAGGCGCCGACGCGGGTTCGCGCATCTGCGTCGTCCTCGAGGAACCTGACGTGCAGGCCGAGGGCGCTCTTGCCGACGATCGTCCCGGTGACGTGGCCGAGGCCGGTGAGGTCCAGCTCGACGCGGGAGCCCGTCGCGATCCCGGCTTCGCCCTCCGGCACGACGAGCGTCCCGCCCATCGACACGTCGATGGTGCGGACCGCCACTCGCGTCGAGGCGATGCGCATCTCGCCGCGCATCTCCACCGGCCAGCGGTCGTGTTTGCGGCGATCGGCTTCCGAACCCTGGCGCAGAACCGTGACGAGCTGTCGGGTCATGTCGGAGACGGCGCCGTTCATGCCGTCCGTCGCCTTTTCGACCTCGAGGCCGAGGATCGCCGCCCGCTCCATCTCGCCGCTCATGCGACGCGCCTTCTCGGCCACTTCGTCGACGAAGCGCGCGGTCTCGGAGGCCGAGCGGCCGATCTCCGCCGTCGTCTCCACCTGCATCTGGACCGAACGGGACACCTCGCCGAAGACCGGTCCGATGTCGCCGACGAGGCCGAGAATCTTGCCGACCGCTTCGATGTTGGCCTCCGCCGTCGAGCGCAGGCGTTGGATGGTGGTGCCGATCTCGGTGGTCGCCTTCTGCGTCTCCACCGACAGCGCCTTGACCTCGTTGGCGACGACGGCGAAGCCGCGGCCCGCCTCACCGGCGCGGGCCGCCTCGATGGTGGCATTGAGGGCGAGGAGATTGGTCTGACCGGCGACGTCGGAGATCAGCGCCACGACGGCCTGGATCTGCTCGATCGCCTGCTTCAACTCGTCGACCGAGCGCGCCGCGTCCTGCGCCACGCCACTGGCGTCGTCGATCAGGCGCTGCGACGCCTCGGCGCGACGGCCGACCTCCTCGGCCGACTGGTGCAGTTCCTGGCAACCCTGGGCCAGACGATTGACGTGTTCGAGAGCGAGCCCGGTGTGGCTGGTGAGGATGTCGGTCTCGGACTTGAGGCCGTTCATGATCTCGGTGCCCTCGACGACCTGCTGCTTGGTCTTGGAGCCGGTCGCTCCGAGCCGGCGCGAGGCCCGCTTCAGGTCGGCTTCCAGCAGTTCGACCACCTGTCGCATCGATCCGTTGGCGCGCGCGCGTTCGCCGCTCGGCCGGATGGTTTTCGCCGCGGGTTCGCTCGGCGATGTTTCGACGGTCTGGGCGGGTGTGGACTTCCGAACCGATTTGGATCCGAAATGGAACATCATGAGTCCTCGACGATTGTTGCTGCATGATTGCCGCCGACACGCTTACCAAGATGTTAAAATAAACTATCGAACCTACGTGGTTTGCCGCATTCGTCTCGAATTTTCCGGATGTTACCGGGGGAAGGCTTAGGTTACGTTACGTAATATGGTGATCATGGAGCCGATCAGCGGGGCGGCGAAGGTCGAACGGACTCTTCGGCCGCGACAACGCGGTGTCCAACCTTTCGATCGCCCTGGAATATCACGTGTGGCGCGGCGTTTCTTCTTTCGACGTCGTGCGACGGCGCCACCGACGATCGTCGGTGGCTGGAGCCCGTCGACGGTCGGGCGCATAGTGTGTCGAATCTTCCTCGGAACCGATCGTGACGACATCCGAACCAGACCGTCCCGTTCTGCTCTGGCTGCGCGATGATCTGCGCATCGCCGACAATCCCGCTCTCGTTCGCGCCGTCGAGAGCGGACGTCCGGTCGTGGCACTCTTCGTTCTCGACGAGGTGTCTCCCGACATCCGCCCTCTCGGCGGGGCCTCGCGTTGGTGGCTGCATCGCTCGCTCGCCGGCTTCGCCGATCGTTTCGCTCGGCTCGGCGGGACGCTCCGTCTCGGGCGGGGACCGGCGAGCGAGATCGTCGCCGCGTCGGCGGTGGAGATCGACGCGGCCGAAGTCGTCTGGAACCGGCGCTATCTGCCGGCGCTGACGGCGATCGACGCCGACCTGAAACGCCGCCTGCGCGCCGAGGGGCGAGCGGCGGAGAGCTTCCAGGCGAACCTCCTCCACGAGCCGCACACGGTGAAGACGGCCGGCGGCGGGCCGTTTCGGGTCTTCACGCCGTTCTGGCGCGCCGCTCGTGGAGCGGGTTCGCCACGCGCGCCCCTGCCGCCGCCTCGGGCGATCCGTGGCGCCGCCGCGCCACCCCCCTCGCACGCGCTCGACGACCTCGGGTTGCTGCCGCGCGCGCCCTATTGGGCAGCGGGTCTGGACGCGACCTGGACGCCCGGCGAGGAAGGTGCGGCGGCTGGCCTGGAGCGCTTCCTCGGCGAGGGGCTGCGCGGCTATGCGGCCGGGCGTGACCGTCCCGACCTCGGCCACACCTCGCGTCTGTCGCCGCATCTGCGCTTCGGCGAGATCTCGCCCTTCACCATCGCCTCGGCCGTCGCGATGCGGGTCGCGGCGGATCCGACGCTCGCGGCGGACGCGGAAAAATTCCTCGCCGAACTGGGCTGGCGCGAATTCGCCCACCACCTCGCTTTTCATTTCGGCGACCTGTCGCGGCGCGAATTCCAACCGCGGTTCGAGACCTTTCCATGGAAGACCGACGAGGCCTTCCTGGAGGCGTGGCGACGGGGCCGCACCGGCTATCCGCTGGTCGACGCCGGCATGCGCGAGCTGTGGGCGACGGGCACGATGCACAACCGGGTGCGGATGGTCGTCGCCTCGTTCCTCGTCAAACACGGCCTCGTCGACTGGCGGGAGGGTGAGCGCTGGTTCTTCGACACGCTGGTCGACGCCTGCCCGGCGGTGAACCCGGCGAGCTGGCAATGGGTTGCCGGTTGCGGCGCCGACGCCGCGCCGTTCTTCCGCATCTTCAATCCGGTCACCCAAGGGGTGAAGTTCGACCCCGCCGGCGACTATCTGCGCCGCTGGTTGCCGGAACTCGCGGCACTGCCGGCCGGCGCGATCCATGCGCCGTGGACCGCCGCGGCGGACGTGGCGGCCGTCGCCGATCTCCGTCTCGGCGTCACCTATCCGTCACCGATCGTCGACCATGCCTTCGCCCGGGAGCGGGCGCTCGCCGCCCTCGCCGGCCACGTGAACGGGAACGAGCGACCGCCTCGACCGGGCTTCGATTGACAGGGTGGAAGGTAATCGTGCAGGACAGGAGCGACGCATCACATCGCGTCGCCCCCACCCGCGGAACCTCGTTGGACATCGACGGGTATTCTTGACGTGAGAGCAGCCCGCAGATGACGAAAAGCGTGCCCCGCGCGGGCGACACCCCGGGGGCGAACGAGCTCGGCCTGTCACGCCTCCTCGCCTTCGCGTTTCCGGCCCTGCCGGTGGCGGCGTTCCAGCTCCCCTTCGTCATCCTGGTCCCGAAATTCTACGCCGAGAACGTCGGCCTGTCGTTCATCGCGGTCGGGGCGATCATCACCATCGTCCGCCTGATCGACGCCTTCCTCGACCCGTTCGTCGGCTATTACGCCGACCACACGCGGCCGCGGTGGGGACGCCGACGCACCTGGTTCGGCCTCGCCGCCATTCCGACCACCGTCGGCGCGCTCTTCGTCTTCAATCCGTTCCCGGATATCGGCACCGACCACACGCTGTTCTGGGGGGCGTGGTTCTTCGTCTGGTCGATGATGCTGTCGGTCGGCTACACGGCGTTGTCGCTGTCGCATCTCTCCTGGGGTGCGGAGATCTCGACCAGCTACTACGGCCGCAACCGCATCTTCGCCGCGCGCGAGGTCTTCGCCGTCATCGGCACGCTGGTGGCGACCGCCCTGCCCTTCGTCATGAGCCGACTGGGTTGGCACGGCGATCAGCCGGTGCTGGTCGCGCTGTCGATCATGGTGGCGATCGCGCTGCCGCTGCTCGCGCTGATCACGGTCTTCACCGTGCCGGAGCCGCCGCACGTCTCGCATCACCACCTCAATTTCGTCGACGGGCTGAAGAACCTCTTCAAGAACGAATATTTCGTCCGCCTGCTCGGCGCCTACGCGCTGGCCAACATGGGCAACGGCGTGCCGGCGACGCTGCTGCTCTACTACGTCCGCGACTACGTCCACGGCAACGAGGAGACGCAGCGCTTCTTCCTGCTGCTCTATTTTCTGTTCGGCGTGCTCTCGACACCCTTGTGGCTGTGGTTGGCGAAGCGGACCTCGAAGCACCGCGCCTGGTCCTTCGCCATGCTGGTGGCCTGCGCCGGTTTCGTCTGGTCGCCCTTCGCCGGGTACGACGTCCTCGGTGACAACGCCGTGTGGGCCTTCGGCATCATCATGATCCTCGCCGGCATGTCGGTCGGTGCCGACCTGATGTTGCCGGTATCGATGCAGGCCGACGTGATCGACGTCGACACGGCGCGCACCGGCGAGCAGCACACCGGCTTCTATTTCGCCTCCTGGGCGCTGGCCAACAAGATCGCCCTGTCGATCGCGCTGGGTATCGGCTTCGTCCTGCTCGGCATCGTCGGCTACGACAAGGGCAACCACCACGGCGACACGCTGACGCCGGCGCAGGTTCATGTGGTGACGAACCCGCCGGTCGAAGGCGCGGTCGCGGTGACGCCGCCCGAAACCGTCAAGAACGCGCCGGGCAAGGCCAAGCGGAAGCACTCGTCGAAGAACAACGGCGAGAGCGACAAGCCGGTGAAGCAGACGCCGCTCGCGACCTGGACTCTGGTCTTCCTCTATTGCGTCGTGCCGATCGTGTTGAAGCTCATCGCGGTCCGGCTGGTGTGGAACTTCCCGATCGGGCCGGCCGAACAGGCGCAGCTGCGCGCCCAGATCGAGGCCCATCGTCGCGCCGAGCGCGAGGAAGAAGAAGGCCGTCCAGCCTGATCCGAACCGCGCCGCGGCAAGGTCGCCACCGCCGCACCTCCCGCGGCAACCGTGGCCGGCTGCGGAATTTCGGTAGAACGGATTTCCCATCCATCCCTCCGAAAGGAAATTTCTTCTCTTTTCCGCCGATGTTCGCCCTCCCAGACTGCGCGGTTCCGGCGCAGGGCCGGGGAAGCGGGAGAATCGCATGGGTGCGGCGGGAAACGGATCGACGGGCGTGGCGAAGGGTGTCGTCGAGGCGATCGGCAACACGCCGCTGATCCGCCTCACCCGGGCCTCGGCGGCGACCGGCTGCGAGATCCTCGGCAAGGCCGAGTTCATGAACCCCGGCCAGTCGGTCAAGGACCGCGCGGCGTTGTGGATCGTCCGCGACGCCATCGCCCGCGGTGAGCTGCGCCCCGGCGGAACCATCGTCGAGGGGACCGCCGGCAACACCGGTATCGGACTGGCGCTGGTCGCCTCGGCGCTCGGCTTCCGCACCGTGATCGTCATCCCCGAGACCCAGTCGGCGGAGAAGAAGGACGCGCTGCGTCTCGCCGGCGCCGAGCTCGTCGAAGTCCCGGCGGTGCCCTACAAGAACCCGAACAACTACGTGAAGCTCTCCGGCCGGCTCGCCGCCGAGCTGGCGAAGACGGAAGCGTCCGGTGCGATCTGGGCCAACCAGTTCGACAACGTCGCCAACCGCCAAGCGCACGTGGAGTCGACGGCGGAAGAGATCTGGGCTCAGACTGGGGGCAAGATCGACGGTTTCGTCGCCGCGGTCGGCTCGGGCGGGACCCTCGCCGGCGTCGGCATCGGCCTCAAGGCCAAGAAGGCGGACGTCGCCATCACGCTCGCCGACCCGCACGGCGCCGCGCTCTACGAGTGGGTGGCGAACGGGGTGCTGAAGGCCGAGGGCTCGTCGATCACCGAGGGCATCGGCCAGGGCCGCATCACCGCCAATCTCGAAGGCGCGCCGATCGATCGCGCCTATCGCATCTCCGACGAAGAGGCGGTGGCGGTGCTGCACGACCTCGCCGAACACGAGGGGCTGGTGATGGGCGGTTCGACCGGCGTCAACGTCGCCGGCGCGATGCGGCTGGCGAAGGATCTCGGACCGGGCCACACCATCGTCACCGTGCTCTGCGACCACGGCAGCCGCTATCAGTCGAAGCTGTGGAACCCGGCGTTCCTGCGCGACAAGGGGCTGCCGGTGCCCGCATGGCTGGAACGCCGTCGCGAAATCCCGGTTCCCTTCGAAGCCGTGCCGTGATCGGATGGGCCCTCTCAGGAGAGAAGGCCCCCGATGAAGACCACAGCCGCGACCGAACCCGTCTACCGCGATCAGCCCTATCTGACCTCGTGCGAGGCGACCGTCGTCGCCATCGGCGAAAAGGGCGGCATCCTCCTCGATCGGACGATCTTCTATCCGACCGGCGGCGGCCAGCCGGGCGATTGCGGCGTCCTCGTCCAGGCCGACGGCACCGAGACGGCGATCGCCACCACGGTGTGGGAAGATCCGGCCAAGACGGTGATCGCCCATGTGGCGATCGAGGGCATGCCGATCCCGCCGGTCGGGGCGAAGGTGACGGCGAAGCTCGACTGGGAGCGCCGCCACAAGCTGATGCGCATGCACACGGCGCTGCATCTGCTCTCCGTCGTGCTGCCCTATGCGGTGACCGGCGGTTCGGTCGGCGAGGACGAGGGCCGGCTCGACTTCGACATCCCCGAGGCCGATCTCGATCGCGACGCGCTCAATGCCCGGCTCGCCGAATTGGTGGCGGCCGATCACCCGGTCTCCTTCGAGTGGATCACGGATGCCGAGCTCGACGCCGCGCCGGATCTGGTCAAGACCATGTCGGTCGCCCCGCCGCGCGGCTCGGGGCGGGTGCGGCTGGTGCGGATCGGGGGCGAAGCGTCTGTCGACCTGCAGCCCTGCGGCGGCACGCACGTGAAGTCGACCGGCGAGATCGGCCGGTTCGAGATCGCCAAGGTCGAGAAGAAGGGGCGCATCAACCGGCGCGTCCGCATCCGCTTCGTGTGACGCCCGGCGGAGCGGAGTCCGCGCCGCGTCAGTCCAGCGTCCGGCGGAAGCGGGCGAGCGCGAGGCCGCCGTAGAGCAGGATGAAGCCGCCGAGGATGGTCATCTCCCAGGCGACCGCCGGCATCTCGGCGCCCTTCAGCATCACCGCTCGGATCACCCGGAGGAAATGGGTGAGCGGGAAGATCTCGCCGATCGTCCGCGCCCAGTGCGGCATGCCCGAGAAGGGGAACATGAAGCCGGAGAGCATGATCGACGGCAGGAAGAAGAAGAACGTCAGCTGCATCGCCTGCATCTGCGTCTCGGCGAAGGTCGAGATGAAATAACCGAGCAGTACCAATGCCATCACGAAGGTGAGGACGGCGAAGAGCAGCAGCGACAGCGAGCCGACGAAGGGGACGCGGAAGACGAACTTTGCCATGGTCAGAACCACGACCATCTGTACCGCGCCGACCCCGAGGTAGGGCAACACCTTCCCCAGCATGATCTCCATCGGCGTCGCCGGCATGGCGAGCAGGTTCTCCATGGTGCCGCGCTCGGTCTCGCGGGTCAGCGCCATCGCCGTCATCATCACCATGGTCATCTGCAGGATGACGCCGAGAAGTCCCGGCACGACGTTGTATTGCGACACCCCTTCGGGGTTGTAGCGGCGGTGGACGACGACGGAGAGGCGCTTGTCCTCCTCCGCCTGGATCGCCGCCTCCTCGCCCTTCTCCCGCGACAGCGCGTTGCGCGCCACGGTGCCGAGTGTCCCGATCGCGCCGGAGGCGACGGCGGGATCGGTGGCGTCGGCGTCTATCAGGATCTGCGGACGATCGCCGCGGTCGACCCGCGCCGCCAGATCGGAGGGGATGGTGACGACGAAGGAGACCCGCCCGGATTCGATCAGATGTTCGGCCTCGGCCGCACTCGCCGGCCGTTCCTCGAAGCGGTAGTAGCCGGTGACCTCCAGCGCCGAGACGATCGCCCGGGTGTAGTGATCGTTGCCGAGCGCCAGGATCGCCGAGGGCAGGCCCTTCGGATCGTTGTTGATGGCGAAACCGAACAGGATCAACTGCATGATCGGCACGCCGAGCATCATCGCGAAGGTGATGCGGTCGCGCCGCATCTGCACGAATTCCTTGGCGAGCATGGCGCCGAGGCGGGCGAAGGAGAAGGAGAGATCGAACCTCATCGCTTCCCTCCCTTCAGCGATCCGGGATCGGTCACCGGCCCGGCGTCGCTGCCCGCCCGCACCATGAACTGGATGAAGACGTCCTCGAGGCTGGTCTCGCCGCGGGTGAAGACGAGGCCGCTCTCCTTCGCGAAGCGATCGAGCGAGGCTTCGAGCAGCGCCCGATCGTGGCCGACGATGTGCAGCGTCTTGCCGAAGGGGGCGACCTGATCGACGCCCGGCAATTTCGCCAACTCGGCGACATGACCGGCTTCGCCATCCTTGGTGACGAAGGTGGTGAGGCCGGCGCCGGCGACCACCTCGTCCACCGTACCGCTGGCCAGCAGCTTGCCGTAGGAGATGTAGTGGATGCGGTGGCAGCGCTCCGCCTCGTCCATGTAGTGGGTCGAGACCAACACCGTCAGGCCGTCGGCGGCGAGCAGGTGGATCTCGTCCCAGAACTCGCGCCGCGCCTTGGGGTCGACGCCGGCGGTCGGCTCGTCGAGCAGCAACAGCTTCGGCTCGTGCATGATGCAGGCGGCGAGCGCCAGCCGCTGCTTCCAGCCGCCCGACAGCGTCCCGGCGAGCTGTTTGCGCCGGCGCGTCAGGCCGAGCTGTTCGAGGGTGCGATCGACGTAAGCCGCGACCGGCTTCAACTCGTAGAGGCGGGCGACGAACTGGAGGTTCTCCTCGATCGTCAGATCCTCGTAGAAGGAGAAGCGCTGGGTCATGTAGCCGACCTCGCGCTTGATCTCGCGGCTTTCGGTCAGCACATCGTAGCCGAGCACCGTGCCGGTGCCGCCGTCGGGCGTGAGCAGGCCGCAGATCATGCGGATGGTCGTCGTCTTGCCCGAGCCGTTGGGGCCGAGGAAGCCGACGATCTCGCCCTTCTCCACGGTCATGTCGACGTGATCGACGACGGTCTTGTCGCCGAAGCGTTTGGTCAGCCCGTGGACCTCGACGACGCTCACGGTGCGCCTCCGGGCAGGGACACGTCGACGATCTGGCCGGGCTGCAGGCGGGTCGCCGCCCCTTCCGGGCGGGCCTCGACCAGATGCACCAGCTTCTGCCGGGTCTCGATCGAATAGATCACCGGCGGGGTGAATTCCGGCTCGGCGGAGAGATGGGTGATCCGCGCCGTCAGCCCCGGCTCGCAGCCGTCGCAGTGGACGGCGAGCGCCGCGCCGAGGGCGAGCCTGGCGAAACCCTTCTCCGGCACCCAGAGTTTCAGCTTCACCGCCCCGTCCGGCAGCATCGAGACGACCGGGGCCTGCGGGCCGGCGACCTCGCCCGGTCGGCGCACCAGATCGGTGATGCGGCCGGCCGCCCGCGCCGTAATGGTGCGTTCGGAGAGCCGCCATTTCGCCGTCTCGAGGGCCGCGCGCGCCTGGGCGACACGGTTCTCCGCCGCCTTGATCGCATCCTCGCGCGCCGGAAGCTTGGCCACCGCGAGATTGGCCTTCAGTTCGCGCACCCGCGCCAGCGCCACGTCGCGCGCCGTCGTCGCCTGATCCAGTTCCGCCTGGGGCGAGAAGCCGCGCTTGGAGAGGTCGATGCGCCGGGCGAGCGTGCGCTCCGCCTCTTCCGCCTGGGCCTCGGCCGAGGCGAGGCTCGCGGCGATCACCTCGATCTCTTCGGGGCGACGCCCGCGCTTCAGGTCGGACAATTCGCTCTCGGCCTGGGCGAGGCGTGCGTTGGCGTCGGTGACGACGATCTCGATGTCGTTCGTCTCCATCCGTGCGATCGCAGCGCCGGGTGTCACCCGGTCGCCGAGCTTCACCGACACCGCAGCGATGCGGGCCGTCTCGAGCGGCGCCATCGACACGTAATCGCCCTCGACGTAACCGACCGCCAGCGTGTCGCCGGCACAGGCGGCGAAGAATTTTCCGGCGAGCGCGAAGGAACAGATCCAGCTCATCATGGGTTCGTCTCGTTCGAAGCCGATGCGGCGGCGCGCCGGGCCGCGATGGTGGCGCGAATCGCCGAGGTGACGACGGCGAGCACCGCCTCGAGGCGGTCGCCGTCGAAGGTCTCCCAGCCGAGCCGCGCCATCGCGGTGGCGCGGCCGACGCGGAAGAACATGACCTGACCGAACATCGCCGACACGGCGATGATCACCTGCGCGCTCTCGGCGTCCTCGCCGGTGGCGCGGGCGAAGAGCCGGCACATCGTCTCGTGGCGCGGCCGGATCAGTCGCTCGTAGAGCGTCGCGAAGGTTTCGGACGGGTCCATCTGCTCGCGCACCATGAAGCGAGCGACCGCTTCAGCCTCCGGTCGGCCGAGCATGAACCGGCCGATGCCGCAGACCGCCGCGACGAAGAGATCGGCGGCCTCCTCCGGTTCGAGGGACGAGACGTCGCCCTCCGGTGGCGTCGCCGTGGCGACATGTTCGATCACGATCGCCGCGATGGCGTCGCCGCAGGCGCGATGCAGGCCGGCCTTGCCGCCGAAGTGATAGGCGATGCCGGCGATGTTGACCGCCGCGGCCTTGGCGATCTCGCGGGTCGAGGTGCCGTCGAAGCCGTTGCGGCCGAAGAGTTCGATACCGGCGCGGATCAGCGCGGATCGCGTGTCGTCGCTTTCGCCGCGCGAAAACGGGGCGACGGACGGGCGGCGCGGCGGGTCGATGGGGGCGTCGGCGGATTTCATGGGGTAAGAATACGCCCTGGAGCGATTCAGTCAATCGTTTGATTGAGGTTGCGACGACCGTGTCCGCGTCGGTTCGAGGCGTTGCCGGATCGGGGGCTTCGCGGGTCCGGCATCACGGTGTGATGCGGGTCGGGGCGTTGTTCGGCGCCGGGGCGGGTGCGCGATCGCCGTCCTTCTGAAACTCGAAGATACGGCGGAAGATGCCCGGCGCGACCGCCGAGAGCGGGTTGATCTCGAGGATCGGATCGTCGACCGCGCCGAAGACGCGGAAGGTGACGCCGAGGAGACCCTCGTTCGAGCCCGCCCCGGCGATCACGCCGAGAACCGGGATGCGCCCGGCGAGATTGTTGAGGCCGTAGGCCGGGATGTAGGTCCCGGTGAGGGCGATGCGCTGGTTGTTGAGATCGATCTGGCCGGATGCGGTGGCACCTACGGCGGTGCCCTTGGCGACACCCTCGGTGACCGTGATGACCCCGTCGCGCATGGCGAAGCGCACCGAGGAGCGCGAAAAATCGGTCTGAGGATTGATCTCGACCTGCCGGACCTTGACCTGTTGGACGCCGTTACCGACCGTCTGCGCCGCCGCCTTGCCGGATTTCGGCTGTTCGAGCAGGTGGAAGTCGTCGAGCCGGGCGCGACCCTGCGCGATCCCGGGCCCGGAGAGCTGCGCCTGCATCGCCAATCGGCCGCCGCGGACCCGATCGAAGAAGTCGAAGAAGCTCAACAGCGCTCCGGCATCGTCCGCGCCCACCGTCAGAGTACGGCGGTTGCCCTCGGGTCGGATCGTCGCGGAGAGCGAACGGCCGCCGGAGGAGCGGGCGCTCAATTGCAGCGAGGCGAAGGCGCCACCCCGATAGCGGCCGTCGAGACTGGCGTCCGAGAGCGTCGTGTCGTTGAAGCCGACGACACGCGCGGCGCGCAGTTTCAGGGTCATGTCAGCGGACTTGGAAGGAGTGGAGGCGCGAGCGCCCTCCTCCCGACCCGGCTTGCGCCCGGCCTGCATCACGCCGCGCACGTCGAAGCTCTGAGCATCGAAGGTCACCACGAGGTTCTGATCCGTCCCGCGCACCGCCTTCAGCTTCGCCGCGTCGCCTTTGCGCAGGGCGAACTTGGGGAAGTCCGCCGAAACGAGGCGGTGCTCCTTGTCGAGCACCACCGTCCCGGCGATCGCCAATCCTTCGGATTCGATGACGAGGTTCTCGAGCCTCACACCCTTGTCTTCGTCGACGAGGTCGAGCGTCGCCTTCGCCGGAACGCCCATTCCCTTGTTCCAGCCGAAGGGGGCGAGCGTCAGCGTCGCCGGCGTCAGGTCGACCTCGACCTTGCGACGGGTCTCGCTCTGGGCCGACTGCGCGACGTTCACGCCGATGGCGCCGCCGACCAGGTCGCCGAGATCGAGGCCGATGCGCTGTCGTGCCGCCTCGTCGAGGACCATCTTGAAGTCGCGCTTCTCCGCCTTCGAATTCCCTCGCGCGTCGTACATGTCGACGTCGGTGACGACGCCGTCGATCTGGGCGCGTCCGGTGACCTTCAGGCCGCGCGGGTCGGCGATGATCTTGAATTTGCCGTCCTGGAACTTGCGCCCCTGGATCGGGTGGGGACTGGCGAAACGGTCGAGCGACGCGTCGACCTTGTAGTCGACGGAGGAGGTGCGGATCTGCTTCTCGAACAGGACATCGATCTGAGCGGTGACCGAAGCCGTCCCGGTGAGACCGTCGTTGCGGATCCCGGCCTCTTCGAGCAGGGCGAGCGGCTCGGCGTCCACCACCTCGGCCAGTGCGGCGACATCCCCCGCGATCTTGAACCGGAACGTTCCCTTCGGCGGTTTGACGAAGATGTCGGCGACGGTGAAGCGCATCCCGTCGATCGTCGGTCGCCGCGACGCCTTCGTGGCGGCCGTGGCGCGATCCACCGTCAGGTCCATCTTGCGGTCGTCGATGGTCATTCTGCCGGAGGCCCCGACCACCGGCGGAAGATTGCCGAACACGCCGAAGCGCGCCTCCTCGAACCGCGACGACATGCGCAGCGCGTTGCCCGGCCATGTCTCCTGCTTGTCGAACCGCGGCAGATCGAGGCGGATCACGGTATCGAGAAGGCGACCGCCGGTCACGTTGCGGATGAACCAGTCGCGGGTGTCCGGCGCCACCCAGTGGGGCCAGACCCGTTTCACCTGCTCGGTGTCGAGCGGCGAGAAGAAGAGATCGAGTTTCAGCCGCGGTTCTTCCCCGGAGAAGTCGATGCGTCCGGCCGTCTTGACCCAGCCGTCGCCGAAACTCGCCCCCGCCGAGGTGATGTCGATCACTTTCGCCGACGGGTCGAACCGCGCTTCGAGCCGGCCGCCGTCGACGACCAGGGGGCGTCCGGCGACGTCGCGCGGGCGGAAGCTTCCCTTGTTCGCTTCGAACTCCGCCGCCCAGACGCCACCGCGCTCGGGCGGCGGCACGAGCCGTCCGTGCAGGGTCATGCCGGTTTCGCCGACGGCGAGAGTGAGGTTGCGCACCTCGAGGTCGGTCGCCCCGGCCTTCCAGTCGACCCGGATCTGTCCCTCGTCGACCAGCATCGAGTCTTCCGGCATCGGACCGAAGCGGAATTCGCCGGCGCCCAGGCGGACGTCGATTTCGGCGCCGTCGTAGCGGTCGTCGGGGCCGTAGCGCAGGGTGAGGCGCGGATAGAGCGGCATCCCGAGATCGAAGGCCGATCCCGGTGGCCCGAACAGATCGCGGTGCATCAGATCGTCGGCGACGAAGGAGACGCGCCGTCGTCCGTCGGCTTCGTGCGCCGCGGTCAGCCGCATCGACCAGCGCCCGATCTCACCGCGCGCCGAAAAGCCGACGTCGAGATCGCCCCCGGGGCCGTCGACGACCGCCTCGGCTTCGATGTCGGGAACGGTGACGTCGCGGGCGACGCCTTCGCGGTCGATCCGCCGGAGTTCGATCGCACCGTTGCGGATTCCGAAGGTCTCGATCCCTTCCTCGCGCGCCCGGGCGACGGCGCGGTCGACGGCGC
Organism: uncultured Alphaproteobacteria bacterium; assembly: GCA_937892955.1. Classification (GTDB taxonomy): domain Bacteria; phylum Pseudomonadota; class Alphaproteobacteria; order Rhizobiales; family Ancalomicrobiaceae; genus CALBKH01. The sequence goes on from CALBKH010000089.1 coordinate 103,723, forward strand.
GGCCGACCTCGCGTGCCTCCGAGATCGCCCGAACCGGCCGCGGCGGCAACACGACCGGCTTCGCCATCCCGCGTGTCGCCGGCATCGCCACCATCGAGGAGTCCGGCGCCGGGGCGCTCTCCGGCGGGCTCTCGGTCGCGGCGGTCACGAAGGCCCCGGCGTCGGCCAGACCGGCGGTGTCGACCTTCAGGCGCGGTTCGACGAGGATCAACGAGCGGGGGCGAACCTGTCCGGTGAGGATCGGCCGCATCCGCAGTCTGACCTCGGCGCGCGGCACCGCCATGTCGAGAACGCCCTCGCGCTCGACGGAGATCCTCTCGAGTTCGACCGTGATTCCCTTGTCCCAAGACCAGTCGAGACGGGCGCTGCCGACCTTGGCGCGACCACCGGGGCCCGCGACGTCGCCGAGCAGGGTCTCGGCGGTGCGGGCGGCGGTCTCGATCTCCACCGGCCCGTGGGCCACGAGTGCCGCCAGGGCGACGACGAGAAGGGCGCCGAGCGCCAGGACGATGCCGCCGATCCACAGGAGGACGAGGCCGAAAAGGCCCGCGGCGCGCCTGCGGCGGGCGCCGAGTGTCGTGCCCGGAAGCGCGGGCGCGTCGGTGGTCGGGTCCTGATCGTCCAATTTACGCCGTTCCTGGCGGTCGGATTCTTCTTCGGCGGAGTGCGAGCCGGCCGAATCGCGTTTCCACGAGGGGCTCGCCTCGCCGTGAGCACTACACGTTTCCCCGCCTCCGGTCGAACCGCTTGCCCGGCTCCATCGGCTCGGACTACGCTTCGCCTTCGTGCTTCGATCGGGACGGAGGGGAACCATCCGTCTCGTGATTCGGACACGCCGAACCATCGGCGAACCGGCGGTCTGCGCGTCCTCACCGCGTCTCTCCACCACTTCTTCGCGACGAAAGGAAGGCGACATGGCTCTGAAGATCGGCGATACCGCCCCCGACTTCGATCTGCCGACCGACGGCGACGGGCGCGTTCGTCTCTCCGATCTGCGCGGCCGGCGGGTCGTCGTCTATTTCTATCCCAAGGACGACACCTCCGGCTGCACCAAGGAGGCGCAGGATTTCACGGCGCTGACGCCGGAGTTCGAGAAGCGCGGCGTCACCGTGATCGGCATCTCGCCCGACGGGCCGAAGAAGCACGAGAAGTTCCGCGCCAAATACGGGCTCGCGGTGACGCTGGCCTCCGACGAGGACAAATCGGTGCTCGAGGCCTGGGGCGTGTGGGTGGAGAAGTCGATGTACGGGCGGAAGTACATGGGCGTCGAGCGCACCACGGTGCTGGTCGATGCCGACGGTAAGGTGGCGGCGATCTGGCCGAAGGTGAAGGTCACCGGGCACGCCGCGGCGGTGTTGAAGGCGCTCGGCTGATCGCCCGCGCCGGTCGAGGGGGGAACGACGATGGCGCATTTTATCGGTGGGTTGATCGCATTCCTGGGCTATTTCGGCGGCGCCGTCGCGTTGGCGGTGATCTACCTGCTGCTCTACGTGCGGATCACGCCGCATCGCGAGTTCGACCTGATCGTCAAGGAGCACAACGCCTCGGCGGCGATCGCGCTCGCGTCGAGCCTCGTCGGTTTCGTCGTGCCGATGGCACGGGCGGTGGCGCAGGCGACCTCGATCGTCGAGTTCGCCGCCTGGGGTCTGGTGGCGTTGGTGGTGCAGATCGGCGCCTACTATGCGGCGCGCCTCGCCCATCCGAACCTGTCGCGGGCGATCGAGGAGAATTCCCTCTCGGCGGCGATCTGGCTCGGCGCGGTGTCGCTCTCCGCCGGCCTGCTTTCGGCCGCCGCCATGACCGAGTGAGGTGCGCCATGGCCCGCACCAAGCGCGAGTTCGGCCGCCGCGGCCCGCCGGTCGTCACCCACCGGCCCGAGGGCCTGCCCGAGGCGAAACCGGCGGACCCGAAGCGCAAGCGCTCGCTGGCGATCTCGCTCTTCTCCGCCGGCGCGCTGGCCGCCGCGGCCACGCATTTCGTCGAGCGCGGATCGACCGAAATCTGCCTTCCCGCGCCCACGGGCAGCGTGGCCACCCCGGCCGGGACCCCGGCGAGTGGCGCGGCGCCGGTGCGGCAGAGCGCCGCACCCGGCTCGCCCACCGCGAACGGTTGCCCGCCCGGCACCGTCAGATCGACGTTGCAGGGCTCTTCCCGCCGGCACGGCTACACCTCCTGGGGTTGGTCGTCGCGTTCCTCCGGCTCGTCGTTCTTCGGCGGATCGTCTTCGTCGACCTCGTCGAGCCATGCGACCACGTCGACGACGCGACGCGGCGGGTTCGGATCGATCGGCTCTTTCCATTTCTCCGGAGGCTCGTGATGCGGCGGATCGCGCTTCCCGCCCGCCCCGACATGCGAGAGCGTCTGGCGGCGATCGACTTCGCCTTTCCCGATGTCGGCGGAGAGCCCTACTGGGTCGAAGACGCCCATTACGCCTTCACCCTCGACCAGATCGAGAGCGACATCGAAGCGCCGACGGAGGTGCTGGGTCGGCTCTGCGAGAGCCTCGTCGATCGGGTGATCGCCGACGAGAAGCTGCTCGCCCGGCTGCGCATCCCGGAACAGGCCTGGGACCTGATCGCCGAGAGCCGCCGGCGTGACGATCCCACCCTCTACGGCCGCTTCGACTTCGTCTACGACGGCCACGGCCCGGCGAAACTGCTGGAGTTCAACGCCGACACGCCGACGGCGCTGCACGAGGCGTCGGTCGTGCAGTGGATGTGGCTCTCCGATCAGCTCGAGCGCGGCAAGCTGCGCGAAGGCACCGATCAGTTCAATTCGATCCACGAGCGCCTGATCGAGCGCCTCGCTTCGATCGTCCCCGAAGGCCACCTGCATCTGACCGGCCAGACCGAGAGCGTCGAGGATACCGGGACGATCGCCTATCTCGCCGATTGCGCCACGGCGGCCGGGCTCGGCGCGACCATCCTCGACATCGCCGAGGTGGGGCTCGCCGGCGATCGCTTCGTCGATCTCGACGAGCGGCCGATCGATCGGCTGTTCAAGCTCTACCCCTGGGAATGGCTCTTCGCCGAAGAGTTCGGCCGCACCCCGGCGATGGCGACGACCCGATTCGTTGAGCCGCCGTGGCGCGCCATCCTCTCCAACAAGGGCATCCTGCCGCTCCTGTGGGAAATGGCGCCGGGGCACCCCAACCTGCTGCCCGCCTTCTTCGACGACGACCCGCGAGCCGAGCGTCTGGGCGCCTCGCACGTCCGCAAGCCGCTCTATTCGCGCGAGGGCGGCAACGTCGAACTGGTCGACGGGCGCGCGCCGGTCGAGCGCACCGGCGGCGACTACGGCGCCGAGGGTTTCGTCGTCCAGGCGGCGCGTCCGCTGCCCAATTTCGACGGCTTCTACCCGGTCCTCGGCAGCTGGTTGGTCGGCCACCAGCCGTGCGGTCTCGGCATCCGCGAGGACTTCACGCGGATCACCACCGACCGCTCGCGCTTCCTGCCGCACATCATTCTCGCCTGACCCCGGCGACCACCCTTCCGCCTGAAATGCAAAGGAATATTAACCTTAACCGACTGTAATCGGTGGCGTCTCGAAACCCAGGACGAGCCGCCTCGCGATGACCTCTCCGGACGACCATCCCCGCCCCTTCGGACGCCGCAAGGAACGCCATCGGGTCACGATCGTCCACGGCGACCGTGTCCGCGCCTTCCAGATCGACATGGGGTGGCTGACCGCGGGTGCGGCGGTCGTCGGCGTCTTCTCCCTCGCCTACGTCGCGGCCACCGGCTACCTCTTCTTCCGGGACGACATCCTCAACGGCGCCATCTCGCGTCAGGTCCGACAGGCTCGGGCCTACGAGGACCGGGTGGCGACACTGCGGGCCGAGATCGACCGGATCAACGGGCGCCAGTTGATGGATCAGGAGGCCTTCGAGGCCAAGATCGACACCCTGCTCAAGCGTCAGGCGACCCTCGGCGAAGCCCAGTCGCGCATCGGCGCTCTGGTCGACCGGGCCGCGGCGGCCGGCGTACGCCTCGTGCCGGGGCCGGCGACCGGGTCGGTCACGCCGATCGACCAGCCGCTCGATGCGGTGGTCCCCAGCGTCGATGCCGCCCGGCCGAAGGCGCCGCCGCCGCTCGACGTCGACCGCTTCGCCACGCCGCTGCGCTCGTCGTGGAACTTCCCCTTCGTGTCGCCCGCGCATGCCGGCATCGCGGTGCGTGGCGCGTCGGTCGGTCTCAGGATCGCCGAGGTCGAGAAGACGCTCGACGGATTCGAGCGCCTGCAGAGCCGGACGTTGAGCGATCTCGCGCGCCTCGCCGAAGCCGACGTCACCAAGGCCGGGCGGCTCCTCGGCCGCCTCGGTTTCCGCGTCGCCGATGCGCCCCATCCCAAGCCGAAGCCGACGGGCGGCGAAGCCGTCGGCGGCCCGTTCGTTCCTTTCGATGCGACTGATGCCGCGGAGCGTGCCGATGTCGCTCTCACCCGCCTCGACCGGATCCGGCGCGCCGCCGCCCGCCTGCCACTCGGTCGGCCGATCCGGGGCGACACCACGACGACGTCGAATTTCGGCAGCCGCATCGATCCCTTCCTCGGCACGCCGGCCCTCCACACCGGGATGGACTTCCGCGCCGAGACCGGCGATCCGGTCCACGTCACCGGACCCGGCACGGTGGTCGCGGCGGGGGGCATGGGTGGGTACGGCCTCTGTGTCGACGTCGACCACGGCAACGGCGTCGTCACCCGCTACGGCCATCTGTCGCGCATCTCGGTCGAAAAGGGCCGTTCGTTGAAGGCGGGCGACGTCGTCGGTCTCGCCGGCTCCACCGGCCGTTCCACCGGGCCGCATCTCCACTACGAGACCCGCGTCGCCGGCGATCCGGTCGACCCCGGCCCGTGGCTCGAAGCCGGGCGCGAACTCGGATTCTGAGACGCGTCGCGCGACACCGGAGCGGACGGGCGCTCAGCGATAGCGATAGGCGACGATCTGGGGATGCGTTGCGGTGCCGTCGGGGCTCGAGACGATCCATTTGGCGCCATCGGACTCGCAATCGACGATGAAGGAGCCGAGCGCCTTCTTCTGCTTGCGGTCGCTGCCGAACCATTTGGCCGCGCGCTCGAAGACGAACTTCTCCGATTTCACCGCGATGCCGCAGACCGAGACCTCGCCGGCTGCCGGCATGGTGACGAGGATCGAGCCCAGAGCTGCGAGACCGCCGATGCGGATCATGGGGGCACTCCCTCTGCTGGTTCGTTCATCCTGGCCCCGGGGCGACCCGGCCGCAAGGCCGTCCGCGAAATCCTCAGGCGGTGGCGAGCCATGTCCAGGCCAGAAGCACCACGCCGAGGGCGATGCGATACCAGGCGAAGACGCTCAGGGTGTGGTGGGCGACGTAGCGGATCAGGAACTTCACCACGACGATCGCCGAGACGAAGGCGGTGACGAAGCCGACGACGATGGTGACGAAGTCGCCGAAGCTGAGCGACGCCCCGTTCTTGGCGAGATCGAGCACCGTCGCGCCGAGCATGGTCGGCATGGCGAGGAAGAAGGAGAACTCGGTCGCCGCCGTGCGGCTGGCGCCGAACACCATGCCGCCGACGATGGTCGCGCCCGAGCGCGACACGCCGGGGATCATCGAGACCACCTGGGCGAGGCCGATGCCGAAGGCCTGGAACCAGCCGATCTCTTCCATCGTCCGCGAGGCGATCGGCCTTTCGCGGCGCTCCACCCACAGGATGATCAGACCGCCGACGACCAGCGAGATCGACACGACGGTCGGATTGAACAGAACCGCCTTGATCGTCTTGATGAACAGGATGCCGAAGACGACCGACGGCAGGAAGGCGACGAGCACCACCCCGGCGAAGCGTAGCGCCGCCGGATCGCGCGCCAGGACGCCGCGCACCAGGGTCAGGATCTTCTCGCGGTAGAGCCAGCACACCGCCAGGATGGCGCCGAGCTGGATCACCACCTCGAAGACCTTGCCCGAGCCGGAGTAGAAATTCAGCCAATCGCCGGCGAGGATCAGATGGCCGGTCGAGGACACCGGCAGGAATTCGGTCAGTCCTTCGACGATGCCGAGGACGAAGGCCTTGATCAGATGAACGAGTTCCATGGGCGCCCCCGGCTGCGTCGCGTGACCGACGTCGGGAGACGACGGTCTCCCCCGGGATCGCCCCGCCCGGCGGACCCCGTCCCTCGTCTCTAACGCGAAATGTTTGTCGAATTCTCACCCGGCGGGGGCGCCGTGGCCGGAAAAGCCGGCCGCGGGCGCTTTCGTGCGTCTTCGCCTCATACTGGGCTCATGAAATTCGGACTCGTCCGAGTTTCATGAGCGTCACGGCCTGGCCGGCCGACGCCCGTTCGGGCTTGCCTTCGCCGACGATGTTTCGAAAAGGTCGAAACATCGTCGGCTCGGTATCAGTCGATGTCGGCGACCGCGTCGACCGAGCCGCCCTTCACCCGGGCGGCGAGCGAGGCCTCCATGAAGGCGTCGAGGTCGCCGTCGAGGACGCGCTGCGGATCGGTGGTCTGCACGCCGGTCCGGAGGTCCTTGACCATCTGGTAGGGCTGCAGGACGTAGGAGCGGATCTGGTGGCCCCAGCCGATGTCGGTCTTGGCGGCGGCTTCGGCGTTGGCCTTGGCCTCGCGCTTCTCCAGTTCGACCTCGTAGAGGCGCGACCTCAGCATCTCCCAGGCCTTGGCCCGGTTCTTGTGCTGCGAGCGCTCGGCCTGACAGGCGACCGCGATGCCGGTCGGAATGTGGGTCAGGCGCACCGCCGAGTCGGTGGTGTTGACGTGCTGGCCGCCGGCGCCGGACGAGCGATAGGTGTCGACCCGCACATCCGATTCCGGGATGTCGATGTCGATACTGTCGTCGACCACCGGGTAGACCCAGGCCGAGGCGAAGGACGTGTGGCGCCGCGCCGCCGAATCGTACGGCGAGATGCGGACCAGACGGTGGACCCCCGACTCGGTCTTGAGCCAACCGTAGGCGGCCTCGCCCTTGATGATATAGGTGACGGACTTGAGACCCGCCTCTTCGCCCTCCGAGGCTTCGACCACTTCGACCTTGTAGCCGCGCCGTTCGGCCCAGCGCACGTACATGCGCGCCAGCATCTCGGCCCAGTCCTGGGACTCGGTGCCGCCGGCGCCCGCGTGGATTTCGAGATAGGTGTCGTTGCCGTCGGCTTCGCCGGAGAGCAACGCGTCGACCTGACGCTTGGCGACGTCGACGCCGAGCTGCTTCAGCGCGTTCTCCGCTTCCGCCACGACCTCGGCGTCGTCTTCCATCTCACCGAGTTCGAGCAGCCCGACGTTGTCGTCGAGGTCGCGGGTGATGCCCTGGACGATGTCGACCGATTTCGCCAGCTGATCGCGTTCGCGCATCAGCTTCTGAGCCCGGGTCGGGTCGTTCCACAGATCGGGAGATTCGGAGAGCGCGTTGAGCTCGTCCAGTCGTTTCAGAGCGACATCCCAGTCAAAGATGCCTCCTCAGCAGGCTGAGAGCCTGCTGGATCTCGTCCACGACGGACTGGATCTCTGCCTTCATCGGACTTCACCTTCGTGATCTCGGCCTCGGCGGCGAGCGCCCCGGGCGATGGGCGCGGACCATACCGAGGCGGGTCGGTGGTGTAAACGTCGAAAGACACCGGTCGGGTACCCCGGGAATCGAACCGCCGCCCGGGGGGAGCGGGCGGCGGTCGTCTCTGCGGCAGGACCGGATCAGGCGGCGCTGCGAGATCCTTGCGCGACTTCGCGGGCGCTCATCAGGAAGCGGCGCACCGAGTCCTGCAGACGCTCGGTCTGGTGCGCCAGATCGTCGGACGCGCCGGCGACGTCGGCCGCGGCGCGCCCGGTGGCGCCGGCGGCGGCGACCACCGTGGTGACGTTGGCGGAGACGTCGTCGGTGGCGGTGGAGGCCATCTGCATCGAGCGAGAGATCTCGTGGGTGGCCGAGATCTGCTGCTGCACGGCCGCGGAGATCGCCGCCGCCGCGGCGCCGATCTCGTCGATGACGCCGGTGATGCCGGAGATCGACTGCATGCAGCGGTCGGCGCGCGATTCCACCGCGCGGATGCGATCGGCGATCGCGTCGGTGGCGGTGGCGGTCTGATCGGCCAGCGCCTTGACCTCGATGGCGACCACGCCGAAGCCCTTGCCGGCCTCGCCGGCGCGGGCCGCCTCGATGGTGGCGTTGAGGGCGAGGAGCTTGGTCTGCTCGGCGACCTGACGGATCAGATCGAGGACGCCGACGATGTCGCCGACCGCATGGGTCAGGTCGGCGATCGCTTCACGCGAGTCGGTCGCCTGATGATGAGCGTGGTCGGAGACGATGCGGGCGCGTTCGGCCTGCTGGGCGATGTCCTCGACCGCCGCGGTCAATTCTTCGGTCGCCGCCGCCACCGTCGCCACGGTCACCGAGGTCTCCTCGGCCGCGGCCCCGATGGTGGTGGTGCGGTGTTCGGTGTCGTCGGCGGAGGAGCGCATCTGGTCGGCCGAACGCGACAGACCGTGCACCGCCTCGCCGAGCGACCCGGTGACGCCGCCGATCGTGTCCTCGAACTCGCGCATCACCCGGCCGAAGCCGCGCAGACGCCCTTCGATCGCCGACACCGCCTCGTTCATGGTGCGCGAGGCGAGACCGTAGGTTCCGACCATGCCGGTCTCGATGATGCGGCGATGGTTCTTGCCGTCGCGGACGCAGCCGAGCGTCGCCCGCGCCTCGCGGACGAAGGCGTCGGAGACGTCGAGGATGCGGTTGGTGTCGTTGGCCAGACGCGCGATGTCGCCGGCGTCGTCGAGCAGGATGACGCGCGCTTCGAGATCACCCTTGGCGGCCTTGACCAACACTTGCGAAATTTCGGCGATCGACCGCCGGGCGCGGCGCAGCAGCACCAGTCCGAGCACCGACAGGGTCGTCATGAAGATCAGCATGCCGGCATTGCGCCAATTGATGTCGACGGTGACGTGCAGCACCGAGCCGATCATCATCAGCGCCGTCAGACCGGCGAAGACCCACTCAGCGCGTGAGAGAGAAGACGAATTCGTCATAGGACATTCCCTTGTCACGCAGAAGCTCGAGGACGGCGGTGAAGGAGGCCTGGAGACCGGAGGCGCGATCGCTCGCCTGATCTTCGATGGCCTTGAGCGAGGCATAGAGCGGCTTCACCACTTCGAGTGCCGCCTTCTCGGGGACGCGTCGATTGGAATGGAAGCCGGTGATGCCACCGTCGACGGTGAAGGTCGGCGTGACGTGGGCGAAGACCCAGTAGTGGTCGCCGGTGACCGACATGTTGAGCACATAGGCGAAGATCTCGTTGCCCTCGAGCAACGTGTCCCACAGGAGCTTGAACACCGCGCGCGGCATGTCGGGATGGCGGATGACGGAATGCGGAGCGCCGATCGCCTGCGCCTCGGTGATCCCCGCCAGTTCGAGGAAGATGTCGTTGGCGTAGGTGATGATTCCCTTCGTGTCGGTCTTCGACACGATCACGTCGTCCGGATGAAAGGTCCTCTCGACGCCCGTCGGCCTCACCACCGACGCGAATTTCTGGCGTATCGGTCCAGTCGCCGCGCCGCTTCCCTTTCGCCACAACCCCTGAAGCATCCTCTCCTCCCGATGACATGACCGTCACAATCTGATCGGAGGATGATGAATTTTTCGATAACGCTCCCCTCGCGTCATGCGTCGATCCGAAACGTTTAGGATCAAAAGCGATACACAATTCGCCGTACTCGATCATCGGAAATAGTATCCGAAGTACATGAAATATGCAAAAAGCTATATCTAATCGTATTCTTATACTGCCATAATTGCACGGTGTAGTTGACACATGTGTCACACATGGTGAATGTGCCATATTTATGTGCATAATGTCTACAATTATTGCAGTTACTACATGCGATTGAGCGTCACACGCGGCCGTCACGACATGGCGGCGGCTTTGGTATGGTAGTTGTTCCCGCCGTTGCTCGATCGTTCATCACGGGATTGAAATTACCCTGCGTAATCTGATCGCGCCCGCTGTTGCGACGAGGCCGAACGGAGTGCCGCTTCCAGTCGCGTCCAGGCCGCCGCCTCGCCGGGAAGTCCCAATCTGAGCAGGTCGGGGGCGTGCGGAAAGCGTCGGACGTGGATCCCGGCTTCAGCCAGGTGTTCGGCGAATCGCTCCGCGTTCGAGCTGCGGATCAGGCGGTACAGAGGCGTTCCACCGACGGTCGGGCAGCCGGCCGCCGTGGTGAGCGCATCGAGCCGATCGGCATCCCGCTTCAATCGTGCGACCGCCGCTTCGAGCCAAGGCCGATCCGCCAACGCGGCGCGGCCGATCGCGATCGCCGGGCCCGAGACCGCCCATGGCCCGAAGGCAGCGCGCATCGACCGGGTGAAATCGGCGTCGCCGAGGCAGAAGCCGAGGCGGAGGCCGGCGAGACCCCAGGTCTTGCCGAAGGAGCGCAACACGATCGCGCGACCCATCGGCAGCCGCGGGGCGAGGCTCGCGCCCTCCTCCATCACGTCGACGAAGGCCTCGTCGACGATCAGTCGCCGCCCCGCCGCCGCCATGTCGAGCGCCAGGGCCGCGAGTTCGTCGGTCGAGACCATGCGGCCGTCGGGGTTGTTGGGATTGACCAGGAGACCGATGTCGAAGCGCGCCAGATCGGTCGCCCGCTCGACGATCTCCACCTCACGTCCGGCTTCGCGCCATACCCGCGCATGTTCCTGATAGGTGAAGCCGAGGATGCCGACGCGGGCGCCGGCGAGGAGGCGCGGCAACATCTGGATCGCCGCCTGGGTGCCGGGCGTCGCGGCGACGTGAAATCGGTCGTGGGCGCCGTAGGCCTCCGCCGCGACACGTTCGAGGTCCGACACCTCCGCCGCCTCCGGCAGCCGCGTCCAGGCCTCGGCCGGGATCGGCGGGATCGGATAGGGACAGGGATTGATGCCGGTGGACAGGTCGATCCACGGCTCGGGCGCATCGGGAAAGCGGTTACGAACTTGCGCGAGGTCGCCGCCGTGATAGACGGGGCTCGCGTCCGTTCCCGCCCACCGGTTGCCGCTCGGTTCCATGTCTCTCGCCTCGTCCCTCGCCCCCATGGCCGAACTGGCGCTCGTCGCGGCGGCGATCGAAGCGGCGGTCGGCTGGCCCGTTCCTCTCTACGCCGCGATCGGCCATCCCGTCACCTGGATCGGTGCGCTCGTCGCCCGTCTCGATCGCTCTCTCAACCACGAAGGCGACGCCGACCGCCGTCGACGCCTCCTCGGCGTGGTCGCCCTCCTCGTCCTCCTCACCGTCACCGGAGCCGTCGCGGTGGCGCTCACCGGTGTCGTCGAGGCGCTGCTGCCGGGGGTGCCGGGTCTCGTCGTGCTCGCCGTGTTCGCCGCCAGCCTGCCGGCGCAACGCAGCCTCCATGCTCATGTCGCGGCGGTCGCCGATGCCCTCGACCGCGGCCTCGACGAGGGCCGGCGGGCCGTCTCGATGATCGTCGGGCGCAACCCCGAGAGCCTCGACGAGGCCGGCGTCGCGCGGGCGGCGATCGAGAGCCTCGCCGAGAACTTCTCCGACGGCGTCGTCGCGCCGCTGTTCTGGATGGCTGTCGGCGGCCTGCCCGGCGCGGCGCTCTACAAGGCGGCGAACACCGCCGACAGCATGATCGGCCACAGGACGGACCGACATCGCGCCTTCGGCTGGGCGGCGGCGCGGTTCGACGATCTCGTCAACCTGCCGGCCTCGCGCCTCGCGGCCTTGTGGCTGGTCCTCGCGGCGCTGGTGACGCCGGGCGCGCGGGCCGGCACCGCGCTCCTGACCGCGCTGTGCGACGCGCGCAAACACACCTCGCCCAATGCCGGCTGGCCGGAGGCGGCGATGGCCGGCGCCCTCGGCTTCGCCCTCGCCGGCCCTCGCATCTACGGCGACATCCGCGTCGACGCCGCGACCATGGGCGACGGCCGCCGCAACCTCGGCCCCGACGACATCCGCCGCGCGCTGCGGCTCTACCGCGTGGCGCTGGTGGTGCAGATCCTGGCCCTCGCCTACCTGGCGTTCTTCCTCACCGCGCCAAGCTGAGCAGGCGATCGAGATCGACGTGCGCCGCCACATGGTCGGCGAGCGCGTCGAGGATGCGCTCCACCTCGTCCTCGTAGGCGAGATCGGAGATCGGCGCCCCGAGATCGGCGAGGAGCGCGCGCCGCGCCCGGTCGTCGGCGAAGAGGCCGTGGACGTAGCAGCCGGCGACACGGCCGTCGGCCCGCTCGGCCCCGTCCGGACGCCCGTCGGCGAAGACGAGGAACGGCCGCGCGCAGCCTGTCCCCTCGGTCCGTCCGACGTGCATCTCGTAGCCGGAGACCGGCGCATCGAGCCGCGCGAGGCGCCCGTCGACATGCTCCAGCCGCTTGTCGCCGTCGAGCACCGTCGCGACGTCGAGGAGCCCGAGCCCGGGAACGGTCGCGGGTGGTCCCTCGATGCCGTCGGGATCGGCGATCGTCCGCCCGAGCATCTGATAGCCGCCGCAGATGCCGAGCACCCGCCCGCCACGGCGGACATGCGCGGCGATGTCGACGTCCCAGCCCTCGGCACGCAGGGTGGCGAGATCGGCGATCGTCGCCTTGGAGCCCGGCAGGATCACCAGATCGGCCGCCGCCGGGATCGGTTCGCCGGAGGAGAGCATCACCAGACGGACACCCGGCTCGGCGGCGAGCGGATCGAGATCGTCGAAATTGGAGATGTGCGGCAGGCGCGGCACGACGACGGTGAACGCCCCCTCCCCGGCCGCGCGCCGCTTTTCCAGCACCACGGCGTCCTCGGCCGGCAGCCGCGCGGCCGGGCGGAACCACGGCACGAGCCCCAGCGCCGGCCAACCGGTCTTCTCCTCGATCGTCCGCATCCCCGCTTCGAACAGGCTCGCGTCGCCGCGGAACTTGTTGACCAGGAAGCCGACGACCTGCGCGGCGTCCTCGGGATCGATCACCGCCTTCGTCCCCACCACCTGGGCGATGACGCCACCGCGGTCGATATCGCCGAGGAGGACGACGGGCACGTCCGCCCTCCGGGCGAAGCCCATGTTGGCGATGTCGCCGGCCCTGAGATTGACCTCCGCCGCGCTCCCCGCCCCTTCGACGATCACCAGATCCGCTTCGGTGCGCAGCCGCGCGAAACTCTCGTGTACCGCCGCCTCGAGCCCCGGCTTCCAAGCCTGGAACTCGCGCGCCTTGGCGTTGCCCACGACTCGGCCCTGCACCACCACCTGGGAGCCGACGTCGGACTGCGGCTTGAGCAGCACCGGGTTCATGTGTACCGACGGCGCCACGCGCGCGGCGCGGGCCTGCAGCGCCTGGGCGCGGCCGATCTCGCCGCCGTCGACGGTGACGGCGGCGTTGTTCGACATGTTCTGCGGCTTGAAGGGGCGTACCGTCAGGCCGCGGTTCGCGTAGGCGCGGATCAGCCCGGCGACCATCAGCGATTTGCCGACGTCGGAGCCTGTTCCCTGGATCATCAGCGCTCTGGCGATGTTTCCTGAAGTCACGTGCGAACTCGGCGTCTCAGAATTCGATGCCCGCCTGGGCCTTCACCCCGGCGGCGAAATGATGCTTCACCGCGCCCATCTCGGTGACGAGATCGGCGACTTCGACAAGTTCGGGCTTGGCGTTGCGCCCGGTCACGACGACGTGCAGGTCCGCCCGCCGCGCCGCGAGCGTCGCCACCACCTCGTCGAGGGGGAGGTAATCGTAGCGGAGCGCTATGTTCAATTCGTCGAGGACGACGAGGCGGATGCCCGGATCGGCCATCAGCTCCTTCGCCTTCTCCCAGGCGCGCGTCGCCGCGGCGACGTCGCGGGCGCGATCCTGCGTCTCCCAGGTGAAGCCCTCGCCCATCGTGTGCCACGAGACGAGATCGTCGAAACGCTCGAGCGCGGTGCGCTCGCCGGTCGACCACGCGCCCTTGATGAACTGGACGACGCCGACCCGCCAGCCGTGGCCCAGCGCCCGCAGCACCAGCCCGAAGGCCGCCGTCGACTTCCCCTTACCCGGCCCGGTGTTGACGATCAGCAGCCCCTTCTCGGCGATCGCCTTCGACGCGACCTCGGCATCCTGCACCTCCTTGCGCCTGGCCATCTTCGCCTTGTGGCGGTCGTCGTCGCTCGTGGTCATCGATGGTCCCCGTCGGATCTCGCGCCCGAGAGACCACGCCGCGGCGAGCCGCGCAAGTCCGGCGAAGGCGGGTCTCGCCGCCCGCGGCGTGTGCGGCGTCCCGATCAGCGCAGGAACGGGAACAGAGATCCGGAAACGCGGGTGCCGCCCGTCGGCGCGAACGGACCGGAGCCGGCCGGTGCGCCCGCCGGTCGCGGCTCGGCGACGATCAGGCACCAGTAGACGTCGCCGCGCTTCTTCGGGTTCTCCGCCGAGGCGATGCCCATGCGGGTCATCTCGGCGTCCTTCATGCCGCGGTCGTGCGCCGGGGAGTGCTTCCAGCCGGTGATCGTCTGCTCGATGGTGCGATAGCCCTGTCCGAGGTTCTCGCCGGCGGTGGCGTAGGCGTATCCGGCGGCCTTCAGCCGTTGGTCGAGGCCGCCGTAGGGCGCGAGCGCATGGTTCATCCGCCCGGCCTCGGCGAGGCGGTGGGCGTAGTCGCCGGCGATCCGCACGAGGTCTGCGTCGAGCTCGAGCGCGCCGGCATTGCTCTCCGCCCGATAGGCATTGATCAGCCGTGCCGCCTTCGCCGGATCGACGGGAACGTACGGAACGTCGTCGATCGTCTCGATCAGCGCCGGACCGCGGGCGCAGGCGCTCACCAGTCCGGCGATGCCGAACCCGAGGAGAACCCGGCGGGTCGAACGAAGACGGGGGTGGACGGCGATGGTCATGTCGAGATCCTGCAAGTTCGATCGAGGCGGCCGGTTCCGATCCACCCGGTGAATCGCGCTCGCCGACTCTCAACCCGGTTCGAAGCGGTGTTCCGTCCCTTCGAGGTGACCGGTCACCCATCGACTCGGTTCCGGTTTCGAAAACGGCGACGCGCGGGGCCGACGCGATGCCGGGCCTTCGGACGTCACATTTTCCCCGAACGGCCTCCGCGGCGAAGTCGAGCCGGCGCCGACGCCCGTGCGAACATCGCGGATATGCGGATATCACGGCGGAACGAGGACGCGGGAAACTCACCGGGGAAGGCCGAAGCCGCCGCCTCGATCCCCGTTGCGTCGCTCGCCCCCTCCCCCGTCCCGGTCGCCGCCGCACCATCGTGCGCATTCTCGCCGATGGCGACGACGAGGAGTTCGCGTGACTCTTGAAATGAGCCCCCCCTTCGGGCATAGAGATCCGCGCCGGAGACGTGGCCGAGAGGCTGAAGGCACTCGTTTGCTAAATGAGCGTACCCCCAAAAGGGTACCGAGGGTTCGAATCCCTCCGTCTCCGCCA
>CALBKH010000090.1 GCA_937892955.1 uncultured Alphaproteobacteria bacterium
GAGTTCACGAAATTCGGACTCGTCCGAATTTCGTGAGTTACGGCCTGACCGGCCGACGCCCGTTCGGGCTTGCCTTCGCGGATGAAATTCCGAACAGGTCGGAACTTCATCCGCTCGGTATGATACGGAAATCGGAGAGACGAGCCGGAAATGGGCGCCTACATCCTCCGCCGCGTGTTGCTGATGATCCCGACGCTGATCGGCATCATGGCGATCAGCTTCGCCATCGTGCAGTTCGCCCCCGGCGGGCCGGTGGAACGGGTCATCGCCCAGTTGACCGGTACCGACGTCGGGGCGACGGCGCGCGTCTCGGGCGGCGGCGGCGACTTCGCCGGGGCGCGGCCGGGCGGCGCCGGCGGCTCCGACGTCTCGTCGAAATACCGCGGCGCCCAGGGCCTCGATCCGGAGTTCATCAAGAAGCTCGAGAAGCAGTTCGGCTTCGACAAGCCGCCGCTCGAGCGCTTCTTCACGATGATGAAGAACTATGCGGTCTTCGATCTCGGCGAGAGCTACTTCCGCTCGATCTCGGTGGGCAAGCTGGTCGCCGAGAAACTGCCGGTGTCGATGTCGCTGGGGCTGTGGATGCTCTTGATCTCCTACGGCGTGTCGATCCCGCTCGGCGTCGCCAAGGCGGTGCGCGACGGCGAACGCTTCGACGTGTGGACCTCCGCCGCGATCATCGTCGGCTACGCCATCCCCGGCTTCCTCTTCGGCATCCTCCTGATCGTACTCTTCGCCGGCGGCTCCTTCTGGGATGTCTTCCCGCTTCGCGGCCTGACCTCCGAGGGCTGGGCGCAGATGCCGTGGCCGCAGCGCATCCTCGACTATCTCTGGCACATGGTGCTGCCGATCACCGCCATGGCGCTCGCCGCTTTCGCCACGACGACGCTGCTCACCAAGAACTCGTTCCTCGACGAGATCCGCAAGCAGTACGTCGTCACCGCGCGGATGAAGGGGCTGACCGAGCACCGCGTGCTCTACGGGCACGTCTTCCGCAACGCCATGCTGCTGGTCATCGCCGGTTTTCCCGGGGCCTTCGTCCACGCTTTCTTCGGCGGGTCGCTGCTGATCGAGACCATCTTCTCGCTCGACGGGCTCGGCCTCCTCGGCTTCGAGTCGGTGGTCAATCGCGACTATCCGGTGGTGTTCGGGACGCTGTGGGTGTTCTCGCTGATGGGGCTGCTGCTCAACCTCGTGTCGGATCTCACCTACACCTGGGTCGATCCGCGCATCGACTTCGAAGCGCGGGAGATGTGACATGGCTCTCGCCGATCGTCTCTCGCCGCTCAACGCCCGCCGCCTCGCCAACTTCAAGGCGAACCGGCGCGGGGCGTGGTCGCTCGTGATCTTCCTGGTGATCTTCGGCGTGTCGCTCTTCTCCGAGCTCATCGCCAACGATCGGCCGATCCTGATCGTCTACAAGGGCGAGGTGCTCTCCCCGCTCCTGAAGGACTATCCGGAGGAGAAGTTCGGCGGATTCCTGCCGCAGACCCAGTACCGCGATCCGGTGATCCAGGAGGAGATCGAGGCGAACGGCTTCATGATCTGGCCGCCGATCCGTTACGCCTACAACACGCCCAACAACGAGATCCCCGATCCGGCGCCGGCCAAGCCGTCGTGGATGTATTCCAAGGAGAAGCGCTGCGAGCGCTACGCCAAGGGCGTCGACGACCCCAATTGCACCCTCGGCAACTGGAACTGGCTCGGCACCGACGATCAGGCGCGCGATGTCGCGGCGCGTATCCTCTACGGTTTCCGCATCTCGGTGCTGTTCGGCCTCGTCCTGGCGATCGCTTCGTCGGTGGTCGGCGTCGCGGCCGGCGCGGTACAGGGCTATTTCGGCGGACGGGTCGACCTCGCCTTCCAGCGTTTCATGGAGATCTGGGGCTCGCTGCCGAGCCTCTACCTGCTCTTGATCATCTCCTCGATGTTCGTGCCGACCTTCTGGGTGCTGCTCGGCATCCTGCTGCTGTTCTCGTGGACCAGCCTCGTCGGGGTGGTGCGCGCCGAGTTCCTGCGCGCCCGCAACTTCGAATATGTCCGCGCTGCCCGGGCGCTCGGCGTCGGCAACGCCCGCATCATGTGGCGCCACCTGCTGCCCAACGCCATGGTGGCGACGCTGACCTTCATGCCGTTCATCCTCAACGGCTCGATCACCACGCTGACGTCGCTCGACTTCCTCGGCTTCGGCCTGCCGCCCGGCTCGCCGTCGCTCGGCGAATTGTTGGCGCAAGGCAAGAACAATCTCCAGGCGCCGTGGCTCGGCCTCACCGGCTTCGTGATGATCTCGCTGATGCTCAGCCTGCTCATCTTCGTCGGCGAAGCGGTGCGCGACGCCTTCGATCCCAGAAAGACCTTCGGGTGAGCTTCGTGATAGGATCACGGCGAGGAGATGCGGCGATGAACAGGGTGATCCGCGAACACTATCCGATCGAACGCCTGCCCGAGGACCTGCGCCGGGATCTGCCGTCGCGTGGCCGCGTGTCCGTCGAGATCGTGGTCGAAGCCCCGACCGGCGAAGTCCGCGCGGAGCAGGGGCATTTCGGGCGGTTCAGGGACCGACGCCACCCGGATTTCCGGTCGGCCGAAGCGATCGATGCCCATATCTCCGCGCTGCGTGACGAATGGGAACGGCCGACCTGATGCCACCGCTCGTCTACGTCGACACCAATCTCTTCATCTCGGCCCTCGAAGGGCCCGGTGCCATCGCGGATCACGCCTGGTGGATCCTCGAGGCGATCGACGAGGGAGAGATCCGCGCCATGACATCGGAGCTGACCCTTGCTGAGGTTCTGGTGCATCCGCTGCGACGTGGCGACACGGCTCTGGTCGAGACCTACAGGGCGATGATCTCGCCTTCGAAGGTCTTCTCGGTCGTCCCGGTGGATCGCTCCGTCCTCTTCGAGGCGGCGCGGCTCAGAGCGGAGCACACCGCTCTGCGGCTACCCGATGCGATCCATCTCGCCACGGCACTCGCCGTCGGAGCGGATCATCTCGTCACCCGCGACGCCCGTCTGGCGACGATCTCGCGTATTCCGGTCGTCGATGGCGGGCCCCATTCCCTCGAAGCGATCCGGAAGGCGACGCCTTGACCGCCCCTCTCCTCTCCGTTCGCGATCTCTCCGTTGCCTTCCGCCAGGGCGGTGCGACCAACCTCGCGGTCGATCGCGTCTCCTTCGACATCCGCGCCGGCGAGACGCTGGCGCTGGTCGGCGAGTCCGGTTCCGGCAAGTCGGTGACCGCCCTGTCGATCCCGCGCCTCCTGCCCTACCCGGCCGCCTCGCACCCCTCGGGCGAGATCCTGTTCAAGGGGACCGATCTCCTGAAGGCGGACGAGCCGACGCTGCGCTCGGTGCGCGGTGCCGACATCACCATGATCTTCCAGGAGCCGATGACCTCGCTCAATCCGCTGCATTCGGTGGAGCGGCAGGTCGCCGAGATCCTGGAGATCCACGGCGGCCTCGTCGGCGCTTCTGCCCGCGCCAAGGTGCTGGAGCTGCTCGAGGCGGTCGGCATCCAGCGGGCCGCCGACCGCCTCGGCGCCTATCCGCACCAGCTCTCCGGCGGCCAGCGCCAACGCGTCATGATCGCCATGGCGCTCGCCAACGAGCCCGACCTGCTGATCGCCGACGAGCCGACGACGGCGCTCGACGTCACCGTGCAGGCGCAGATCCTGAAGCTGCTGGCCGAGATCCGCGATCGGATGGGCATGGCGATCCTGTTCATCACCCACGATCTCGGCATCGTACGCAAATTCGCCGACCGCACCTGTGTGATGACCGGCGGCAAGATCGTCGAGGCGGGGCCGACGGCGGGACTCTTCGAAGCGCCGCAGCACGACTACACCAGGAAACTCCTCGCCGCCGAACCCAAAGGCGAACCACCGGCGACCGATCCGTCGCGGCCGGTCGTCGCCGCGGTCGAGGACCTGAAGGTGTGGTTCCCGATCAAGCGCGGCTTCCTGAAGCGCACGGTCGATCACGTCAAGGCGGTCGACGGGGTCTCGGTGTCGCTCAGGGCCGGCGAGACGGTCGGCATCGTCGGCGAGTCGGGGTCGGGCAAGACCACCCTCGGTCTGGCGTTGTTGCGCCTGCTGCCCTCGGAGGGCCGGATCGTGGTGCTCGGACGCGACATCCAGGGGCTGGGGCGCAAGGCGACGCGGCCGCTCAGGCGCGACATGCAGGTGGTGTTCCAGGATCCGTTCGGTTCGCTCAGCCCCCGCATGTCGGTCGCCGACATCGTCGCCGAGGGGCTCGAGGTGCATCGGCCGGAACTCTCGGCGGAGGCGCGCGACGCCGAGGTGGTGCGGGTGCTGACCGAGGTCGGGCTCGATCCGGCGACGCGGCACCGCTATCCGCACGAATTCTCCGGCGGCCAGCGCCAGCGCATCTCGATCGCCCGCGCCATGATCCTCGAGCCGAAGTTCGTCATGCTCGACGAGCCGACCTCGGCGCTCGACATGTCGGTGCAGGCCCAGGTGGTCGATCTGTTGCGCGACCTCCAGGCCAAGCACGGGCTCGCCTATCTCTTCATCTCCCACGACCTGAAGGTGGTGAAAGCGCTCGCCAACGAGGTGGTGGTGATGAAGGACGGCAAGGTGGTCGAACAGGGGCCGGCGGAGGAGATCTTCGAGCGGCCGGTGACCGACTACACCCGCGCCCTGATGGCCGCCGCCTTCAAGCTCGAAGCGGTCGAAGGGGTTGTGCGGCAGTAGGGTGTGTATGCCAGAGCTAAGTTCATCTAGCAGATGTCTGATTCAACAGCGATTCTTGACTTATTGAGGCGGTCGCACTACAAATTAGATGAGCCGGAGCGGTTTCCCGCTCCGGCTCTTTTGCCCTCCTCGCGAGGGCTGCGAAGTGGTGGTCCCTTGGGACGCCCACTCCGGGTGCACTGGCTACAACAACAGCAGTGGGGGCTTAAAGCCCACCACTGCTCGGGCTATGTGCATCGGGACCCTCCATATTCTCCGGTCTCTTCTTGACCGGTAGAGCGCACGCAAGGCGCGGGGGTTAGAGTCCGTTTTGAAAATCACGGATGAGCGTTTCGCCTGAGGAGATTGCCAC
>CALBKH010000091.1 GCA_937892955.1 uncultured Alphaproteobacteria bacterium
ATCAGACGGTTGAGGAACACACGGGGCATTTCGTCTCTCCGCGGTTGGACGGTCGCCGACGGCGGGATGAAATCTCCCGTCGTCGGGGCGGACTTCCGCGGAAATCATAGCATAAAAGCAACAAAAAGGAACAAAATTACCTTGTCGACAGGAATACCCGCATGCCGGGTACGAAAACATACGTATTATTATAGAATAAAAGTCCGATTCTCGTGAAATGAAAATCTTGGAAATCACATCACGGCACGGATCCACCGGCGCCGTGGGGGCATCGATGGCGGGAAACGGATGAGAGTGCAGAAGCTATGATGTGATCGTAAGGGTACGACATGAACCGAGGATGAACCGGCTCGAACGAGAACTTTTGTCGCCGGCCACCACGGCCACCCTCACCGATCCCGCACACGGATCTCAGTATTCCCGTTCGAAGAAGACACCGAGTCGTGAGTCCTCGGATCCGGCCTCGCCGCGGAGCTTGAGGTTGCGGGTGACGTCGAGATCGATCGTGCCGGCCGCCTCGCCCTTGGCGCCGGTCTTGACGCCCAGATAGACGTTCTCACCGACGTAGCGGCCGGCCTTGACCGCCGCGTTGCCCTTGGAGTCGGTGACGATGTCGAGATCATCGAGGCCGGTCGACTTGCGGATCGAGCCGAGCAGGTCCGCCGCCTGTCCGCCGCCGGCCAGCTGCGCCACCGCCATGGTCAGCCGAACCACCTGGACGGGCGACAGCTGGGTGATCGATCGCCCGAACAGGAAGCGCGCCAGGATCTCGTCCTGCGGCAGATCCTCGGACGCCGACAGCGCGATGCGCGGGTCGCTCGCCGCGCCGTGGACGCGGGCGGTGACCGTCGTCGAGCCGCGCCTCGTCTCGGCGGTGAAGTCGATCTCCGGATCGAGACTGCCGACGAGCTGGACGCGCCCGCGGGTGAGATCGATGCGCTGGCCGACCACGTCGAGCCGGCCGCGGATCATCTCGAAGGCGCCGACCGGCGCGAGGCGGTCGACCGGGCCGTCGAGCCGCAACCGACCGCCGAGTTCGGCGTCGATGCCGCGGCCGCGCACGAAGATGCGCGCCGGCGCCTCGACCGACAGCGCCAGGCCGAAGCCCGCCGCACGAGCCTTCGATCCCGGGCGATCGCGTCCGCGCGCCTTGGCGACGGTCCGCGCCACCGACCTCGAAGCGCCGCGATGTTCGGTGTCGATCACCGTGAGGCGCCCGGCGAAGCGTTCGGGTACGGCGATCTCGGCACGATCCACGGTGATCGCCCCGCCGATCGTCGGCCCGGCGAGGAGGTGGCCGCGGACGGTCAGAAGGCCGCTCGTCTCCGCCGTCAGCAAGTCGCCGTTGCGGATCCGGGCGCGGCTGAGACGCACCGTGAGATCGCCCGGCAGCCCTTGCGCCGGCGGCAGGTCGACGCTGCCGGAGAGCGCGATCGTCCCCGCCGACCCGGTGGTGATCGAGAAACTCTCGATGGTCGCGCGGCCGTCGCCGAGGCGGATGCGGCCACTGCCGGCAGAGAGACGCATCCCGGTCTCCGGATCGGTCGCCCCGACCTCGGAGAGCGCGACGGCGCCGCCGATCCGTGGTGCGGCGGCCGACCCGGTGATCCGGAGATCGAGCCTCGTCCGGCCGGCGAGCTTCGTCGCTCGCTCGCGCAGCAGGCCGTTCGCCGCGGCGAGCGGCACGTCGCCGGTGACGGTCACGTCGAGATCCGACCCATCGATCGACGCCCGCCCGCGTGCCGCGAGCGCGATGCCGCCGCCGGCCCGCACGGTCGCCTCGAAACGCGCGGCGCGATCGACGAGCGTACCGGTGGTGGTCAGAGCCGCCGGCGCGAGACCCGCATCGCGCAGATCCGGCGTCGCGATCCCGTCGGCGCCGAGGTCGAACCGCGTGGCGCGGTCGTCGGCCGGCGACGCCCGAAGATCGACCTTCGCCACGTCGACGCCCGACGCCGCGATGCGGGCGGCGTTCACCCGGCCGGCGATGGTCGGCGTGCCGAAGACGTCGGAAAGCGTCACGTCGAAGTCGGCCGAACCGACGGCCGCCCCCTCGACGACGAGACTGCGCGCCCGCCCGCGCGCCGCCGCGGTCTGCGCCCCGTCGCGGGTCGCGAGGGTGACCGAGGCGTCGAGCGCGCCCTTGGCCGTGACGAGGGCGATCGGCGCGAGGTCGCCGAGATCGGGGGACACGATCGCGAGCGTGCCCTCGACGAGCCCTTTCGGCGTGAGATCGAGCGCTCCTTCGATGCGGCTCCGTCCGGCGACGATCCGCAACCCGTCGAGCCGTGAGCCGCCGTCCTCCCGCGCGACGACGGTCGCGCCGCCGGTGAGCCGCCGGCCGGCGAGGTCGCCGGAGAGGGCGAAACGTCCGTCGAGTCCCGTCTCGCCGAACACCCCGTCGAAACGCGCCTCGCCGTCGCGCAAGGGGCGTCCCTGCAGGGAGAGCGAGGGCGCGGTGAGCGCTGCGGCGATCGCCGGGCGCGCCAGACCGCCGGTCGCCCGTGCCTCGAGCGCGACCCGTCCCTTCGCCTTCGGCGTCGCCACGCCGAGGTCGTGGATCACCGCGCCGAGCGACAGGTCCCCGGCGGTGCGGCCGAGCGTGCCGGCGGCTTCGAGGCGCAGCGATCGATTGTCGAGCGCGACGCCTTCGACGGTGAGGCCTTCGACCGAGCGCGCCACCCGGCCGCGCAGCGTCATGCGGCCGCGCATCAGCGCGTCGGCCTCGGCCGAGCCGGTGGCGAGGTCGACGCTCTCGCCGTCGAGGGTGACGTCGAAGGCGCCGCCGAGAAGATGCCATGTCCCACGGGCGGTGAGGTCGACGCGCCCACCGAGCCGGCGTCCGACGAGATCGGAGAGCGGCGCCAGCGTCTTCGCCGCGACGCCACCCTCGCCCGAGATCGCCCCCGCCCCGATCGTTCCGGCGAAGCGAGCGGCGACGTTGCCGTCGTCGAGGGTCGACGTCGCGATCGTGATCGGCCCGCCGGCGCGCCAGTCGCCCCGCGCCGCCAGCCGCAGCGGCGAGCGGAAGGCCGCAGCCTCGCCCGGCCGCGGGCTCTCGATGCCGTCGACGCCGCCCGATACTTCGAAATTCGTCCCGCGCGACGTCGCGTCGGCGAGATCGTGGGCGACGCCGGTGGCGGTGATCTCGGCGCTGCGCAGACGCAGGTCGTCGCTCTCGAAGCCGTCGAGGCGGAGCGTTCCCTTCCACGGCGCTCGGTCGCCGAAGACGACGGCGAGGCTCGCCCGTCTTGCCCGCCCCCCGGTTCCCGGAATCGGCACGACCCCGTCGCCCGACCCGAGCTCGCCGGCGACGGTGAGCGCGGTCGGCACGCCGTCGGCGGCGAAGGCACCGACGGCTCGGAGCGCCGCCGCGCCCGAAACCAGTTCCGCACGTTCGAGAACGACACCGCCGCTCCCGGCCTCGGCCACCACCACGTCGAGTGACGTCCGGCCGGTGAAATAGGCCCCCCAGCGATCGGAGACGAGGCGGCCGAGCGATCCGTCGACCTGCAGCGTATAACGCCGCCCCTGCGGCGCACTCGCCACGGCACCGCGTCCCGTGAGCAGCCGCTCTCCCTCGGCATCGAGGGTGAGATCGGCGGAAAAGCCGTCGACCGGCCCGCGTCCTCGCACCCCGAGCGCCAGCGCCGGCCGATCGCGGATGTCGAACAGGTTGGTCAGGAACCCGCCGTTCGGTTCGTCGAGCGCCAGATCGAGATCGAGCACCCGGTCGGCCTCGCGATAGCCGAGGCGGAAGTCGAGACGGCCGCCGGCGTCGAGACGGCGGACGGCGAAGCGCGCATCGAGAAGGTCGCCGTCGAGCCGTGCCCCGCCGTCGACGGCGAATCGGGCGGCGGGGCCGGCGATCCCTTCGGCGAGTGTCACATCGGGCACCGCCAGACGGTCGAGCCGAACCGAGACCGGCAGATCCGGCAGCGCGAAGGTCGGCGATGCGGTCGCCGACGGTACCGCCGAGCCCCGTGGCCGGCGGTCGAGACGAATCGCGGCGGCGGTCAATTCGGCGATCTCCAACCGCCCTTTGAGGAGCGCCAGCCGGCTCCACACCAGATGGGCGTCGGTGATCTCCAGCCAGACGCCGTCGCGGTCGGCGAGAGTGATCGAGCCGATGCGCACGTCGGAGGAGAGGGCGCCGTCGATCCGGCCGAGGCGGATGCGGCGATCCGGCGTCGAGATCGTCTCCTCGACGAAGCGGACGAAGGCGGACTTCTCCTCGTCGTCCGTGGTGGGTGGGCTCGAGGTCGACGACGACGTCGATGCCGGCGCGGGGGTCTGCGCGGCGGCGCCGAGGCCGACGGCGAGGAGGGCCGCGAATGCGAGGGCGGCGAGGCGCGAGCGTGCCATCAGAAGGCCTCCCCGATGCCGATGTAGATCCCGAAGCGCGGATCGCCCGGCTCCGGGTTCAGCGGTGCGGCGACGTCGAAGCGGATGGCGCCGAGACCGGTGTGATAGCGCAGGCCGAGACCGGCCCCGATGCGGATCCTCCCGGAGAAGTCCGGCAGGCGTGACGAGAAGGCGGTGCCGGCGTCGACGAAGGGGACGACGCCGATGGTCTCGGTCACCCGCGCCCGGTATTCGAGCGAGGCCTCGGCGAGCGACAGACCGCCGACGATGTCGCCGGCCGGGGTGCGCGGCCCGAGGCTGCGATAGGCGAAACCGCGCACCGACCCGCCGCCGCCGGCGAAGAACAGCCGATCGTCCGGGATCTCGCGTGCCGAGGCGCCGAAGATCGAACCGAAGGCGACGCGGCCGGCGAGCACGTGGCGACCCTCGTCGTCGAGCGCCCGATAGGCGGTGGCGTCGAGGCGGCCGATCGCTCCGAGGTTGCCGTAGCGCATCTCGTAGAAGGGCTCGAGCTGCCCCTTGATGCGGTAGCCGCGGGTCGGGGCGAGCCGATCGTCGGTGGTGTCCCGGGCGAGTTCGGCGGGCAGGCCGAGGAGACGGAAGTCTCGCTCGCCCCAGGCGTCGTCGACGTGGGCCGCCTCCATCGTCACGCCGAGTTTGCCGGTGAGGCCGGGGTAGAATTCGTGGGCGAGGCCGACGCGGGCGCGGACGGCCTCTTCCGTGTAGGGATCGTAGACCTCGCGCGCCGCCTGGAGCTGCACCGTCAGATCGGTCGCAGGATCGAGGACGCCGGGCTTCACGAAGGTGAAGCCGCCGGAATAGGTGAAGCGGCTCGGGTCGGCGACGTCGATGCCACTGACCCGCGCCTCGACGCGCAGCTTCTCGGCACGGCCGAAGAGGTTGCGATGCTGCCAGTAGCCTTCGAGGCCGGCGCCGTCGATCGTCGAGTAGCCGCCACCGACGCCGAAGACATGGAGCGGCCGCTCCGCCACGGTGATCGTGACCGGCTGGCGTGCCGGGTTCACCCAATCCTGGCTCGAGCCGGCGTCGACGATGCGCACCGAAGAGAACACCTCGAGCCGCCGCAACCGCCGTTCGGCGCGCTTCACCTCGTCCGACGACCACTCTTCGCCCGGCGGCAGATCGGCTTGCCGGGCGACGAAGTCGGGATCCATGTCCTTCGTGCCCTCGACCCTGGTCGGCCCGAAGACGGCGGCGCCCGCCGGATCGATCCGGATCGTCACGTCGACGCGACGGTTCGGGTGATCGGCGACCACCTTGCGCGAGGCGATCCTCGCTTCGGGGTGTCCGATCCGGCGCCAGGCCGCGACCAGTACCTCCTCCGAGCCGGTCACCGCCCCCGCTCGCGCCGCTGCGCCGGCGACCAGACCGAGGTCCTCCGGTGTCTTCGGCGGCTTGATGTCGGCCTGGAGCTGCGGCGGCACGCGGCTCGGCCGGCCGTCGATGTCGATGCGGCCGAAGACGTAGCGCGGCCCGGGGTCGACGGTGATGCGGACCGCGACCGGGTTCGGCAGCGTCGCGTCCGGCGCGATCTCCTCGACCGGTCGGCCGTTTGCCTCGATCGTGATGGTCCCGCCGTACCGGCCCTCGGAATAGAGGGCGGCGAGCAGGCGGCCGTAGTCGTCGCGCGCCCGCGCCAGGAAAGAGGCGGTGCTCGGCGGCGGCGTGTCACCGGCTTCCGAGACGAGCCGGGAGACATCCTTCAGCCGCGCCTCGACGTCGCCATCGGCAGGCTCGACGACGAGGGTCGGCAGGTAGCGCTGCGCCTCGGCGGAGACGGGTGGCGTCTCGGCCTTCTCACCGAAGAAATGGACGCCGAAGAGCTCGAAGGCGGCGGCCGGCGAGGCGAGAACGAAGGCCGTCGCGAAGGCGCACCCCGCCACCGACGCGAACCGGAACGAGACCCGTCCCCGGCCACCCCGGCGGAACCCGCTTCCGGCACTTCGAACCACATCCATGCTCACGTCCCGTCCGGCCGACTTCGTCCGACCCGAGGCGCGAAGCGGCTTCTCCGTCGTCCACGGTCGTTTCGGCCGACCGCCATCGACCTCCTTCGAATGTCCGCCGAAACCACACGTCGTTCGTCGCGTGCGGCCCCACGGCGGTCGGTCCCCTGCCGACACCTTCGCATCTGCGACCCGTCGCGTCGACCTCCGATGGAATCGCTGGCCGAACCGGGGTGCCGCCGACCGTGTGTCCGCGCCTCTCCTCACCGCCTCGCCGGCTGTCCGAACCTCTGGTCGGAGGTCCGCATGAAGCCGAGCAGGCGGCTGGCGAAACTCGCCCGATCGTCCTCGAGCGCCCCGAGGAAGGTCTCGGCCCAGATGTCGATCGAGTTCTCGACGAGGCGCTCCCAGTTTGTGCGCCACCGGGCGATGCGCTCGTCGAGCGGCATCTCCAGTGCCTTGGCGACGGCGCGCGCCATCCCCTCGCAGTCGTAGGGGTTGACCAGCATCGCGCCTTCGAGTTCGGCGGCGGCGCCGGCGAAGCGCGACAGGACCAGGACGCCCGGATTCTCCGGATCCTGGGCCGCCACGTATTCCTTGGCGACGAGATTCATCCCGTCGCGGAACGGAGTCACCAATCCGATGTCGGCGGCGCGATAGAGTCCGGCGAGGGCGGTGCGGCCATAGGCGCGGTTCACGTATCGGATCGGCGTCCAGTTCGCCTCGCCGAACCGCCCGTTCACCCGACCCGCCATCTCCGACACGCTGCGTTCGATGTCGGCATATTCGGGCACTTCCGAGCGGCTGCGCGGCGTGATCTGCAGATAGGTGACCTTGTTGACGAGGTCGGGATGGATCTCCAACAGCTTCTCGAAGGCCGCCATCCGCTCCGGAACGCCCTTGGAGTAGTCGAGCCGATCGACGCCGATGATCAGCTTGCGCCCGAGCAGGCTCTCGGTGATCTCGCGGACGAAGGAGACCAGGGCGGCGCGTCGCGCCCGAGTCGCGAAGGCCTTCGTCTCGATACCGATCGGGAAATGCGCGATCCGGGTCGAGCGGTCGTTCCAGCCGACGACGCCGCGGCCGTTCGAGCGGAGCCCGTATTCGCGGGTGAGATAGGCGAAGAGATTGTCGGCGTCCGCCTCGGTCTGGAGACCGACGAGGTCGTATTCGAGCAGCGCGTTCACCAGATCTTCGTGACGCGGCAACGCCATCAGGATGTCGGGCGCCGGCCAGGGGATGTGGTGGAAATAGCCGATCCGGTTCTTCACCCCGAGCCGGCGCAGTTCCGAGGCCAGCGGGATCATGTGGTAGTCGTGGACCCACACCAGATCGTCGTCGCGCAGCAGCGCGGCGATCGCCTTGGCGAAACGGCGGTTGACCCCGTGGTAGGCCGCGAGTTCGTTGCGGGCGAATTCGGTCAGATCGAGCCGGGTGTGCATCAGCGGCCACAGCACCCGATTGGAGAAGCCGTTGTAATATTCCTGCACCTCGTCCGGCGTCAGATCGAGATGGGCGTAGGAGACCGCTCCGACCTCGGTGATCCGCGGCGTCGCCGACGGCTCGTCGACCGCCGCGCCCGACCAGCCGAGCCAGATCCCGCCACGCTGCCTCAGCGCCTGCTCGAGTGCCACCGCGAGCCCGCCGGCGCGGGTCCGTCCGGCGGCCGGATCGGGCACGCGGTTCGAAACGACGACGAGACGGCTCAAGGTTCGGCCCTCCGAGGATTTCGACGGGTGGCGGGTTCGTCGGACGAGCCCGATCGTCGAGTGGGTTCTCGGGACGCTCCTCCACGGTTCGCCGCGTCCGCCCGGCTTTCGAGGATGCGCAACACATCGGCCGGTCCGCCGATCTCGAAATCGGCCCGATGTCCGTCGCGTCGTCCGACCTGATACGAGGTGCCGCCGAAGGCGCGCGCCGCGTCGAAGGCGTCGTCGTCGGTGACGTCGTCGCCGAAGACGATCGGCGCTCGACCGTGGAAGGGGGCCTCCATCATGAGCCGGCGCAGCGCGGTCCCCTTCGACGTCCCGGCGAGCGTCGCCTCCACCACCATCTTGCCGTGACGCAGACGGAATCGCTCCGGCGCATGCCCGACGGCGCGAGCGACGTCGCGCTCGATCGTCGCGGCCGCATCCGGCGCGGCGCGAAAATGGACGGCGAGAGCGAGACCCTTGTCCTCGATCTCGACACCACCCGGCCAGTCGGCCGAAAGAGCGGTCAGGCTTCTGCGAACCGGATCCATCTCCGCCACGTCGCGCGATACCGAGCGACCGCAGGGCAACCGCAGCTCCAGGCCGTGCTGGCCGCAGCCCGGTAGAACCGTCGGCCCGAGTTTGCGGTCGATGGTGTCGAGCGATCGGCCGGTCAGGACCGCGACGGCGCCACCGGTTCGCTCCGACAGTCGCGACAGCAATCCGGCCAACCGCGTCGGCACCACGACGGCGTCGGGAGTGGGGGCGATGTCGACCAGCGTCCCGTCGAAATCGACGAAGAAAGCCGCCTCGTCGCGATGTCCCCGAGCGTCGAGCGGCAGGCTCGCCCGCACCGTCTTCCGCGCAGCACCTTCGTGTTTCATCGACCGCATCGGCAACCTCGTCGAAATGACAAAGAAATCATGACCTTCCGGCTCTCGCCGGGTCGGGCATGGTCAATCTATTCGGTATCATTGGATGAACCGTATAGCTCAAAGCAGCTTATTTGTCAATATAATTGAACTATATTTTACGAGCACAAAATCAAGATACGATCAATGTATTTTGTATTCGAAACCTATGTTTCGGTGGATCGAAAATAATGTTGAAGTATCGGCTTCTATTTCGAATGGCGACTGAGAGAGGTGGAGATGTACTTCGAGAGCAAATGATCCGCATCGACCGCCGATCGTGCCGAGGCCCCGCCGAGCGCGAAGACGCCCGCATCGTCGGCGACTGCGAACAGGGCCGACGATGCGGGCGTCGATGGAGGTCGGACGGGGGCGTCCGAACCCGTGGGACGTCACTTCTTCTCGGTGATCGTCGCGGTTCCGTCGCCGGCGAACTTGATGTTGGCGTCGAGGAAGGAGGCCTGGAGATCGGCGGCGTAGAGCTTGGCCGTGTCGTAGGCCTCACCCGAGCGCGCGCCGGTGCCGCAGATGAAGACGATCGGCTTGTCCTTCGGGAAGGTGGCGAGCTTCTTCTCCAGTTCGTTCATCGGCACGTTGACCGCGCCCTTGATCGTCCCCGAGGCGAACTCGTTGGCATTGCGCACGTCGACCAGCAGGATCGCGGCCGGATCGGCCTTCCACGCCGCCTCGAAGGAGGCGACGGTCACCGAGCCCTTCTCCTTGCCGGCGACCAGCGCCGCCTTGGCCGGCGCGACCGCGGGTGCGGCTCCCGTCGCCGGAGCGGCGGCGGCCGCCGGACCGGCGCCGTAGAGCTTCTCCCATTCCGGGTAGCCTTCCGGATAGGTCACGACGTTGGTGTAGCCGAGCTTACGGGCCTTGTCCGCCGACTGGTCGGACAGCACGCATTCGAGACCGCCGCAGTAGTAGATCACCAGCGCCGCCTTGTCGGCCGGCAGCTTGTCGACGTGCTTGTCGAATTCGCTGTCGGAAATCGCCACGGCGGTCGGGATGACGCCCTTGTCGGTGACCCGCTTCGGACGCGCGTCGATCAGCGTATAGGGCTGCTTCTCGTCCATCAGCTTCTTGATGTAGGCGCCCGAGACCGCGACCGGCCCGCCCTTGGCCTTCCAGTCCGGCATGCCCTCGGCATAGACCTCGATCGAGCCGTAGCCGAGCGCCTTCGCCTTCCTGGCGCTGTCGTGGGACAGCATGCAGTCGACGCCGCCGCAGTAGAAGATCAGCTTGGTCGCCTTGTCGGCGGGCAGCTTGTCGACCGACTTCTCGAAGGCCGAATCCGGGATGTTGATCGCGCCCGGGATGTGCCCGGGGTCGTACTGGCGGCCCGTCGGGCGGCTGTCGACGATGGTGACGCCCTTCTTCGGCGGGATCGTCGCCTCGGCGCGCACCTTGTCGAAGGTGGTCAGGACGGAGAACCAGCCCTCCTTCGGCTGCACGGCGGTCTGAGCGGCGGCCGGAAGGGTCGGTACGGCGACGAGGAGGCCGGTGGCGCCGATCATCAGCGCGCCGACCAGGGCGAGATGCTTCGTTCTCATGGGTCTTCTCCCTGAGCTGAACGTCACAGGACGGTGAGTTTCTCGGTGGTCTCGTTCCAGCGGACGACCGCGTACCAGAGCGCGAGCAGGCCGAAGCCGATCGCCAACGCCACGCCCCAACCGCCGAACATGTCCGGCAGGAAGGCCTGACGACCGACGGCGGTCACTTCCCAGGTCTCGATGTTGGTCTCGTCGATGGCGGTGAGGCCGATCTTCTTGAAGATGGCCGAGGCGATCGAGCCGACCCAGGCGAAGAACAACATCGCCACCCAGAGCTTGGCGTGGCCCTCGCCCATCCGCCACAGCGCCCCCGAAGCGCAGCCGCCGGCGAACACCATGCCGAAGCCGAAGATCGCGCCGCCGGTGAGCGATCCGATCCAGAAGGTCGCGGGGATGGCGACATAGGGGTCGATCACCTTGGCGCGGAACAGCAGGGCTGCGAGCGGCATGCCGATCGCCATGGCGAGGATCACCGCCTTGGTCATGGTGCCTTCGCCGGTCATGAAGGGTTCGCGGATCGAACGGGCGAAGCACAGACGCGAGCGGTGCATGACGAAGCCGATGGCGAAACCGGCGGCGACGACGATGGCGCGCGAGGCGACCTGTTTCTCCGGCGACGCCCACCACGCCGCGCTCCAGGCGACGATACCGACGAGAATGGCGAGCCCGAGGATCGGATAGAGCCGCTTCACCCCCTCCGGCACGCGGATCGGCGACGGCGCGGCGGTGCCCCATTCGATGGTGTCGAGCGTCCACAGAAGGACCTTGAGCCCGACCCAGGCGCCGAAAAGCAGGCCGGCCCACATCGCCCAACCGGCCGGCGAGGAATGGACGACCGGGTTGAAGAAGCCGCCGGTGGTGCAGCCGCCGGCGAGCGATGCGCCGACGCCCATCAGCGATCCGCCGAGAGCGCCCCAGACGTACTCGAGCTTCGGCGCCCGGTTGGGTTGGAACTGTCCGGAGAGCAGCGCCGCGGTCGCCGATCCGAGGACCAGCATGATGTTCATCAGCGACATGCGATGACCGAGGAAACCCTCCTTGGCCTCGCCGATGCCGAGCAACGGCGCCAGGCCGATCGCCGCATTGAGCCGATCGCCCCAGTACTTGACGCCGCCGAAGACCCCCCAGAAGAGACCGGTGGTCATCAGCGCCAGGACGATCAGGACGAGCAGGACGGCCCCGAAGAAGGGGGACCATTCCTCGACGAAGATCTTCTTCCAGTCCTCGGCGAGACCGGGAAAACGGCTGGGCGATGTGGACATCGTGGTCGGTCTCCACGCACGGATCCGCCCGCACGACCGGTGGTTCGGTCGTGGCGGAGCGGGATCGGGCGGTTCAATTGCAGGAAGCGGGTTCGTCGCCGTCCTTGGCGCCGCGCATCAGGAAGGCGGCGACATCGGCGGTCAGCTCCTCGTCGGCGACATCGGCGAATTTCTCGGCCGCCTTGTTGGTCGCCTTGATCTCGGCTCGGTAGGCCTTGGAGAGGAAGCGAGAGACCTTGTCCTTGCCCTTGGCGTGCGCGTCGGCCTTCAGATACTCGGCCCATTCCGCCTTGGTGCGCGTCGACGGCGCGATCGATCCGATCGGCTCGGCCACGTGGCAGGAGGTGCAGACGGAGCGATAGTAGATCCGGCCCCGCTTCCATTCGGCATCGTAGGCCGAGGCGGCGGTCGCGAATGCGGTGACGGCGGCGATCGCGATCGCCGAGAAAACCAGGGCCTTCTTCATCATCGTTTCCCCGAATGTGGCCCTCTCGTCGAAGCGGAGCTTCGTGAGCGGAGCGGGGCGGGGTCGGCCCTGGTCGGGTGGCGCGCGGATGCGTCGACCTGCAGCGGCGGATCTCGTCTGCCCCGCTGTCGTACGATCGGGCAGATCTGATATTTCTAATCTGATCATTTATGCGCCACTCGCGGACCGGCGGCACCGTGACAACTCGCCGTTCGCATTGCTACGAAAACCGGTCAGAAACTTTTCAGTAAACCCCGAAAAGCGGTCACGGACTTTCCGAGCGAAGTTCCCGGCCGCTCCGGAACGCCGTCGGATGTCGAGCGGCGGTGCTGCGGATTCCTGCGACGATCTGAAATTCCGTGGGTGCGCCGTCCTCCCCACCGACCTCGAGGGCTTCGCCGCGACATCGGTGATCGGTGTCCGATCGCCGCGTCGCGCCGGAGGTGCCGTGGTCGCAGGGAGGCGACGCGGAGGGCGGTGGCGAAGGCGGGTCGAAAGCCCTCGATCGCATCGGGGAAGACCCTCATCGCGAAAGTGTCGTCTGGACGCTTTCGCGCGGTCGTGACATGCCGAATCTTCTCGGTCCGCGGAGCCGCACATGACGACCGCTCTCACCTATACCGTGATCCCGATTCTCGCCGCGATCATCGGGGGATTTCTCACCCTGCTGCGGCGGCCCTCCCACGTCGCGGTGAGCGCCATCCAGCATTTCGCCGCCGGCATCGTGTTCTCCGCCGCGGCGGTCGAGATCCTGCCGCACCTGAAGCACCAGGGCGCTCTGTGGTCGATCGTCGTCGGCGGCGGCCTCGGGGTGGCCGCGATGCTCGTCCTGAAGACCATCGGCGAACGCACCGAGGGCAAGATCGGTCTCGTCTCGCTCATCGCGGTCGACCTCTTCATCGACGGCACGGTGCTCGGCCTCGCCTTCCAGGGTGGCGAGAAGGCGGGGTTGCTGCTCACCTTCGCCCTGACGATCGAAGTGCTGTTCCTCGCTCTCTCGGTCGCCGCCGAACTCGGCGACGCACCGGAGCAGCGGTTCCGCAACGTCGCGATCACCTCGGCGTTGGCGTTGATGATGCCGGTCGGCGTGGTCTTTTCCGCTCCGTTCGCCACCGCCTCGCCCGGTGTGGTGACCGGTGCCTTCGCCTTCGGGCTGGTGGCCCTGCTCTACCTCGTCACCGAGGAACTGCTGGTCGAGGCGCACGAGGTCGAGGAGCCGCCATGGGCGACGGCGCTGTTTTTCGTCGGCTTCCTGCTGTTGCTGATCCTCGAGGACACGCTGTGAACCGAAGCGCGGCGCCCGATCAGTCGTGACCGTCGTCGTGGCCGCCGCCGTGGTGGCCGCGACCGCCGGGGACGCGTTCGAGCGTCGCCGGGTCGAAGCGCGCCTTGATCGTTCGGCCCGACGCGTCGCGGGCGAAGACCTTGTAGCAACCGTCGTCCGCCTTGAGCCGCAGTACCGTCCAGCCTTCCGCCGCGAGCTTCTGCACCAACGCCGATCTCGGTTGCCAGTCGGCGAGCGGCACGGCGCAACGGTCGTCCGCCGCCGCGACGTCGACGGACGCGCCGAGAAGAGCCAGGGTCAGGGCGATGCGAAGGATCACGGGCTTCTCCGGTGGAAGGATCATGGCGCATTTCAGCACGGGCGGCTGAAACGGACCTGAACGACCTCGTGAATTTTACCCGACCCGTCGCCCCGGGACGAGACTAGACTGCGCCGCAGAGGAACGAGGCGATCTCCATGCGCATTCTCGCGATCGAAGACGATGTCCTGCTCGGACAGGCGGTCCGCGACCAGATCGTCGCCGACGGCCATTCCGCCGACTGGGTGACGCGCCTCGCCGACGCGGAAGCTGCGATCCGCGCCGGCGTCTTCGATCTGGTGCTGCTCGACCTGATGCTGCCCGACGGCCGCGGCCTCGATTTCCTCAAGGCCCGCCGCGTGAGCGGCGACGTCACGCCGGTGATCGTGCTCACCGCCCGCGACCAGATCTCCGATCGCATCGCCGCTCTCGACGCCGGCGCCGACGACTATCTGGTGAAGCCCTTCGATCTCGCCGAGCTCTCCGCCCGCATCCGCGCCGTCGGCCGCCGCTATTCCGGCAATCCCAACCCGCTCGTCACCATCGGCGACCTCGACGTCGACCTCGGCGGCCGCACCGTCCACCGCGGCGGCCGGCCGGTGGCGCTCACGGCGCGGGAGTGGTCGCTGTTCGAGGCCTTCGTCCAGCGCCCCAACCAGCTCCTCTCCAAGCCGCAACTCGAGGAACGGCTCTACTCCTTCGATGCCGAGGTCGAGAGCAACACCATCGAGGTCTATGTCGCGCGCCTGCGCAAGAAGCTCGGCGCCGAGGTGATCGAAACGGTGCGCGGCATGGGCTATCGGCTGGGCGCGCCGGGGGGAGGGGTATGAACGCCCGCCTCGCCCCGCCGCCGCGCTGGAGCCTGGGTCGCCGTCTCGCCGTCGGCCTCGTGATCGCCATGACCGTGCTGTGGCTGGCGGCGGCGGCCGTCGCCGGTCTCGTGCTCCGCCGTGAGATCGACGAGGTCTTCGACAGCGCCCTCCAGGAGGTGGCGCAGCGGATCCTGCCGCTCGCCTATTCCGAACTGTTGGCGCGCGAGGCCGACGACCCGCCGCAGCACATGGCGCCGATCGGACCGCATCGCGAATACGTCACCTACGTCGTTCGCGACGAAACCGGCCGCGATCTCCTCCAGTCGAGCGATGCCGATCCGGCGGTGATCCCCAAGGACGTCCCGAACGGCTTCTCGACCGCCGGCGACCTGCGCCTCTACACCGAGACGGCGGTCCGCGGCACCGTGCGGGTCGTCACCGTCGAGAGGCTCGCGCATCGCCGCGAGACGGTCCGCAACGCCGTCGTCGCGTTGATCTGGCCGCTGGCCGTCCTGGTGCCGATCGCGGTCCTCGCGGTCCTCCTCCTCGGTCAGTCGACGGTCCGCCCGATCGTCGCCTTCCGCGAACGCATCGAATCGCGCGGTCGCGGCAATCTCGCCCCGCTCGGCGAGACCGGCCTGCCGGCCGAGATCGCGCCCGTAGCGAGCGCCGTCGATGCCCTGCTCGAGCGGTTGCGCGGCGCGCTCGAGGCCGAGCGCAGCTTCACCGCCAACGCCGCCCACGAGCTGCGCACGCCGATCGCCGCCGCACTCGCCCAGACCCAGCGCCTCCTCGCCGAATTGCCGGAGGAGGTGGCACGCGAGCGCGCCCGGGCCATCGCCGCGTCGTTGCGCCGCCTGTCGGGCCTCGCCGAGAAGCTTCTGCAACTGGCCAAGGCCGAGGGCGGCGGTCTTCTCGCCGAAACCCCGGTCCGGCTCGGCCCGGTCCTCGCCCTGGTGATCGACGAGATCGACCGCCGAGCCGACGTCGCCGATCGTCTCGCCGTGACGATCCCGCCCGACGGCGGCCCGCTCTGCGATCTCGATGCCGACGCCTTCGCCGTGCTCGCCCGCAATCTCGTCGAAAACGCCCTGAAACACGGTGCGCCCGACGGCGTGGTCGCGGTGCGGCTGACCGACGAGGCGCTCGAAGTCGAGAACGACGGGCCGGCGATCGCCGCGGAAGACCTGGGTCGGATCACCCGTCGCTTCGAGCGCGGTCCCACCACGGCCGAGGGCGCCGGTCTCGGCCTCGCCATCGTCGCCGCCATCTGCCGCGGCTCCGGCGCGACCCTCGAACTCCGCTCGCCCGCCCCCGGGCGGGAGGGTGGTTTCCTCGCCCGGGTCCGTCTCCCGGCGCCGCGTTCATCTTCCTGACGCGAAGCTGAACGCCGGCGCGTCGCCGTTTCAGGTGGCCGTCAGGTGGACCGCGCAGGGTGCTCCGGTCGAAACCGAACGGAGCCCCTCCGATGAAGAAGCCCCTCCTCCTCGCCACCGCCGCGCTCGTCCTCGGCACGTCCGTGGCCGGCGTCGCCCTCGCCACCCCCCGCCTCCTCGAACACCGCTACGCCCGCGAGACGGGTGACGACGGCGCGACCGTCTCCACCGCCGAGCGCTTCCGCATCGCCGACCGAGAGCATCGCCGTCGTCACGAGGCGCGCGAGCACCGCCGCGGCCACGACGACGATGACGACGACGACGACGATGACGACGACCGTCGTGGCGGCGATCGCGGTCGCGCCGGCCGTCCCGGCATGACCGGTCCGACCGACCCGAACGCGCCGGTTCCCGACAACGGCCTCTTCCAGGGCAAGGCCCGACCCAAGGTCGAAGTCAACTGAAGCCCGCCGTCCTCGCGCCCAACGGAACCACGTCCATGAAACTCGCGACTTCCGCTCTCGCCGCCACCGCCGCCTTCGTCGTCCCGACGATGGCCGAGGCGAAACAGATCACCTTCGAGACCACCCTCAAGGCCTACGGCGGCAACGGCGCCTACGCCGTCATCTGGATCTCCGACGCCGCCGGCAAGTACAAGGGCACGCTGTGGATGGCCGGCGATCGCGCCAAGTACTGGCGCCATCTCTCCGACTGGCAGCGCGCCTCCGGCGGTCGGGCGACGGAGGTCGACGGCATCACCGGCGCCTCCATCGGCTCCGGCAGGACGCTGAAGATCACCCTCGATCTCGCCGACGCCCTGATCGACGCCGGCTACGTCGTCCATGTCGACACCTCGGTCGAGAACGGCCGCGACTTCCCCTCCGAGGTGGTCGCGCCGCTCTCCTCCGACCAGAACGGCAAGCCGGTCGCCGGCAAGGGCTACGTCAAGACCTTCAAGGTCTCGTTCTGACATGGAGGGTCTCGTCATGTTGCGCCGTCTCCATTCCGTCCTCGGCCTCGCCCTCGGCTTCGTCCTCGTCGTCACCGCGCTGACCGGCGTGGCCTTGTCGGTGGTGCCGATCGTCGACCGTTTCACGAGCCCGACCATCGACCGCGGCATCTCGGTCGCCGCGCTCGCGCAAGCCGTGGCGGCGCGCCACGAGACCCTCTCCACCCTGAAGGTGCGGGCGAGCGGCATCGTCACCGCCGCCTACACCGACGGTGAGACCAACGGCATCGAGCGGATCGATCCGGCGACCGGCGCCGGCCTCGGTCCCTTCGAGGTCTCGCCGACCGTGCGCTTCATCACCGATCTCCATCGCGCCTTCGGCCTCGGGTCGGACGGCCGTCTCGTCGCGGCCCTGAGCGCGGCGGCGATGCTGGTGCTGTCGCTCACCGGCCTCGTCCTCCTCGCGCGCCGCCTCGGCGGCGCGCGGGCGCTCCTCCGCCCGATTCGCGGTTCGACCGCCGAGCGTCTGCACGGCGACCTCGCCCGCCTCGCCACCCTCGGCCTCGTCCTCTCTTCGCTCACCGGCCTGTGGATGTCGGCCTCGACCTTCGATCTCCTGCCCGAGCGCGCCGAGGCCCCGTCCATCGCCGCCGCCGACGGTGCGCCGCTGCCGCTCGGTCGCGTCGAGGCGTTGGCTCGCGTCGACGTCGCCGACCTGCGGGAACTGACCCTCGCCGACCCGACCGTTCCCGGCGATGTCTTCCGGCTCGTCACCCGTTCGGGTGAGGCGGTGGTCGATCCGACGACCGGCCGCACCCTGGCCTTCGCGCCGGCGACGGTTCTCGATCGCCTCGACGATCTGGTCCGCGTCCTCCACACCGGCCGCGGCGTCTGGGCGCTCGCCCTCCTCCTCGGCCTCGCCGCCGCGACGACGCCGATCTTCGCCGGCTCCGGCCTCGTGATGTGGCGCCGCCGCCGGGCGAACCGCGCCGCGGCCTTCGCCTCCGCGCCCGTCGAGACCGCCGACACGGTGATCCTCGTCGGCTCCGACGGCGGCTCGACCCGCGGCTTCGCCACGACGCTCGCCGTCGCCCTCGAGCGTCACGGCCATCGCGTCCATCTCGCCGAGATGAACGACCTCGCCGAAGCGCACACCCGCGCCGAGCGCCTGCTGATCCTCGCCGCCACCTGGGGCGACGGATCGGCGCCGGCCTCGGCCCGGCACTTCCTCGATCGCCTGGCCGGGATCGAGGGGCGCACGTCGGTCGCCGTCCTCGGCTTCGGCGACCGCACCTTCCCCGACTTCTGCGGCTACGGTCGCGCCGTCGCCGAGGCGCTCGACGCCAAGGGTTTCCCGCGCCTCCTCGGCTTCAAGCGCATCGACCGTCGATCGGCGCAGGAATTCGCCCAGTGGGGCCAAGACCTCGGCGCGGCCCTCGGCCACGATCTGGTGCTCGAGCATGTCGCCGAGCGGCCGGCGACGACGGCGCTCGAACTGGTCGAGCGCGAGGACTACGGCGCCGCGGTCGGCGCGCCGGTGGCGATCCTGCGCTTCGCCGCGCCGCTCGACCGGCGCACCCTGCGTCGCGGCCGCCTGCCCGCCTTCGAGGCCGGCGATCTCCTCGGCGTCGTGCCGCCGGGCGAAGCCATGCCGCGCTTCTATTCGCTCGCCTCCTCGGCC
Source organism: uncultured Alphaproteobacteria bacterium (assembly GCA_937892955.1). Lineage (GTDB taxonomy): Bacteria > Pseudomonadota > Alphaproteobacteria > Rhizobiales > Ancalomicrobiaceae > CALBKH01. The sequence continues at coordinate 18,617 of CALBKH010000091.1, forward strand.
GCCGACGGCGTCGTCGAGATCTGCGTCCGCCTGATGCCGGGCGGCGTCTGCTCGACGCTCCTCCACGGGCTGCGCCCCGGCGACGCCGTCGACGCCTTCGTCCGCACCAATCCGAGCTTCCGTCCGGCGGAAGGGGCCCCGTCGCTGATCCTGATCGGCGCCGGGGCCGGCATCGGCCCGCTCGCCGGCTTCGTCCGGGCGAACGATCGCGCCCGCCCGGTCCACCTCTATTGGGGCGGCCGCAGCCCGGCTTCCGACTTCCTCTACGAGCACGAACTCGCCCGCGCCCTCGCCGAACGGCGGCTGACCTCGCTCACCACCGCCTTCTCGCGCGACACCCACGCCGGCGCCTATGTTCAGGATCGCATCGCCGCCGACGCCCACCGCCTGCGCGAACTCGTCCACGCCGGCGCCCAGATCCTGGTCTGCGGCAGCCGCGACATGGCCCATGCCGTCACCCGGACGATGGAGACCATCCTCCATCCGCTCGGCACCGACGTCGCCACCTTGCGCGCCGGAGGTCGCTATGTCGAAGACGTCTATTGAGGCGCGCCCGGCCGCAGCGGATCTCGTCCGCCGCGCCCTGAACGGTCCGGCGATGGGCTCGCGCTGGTCGGCGATCGTCCACGTCGTACCCGACTTCGACACCGCGGCGCTGGCGACCGCGCTCGCCGCGGCGGTCGAGGAGGTCGAGGCCGAGATGTCGACCTGGCGTCCGACCTCCGATCTCGAGCGGCTGAACCGCGCGCCGATCGGCGAATGGACATCGATTCCCGCCGGGCTCTTCACCGTCCTCGAGGCATCGCTCGCCATCGGCAGATTGTCCGAGGGGGCCTTCGACATCGGCGTCGGTGATCTGGTGCGCGCCTACGGCTTCGGCGGCGGCGCGCGGCGGCCCGACCCGGCCGGGATCGCCGCCGCCGCCGACCGGTCGCGCTTCGAGCCGCCGAAGACGCTCGAACTCGATCCGATCGCCCGTCGGGCCCGCCGCCTCGCGCCGCTCACGCTCGACCTCTCCGGCATCGCCAAGGGCCATGGCGTCGATCGCATGGCCGAGGTCGCGGCCGCCCATGGCGTCTCGTCCTTCCTCGTCGGCATCGACGGCGAGTTGCGGGCGAAGGGGTTGAAGCCCGACGGCCGCACCTGGGTGGTCGGCCAGGAGCGTCCCGACCGCGCCGCCCGATCGCTCGCCGGGGTGATCGAACTGACCGACGCGGCGGTCGCCACCTCGGGCGACTACCGCCACGTCCACGAGATCGACGGGCGGAGGCATTCCCACACCATGGACCCGCGCAGCGGCACGCCGCTCGCCGGCGATCTCGCCCAGGTCACGGTGGTGGCCGAGAGCTGCATGGTCGCCGACGCCTGGGCGACGGCGCTGATGGTGACCGGCGCGAAGGACGGTTTCGCCCTGGCGCAACGTCTGGGTCTGGCGGCGATCCTCGTCGGCGTCGACGGCACCACCCGCGCGACGCTGTGAACTCGTACCGAAGTCCGAAGGTGCCGACGCACCCGGCCTTTGAAGACATGCGAATTTCTCATCTGCATCAGAGGCATGAGAAATTCGCATCAAGAATACCATCGGTCGTTTCCAATGGCCGATGGTATAATGAGACCTGTGCGCGGATAGGTCTCGACGACCGTCTGCTGACGTGATTCACTCAATCAACACAATGGATTGGGGTGT
>CALBKH010000092.1 GCA_937892955.1 uncultured Alphaproteobacteria bacterium
GCGGCCGACCGCGTCGATCTCGTCGATGAAGATGATGCAGGGGGCGTTCTTCTTGGCCTGCTCGAACATGTCGCGGACGCGGCTGGCGCCGACGCCGACGAACATCTCGACGAAGTCGGAGCCCGAGATGGTGAAGAACGGCACGTTGGCTTCGCCGGCAACCGCACGGGCGGTCAGCGTCTTACCGGTACCGGGCGGGCCGACGAGCAGCACGCCGCGCGGGATGCGGCCGCCGAGGCGCTGGAACTTCTGCGGGTCGCGCAGGAATTCGACGATCTCCTGGAGATCCTCCTTGGCCTCGTCGATACCGGCGACGTCCTCGAAGGTGACGCGGCCGTGGGCCTCGGTCAGGAGCTTGGCCTTGGACTTGCCGAAGCCCATGGCCTTGCCGCCGGCGCCGCCCTGCATCTGGCGCATGACGAAGAGCCAGATGCCGATGATCAGCAGCATCGGCATCCACGAGATCAGGGCGCCGAGGAGCGAGAAGCTCTCGCCGGCCGGGCGCGCGGCGATGGCGACGTCCTTCTGACGCAGGAGTTCGATGTAGCGGGCGTCCGCCGGGGCGTAGGTCTGGAAGGTGCCGCCCGCCTTGTAGGCGCCCTGGACCTGCTGGTCGGTGATCACCACCTGCTTGATCTTGCCGCCCTCGACATCGTCGAGGAACTGGGAGAACGACACTTCGTTCGTGCCCGTCGTCCGTCCAGGGTTCTGGAACAGCTGGAAGAGCGCGATCAGCAAGAGTCCAATGATCACCCAGAGGGCGAAGTTCCGAAAATTGGCGTTCATCGAAGATCCCATCTCGGCCGGGCGGTACGCGAACACCGCCTCCGCCGACCCACGTCGGTTCCCTGGAAGATAGGTGTCTCCTCGCTCCGTGCCAAGGAGATGGGTTCGTCGCGGCGCGTTCGTCTGACGAAATCGTTACCGCGGCCCGCCGATCCGGCCGGCGCCGGGCTCCCGGACGGCGTTTCAGGGTGAAATCGGCGCGATATGCAGTGTTTCCATGCGATTTCGGTCCCCTTCGCGGACATGGCGGAGCCCCGGGCAGGCGACGAGTTCGCCGTCGCGGAAGACGGCGAGCGCCGATTCGATCATCGCCGCCGGTGGCGTGGGGTCTCCGACGATGGCCGGGGTGAGACCGTCGGTCGCGGCGATCGTCCGCCGGCCGTCGGGGCCCAGAGGCGCGATGGTCACCGCCGAGGAGGCCCCGGGCGCCAGTTCGATGCGCCGTCCGCGCCAGCGGCCACACTCTCCCGGTTCGAGCCTCAGGCTCGGCGGTGTGCCTCGGCCGGCTTCGGCGGCGATCCAGATGCGGCCGCGCCGCTGCTCGATGCGGGTGCCGCCGAGGGTGCGGGCGGCGACGACGGCGGCGGGATCGCCTCCGTCGACGGCGGCGGCGATCGCTTCCAGCCGGTCGAGCCGCGGACCGTAGGGGGCGCCGCCGACGGCTCGGACGAGCCGTGAGAAGAGCCGCAGGCGAACCTCTTCGGGCTGGGTGGCGACGACCTCCGGCCGCAGCGCCACCCAGCCGGCGGGGTGGATGTCGACGCCGGTGGCGAGCGCCGCATCGACCTGCGTCTCGATCGCGGACGCCGCACGCGCCATCGCCTTCGCGGTGGCGACGAGGCGGTCGCGGGTGAGGCCGAGGTCGGCGAGGAGGGGGGCGGCGGCGCGCCGACGGGCGCGGTCGAAGCGCCGGTCGGTGTTGGAGGGGTCTTCGATCCAGGCCTCGCCGGCGGCGGCGAGCGTGGCGAGCAGGCGCGATTTGGGCAGATCGAGAAAGGGGCGGGCGAGGACGAGGCCGTCGATCTTTCGGCGTGGTGTCATGGCGGAGAGGCCGACGACGCCGGAGCCGCGAGCCAGGCGGGCGAGGAAGGTCTCGGCCTGATCGTCGGCGTGGTGGGCGGTGACGACGGTGTCGCAGCCGAGGTCGCGGGCGGCGTCGAAGAGGAGGTCGTAGCGGGCGCGGCGGGCTTCGGCCTGGAGGTTGGCGGCGGGCTTTTCGCCCTCCCAGCGAAGCGTGCGGTGGAGGAGGCCGTGGCGGGCGGCGAGGGCGGCGACGAGGCGCGCTTCTTGCGCGGCTTCGGGCCTCAGGCCGTGGTCGACGGTGACGACGATCGCGCCGGGCAGCGTCGGATCGAGCGTACGGGCGCGGGCGTGGAGCAGGAGAAGGGCGGTGCTGTCGGGACCGCCGGAGACGGCGAGGACGAGACGGGAACGGTCTCGGAGCGGCGCGAAGAGGGTCGCGGCTTCGGCATCCGAGACGGGGGCGTCCTCAGCACTTGCCACGGACTTTCTCGGCGAGGGCGCGATCGCGCAGGGCGCGCGAAGCCTTGGGGTACTTGACGAGCAGTTCCTCGTAGGTGGTGCAGGCGGCCTTCTTCTCGCCGAGGGCGGCGAGGGAGAGGCCGAGCTTCAACAGGCTGTCGGGCGCCTTGGGGCCGTCGGGGAACTGGGTGTAGCTCTTGAGGAAGGCGTCGGCGGCCTCCTTGTTCTTGGAGCGGACATAGTAGCTCTCGCCGAGCCAGAACTGGGCGCTGCCGACCCGCTTGTCGGTCGGGTGATGGGTGATGAAGGTCTTGAAACTGGTCTCCGCCAGTTCGTATTCGCCGTTGAGCACGTAGCCGTAGGCGGCGTCGTATTCGTCGCGGGCGCTGGCGGTCGGCTGAACCGCCGAATAGCGCGGGTCGACGCCGGGAACCGGAACGATCGTCGGATCGGTGACGGCGCGGGTGTCGACGCCGGGGGCGCCGAGATTGAGCGGCGCCGAAGACGACGATCCGATCAGTCCACCGATCGGGTCGGCGGCGTTCAACTGGCCGAGCGACGCCGGCGGTGCACCGCGTCCGGCGACGGCGACCGGGGCGGACGCCGGGGCGACCGCGACCGGGGCGGCCGCGGGGGCCATGCCGGCCGCGGCCGGCAGGCCGGCGGTCGACATGGTTTCGGCGGCGCTCGGCGCGTCGCTGCGCTTCTGGGCCGGCTTGGCGCCGCGGGCGCCGCCGGCCTCGATCTCCTGCAGACGGAACTCGTAGTCCTTCTGCATGCGCGTCAGGGTGTCCTGAAGCTGCTGGATCTGGTGCGACATCTGCTCGATCTGGCCGTTGAGACCGCGCAACTGGCCTTCGAGCTGGTTGATGCGTAGCGACAGTTCGGCGTTGCGGCGATCACCGGAATCGGAGCCGCCGAAGAACCCCTGCGCCCGCGCCGTCCCGACGCCGAGCGAGGCGATCGTGGCGAAGGCCACGACGGCGATCACGGCGAGGCGGTGCCGCATCGGTGGGCCTCCGCGTGTGGCGAGTGTCCGTTGAAACATGGACGGCGGCGCTCCTTTCCTCCGACGAGCCGCGACGATCGGGCTCGGATCGGCCGATCTCCTATCATGACCCGCGCGTTTCGGCCAAAATTTGTCGTCGCGGTGACCCTCTCGCGATGATGCGACGACCGAGCGGCGTCCGCCGTCGAAACGGCGAACGGCGCCCCTCGGGGGAGCGCCGCTCGCATGTCGTTTCCGTGTGTTCCCGCGTTTCGGCCGCGGTCAGTTGGCGCCGTTGAGTACGGTGACGGCGCGGCGGTTCTGGCTCCAGCAGCTCTCGGCGTCGCAGACGGCGACCGGACGCTCCTTGCCGTAGGAGATGGTCTTCAGGCGGGTCGAGGAGATGCCGCGCGAGATCAGGTAGTCGCGCGTGGCGGCGGCGCGACGGGCGCCGAGGGCGATGTTGTACTCGCGGGTGCCGCGCTCGTCGGCGTGGCCTTCGACGGTCACGGCGTAGCGCGGGTACTTGCCGAGCCAGACGGCCTGACGGTCGAGGGTGCCGCGCGCCTCGCCGGTCAGTTCCGAACTGTCGTTCTGGAAGAAGACGCGGTCGCCGACGTTGACGACGAAGTCCTGCTGGCTGCCCGGCGTCGCCGCACCCGCGCCGCCGGCACCGTTCATCCCGGCGTTGTCCTGCTGGCTGGCGCAGGCCGCCAGGGTCAGCGAGGTCGCGACGACGGCCGCGAACTTCGCGCCGCGGGTCAGGCCCAATTCACTCCACATGCGAAAGACTCCTTCGGAAGGTCCCCGATACTCGTCGGTAACCCTAACGATCCGTGGTTAAGTCGGGGTTCAGGAACATGGTGAACGAAACCTTTCCGTACGCCGTTTCCACGACGCCGGCCGGTATCGCCGTGGCGTCATCAGGGCGGGGGGAAAGTGGTCGAAGCGTGTCCCTGCCGCGGCCGATCCGCGACGCGGCGCGGCGGCGGAAAAGCGTTGCCGATCGGCATCACCTCACCGTGGCACGATCGCCACGGCGAGGTGATGGCCAGTTCACTTCAGCAGCGGCGACCAGGAGGGATCGGAGGCGCCGGCCGGGGTGCGGATGCGGGTCAGCACGTGACCGGTGACGTCGGCGAGCCAGAGGCCGGCCTGTCCGCCTTCCTCGCGGAAGAACATGACGTAGCGGCCGTTGGGGGCGAAGGTCGGGCCCTCGTTGTGGAAGCCTTCGGTGAGGATGCGCTCGCCGGTGCCGTCGGGCTTCATCACGCCGATCTTGAACATGCCGCCTTCCTGCTTGGTGAAGGCGATGAACGGATTGTCCGGGTCGGGCGACCACACCGGCGTCGAGTAGCGTCCGGAACCGAAGGAGATGCGCTTCGACGCGCCGCCGCCGCGGTCCATGACGTAGAGCTGCTGGGTGCCGCCGCGGTCGCTCTCGAAGACGATCTGCGCGCCGTCGGGCGAGAAGGAGGGATGGGTGTCGATCGCCGCGGCGTTGGTCAGCTGCTGCACGGCGCGACCGCCGAGGTTCATCGAGAAGATGTTGGCGTTGCCGTCCTTCTGCATCGAGAAGACGAGGGTGTTGCCGTCGGGCGAGAAGCGCGGGCTGAAGGTCATCGACGGGAAGTCGCCGACGAGTTGGCGGGCGCCGGAGGCGACGTTGAGGATGAACACCTTGGGGTCGCCGGCGCCGTAGGACATGTAGGCGAGTTGCTGGTTCGACGGCGAGAAGCGCGGGGTCAGCACCAGTTCCTGGCCGCGGGTGAGGTAGCGCACGTTGGCGCCGTCCCAGTCCATGATGGCGAGCTTCTTGACCCGGTTCGACTTCGGCCCGGACTCGTCGACGAAGGCGACGCGGCTGTCGAAGAAGCCCTTGAAGCCGGTGAGCTGCGAAAAGGCGGCATCGGCGACGATGTGGGCGAGGCGGCGGATGTTGTCGGGCGAGGTGGCGAACTGCGAGCCGATCAGCTGAGAGCCGCCGTAGACGTCCCACACCCGCACCTGGGCGACGATCTGTCCACCCTGTTGCTGCACCGTGCCGGCGACGAGCGCCTGAGCGTTGATGCCGCGCCAATTGTTGAAATTCGGCGTCACGTCGGCGCCGACGGCGCGCTCCAGATAGGAGGACGGGTCGAGGACGTTGAAGTAGCCGGAGGTCTTCAGATCCTGGGCGACGATCTGCGCCACCTGGGCGCCGAGCTGCGGGTCGCCGGTGAAGTTGGGCACGGCGATCGGCATCGGCGTGAAGGCGGCGCCGGGGGTGACGGTGATCTTCAGCTGCGCCTCGGCGGGAAGCGACGCGGCGAGGAGGCCGACGGCGCCGGCGGCCAGCCCGACCACGGCGAGGCCGATGGCGCGCAGCCGCGACGCGAAGGCGCTCCGGCGGCGGTCGGCGCGTATCGGGCGGGGCGGCGCGAAGGTCTGTTGGCTCGGCATCGTCGAAGTCCTCGTCGTCTCGTCGGTGTCCGTCAGAAGACGTCCTTGGGATTGAAGGTCGCCTCCACCAGCCGCCAGGCGGCGTATTTCTCGGGAGGCATCTTGTAGGGGCCGCACTGCAGGAGGGCGCGGCGCGCCGAGGCGGCGAGGGCCGGTCCGAGCGGGTGCGCCGGGGCCTCGATGATCTCGGGCTGGCCGGCGAGCGTGCCGTCCTGGTTCATCGAGAAGCGCAGAGTCACGCCGATGCCGGCCTCGGCCGATCCGATCGGCGGGTTCCAGCATTTCTTGATCTGGCCGACCAGCGCGTCCGTCTCCGACTGGGTCATGCGGGTGACGTTCAACCTGCCGGATGGCGAGCCGAGGCTGGCGGTCTGCTGCACCTTGGAGGCGGACGAACCGGTCCGGTTCTTGTTGAGGATGTCGGAAATCTCGCGCGAATCGAACTGCGACTTGGCCTTGGCCGCCTCGGCCGCCTTGGCGTCGGCCGCGGCCTTCGCGGCGCGGTCGGCGGCGGCCTTGGCATCGGCCAACGCCTTGGCTCTGGCGTCGGCCTTGGCCTTGGCGTCGGCGGCGGCCTTGGCGGCGGCGGCGGCCTTGGCGTTGGCGAGGCGCTTCTCCTCCGCCTTCTTGTCGTCGAGCTTCTTCTGCTCCTCGAGGAGCTTGTCGAGCGCCTTGGTGTCCTTCGGCGGCTCCTTGGGCACCGGCGGCTTGCCCTCGCCGAGGTCCTTGGCCTTCTCCGCCTCCTTGGGCAGGTCGGGCTTGGGCTCGGGGGCCTTGATCGGCTCGGGCTTCGGCGGTTGCGGCTTGGGTTCCGGCGCCTTGATCGGCTCGGGTTTCGGCGGTTCCGGCTCGGGCGGCTCGGGAGCCTTCACCGGTTCGGCCTTGGGCTCGGGCTTCGGCGGTTCCGGCTTGGCCTGCGGGATCGGCGGCGGCGGCTCCTCGCGGGCGTCGGTGCCGGCGCGGGCGCCCTCGCTCTCCTTGGCCGCCTGCTTCGTCTCCTTCGGGACGATCTCGTCCTTGGGCTTGGCCGTCTTCTGACCGAGCCTGAGGTTCGCCACGTCGGCGACGGGGACGAACTCGATCGGCATGGCGTCGACGACGACGGCGTCTTCCGCCGCCTTCCGGAACGGCAGTCCGACCACGATCCACGCGATCAGCGCAGCGTGCAGGACGACCGAGGCGGGAAGGCCGGGACGCATGGGGCTCCTCACCGAGAGGCCGTCTCGGGCAGCGAGACGAGGCCGATCTTCTTGAAGCCGGCGTCGTTGAGCCGGCCCATGACGCGCAGGATGGTGCCGTAGTCGGTGGTGCGGTCGCCGCGCACCAGGATGCGCTCCTCCACCCCGTTCTTGGCGATCGCCTGGAGCTTGGGGACGAGGTCGTCGAGCTTCAGCTCGGCGTCCATGATGAAGATGCGGCCCTGGCCGTCGACCGACACGGTGACCGGCTGGGTCTGGCCCTCCATCGCCTTGGCGCGGGTCTCCGGCAGGTCGACCGGAACACCCACCGTCATCATCGGCGCCGCCACCATGAAGATGATCAGCAGCACCAGCATGACATCGATGAAGGGCGTCATGTTCATGTCGGCGATGGGACCGCGCCGCGCCCGCGACCTGCGTCCTCGCCGTCCACCGGAGCCTCCGGCTCCTCCGACCGCCATGCCCATGATCCGATCTCCTCGTTGCCGAACTCAGGCCGCGTGCCGTTCGTCGATCTGGCGCGACAGGATGGCGGAGAACTCGTCGGCGAAGGCCTCGAGCCGGCCGCCGAGGGCGCCGGCGTCGGAGGAGAGCTTGTTGTAGGCGATGACAGCCGGGATCGAGGCGACGAGGCCGATGGCGGTGGCGAAGAGCGCCTCGGCGATGCCCGGCGCGACGACGGCGAGCGAGGTGTTCTTCGACGCCGCGATGCCCTGGAAAGCGGTCATGATGCCCCAGACGGTACCGAAGAGGCCGATGAAGGGGCCCGAGGCGCCGATGGTGGCGAGCACCAAGAGGTTGGAATTGAAGCGGTCGACTTCGCGATTGATGGTGACGTCCATCACCTTGTCGATGCGCTGCTGCAGGGATCCGATCGCCGGGCGGCCGCTCTCGTGGCTGCGCTTCCACTCGCGCATGGCGGCGACGAAGAGGGCGGGCATGCCGCGGTTGTCGCGCGCCGACAGCGTCCGATAGAGATCCTCGAGGCTCTGGCCGGACCAGAAGACCTGTTCGAAGTGGTCCATCTGGCGGCGGGTGCGCAGGAACAGGATCACCTTGTCGACGATGATCGCCCAGCACCACACCGAGGCGAGGAAGAGGCCGGCCATCACCAGTTTGACGACGAGGTGGGCCGACCAGAACAACGACAGGAGCGAGATCGAGGCGTTCGGGGCGGCGAGCGCCACCTGGGCGACATCAGCGTTCATGAATCCGGTTCCTTGTCGCCGGGCGCGGCGCGAACGACGCCGCGGGCGCGGCGAGACGGGGGATGTGGATCTCGACGGGGACGAGGCGAAGCCGATCCGCGGCGGTCGAGCGAGGTCCACGTGTCTCCCGCTCTCGGTGCGGGTCACGCGATCCGGTCTTCGACCGTTCCGACGGGCGTGAGCGTTTCCGCATCCTCCGGCCCCGATCTCCGCGAGAGATCTTCTGCCCACCGAATATGACCAAACGAGGGCTCGGGCGAGCCTTCGCATCCGCCAGCAAGCCATTGTCAAGGTTAAGAAACGGTTACGTTTCCCGCGGTGCGGCGGGGTCGGCGGCGTCGGGCGCTTCGGGATGGCCGACCAGGGTGCGGAACCGGCCGGGGATGCGTCGGGCGCGCCCCTCGCGGGTGATGCCGACGACGATCACCACGGCGGTGGCGATGGTCTCGTCGCCGCGGGTGAGGGTCTGCTTCATGGTCATGCGAGCCCCGCCCATGTCGCAGACGCGGGTGGTGACGGTGAGGAGGTCGTCGAGCTTGGCCGCCTTGAGATAGTCGATCTCCATGCGGCGCACGGCGAAGAGCAGGCCGGGACCGTCGTCGGCGAGATCGGTCTGCGACAGGCCGAGGGCGCGGAGGAATTCGGTGCGGCCACGCTCGAAGAAGCGGACGTGGGAGGCATGATAGACGATGCCGCCGGCGTCGGTGTCCTCCCAGTAGACCCGCACCGGGATGGCGTGTTCGACGACCTCGGTCCCCGGCGTGTCGCAGCGCGCGTCGTTCATTCCGCTCGTTCTCCTCGGCCTGGTGAGAAGCGGCGCCGGTCGCCGCATCTGCGCGAAGGGGCCCACGAATAGGATTTCGAGGAAGCGACATCAACCGCGCCGAACGCCGGGGAGGGGCGCGGCGGACGCGGGGATCGAGGGGCGCGGGGGAGGGGGCGGGCGAAACGAAGAAGGCCGGCTCGGGGGCGCCGAGCCGGCCTCGTGTTCTGTCCCTGTGGATCGCCGTTTTCAGGCGATCCGATCCCGACCCGGCGGCGGATCCGCCCAGAAGCGGGCGGGACCGTCCTGCCGATGATCGACGATCCGCTCGGGCGGGCGCATGGAGGCGGCCTCGAAGACCCCGTCCACGACCTCGGTCCCGAAGGATTTCGAAAGGTTCATGCGGGCTCCTCTTCCGTTGATCTTGAGGAGATGGTGCTCCGAATTCGTTACCGAAGTGTTGACGAAACGTCGTCATCGGCGATTCAATCGATTTCGCCGGGGCGACGACTTCGATGTCTCCAGTAATCGGCGCGGCGTAACCGTACCCGCTGGTACGACGCGGCGGCCTCGCCCTCACACCGTCTTGTCGACGATGTTCCCCATGCCGGGAGGCGGGGCCGGGGCGCGGGCGGCGGCGCCGTCGTCGCCGTCGTGGTCGTTCACCCGATCGGGACCGGGACCCTCGCGCATCTCCGGAAGGCGGGAGGCCGGCGATGCGGCGGGGGGGATCGTCATGCTCATGTCGCTCTCCTCTGTCGTCGAGCCCCATGACGTTCGCGCCGGGTTCATCAACGAAACGTTAAAAACCAAGAAGATTCCAAGAAAAGGCCGAAGTATTTCTGGCTTCATGTATCGTTCTCGATCGGTGACACGAAATCGTGATCGCGAAAATTCACCCGACGGGACGGCTCGCGTCGGTTTTGTCAGGTTCTCGTCAGTTTCGCGGTGGAGGGAGCGGGCCCCGATCGATCGGTCGGCTCCCCTCGGAGGGGATCGGCATAGTAGACTGCCGCCTCGTCCGAATCGCATTTTCCGGGACATTCGCATGGCCAGACACGTCGCCGGCGCCGAAATCGAGCGGTTGATCCAATTGCTCGGCAAGCTGCCGGGGCTCGGCCCGCGCTCGGCGCGGCGGGCCGCGCTGCATCTCGTCAAGAAGAAGGAGAGCCTGTTGGCGCCGCTCACCGCCGCCTTCCAGGCGGCGCTCGGCAAGGTCGGGGTGTGTTCGATCTGCGGCAACGTCGACACGGTGGAGCCGTGCACGGTGTGTCGCGATGCCGGCCGCGACGGTTCGGTGCTGGTGGTGGTCGAGGACGTGTCGGATCTGTGGGCGCTGGAGCGGGCCGGGGCGATCGACGCCAGGTATCACGTGCTCGGCGGCGTGCTGTCGCCGCTCGACGGCATCGGTCCGGGCGATCTGACGATCGCGGCGCTGGTCGAGCGCTGTCGGCAGGGCGGCATCCGCGAGGTGGTGTTGGCGATGAACGCCACGGTCGAGGGCCAGACCACGGCCCATTACATCACCGACCAGCTCGCCCATCTCGGCGACGAGGGGCGTGAGATCTCCGTCACCCGCCTCGCCCACGGCGTGCCGGTCGGCGGCGAACTCGACCACCTCGACGACGGCACCCTCTCCCAGGCGATGCGGGCGCGGACGAAGGTCTGAGGAGACCTGTGCGCGGTTGGACCATCATGTTGATTTGATGCGTTTAATGTGC
>CALBKH010000093.1 GCA_937892955.1 uncultured Alphaproteobacteria bacterium
CACATTAAACGCATCAAATCAACATGATGGTCCAACCGCGCACAGGTCTCATCACTTCGCCGCGGCGAGCGAGTGCAGCACCGCCTCGCTCGGCCAACAGTCGACCTCGAGCCCGGCGGCCTTCTGGTAGGCGCCGAGCGCCGAACGGGTCAGCATGCCCGCCTTGCCGTCGATCTTGTCGGCGTAGAAGCCGAGGCGGGCGAGATGGCGCTGCATCGCTTCGACCGAGGTGGTCTTCATCTGCGTCGACGCCGACCACGGCGTGGCGAAGGGCTCACCGTCGACCATACGGTCGGAGAGGTGGCCGACGAACAGCACGTAGAGGTCGGAGAAGTTGTATTCCTTGATCACGAAGTAGTTGGCGGTGGTCAGGAACGACGGCCCGTGGACGCCTTCCGGCTGGAGCAGCGAAGCGGGCTCGCGCCGTTCGGCCGCGGCGAGCGTTCGGCCTCGCACCGGCGCGAATCCGGCGTCGATCCAGGCCCCGATCGGCCGGCGGACGTCGGGTACGCCGAGGGTGCAGTCGGCGTTCTTCGGCGCACGGACCTCGTAGGCCCAGTGCACCCCCGGCTTCCATCCCTTGTCGGCGAGCTGCTTGGCGGCGGAGGCGAGCGCGTCCGGCACCGAATGCCAGATGTCGATCCGGCCGTCGCCGTCGAAATCGACGCCGTGCCCATAGACTTCGGACGGCAGGAACTGGGTGAGGCCGGTGGCGCCGGCCCAGGAGGCGCGGAAGTCCTTGCGGCTCACGGCGCCCTCGTCGAGGAGCTTCAGCGCCAGCACGAACTCCCGGCGGAACTGATCCTTGCGCCGCCCGACATAGGCCTGGGTGGCGACCACCCGCAGCGCGTCGTGCCGCTCGGGCGTGCGGCCGTAGTCGGTCTCGCGTCCCCAGATCGCCAACACCATCGACGCCGGCACGCCGAACCGCGCCTCGATCCGCTCGAGCGTGGCACGATGGTCCCGCATCAGCCGCCGCCCCTTGTCGGCGAGGCGGGCGATGGTCGCTTCCTTGACGTAGTCGGCCGGCACCCGCACGAATTCCGGCTGCGCCGGCGCCCCGGTCGCCGGCCGGCCCGGCAGGGCGAGATCCGGCAGCTTCAGATCGGGCTCGAGGCCGCGCGTCTCCCGCTCGAACGCGGCGCGCGACACGCCGGCGGCCGCGACCTCCGGCCACATCGACGCGACGAACCGCGCGAAGCCCGCGTCCGCTGCGCCGGCGGGCGCCGAAAACGTCGAGAGAGCGAGGAGCGCGACGGCGACGAGACTGCGGAAGGATGTCAAGGCGGCGCCCCCGATTCGAACGGTCGAAACGATGGGTCGACGCTAACACGCCCGATCGGACGCGAGAACGCGCCGGGGTGGGCATGACGAGGCGATACCGAATGCGAGACGGACTTCGGCCCGCTCGCCACCGGCCGACCGAACACGCCCCCATGGTTCCCCGCCCGCTGGCGGCGCGACGAACGGACGATGGCGGTGGCCCGGCTCGTCGAGGATGACGAAGTCGAGGCGACAGAGGCGGTCCGCCTTTCGCCCCGGCGGCCGGCACGGGTCTCGGCCGTCGACGCCGCCGAAGCACTGCCCACGCATGCCGGCACGGATGCAGGTTCGCGCGATGGCGATCGCCGGGTGCGACTCGCCCGCGCCGGTGTCGCCGATCGGCACGACGTTGCGAGCCTGGCCGATGAAGCCGCCGCCGGCGGGATCCCGACCAGCTTCTCGTCGATCGACGTGCCGTCGAAGGCGAAGTCGTCGATGTCCACGGCGGGTGCGCTCCGGCCACGCCCTTCCGGTTGCGGCCGGAGCGCGCCTGCTTCTCGGCTATTTCAACAGCATGGTGGGAGAGTGGCGGAGAGGGTCGGAGGACGAAGCCGGCTTGAAATCTGCTTTGTGAAATGAGGATGATCTGCAGCCCCGGTGACCGCACGCGTACCGATATCGTGTCGCGCGAGCCGCTCTTCGCGGACGCGCCTCACGGCCACCACGGAGCGGCGAGCGAACCGCAGCCGCCTCTCCGACGGCATGCGCCGTTGCTCCACGCCCGCGTCCGCCATCCCGATCTCCCCGCCGCCACGATACCCGTGCCGGAGGATCACGGAAGCCGCGCCACCGCGCCTCGGCCGCGGATCGCGGCCTCCATCGAGCCGCGGCCGCCGGAGGCGTGCCGCGGTAACCGGTCTTCGATCTCGTCACAGCACGCGCAGCTCGGTCATCATGCCGGTGGCCATGTGATAGAGGTGGTGGCAGTGGAGAAACCACTCGCCCGGCTTGTCGAGGTCGAGGGCGACCATGACGGGCGTGTGCGGCGGGACGATCACCGTGTCGCGCATCGGTCCGGCGAAGCGGCCGCCGCGGGTGCCGACCACCTGGAAGTGATGCCCGTGCAGATGCATCGGATGCATCATCGAGGTGGGGTTCATGAACATGATCTCGATGCGCTCGCCGACCCTGGCCTCCAGCGGCGTGTGTTCGCCGTGCACCGCACCGTTCAGCGTCCAGCGATAGCCGGGCTCCTCGCCGAGCATCAGATGGAACGAGCGGTCGGCCGGCCGATCGGCGATCGGCCGCGTCGCGGCGAGCCGGACGTCGAGCGACAGATCCGTGTGTGGCGCCGCCTGCGCCGCCTCGCTGGCGATCCGCTTCACCGTCGCCCCCGCCGTCGCCAGGACGATGCCGGTCAGCGCCCGCGCGGCCTCGACCTGCGCCAGGATGGGAAAGGCCCCACCCGACTTCGGCACGGTGACGACGAGATCGATGCGCTGGCCCTGCGCCAACGGGAAGCGCCGCCCCGGGAGGGGACGGCAGGGGGAGCCGTCGACGGCGACGCACTCCGCGCCGACTTCGCCGGTGTCGATGAAATAGGCGGTGGCCGTCGCACCGTTGATCAGGCGCAGCCGCACCCGTCCTCCGGCCTCGACCCGGACCACCTGCGGGTCGTCGAGAGTGCGATCGTTGGCGAGATGGGCGTCGTAGGCGACGTCGTTGGCGTGCGGCGCGCCTCCCATCATGCCCATCATCGCTCCGGGACCCGTGCCCCTCATCGCGCCCGGTCCCATCCCCATCATCCCGCCCGGGCCGGGGCCGTGCATCGCATGGTCCCCCCCGTTTCCCATCGGTCCCATCGGCATGCCGGGGGCCGGGCCGGCGCGTGGCGCGGGCGCGTCGTGGTGGGCGTGGTCGTCACCGCCCGCCGGTGCCGGAGCGGGCGCCGCACCATGGCCGGCATGCGCACCGTGGCCGCCGCCGCCGCCGAGCTCGGCGAGGATCTCCTCCGGTGCGCGGAAGGCGAAGTCGTGCAGCATGACGACGACGTCCTGCACGTCGCCGACGTCCTTCTCGATCGTCACCATCGGTGCGGCGAGGAGGCGCTGCTCGGTCATCTGGTGCGAGTGCATCCAGTGGGTGCCGGGGGTGAGCAGGAAGTCGTGCGCGTCGCGCCCGCCCACCGGCGTCGTACCGCCGCCGGGTCGCGAACGGTCCTGGTCGAAGGGCGCGAAGACCTGACCGTGCCAGTGCATGGTCAGCGGCGCCCCGGTGGCGTTGACCACCTCGCCGGCGAAGCGGTCGCCTTCGCGCGCGACGTGTCCCGGCTTGCCGTCCGGCCCCAGGAGCCCGAAGACGGTGGCCGCTCGTCCCTTCACCTCGAGCGTGCGTGACCCGACGGTGAGAAGCGGCGCGGCGGCGCGCGCTCCACCCGGCGCGAAGGCGCTGGCCAGGAGAGCGGAGGATCCCGCCAGGAAGCGGCGGCGATCGATCGAGAGGGACGGCGGGACGAGGATCATGGGGCACTCCGAGGAGCGGTCGAGGAAGGGATTGGGGAAAGAAGGGGGAGGGAGGACGAGATCAGCGCATCCAGCCGCGCGGGAAGTCGGCGAAGACCGACGCGCGCCCGGAAGCGTCGAAGGCGATCACCCGGAACGGTTCGGGTGCTTCGCCGGGGGTCTCCATACCGGGCGAGCCGATCGGCATGCCGGGCACGGCGAGGCCGCGGATCGCCGGGCGCTCGGCCAGGAGCTTCTCGATCACTTCGGCCGGGACGTGGCCCTCGACGAGATAGCCGTCGATCTCGGCGGTGTGGCACGAGGCGAGCGCCGCCGGCACGCCGAGCCGGCGCTTCACCGCGTCGATGTCGTCGGTGACCTCGATGCGCGCCTCGAAGCCCGAACGCCGCACATGAGCGACCCAGGCCTCGCAGCAACCGCAACTCGGATCGCGATGGACCCGCATCGCCGGCCGCGCCGCCTTCGGGGCGATCGCGAGAAGGGGGGTCGAGGCGACGGCGAAGCCGCCGAGAACGGTGAGGAAGCGACGTCTTGCGATCATGGCGTGAGCCTTTCGAGGAGACCGGCGCGCGGGCGCCGGCGGGGTCGTGCGTTCAGAATTTCGCCTGTGAGGTGGCGCCGTCCGGCCCGGTGATGCGGATGGCGCCCTTCACCCCCTTGGACACCTTCACCGGCGCGGTGCCGACGAAATGCGACGGCTCGGCCGGCTCGAGGGTGAAGCGTACCGGCTTGCCGTCGATGACGAGGATGGCGTCCGCCTTGAACCCCTTCGACGAGACGCCCGCGTCCTTCAGGTCGGAGAGATGGACGATCACCTTGTCGGTGCCGTCGACGACCAGTTCGGCGTGATGCGTTCCGCCGGCGTCGACCAGTGCGCCGCCGTGCGGGCCGACGCGCGGTTGATGGGCCGCCGCCGGAGCCGCGACGAGCGCGGCCGTGATGGCGAGTGTGGCGAAGGAGAGCGTGGAACGAATCATGGATGCCTCGGTCATGGGGTCAGTAGGCCTCGATCGGACGGGGGAAAGGGGCGGTCGCGTCGGTCGTCTCGGCCTGCGCGCGGGCCTCGGCGACGGCGCGCTCCAGCGCCCGCCGCCCGAACATGAGGACGAGCACCGGCGTCACCAGCGTGTCGAGCGCGGTCGCCGTGACGAGGCCGCCGAAGATGGTGACGGCGACCGGGTGGAGGATCTCCTTGCCCGGCGCATGGGCGTCGATCATCAGCGGTACCAGCGCGACACCGGCGGAGAGCGCCGTCATCAGCACCGGCGTCAGCCGTTCGAGCGAGCCGCGCGTCACCAGCGCCGGCCCGAAGGGCATCCCCTCGTGGATCGCCAGATTGAGGATGTGGCTGATCTTGAGGATGCCGTTGCGGGTGGCGATGCCGGTGAGCGTGACGAAGCCGATCATCGAGGCCACCGACAGCGGCTGTCCGGCGATCCACAGCGCCGCGACCGAACCGATCAGCGCCAGCGGCACGCTCGCCATGATGACGCCGACGAAGACCGCCGAGCGATAGCGGCTCCACAGGATGGCGACGACCAGCACCAGCGACACGATCGACAGGAGGCCGATCTTGCGCATGCTCTCCTCCTGCGCCCGGAAGGTGCCGTCGAGCCCGGTCGAGATGCCTTCCGGCAGGCGCGTCTCGGCGACGATCCGCCGGATGGCGCCGATCACTTCGCCCATGTTCGCGTCGCCGGAGGTGTTGGCGAAGACCACGACGCGGCGATGGCCGTTCTCGCGCAGGATCTGGTTCGGGCCGTCGGTCTCGACGACGTCGGCGATCCGGCGCAACGGGATCCAACCCTCGGGCGTCTCGATCAGCATGTCGCCGAGCGCTCGCGTCGTCCGCCTGTTGTCGTCGAGGCGCATCACCACGTCGAAGCGGCGATTGCCGTCGACGACGCGGGAGACCAGCCGGCCGTTGGAGAGCCGCTCGAGCTGGTCGGTGATCGCCGCCGGCTGGAGACCGTGCAGGGCGGCGCGGCGATAGTCGACGATGACCTCGAGCTGCGGGATGCGCACCTGCTTCTCGACCTGGAGGTCGACGACGCCCGGCACCGCCGAGATCTTCTCGCGGAATTCGGCGGCGACCGCCCGCATCGTGTCGAGATCCTCGCCGAAGATCTTCAGCGCGATCTGGGCGCGCACGCCGGAGAGCATGTGGTCGAGCCGATGCGAGATCGGCTGGCCGACGTTGGTGGCGACCGGCAGCACCGCGAGGCGGGCGCGGATGTCGGCGGCGATCTCGTCCTTCGAACGGCCGCCGGCATGGAGGTCGACCTCGACCTCGGAGGAGTGGACACCCTCGGCATGTTCGTCGAGTTCGGCGCGGCCGGTGCGGCGGCCGACCAGCTTCACCTCCGGCACCTCCATGATCAGCCGTTCGGCGACGAGCCCGACCCGATGGCTCTCGGTGAGCGAGATGCCGGGATCGAAGAGCAGGTTGATCGTCAGCGTGCCCTCGTTGAAGGGCGGCAGGAAGGTGCGCGGCAGCTGCACCGCGGCGGCGACCGCGAGGACGACCCCGAGCCCGGCGCCGGCCAGCGGCAGGGCCGGACGCTCGAAGACGAAGGCCAGCGCCCGGGCGTTCGCGCGCTTCAGGAGGCGCACCAGCGCGCCGTCGGCGTGGTCGAGCCGCTTCGCCCCCGGCAGCAGCCGATAGGCCATGACCGGCGTCAGGGTGATCGACACCAGCAGGCTCGCGGCGATCGACACCACATAGGCCTGACCGAGCGGCGCGAACAGCCGGCCCTCGATGCCGTCGAGGGCGAAGAGCGGCACGAACACCAGCACGATGATCATCGTGGCGTAGACGATGCCGGAGCGTACCTCGCGACTGGCGTCGACCACCACGTCGAAGACCGTGCGCGGATTGCCCGCCTCGCGGTTCTCACGCAGGCGGCGGAAGATGTTCTCGACGTCGACCACCGCGTCGTCGACCAGCTCGCCGACGGCGATGGCGAGGCCGCCGAGCGTCATGGTGTTGATGGTGAGCCCGGCGAGGTGGAAGACGATCGCCGTCACCAGGATCGACACCGGCACCGCGGTGAGCGAGATCGCCGTCGTCCGCACGTTGAGCAGGAAGGCGAAGAGCACGAAGGCGACGACGACCACCGCCTCCAGGAGCACCTTCTCGACGTTGCCGATCGACGCCTCGATGAAGTTCGCCTGTCGGAACAGCAGTTCCTTCGCGGTGATCCCGCCCGGCAGGGCCGGGGCGAGATCGGCGAGCGCCGCCTCGATGTCGCGGGTCAGCCGCACCGTGTCGACGCCCGGCTGCTTCTCCACCGAGACGATCACCGCCGAGCGGCCCATGAAACCGGCCTCGCCCCGCTTCAGCTTCGGCGCGTGATCGACGGTCGCGACCTGTTCCAGCGTCACCGGTCGGCCGTCGACGGTCGCGACGACGAGGCCGCCGAGATCGGCGAGGCTCTTCGACCGGCCGATGGCACGGATCAGGAACTCGCGGCTGTACTGGTCGGTGAAGCCGCCGCCGGTGTTGGTGCCGAACCGGGCGACCGCCTTCTCGATCTGGTCGAGGTTGACCCCGAGCGCCCGCATCGCCGCCGGATCGGGCGAGACGCGGAACTGCCGTACCTCGCCGCCGATCGGGATGACCTGGGCGACGCCGGGGATGGTGAGGAGCCGCGGCCTGAGGACGAAATCGGCGGTCTCGCGCAGCTCCATCGGCGAGACCGCGTCGGTGCCGGTGACGGCGATCAGCACGATCTGGCCCATGATCGAGGCGACCGGCCCCATCTGCGGCACGACGCCGGTCGGCAACTGCGCCTGGACGAGCGTCAGTTTCTCGGCGACCTGTTGGCGGTTGCGGAAGATCTCGGTCGCCCAGTCGAATTCGACATAGACGATCGAGAGACCGACACCCGACACCGAGCGGACGCGGGAGACACCCGGCAGACCGTTCATCTGCGTTTCGATCGGCCAGGTGACGAGCTGTTCGACCTCGGGCGGCGCCAGTCCCTCGGCCTCGGTCATGATGGTGACGGTCGGCCGGTTCAAGTCGGGGAAGACGTCGACCGGCAGCCGAGTGGCGGTCAGTGCCCCCCACAGGACGAGCGCCGCGGCGATCGCCACCACGAAGATCCGGTTCTTCAGCGACTGCGAGACGAGGAACTGGAACATGCCGTCTCACCGGATCTGGTTGAGGAGTTCGGCGCCGCCGGTGACGATCCGCCGGCCGGCCTCGACCCCGGCGACGATCAACACCCGCTCGCCGTCGAGCGGCTCGACCCGCACCTCGCGCGGCACGAAACGCTCCGGATTGGTGTGTTCCCACACCAGCGAGCGCCCGTTGGAGCCGCGCAGCACGGCGGCGCGCGGCACGGCGATGCCGCCGCGCATCTCGGCGAGCGTCGCCGCCACGGTGAGAAGCTGGCCGGCGCGCAGCCCCTTGGCCTCGCCGGTGACCGAGAAGTGTACCGGCACCGCCTGGGCGCGGTCGGAGAGGCCGCTGCCGACGAAGGTGAGGGGAAAGCTCTCGCCGCCCGCCGGCCGACCGGTGGCATGGGGCGCGAAGGCGTGCGCCTCGTAGGCCAGCGCTTCGACCCAGAAGCGGCGCGGGTCGACGATGCGGAAGACGACGGTGTTCGGCTCGGCGATCTGCCCGGCGGTGGCGGCGACCGCCGCGACGACGCCCGAGACCGGCGCGACCAGAGCTTCCGCCGCGCGCTGGCGCTTTTCGAGATTGGTGCGCCGCGCCTCGAGGCCGGCGAGTTCGAGTTCCGTGTCCTCGATCTGGGCGCGGGTGATCGAGGTGGTGATCTGGCGATAGCGCTCCAGCCGGCGCGTCAGCAGGGCGATCTGTTGATCGAGTTCGCGTCCCTGCTGGTGTTGATTGGTGACGTCGGCCGCCGCCACCGCCGGCTCGACGAAGGCGAGCACGTCACCCGTCTTCACCGGGGTACCGAGCCGCGGGAAGCCGCCCGGCGGCGGCCGCAACCGGCCGGCGAGCGACGACTGCACGACGCCCGACCCGTCGGGATCGGGAATGACGCGGCCGGGCAATTCCACCGTCGTCGGATGTTCGGCGATCTCGGTGAAGAGGGTGCGCAAGCCGAGAATGCGCTGGCTCGTCTTCGGCACGAAGAGCGAGCCGTCGGGAAAGCGCTGCGCCAGGTCGCGCGCCGTCTCGGCCGCCCGTGTCGGGGTTTGCGTCGCGACCGCGACGACCAGGACGCCGGCGAGAGCCGCGGCGGCGGCGCTGCGTCGCCGAAAAGAGGCGGCGATCAGAAGACCGGCGGCGAACCCCGCCAGCGCCCACCCCCATCCGCCGACACCGTCGGCGAGCGTCGCCACCCCACCCTCGCTCGCCCGCGCCGGCGACACCACCGATCTGGCGAGGGGCTTCGCTTCCGCCGCCGCCGGCAGGGTCAACGTCGTGGTCAACACGTCGACGACGTCGCCGGCCTCGACCGTCACGGCGAGATCGATGGTCCGGCCCGGCTCCGCCCAGGGCGCGGGAAGACGATAGACGCCGCCCTCCGCCGTCGCCTTCACCACGCCCGCCGGTCCGTCGACTTCGACGGTCGCGTCGGTCACCGGCTCGTTGTCGCGAAAGCGATCGATCAGGATCTCCAGCCCCCCGCCGCGCGCCACCACGACCATTTCGAGATCGGCCGAGGAGGCGTCGGCGCGCGGCGCCACCGTGGTCGACACCGGCGGTGGCGGCGCACCGTGGTCGTGGCCGTCGTGGGCTCGGGCCGCCGGGGCGACGAGAAGGGCGAAGGCGAGCGAGGCGATGCGGAAGCTGCGGCGCATGTCGGTTCCGGTCGATGATGATCGGTCACCGTGACCCTGCCGCAAGCCGCCCGTCGCAGGATTTCAGTTCTGTAACAAATTATTTCAGGGGGTCGGCGGATCGACACGCCGCGCCGGCAGGCGAACCCGCACGAGGAGTCCGGTCGGCTCGTTGTCGGCGAGTTCCAGGACCCCGCCGTGGCTCTCGACGATGCGCCGGGCGATGGGGAGGCCGAGGCCCCAACCGCCGGTGTCGCGATTGCGCGACGGCTCCAGGCGGACGAAGGGATCGAGGACGCGGACGCGCTCGTCTTCCGGGACGCCCGGCCCCTCGTCGGCGATGGTCACCATCACCCCGTCCGCCTCCATCGTGACCCGGATCTCGGCCCGGCCGCCGTATTTGACGGCGTTGTCGATGAGATTGGCGAAGGCGCGTTTCAGCCCCAGCCGCCGCCCCTCGATCACCGCGCTGCGGGGGCCGTCGAGCGATACCTCGTGGCCGGCGTCGGTCTGGTCGTCGACGAGCGTCGCGAGGATCGCCGCGACGTCGACCGGCTTCACCAGTTCGTCGTCGCGGTCACCGGCGAGATAGGCGAGCGTCTGGTCGATCATCCGCTCCATCTCGTCGAGATCACCGGAGATGGCGGTCCGCGTCGCCGCGCTCTCGACCTCCCCGAGGCGCAGCCTCAGCCGGGTGATCGGGGTGCGCAGGTCGTGGCTGACGGCGGCCAGCGCGTGGGTGCGATCGTCGATCATCCGCTTGATTCGCCGCTGCATCTCGTTGAACGCGACGGCGAGGCTGCGGATTTCGGTCGGTCCGTCCTCGGCCACCATGACCGTCTCGCCGCCACGGTAGATGCGCCGCGCCGCGTCGACGAAGCCGAGGAGCGGCCGTGTCAGCCAGCGCACCATGAAGATCGACAGGACGATCGCACCGAGCGCCATCAGCGATGTCGACAGGAGGGTGCCGTGGCCGTCCTCGGGACGCGAGGTCTGGGCGACGAGCGAGAAATTGATCCAGGTTCGATCGGGCAGGCCGAGCGAGACGACGGCGAGATGCGGGTCGTCGTGATGGGCGCGGTTCGCCCCGATGACGACGTCGCCGGGCTCCAGGTCGTCGCCGAGCGCCCGCAGCTTCTCGGCCAGGCCGGCGAGATCGGCGCTGCCCGGGCCGCCCGCCACGGCGTGTTCGGCGCGGCTCCAATGGGCGTCGATCGCCCCGCCGGAGAGATCGTGGGCCACCGCCTCGCGCTCCGCCGGCTCGACCCGCATCACCGCCCGGCGGATGGTCAGCAGCCGGTCGGCGAGGCGCATCTCGTCAGCCGTCGTCGTCTCCCGGTCGAGGGCTTGGCGATAGGTCCACAGACTGAGGAGATGCACCGCGCCGATGCCGAGGAACAGCACCAGCATGGTGCGGGCGGCGAGACTCGAGCCGTAGGCGCGCATGGCCTCTCCCCTCACGATCGCTCGACATCGGGGGCGAAGAGATACCCCGCACCGCGCACCGTCTTGATCACCTCACCGGCGCTGTCGAGCTTGCGTCGCAGCCGACTCACCTGGACGTCGATCGCCCGGTCGAAGGGTTCGGCGATGCGGTTGCGGGTGGCGTCGAGCAACTGCTCTCGGCTCAGTACTCGTTGAGGCGTTTCGAGGAAGGTGAGGAGCAGGTCGTATTCGCCGGTCGACAGATCGATGACGACGCCGCGTGGATCCGTGAGCTCGCGTCGCGCCGTGTCGAGGCGCCAACCGGCGAAGCGGATCTCTCGCCCGCTGTTCATCCCCCCGCCGGGGCTCGGCCGCGCTCGCCGCAACACGGCGCGGATGCGGGCGAGGAGTTCGCGCGGATGAAAGGGCTTGGCGAGATAGTCGTCGGCGCCCATCTCGAGACCGACGATGCGATCGACGTCGTCGCCCTTGGCGGTGAGCATGATCACCGGCAGATCGGAGGTCGCACGCAGTTCGCGGCACAGCGTGAGCCCGTCGGTGCCGGGCAGCATGATGTCGAGCAGGACGAGATCGGGCTTGAGATGGGCGATCGCCTCGCGCATCTCCACGGCGGTTCCGACCGAAGTGACCCTGTGCCCGTCCTCCCTCAGCAGTTTCGAGACGAGGCGGCGGATCTCACCGTCGTCGTCGACCAGAAGGATGTCGCGACCGAGTGTCTCCGTCACTTCTCACATTGCCTCCGATCTCGGCCCCACCATCGTCGTGACCGATTTTTCGACCGGCGACAAGCGTCCGGACCGGCGACCGCTCCGGCCGTGGGCACGGAAAGCCGCCGCCGCCTTTGCGCAGATCCTCCCGCCCTTCGGTGGCGTGGCCTGTCGCCGGTTCCGTGGACACCGGCTCGAGCCGATTCGGCCATCCGTTCGAACTCGACCGGGCCGACGTGGCCGACCGGAAGCCGACGCCTCTCCTGATACATCCACAGGTACATTCGTCGGTACGTCGTCGATCCCGCGCATACCGGTTCCGCGGACGAGGTCGAACAGGGAAGGTGGAGGTTCGGCGAAAGGTTCGATGTGGCAGACTTCCGAGAAGGGAGCCGACCTCGCCGCCCGGGAGGTCCTCGTTCGGAACGGGAATCCGTCGCGAGCCGCTGTGAACTCGATCTTCCGTCCTACCGACATCACGATCCACTGCGATCGCCTCGAACGCATCGTTCGCTCCGCCGACGGCGGACGTCGGCCGGGGCGCGAGAGCGGGCTTCACCGTACCGACATGCTTCGCGGGTAGCGATTTCGGTTCGTTGGCCGGCTCACTTCTCTCCGGAGGTGGGTGGTCGGCCGATCCCGCAGTCGCGGCTTCGACCCGATACGTCCTTCAACGGAAGATGTTCATGAGCGACGTTCGTCATCCGGTCCGCCACGGGGCCGCCCTTTCGGGCGACCATTCCGAGGACATTCCCGGCCTCGTCTGGGCCTACGGCTTCGACGGGGACGGTATCGCGCGCGGACTGACCGGCACCGGCATCCGCGAAGCGCTCGGGGCGACCGAAGGATGGGTCTGGCTCCACTTCAATCTCGCCGACACGCGTGGCCGAGCGTGGATCGACGAGGCGGCACCGATTCCGGACTCGGCCAAGGAGCTGCTGCTCGAGGCCGACGATCATCTCTGCCTGATCGCCGAGGACGATTCGCTGATGGGCGTCTTCGCCGACTTCCGCCGCGAACTCGACCACGACACGCACGACATCGCCCGCCTGAAGTTCGCCCTGCATCGTCGGGTTCTGCTCACCGGACGACGCCAGGCGCTCCAGTCGGTCGACGAAGTGCGGCGGGCGCTGCGCTCGGGGCTCACCTTCGAGAGCGGCGAGGCGCTGCTCGAACAGCTCTTCGACACCTTCGCCGCTCAGGTGGCGACCATGACGCGCGAGTTGGCGCGCCGGCTCGAGGCCATCGAGGATCGGGTGGTCGACGATGCCGTCGACCCGGAAGACCTGCGCGTCGGGCCGATCCGGCGCACCGCGTTGCGCCTGTCCCGACAGGTCGGTGCGCTGCGCCTGCATTTCACCGCGCTGGTCGACAACCCCGAACGTGAGTTGCCGGAAGACGTCTTCGCCATGACCGAGCGAGTGGCGTTGCGGCTCACCTCGATCGGCCGTGACGTCGAAGCGATCCAGGAGCGGGCGCGGATCATCCAGGAAGAGGCGGCGGCCAAATCCGCGGCCCATATGAACCGCCAGCTCCAGGTGCTCTCGGCCCTGACGGCTCTGTTCCTGCCGGCGACCCTGGTCACCGGCCTCTTCGGCATGAACACGCACGGCCTGCCCTTCGGCGCCGACGAGACCGGATTCTGGTGGGCGACGGTGGTCGCCGCGCTCGGCTCCGGCGTCGTCTATCTGGTGCTCAAACGCATGGGAATCATGAAGTGATCCACAGGACCCGGCGCACCGTCGCACCCGCCGGCGCGAAGAGCGTCACAAAATCGTAGTCGGACCCGCTTAAGCGAAGAGCATCGAAAAAACACGGACCCCTCCGGCCACGGCCGGACGAACCGGGCGTGCGCGGCGCGCTCCGGAAGGAGATCCGCATGCTCACGATCGAACGCCTCACCCGCCGCTTCGGCGATTTCGTCGCGGTCGACGCCGTCGATCTCGAGATCCCCGCCGGGCAGATGGTCGGCGTCATCGGCCGCTCCGGCGCCGGCAAGTCGACACTGCTCCGGATGATCGACCGCCTGATCGAGCCGAGCGAGGGGCGCATCGTCTTCGAAGGCCGCGAGATCACCGCGCTGAAGGGCGCGGGTCTGCGCCACTGGCGGCGCGACTGCGCCATGGTGTTCCAGCAGTTCGCCCTGGTCGACCGCCTCGACGTGCTCACCAACGTGCTGATGGGCCGTCTCGACCATTCGCCGGACTGGCGCGCGCTCCTCAAGCTGTGGACCGCCGACGACAAGGCGATCGCGCTCTCCGCCCTCGAATTGTTCGACATCGCCACGCTCGCGGCCAACCGCGCCGGCAGCCTCTCCGGCGGTCAGCAACAGCGCGTCGCCATCGCCCGCGCCCTGGTGCAGGAGCCGCGGGTGCTGCTCGCCGACGAACCGATCGCCTCGCTCGATCCGCGCAACACCCGGGTGGTGATGGACTCGCTGCTCCGCGTGAACCGCGACTTCGGCATCACCGTGCTGACCAACCTCCATTCGATCGATCTCGCCAAGCGCTACTGCGACCGGTTGATCGGCATGAAGGCGGGCCGCGTCGTCTTCGACGGGACCCCGCGCGACCTCACCGACACGGTGGTTCGCGATCTCTACGGGCTCGAGGCGGGCGACGTCATCGAGCTCCCCAAGGCGGGCGATCCCACCCCGGACGAAATCCGGGCCTCGTGGGACGCCGCGCACGCCCGCGAACGGGTGTGACGCGTCCGCTGTCCATCGTCTTCACCTTTCCGGGCGGCGCGGCCGCACGGAACCCCTCGAGAGGAGCAATCCCCATGATCGATCGTCGTTCCGTGCTCGGCCTCGCCGCCGGTGCTCTCGCGCTCTCCGTCACCGGCGCCGTGGCGCAGGACTGGAAGGCCAAGTACCCCGAGCTGGTCTTCGCCGTCATCCCGTCGGAGAACGCCGCCGGCGTCACCGAGCGCTGGACCCCGTTCGTCGAGTACCTGTCCAAGGCCATCGGCACCAAGGTGACGCTGCGCGTCGCCCAGGATTACGCCGGCGTCATCGAAGGCCAGAAGGCCGGCAACATCCACATCGCCTACTACGGCCCGGCGTCCTATTCGCGCGCCACCATCGTCGGCGCCAAGATCGAGCCTTTCGCCATCGACGTGAACAAGGACGGCTCCAAGGGCTACTACTCCGTCTTCTACGTGAAGAAGGACAGCCCCTACCAGAAGATCGAGGACCTGAAGGGCAAGAACCTCGGCCTCGTCGACCCGAACTCGACCTCGGGCTTCAACATGCCGAAGTACGCGCTGTCCAAGATGGGCATCGAGCCGGAAGTCTTCTTCTCCAAGGTGGTCGCCACCGGTAGCCACGAGAACGCCGTCCTGGCGCTCTCTCAGGGCACCGTCGACGTCGCCGCCAACTGGTGGAACTCGGAAGACGACTCCAACCTGACCCGCATGGTCAACAAGAAGATGGTGCCGTCGAAGGACGACTTCCGCATCATCTTCAAGTCGCCGCTGATCATCAACTCGCCCTACGCCTATCTCTCCGATCTGCCGGCCGAGCTGAAGACCAGGATCGCCACCGCGTTCTACGCCGCCGCCAAGGATGCGCCGGAAGCTTTCAACAAGCTCTCCGACGGCAAGAACCGTCCGTGGGAAGCCATCGACGACAAGGCCTATGACGACACCCGCGCGCTCATCAAGTACGTCGACGAACTGCGCAAGAAGAAGAGCTGATCGCTCCCGTGCCCCGAGCCCGCCGACCGATGTCGGCGGGCTCCTCGCGTCGTTCGTTCCGCGCAACCGCGATCCCGGTGAGCCATGTCGTCGACCGTCACTCCTCTGCCGTCGGAGCGCCTGGCGCCGCTCACCCGCGCCTATGCCGAAGCCGCCTCGAGCCGCCGCCGACGGACGATGGTCGGTGCCGCGGTCGTCGCCGTCGCGGTGCTGGTCGCCGCGCTCCAGGCCGATGTCGAGCCGCTCAAGTTCTGGAACAATCTCGGCGCCTTCGGCGGCTATTTCGTCCGCCTCGCTCATTTCGACAGCGGCGACTACCTGGGCCGGGTGGTGCTCTCCCACCCCGGCGAATGGATGTGGGGTCTCGCCCGCTGGACGCGGCTCCTCGTCGATACGCTGCTCATCGCCTATGCAGGCACCCTCCTCGGCGCACTCGGCGGTTTCGTCGTCTCCTTCTATGCCGCCCGCAATCTGGCGCGAACCGGGTGGCTGCGCTGGTCGGCGGTGCGTTTCCTCGAATTCTGCCGCACCGTTCCCGAACTCGTCTTCGCGCTGATCTTCGTCTTCGCCTTCGGCCTCGGCGCGCTGCCGGGCGTGTTGGCGCTCGCCATCCACACCATGGGGGCGCTCGGCAAGCTCTTCACCGAAGTGGTGGAGAATGCGGACATGCGCCCGGTCGAAGGCGTCACCGCCTCGGGCGGGTCGTGGACGCAGACCATCCGCTTCGCGGTGCTGCCGCAGGTCCTGTCGAATTTCGTCAGCTACACGCTGCTGCGCTTCGAGATCAACGTGCGCGGCGCCTCGGTCATGGGCTTCGTCGGTGCCGGCGGCATCGGCGTCGACCTGATGGAGGCGATCCGCAAGTTCTACTACGCCGACGTCTCGGCGATGCTGGTGCTGCTGATCGCCACCGTCATGGTCATCGACTACGGCACCGAAGCCCTTCGCCACCGCCTGATCGGCCGGGAGGCTGCCCGATGACCGCGACCCCGACCTTCTCCGACGACGCCGGCGTGATGTCGGACACGCGTCGCATCCGCGCCGCCCTCGGTCCGGCGGCGCTCGCCAACCGTCGCGCGCTGGAGAAGAAATATCCCGATATCTTCGAGGGATCGCGGCGCAATCGGGTCTTGACCGTGGCGATCGTCGTCACTCTGACGGCGCTGCTCCTCTACGCCTTCGTCCGCCTCGAGTTTTCGTTGGCCAAGATCGGCGGCGGCATCGGCCAGTTGATCCACTTCGTGACACTGATGTTCCCGCCGTCGCCGGGCACTTGGCCGCGGTTCCACCTCTTCCTCGACGGTCTCGGCGAGACGCTGGCGATCGCCTTCCTCGGCACCCTCGCCGCGGCGATCCTCGCCTTTCCGATCGGTTTCCTGGCGGCGAAGAACGTCGTCCCCGCCCGCCTGTTCCAGCTCGGCACCCGCCGGTTCCTCGACACCGTGCGCGGTGTCGACACGCTGATCTGGGCGCTGATCTGGATCAACGTCGTCGGCCTCGGCCCCTTCGCCGGCGTGTTGGCGATCATGACCTCGGACTTCGGCGCCTTCGGCAAGCTGTTCTCCGAGGCGATCGAGGCGGTCGATCGCAAACCGATCGAGGGCGTGACGGCGAGCGGCGGCTCGAACCTCGCCCGCATCCGCTTCGGCATCCTGCCGCAGATCCTGCCGGTCATCGCCGGCCAAGTCCTCTACTACTTCGAGAGCAACACCCGCTCGGCGACGATCATCGGCATCGTCGGCGCGGGCGGCATCGGTCTCCATCTCTCCGAAGCGATCCGTACGCTCGAATGGCAGCAGGTTTCCTTCCTGGTGCTGATGATCCTCGTCGCCGTCGCCATCATCGACCAGATCTCGGCGCGGGTCCGCTTCGCGATCATCGGCGAGCGCCGGCTGGAGACGTGACGCGGAGTTCCTGTGCGCGATGGTTCGAGACGGCGCGCCGAGCGCGCCTCCTCACCATGAGGCGCCTCTGATCACGAGTGTCTCGAAAGCGCCTCATCCTGAGGAGGGCCGAAGGCCCGTCTCGAAGGATCTCGCACACCGTCTCCCGAGGGTCGACACGGGCTCCCTGGCCGGTGATGCGGGGGAGTGCATCACCCGACCGTCACCCGGACGCGGTCGCCGGCGAAACGGGCGCGGGCCCATTGGATCGGTCGCCCTTCGAGATCGGAGTTGACGCAGTCGATCTCGATCACCGGTCGGCCGATGGCGATCTCCAACCGTTCGGCATCGAGTGCGTCGGCGATCCGCGCGCCGATCCGGGTCTCGGCGCGGACGTAGTCGGCGACCCCCGCCGCCCGGAATGCGGCGGTGAAGGAGCCCGTCTCACGGTAGACCGCGGCCATGTCGGGGAAGCGTTCCGCCGGGAAGGCGGATACCGCCCAGGAGATCGGCACGCCGTCGGCGTGGCGGGTGGTCTCGAGCCGGATCACCGGCTCACCGGGTCGCAGGCGTAATGCCTCGGCGACGAGGGGCGACGCCGGCTCCGCCGTCTCGGCGAGGAGTAGGCCCGAGGGCTCGCGCGCCTGGGCGACGACGATGTCCGAGAACCGAGTTCGGGGCCCGATCGGATAGGTGAGGGGAGCTCGCTCGACGAAGGTTCCGCTGCCCTGTTGGGCCCGGACGAGGCCGCGATCGGCGAGATCGCGCAACGCCTGACGCACGGTGTGGCGGTTGACGCCGAAACGGAGCGCCAACTCGGCCTCGGTCGGCAACCGTGCCCCGCGTCCCCAGGTACCGTCAGCCATGCCGGCTTCGAGGATCTCGGACACCTGCCGCCAGACCGCGATGCCCTTGCCGCGTGCCAGCATGTCCGCTCTCCCACCTCTCGTCGCCGCGTCGCGCTCGTCCCCGCGGTCGTCCGCCGGAGCCGTCACAAAAGTATAATCGTCTAGAACTATATACAACTCATGAAGCGACGGATTCGTCGCTCCTCCAGCCCGTCGTCCTTCGCACCGTGGAGGGAACATGAACCCGATCGACACGACCGCCCGTTCCGCCACCACCGGCGTGGGCTCCGATCCGGCCGACCCGACGGTCTCGGCGCGCCGTGCCGTCATGGCGTTGGCGGCGAAGGCGACCGCCGGCGAACTCAGGCCCGTTCGCGATCTCGCGCCCTCCGGCGTCATCGATCTGCGTCTCGCCGAGACCGGCCTCGTCATGCTGCGCGGCCGGATCGGCGGGTCGGGAGCGCCGTTCAATCTCGGAGAGGCGACGGTCTCACGTGCGGCGGTGCGGTTGCCGTCGGGAGCGACGGGCTTCGGGCATGTGCTCGGCCGCGATCGGGCGAAGGCCCGCGACGCGGCGCTCCTCGATGCGTTGTGGATCGAGGGCACGAGCCGCGACCGGCTCGAGCGCGAGATCCTGACCCCGCTCGCCGCCCGTATCGCCCGTGACGAGACGCGGCGCGTCTCGGAGGTCGCGGCCACCCGCGTCGACTTCTTCACCCTGGTGCGCGGAGACGACTGATGGCCCCGACCGCAACGACCATCGCCCCGGGCTTCCGCGACCCGGTGTTCCAATCGCAGGCGACCTTCCGCGCCGTGCTCGACGCGCTGGCCGAGCCGGGCACCGAGCGCCCGGTCGAAGGCATCGCCACGGCCCCCGCGCCGCTCGCGCCCGTCGCCGCGGCGGTGATCGCCACCCTCGCCGATTTCGAGACGGCGGTGTGGCGCGACGAGACCCTGCGCCTGCCCGAGATCGAGGCGTGGCTCGCCTTCCACACCGGCGCGCCGGTGGCGCTCGATCCGGCCCGCGCCGCCTTCGCCCTGATCGGCGCGGACGACGCCCCGGATTTCACCGACTTCGCCCTCGGCAGCGACGTCGACCCCTCGACCTCGGCGACCCTCGTCCTCCGGGTCGCCGGCTTCGACAACGGCCGCCGCTATCGCCTCTCCGGTCCCGGCATCGATGGCGCCTGCGAGGTGACGATCGCCGGCGCCCCGACCGATCTCGCCGACCGGCTCGCCGCCAACCGCGCGCTCTTCCCCCGCGGTGTCGACCTGATCCTCTCCGGCTCGACCTCGGTCATGGGCCTGCCGCGCACCACCCGCATCGAGGAGATCCGCTGATGTACGTCTCGGTGAAGGGTGGCGAGAAGGCCATCCGAGCCGCCCATCGGCTGCTCGCCCACCGCCGTCGCGGCGATCGGGCGGTGCCGGAACTGGCGGCCGATCAGATCCGCGAACAACTCACCCTCGCCGTCGATCGGGTGATGAACGAAGGTTCCCTCCACGACCGCGATCTCGCGGCGCTGGCGATCAAGCAGGCGCGCGGCGACCTGATCGAGGCGGCCTTCCTGGTGCGCGCCTATCGCACGACGCTGCCGCGCTTCGGCTATTCGGTGCCGCTCGACACCGGTGCCATGGGCGTGGAGCGCCGCATCTCGGCCACCTACAAGGACCTGCCCGGTGGCCAGATCCTCGGTCCCACCTTCGACTACACCCACCGGCTCGTCGATTTCGCCCTGATGGGCGACAGCGATACGCCGCTTCCGGCGCGCGACACCACCGAGGCGACGGTGGCGATGCCGCGGGTCACCGACCTTCTCGACGGAGAGGGGCTGATCGAAGCCGAACCGGCGGGCGAAGCGGGCGTCGAACCCGGCGATCTCACCCGCGCGCCGCTGCGTGTGCCGGCCGACCGCGATCTGCGCCTGCAGCAACTCGCCCGCGGCGACGAGGGTTTCCTCCTGGCGCTCGGCTATTCGACCCAGCGCGGCTACGGCTCGACCCACCCTTTCGCCGGCGAGATCCGCATCGGCGAGGTCGAGGTCGAGTTCGAGGTGCCGGAGCTCGGCTTCGCCGTGCCGCTCGGGACGGTCACCGTCTCCGAATGCCAGATGATCAACCAGTTCGCCGGCTCGGCCGAGATCGAGCCGAGTTTCACCCGCGGCTACGGCCTCGCCTTCGGCCAGGTCGAGCGCAAGGTGATGGCCATGGCGCTGGTCGATCGGGCGTTGCGCACCGAGGACCTCGGCGGCGCGGTCGAGCATCCGGCGCAGGACCAGGAATTCGTTCTGTCGCATGCCGACAACGTCCAGGCGACCGGCTTCGTCGAGCATCTGAAGCTGCCGCACCACGTCGATTTCCAGGCCGAACTGGCGCTGGTTCGCCAGATGCGGCGCGAGCACGCCGCCGCCCGTGCCGCGCGCGAAGCCGACGCCGAATCCGTCTACGAGGAGGCCGCCGAATGACCGCACCGATCAAGCGGACCGAGGGCTATGCCTTCGCCTATCTCGACGAGCAGACCAAGCGGATGATCCGCCGCGCCATCCTCAAGGCGGTGGCGATCCCCGGCCATCAAGTGCCCTTCGCGGCCCGCGACATGCCGATGCCCTACGGCTGGGGCACCGGCGGCATCCAGGTGACGGCGGCGATCCTCGGCCCGGCCGACGTGCTCAAGGTCATCGACCAGGGCGCCGACGACACCACCAACGCGGTGTCGATCCGCGCCTTCTTCCAGAAGACCGCCGGCGTCGCCGTGACCACCCGGACGGGCGAGGCCAGCGTCATCCAGACCCGCCATCGCATCCCGGAGGAGCCGCTGAAGGCGGGGCAGACGCTGATCTATCAGGTGCCGATCCCCGAGCCCTTGCGCTTCCTCGAGCCGCGCGAGACCGAGACGCGGGTGATGCATGCGCTCGCCGACTACGGCCTGATGCACGTCAAGCTCTACGAGGACATCGCCACCCACGGCCACATCGCCAAGACCTACGCCTATCCGGTGAAGGTCGAGGGCCGTTACCTGATGGATCCCTCGCCGATCCCCAAGTTCGACAATCCGAAGATGCACATGAGCCCGGCGCTCCAGCTCTTCGGCGCCGGTCGCGAGAAACGCATCTACGCGTTGCCGCCCTTCACGCGCGTCGAGAGCCTCGACTTCGAGGATCACCCGTTCGAGCGGACGAAGTTCGAAGCGCCCTGCGCGCTGTGCGGGGCGACCGACGCCTATCTCGACGAGGTGGTGATCGACGATCGCGGCGGGCGGATGTTCGTCTGCTCCGACACCGACCACTGCGAGACCCGCCGCGCCGAGGGCCGTCGCGGCGCCCTCCTCGGCGACGCGCCGAAGGAGAACCGCCCGTGACCGCTCCCCTGCTCGAGGCGCGCGGCCTCACCAAGTGGTACGGCGACCGGCTCGGCTGTCGCGACGTTTCCTTCGACATCCGCGAGGGCGAGGTGCTGGCGATCGTCGGTGAGAGCGGGTCGGGCAAATCGACGCTGCTGTCGTTGCTCTCGGGCCAGCTCGCTCCCTCCGCCGGCACCGTCGCCTACCGCATGCGCGACGGCTCGATCCGCGATCTCGTCTCGCTCTCGGAAGCCGAGCGGCGTTTCCTCTTCCGCACCGATTGGGGCTTCGTCCATCAGGACGCGGCGAAGGGCCTGCGCATGGGCGTCTCGGCCGGCGGCAACGTCGGCGAGCGGCTGATGGCGGTCGGCGCGCGTCACTACGGCGACATCCGCGCCAAGGCCGAGGACTGGCTCGAACGGGTCGAGATCGACATCGCCCGCATCGACGAGAAGCCGACGGCCTATTCCGGCGGCATGCGCCAGCGCCTGCAGATCGCCCGCAACCTCGTCACCGCGCCGCGCCTCGTCTTCATGGACGAGCCGACCGGTGGTCTCGACGTCTCGGTGCAGGCGCGCCTGCTCGATCTCCTCAAGCGCCTCGTCGCCGACATGGGGCTGGCGGTGATCGTCGTCACCCACGACCTCGCCGTCGCCCGTCTCCTCTCCGACCGGATCATGGTGATGCGCCGCGGCCGGGTGATCGAGGCGGGGCTCACCGACCGCGTCCTCGACGACCCGCGCGAGGCCTACACCCAGCTCCTCGTCTCCTCGATCCTGCAACCGTGAGGTCCGCGATGTCGAAGATCGATCCGATCCTCCGGGTGGAGGACGTCGCCAAGCGCTTCGTCATGCATCTGCGCGGCGGACTGACCATCCCCGTGGTCGAGCGCGTCGCTTTCGAGGTCTTCGCCGGCGAGTGCGTCGTCCTCGGCGGGCCGTCGGGGGCGGGCAAGTCGTCGCTCCTCAAGATGGTCTGGGGCAACTACGGCGTCGATCGCGGCCGCATCGCCGTCGCGACGGACCGAGAAGTGGTCGACGTCGCTGCCGCCGAACCGCGCGACATCCTGGCGTTGCGCCGCTCGACCATGGGCTACGTCAGCCAGTTCCTGCGCGTCGTCCCCCGCGTCGCCACCCTCGACGTGGTGATGGAGCCGGCCTTGGCCCAGGGGCTCGACCGCGACACGGCGCAGGCGAAGGCCGAGGCCCTGCTCGACCGGCTCAACGTGCCGGAACGTCTATGGTCGCTCCCCCCCGCGACCTTCTCCGGCGGCGAGCAACAGCGGGTCAACATCGCCCGCGGCCTGATCGCCGACGTCCGCCTGCTCCTCCTCGACGAGCCGACCGCCTCGCTCGACGCCGCCAATCGCGCCGCCGTGGTCGAACTGATCGAGGCCAAGAAGGCGGCCGGCACTGCGCTCCTCGGCATCTTCCACGACACCGACGTGCGCGAGCGGGTGGCGACCCGGATCGTCGACGTCACCGGCTTCGCCGCCGGGAGGGCCGCCGCATGAACGCGCCGCTCGCCCCGCAGCCGAAGATCCCGGCCGAAGGCCTCGTCCACCCGACGGTGGCGATGCGCGAGACCATCCTCGGGCATCACGTCGAGCTCGGCGAAGGGGTCTACGCCGAATACGCGACGATCGGCGACTACAGCTACCTGATGCACGGCACCTCGATCGCCGACGCGGTGGTGGGGAAGTTCTGTGCGATCGCCGCGCAATGTCGGATCGGCCCGCCGAACCACCCGATGGAGCGGGCGACCCAGCACCGGCTCTCCTACACGCCGGAATATTATTGGCCCGCCGCGAAGCGTGACACCGCCTTCTTCGAACGCCGGCGCGGCGCGGTGACCCGCATCGGCAACGACGTGTGGATCGGTCACGGCGCCACGGTGCTCGCCGGCGTCACCGTCGGCGACGGCGCGGTGATCGCCGCCGGCGCCGTCGTCGCGAAAGACGTCGAACCCTGGACCATCGTCGGCGGCGTGCCGGCCAAGCCGATCCGCCGCCGCTTTCCGCAGGACATCGCCGACCGCTTGGTGAAGCTCGCCTGGTGGGACTGGTCACACGACCGTCTCGAGGCGGCGGTATCCGATTTCCGCGATCTCACGATCGACGCCTTCCTCGAAAGGTACGAGACGCCATGACCATCCTCGACGCCAAGCCCTCGCTCGCGATCCCGCCGGAACCGGTCGGTTCCCTCGTCGTCGCCTCGCGGTCGATCGTGCTCGCCGACCGCGTCGTCCCCGGCACGGTGGTGATCGAGAACGGCATCGTCGTCGGCATCGAAGAGGATCGGATCCTGCCGGCGTCCGAGGACTGGGGTGACGATCTCCTCGTCCCCGGTCTGGTCGAACTCCACACCGACCATCTCGAACCGCACTATTCGCCGCGGCCGAAGGTGTTCTGGGAACCGTTCTCGGCGGTCTTCGCCTATGACGCGCAGATCGCGGCGGCCGGCATCACCACCGTCTTCGACAGCCTGCGCGCCGGCTCGGACGGCGACAGCGTGTCGCTCGGCGCGCGGCTCTTCGCGCTGGGCGACGCCATCGAACGCGCCAAGACCACCGGCCTCCTGCGCGTCGACCACCACACTCACCTGCGCTGCGAGATCTGCTCCGACGACGTGCTCGAGCAGACCCGCGACTATCTCGCCCGTTTCGACGTCCGCCTGATGTCGCTGATGGACCATACCCCCGGCCAGCGCCAGTTCCGCGACGAGGAGAAGCTGCGCGACTACTACCGCGGCAAGAAGAAGGGGATGAACGAAGCCGAACTCGACGCCTTCTTCGCCGCCCGCAAGGCGCTGCACGACCGCAACGCGCTTCCCCATCGCCGTGCTCTCGTCGACATCGGCCACGATCGTGGCGTCGCGCTGGCCAGCCACGACGACACCACCGTCGACCACGTCGTCGAGTCCGCCGCCGATCGGGTCGCCGTCGCCGAGTTCCCGACCACGGTCGAGGCGGCGCGCGCGTCGCATGCCAACGGCCTCGCCGTGTTGATGGGGGCGCCCAACGTGGTGCGCGGCGGCTCGCATTCCGGCAACGTCTCGGCCCGCGAGCTGGCGCAAGCCGGTGTCCTCGACATCCTCTCCTCCGACTACGTGCCGGTGAGCCTGATCGAGGGCGCCTTCGGCATCGCCGACGTCGCGGCGATCGGCGGCTTGCCCGGCGCCATCCGCACCGTCACCAAGAACCCGGCGGAAGCGACCGGCATGACCGACCGCGGCGAGATCGCCACCGGTAAACGCGGCGACATCGTTCGTGTTCGGCTGGTCGACGGCCATCCGGTGGTGCGCGAGGTCTTCCGCCTCGGCCGGCGGGTGTCGTGATGGAGGCTCGGCTCGGCTCCTCCTTCGTCGACGGCGCGACCGTCACCACGACCGATGTCCTGCCGGGGCGTCTGGTGCTGGTCGTCGGCCCCTCGGGCGCCGGCAAGGACACCCTGATCGAAGCGGCGCGCCTCACGCTCGCCGGCGACGGACGCTACGTCTTCCCCCGCCGGGTGGTGACGCGGCCGGCGAGCGAAGCCGAGGACAACGTCGTCGCCGACGAAGCCGGGTTCCGCGCCGTGGTCGAGCGGGGCGGCTTCGCGCTGGTCTGGGAGGCGCACGGCCATCTCTATGGTATTCCCTCGACGGTCGAGGCCGATCTGGCCGTCGGCCGCACCGTGGTGATCAACGTGTCGCGCACCGTCGTCGGCGATGCGCGGCGTCGTTGGCCGGACGTCACGGTGGTCGAGGTGACGGCCCCCGCCGACGTTCTCGCCCGCCGCATCGCCGCCCGGGCTCGGCCGAGCGACGGGGCCGGGACGGAACGCCTCGCCCGCCGTTTCGAGCCGGGGAATCGGCCGAGCGCCGACACCACGATCGACAACGGCGGCGAACTCGACACAGCGATCTCCGCCTTCCTCGGCGTGATCGCGCTCGCCTGAGGAGCGACCATGTCGAAACCCCGCTACGGGATCTATCTGGCGCCGGCCCCCGAGACGCCGCTGTGGCGCGCCGCCTCGCGGGTGATCGGTCGCGATGCGGTGACCGGCGAGAGCCTCGCCTTTCCGACGGTGACGCCCTGCGACCGCGACGACTGGCGCGATCTGACCGCCGAGCCGCGCCGCTACGGGTTCCATGCGACGCTGAAGGCGCCGTTCGAACTCGCCGACGACGCCGACGAGATCCTGCTGACCGATGCGGCGCGCGGCTTCGCCGCCACACGCCGCGGCTTCTCGGTCGGGGATCTCTCGGTCCGCGCGATGAAGTCCTTCGTGGCGCTCACGCCCGATGCTTCGAACGCCGACCTCGAAGGGCTCGCCGCCGACTGCGTCGTCGCTTTCGAACCCTTTCGCGCGCCCTTGTCGGACGCGGAGCGCGCCCGCCGCGTCGCCGGCCTCGACGACCCGCGCCACGTCGCCGCTGTCGACCGCTGGGGCTACCCCTGGGTGTTCGAGAACTTCCGCTTCCACATGACGCTGACCGGGTCGCTTCCCGAGGACCGGCGCGGCGCCGTGCGCGACGGCCTCGCCGACTTCCTCGGCGATGTCGCCCGACCGCTCGCCGTCGACGCCATCGTCGTTTTCCGGCAGGACCATCGCGCCGCACCCTTCCGGGTGATGGAGCGCTTTCCCTTCGCCGCCTGACGCGCCTCCGGATGCCACCGATGAAGAAGCTCTCCGTCGACCCGACCATCGACCCGACCGCCATCGTCACCGACAGCCGGTTCGGCCGCTACACCGAGGTCGGCGCCCGCTCGCGCGTCACCGAGTCGACCTTCGGCGACTACTCCTACGTCGTCCAGGACGCCGAGATCATCTACACGACGCTCGGCAAGTTCTGCTCGATCGCGGCGCACACCCGCATCAATCCGGGCAATCACCCGATGGAGCGGATCACCCAGGCGCATTTCACCTATCGCGCCTCCGCCTATTTCGACGGCGAGGCCGACGACCACGACTTCTTCGACTGGCGGCGCGACCACGCGGTGACGATCGGCCACGACGTCTGGATCGGCCACGGCGCGATCGTTCTCGCCGGGCGGACGATCGGCACCGGGGCCGTGGTGGCCGGTGGCGCGGTGGTGACGAAGGACGTCGCCCCCTACACGATCGTCGCGGGGAACCCGGCGAAACCGATCCGCCGTCGGTTCTCGGAGGCGGTCGCCGGACGCATCGAACGACTGGCGTGGTGGGACTGGGACCACGAGACCCTGCGCGCCGCGCTGCCCGACTTCCGGGCACTCGCGGTCGAGGCGTTTCTCGCCGAATACGGCGGCTGAGGTTCGCCGGGGCGAGACCTGATGGCGGTCGTACGAAGTTCCGACCCTCTCGGGAGGCGGTTCTGTTTCGAAGGCCGGTGCTCCGACGTCCCCTCCCCCTTGTCGCGGAGGGAGAGGACCGGATGCGAGCGCCTTCGCGAAGTCCACGTCGATACGAGTCGGGATTTCGTCGGTTCGGCGTGATCCGCCCGGCCTGCCGCGCGGCTCACAACTGCCGAGCCAGATCCCATTCCGCGACGTCGCGGCTCGACGCCGCGCCCCGCCCCATGTGGCGGCCGACGAAGGACCAGTCCCAGTGGTCGTCGCCGGTGACCTCGTGCACCAGCCGGATCCGCGCCCAGCCGCCGCCGGGGAGATCGGCGACGAAATCGTCGTCCGCACCGAACGGCCATGTCCGGCGCCAGGAGATGTTCCGGCCGTCGCCGGTGGCGCGACGACCCTGCGACATCGAGTGAACGTCCGTTTTCTGGTCCATCTTTCAGGCCTCCGTACCCGAACCCGTCGGAGATTCATCCGCGAAGGGTGTCTTCTTCCGGTCGTTCACCCTCGTGCTTCTCGGCCGTCCGAGATCGCCGTCCGGCGATCGCCTCTGCGGGCGATGAGCCGCGGTCGCGCCTCATCCGGTAAATACCGTGTCGGCGCTCGCTTCGACCGGCAACTGCCCCTCTGGCCGAGCCGGATTCCATCTCGGGACCGCGACGCCCACACCCGAGCACGACACGGACCGGCGGTCCATGCGCCATGTCATTCACGAAGTTCGCCGGATCGTCACGAAGCCCCCTGCTCCGCACCCGGATAGTCGGCGTCGAGCACGAAGGGATAGGGTCCGTCGTGGCGCTCGACATAGGCCTGATGGGAGACCACCGCGCCGTCGACCAGGGCGTGGACGAGATAGGCGGCGGGTTCCATGACGAAGGCGGGCGGGCCGTATTGCGACAGATCGAGCACCACCTGATGAGCGACCGAGGGCGCGACCTGGAGGATCGTCCCGGCGAAGCGCGACTGGATCGGCCGATGGTGGTGGCCGGCGAGCATCCGCTCGACGTTGGGGTGTCGGGCGATGATCTCGGCGAGGCGTTCGGCTCCGTCCATCAAAGCGATGCGGTCCATGTGACCGATGCCGCAGGCGGCCGGCGGATGATGCATGGCGACGAGGGTCGGGACCTCGGGTCGCGCGGCCAGACGCGCTTCGAGGTCGTCGAGACGGGCGTCGCACAGCATGCCGAAGGAGGCGCCGGGGACGACCGTGTCGATGCCGATCACCCGCACGCCGGCGACGGCGACGTCGAAGCCGGTGAAGCCCGGCGCCGCGCCCTCGGCTTCGCCGAAGACCGCATGGAAGGCCTCGCGGCGATCGTGGTTGCCGAGCACCAGATGGACCGGCATCGGCAGGCGCGCCAATTGCGCGGCGAGCACCTCGTATTCCTCGACGAGGCCGCAATCGGTGAGATCGCCGGTGATCACCACCGCGTCGGGCCGCGGCTCCAGCGCCAGGAGCGCGTCGATCGCCCGGGCGAAGAGCTTGTTGGTCTCGGCGACGCGATAGGCCGGCAGGCCGGTCGGGCGGATGTGCAGGTCCGTGAGGTGCGCGAGGATCATCCGATGGGTCTCTTGCGAGGAGGAGGGAAGGGAACCCGCGCTCCCGGAGGACCGCGGGTTCGATGGTCGCATGTGCCGTCGTCGATCACTTCGGCAGGTTCATCGCCGTCGCGGCGACATAAGGGCTCATGATCTCTTCGGCCTTGGCCTGCGCCGCCTTCAGCGCCTCGAGCGGCTTCTTCTTGCCCGACAGCACCGCCTGCACCTCGTCCTCGAGCGCCTTGCGCACGGCGACGGTGGAATAGGTGGCGAACCACGAGCGGGCGTAGGCGAGCTGGTCGACGGCGACCTCGGCGTCCGGGTTCTCGGAGAGGAATTTCTTCATCTCCGGCAGTTCGTAGGCCGCCTTGTTGGGGGCGAAATAGCCGGTGAAGCGGCTCCAGTGGCCGGAGATCTCGGGGCTGGTCAGCCAGTTGATCAGTGTCCAGGAGGCCTTCTTCTGCTCGGCGGTGAGGCCCTTCGGCATCATCAGCGAGGCGCCGCCGATGGCGACGCCGTTGCGGATGTTGGCCGGCACGAAGGCGACGGCGTAGCCCTGCTTCATGTTCTCACGGATGAAGGAGAGCGAACCGGTCGACAGCGACACCATCGAAGCTTCGCCGGCGAAGAAGGCGGTCGACACGACCTTGCCGTCGGTGACGCCCTCCGGCATCACCTTGTCCCGATGGACGAGGTTGTCGACGAAGGTCAGCGCCCCGCGCATCGACGGCTGGTCGTAATAGACCTCGCCACCGTATTCGGTGTTGTAGTACTGGCCGCCGTTCGACATGTCGAGCGCCGTCATGATCCACCCGAGATAGTCGTAGTTCGACGGCAGCATCAGGCCCCAGCGCACCGTCTTGTCACCGTCGCGCTTGGTCAGCTTCTTCGCCGCGTCGGCCCATTCGGCCCAGGTCTTGGGCGGCTTGGCGGGGTCGAGACCGACCTCCTTGAAGTGGTCGGTGTTGTAGTAGAGCAGCGGGGTCGAGTTGTGGAACGGCACCGCCCAGATCTTGCCGGCGAAGCGGGCGTTGCCGTGAAGCGCCGGCCAGAAGCGGTTCATGAACTCGTCCGCGGTCTTGCCGTCGGCCTCGACCAGCGGATCGAGCGCCTCGATCTCGTCGCCGATCTGATACTCGAGCACGAAGTTGGCGCTCATGATCACCGCCGCCGGCGGCCGGCCGGCCTTGATCGCGGCGTGGGTCTTGAGGTTGGTCTCGTCGTAGGTGCCGGTGTAGACGGCCTTCGCCCTGATCTCCGGATGGGCCGCGTTGAAGCGCTCCATCAGGTTCTGCATCTCCTTGGCGAGCTTGCCCTCGACGGGGACGGGGAAGAACATCTCGATCTCGGTGGCGGCTTCGGCCGAGCCGAGCCCGAGGGAGAGGGCGAAGGCGGTCGCGAGCGCGACCTTCGACAGGGGACGCATCGTCGTTCTCCTATTTGACGCCGGAAAAGAGGAAGGAATTGACGAACTGCCGCTGGAACAGCGCGAAGGCGGTCATCAGCGGCGCCGCGACGAGGAAGGTCCCCGCCGCGATGACGCCCCATTGCGAGGCGCTCTCCGCTCCTTGGGTGAAGGAGGCGAGACCGATGGTGAGGGTCTGGTTCTCGGTCGAGGAGACGACCATCAGCGGCCACAGGAACTCGTTCCAATGGGCGACGACCGAGACGATCGAGAAGGCGACGAGACCGGGCCGGGCGAGCGGCACCAGGACGCGGCCGACCACCTGCCACCACGCCGCCCCCTCCACCACCGCCGCCTCCTCGTAGTCGCGCGGGATGGTGCGGAAGGTCTGGCGCATCAGGAAGACGCCGAAGGCGGAGGCGAAATAGGGCGCCATCACCGCCGTCAGCGTGTCGTAGAGCCCGAGCCGGGTGATCGTCACCAGATTGGGGACGATGAGGATCGGCGGCACCAGCATCAACTGCAGCAGGAAGGCGTAGAACAGCACCGTGCGGCCGCGGAACTCCAGCCGGGCGAAGGCCCAGCCGGCGAGCGTGATGGTGACGAGCTGTACGCCCAGGATACCGAGGCAGACGATCGCGGTGTTGAGGTAGAGGCGGGCGAAGTCGGCGCTGTCGAGCGCCTCGCGCCAGTTGGCCAGTGTCGGCGTGAAGTTCGGCGTGAGCGACGCCATGTCGAGCCCGCCGAAGCTCTGCGGCCGGAACGAGGCGACGATCATCCAGGCGAGCGGCGTCGACCAGACGAGCGCAACGATCGCGAGGAAGGCGATGCCGAGGAGACGGGCGGGGTCGAGCCGGCGGGCGGAAGAGCGGGACGCGGCCATGGTCACGTCTCGTAGTGGACGGCACGCTCGAGCGTGCGCAGCGACAGGACCGAGAGCGCGGCGAGCGCGGTGAGCGACACCACCGTGGCGGCGGCGGCCTTGCCGGTGTCGTAGTTCTCGTGGGCCTGCTGGTAGATGTAGTAGAGCACCAGATTGGTGCTGTCGGACGGCCCGCCCTTGGTCAGCACCACGACGTGGTCGACCTGGGTGACGACGTTGACCAGCGCGATGACGACGACGAAGGCGAAGGTCGGCCCGAGCAGCGGCAGCGTCACC
Organism: uncultured Alphaproteobacteria bacterium; assembly: GCA_937892955.1. Taxonomy (GTDB): domain Bacteria; phylum Pseudomonadota; class Alphaproteobacteria; order Rhizobiales; family Ancalomicrobiaceae; genus CALBKH01. Next base: position 30,882 of record CALBKH010000093.1, read on the forward strand.
CGGACGAAACGCTGCATCGCCGAGGCGCCCTCGATGCGCGACGCCTCGTAGAGATCGGCCGGGATCGACTGCAGCCCGGCGAGGAAGAACAGCATGTAGTAGGCGGCGTTCTTCCAGACCGTGAGGCCGATCAACGACCAGAGCGCGACGTCGGGGTCGCCGAGCCAGTTGGTGCGCGGCGCGCCGAGTTTCGCCAGATGGTGGTCGAGCAGGCCGATACCCGGCAGGAAGACGAAGAGAAAGAGCGCCGCGGCGGCGACCAGCGGGATCAGTACGGGAAAGAAGACGACCGTGCGGATCGTCGTGGCGATGCCGGTCGCCTCCTCGAGCCCGAGGGCGAGCGCCAAGGCCAGCGCGATCGACGGCACCACCGTACCGACGGCATAGATCAGATTGTTGGACACCGCATGAGCGAAGGCCGGATCGCCGAAGAGCCGGGCGAAGTTCCCGAACCCGTAGCTGACCGATTTCGAGCCGAAGGTGGTGAGGGTCGCCGCATCGAGCGCGACCTGCACGATCGGCCAGTAGGTGAACAGCACCAGGAAGACCAGCGACGGGGCGAGCAGCGTCAAGGCGAGACCGGTGTGGCGCCGCACGATCACCGCCGCACGCGATGCGGGGCCCGTGTACGCGTCCGTCGCCTCGATCGCCGTCATCTCGTCTCCTCGTCGACAAGTCGGGGGCGAGACTGGCCGGGCCGTATGACGGTGCGTCGTCCGTTCGATGACGTTTCGGCGAAGATGACCTGTTCGCCGTCAGCGAAGACCGGCGCTCATGAACGACTGGACGAAGCGGCGTTGGAACACCAGGAACGCGAGCAACAGCGGCGCCGAGGTCATCAACGTCGCGGCGGTGATCACCGACCAGTCGATGCCCTGATCGACCGAGGCGAAGACCGACAGGCCGACGGTGAGCGGCCGGTTCTCGACCGAGTTGGTGATGATCAGCGGCCACAGGAAGTTGTTCCAGTGCCAGCTCGCCTGGACGAGACCGTAGGCGAGATGGACCGGCCGGGCGGCGGGCACGTAGACCCGCCAGAGCACGCCGAGCGTGCCGCATCCTTCGATCCGCGCGGCGTCCTCGAGATCCTGCGGCACGGTGCGGAAGGTCTGGCGCAGCAGGAAGATGCCGAAGGCCGAGGTGAGATAGGGCAGGACGATGCCCCAGATGGTGTCGACCGCACCGAGCGCCTTCATGGTGCGGTAGTTGGCGACCGCCAGGATCTCCGGCGCGATCATCAGTTGCAGCAGGATGACGGCGAAGAGCAGGTCGCGGCCACGGAAGGTGAAGCGGGCGAGCGCGAAGGCGGCGAGCGTGCCGAGCACGATCTGCGAAGCGACGATCAGTGCGACGATCACCACCGTGTTGAGGAAATAGCGCGCGAACGGTGCCGCTTCCCAGGCGCGGTGGAAATTCTCGAGGGTCAAGGGCGCCCCGAGATCGAACCGGGTGGCGAAGGCCGGTGGGTGGAACGCCGTCCACACCGCGTAGAGGAGCGGCGCCAGCCAGGCGAGGCCGAGAGCCCAGGCGAACGCCGTTTCGATAGCCGCGACGAGGGGGTGGGTGCGGCGGTTCATCGATAGTGCACTCCCCGCCCGGCGATGAGGAACTGGACGAGCGCCAGCGTCGACAGCACCGCGATGAGGACGACCGTCAGCGCCGAGGCCTGACCCTGGTCCCAGAACTTGAAGCCGAGTTCGTAGAGCCGGAAGAGCAGCAGATTGGTGGCGTTGTCCGGTCCACCGCCGGTCATCATGAAGATGTGGTCGACGGTACGGAAGGCGTTGATCACCGCGTTGACCAGGACGAAGAGCGTCACCGGCATCAGAAGCGGCCAGATCACCCGGCGGAAGAAGGCGAAGCGCGACGCCCCCTCGATCGCCGCGGCGTCGCGCAGATCGGGCGGGATCTGCTGGAGCGCGGCGAGATAGAAGATCATGAAGAACCCCGCCTCCTTCCACACCGCCACCACCATGACGGCGACGAGCGCCGAGGACGGGTCGCCGAGCCGATTGGTGGCGGCGAAGCCGAAGAGCCCGCGGATCTGGTCGAAGAGGCCGTAGTCGGGGGTGTAGAAGAACAGCCAGATGTCGGCGACCGCGATCATCGGCAGCACCGTCGGGGTGAAATAGGCCATGCGGAGGAGGCCGCGGCCGGGGATCCGACCGTTCACCCACAGCGCCATGACCAGTGCGATGCCGACCGACAGCGGGATGGTGCCGAGCGCATACCAGGTGTTGTTGATCAGAACCTTCCAGAAGATCGGGTCGTGGGCGAGGTCGGACCAGTTGTCGAGGCCGACGAAATGCGACGGCCGCCTGCCCTTCGGCGTCGAGAAGAAGGCGTCGACGAAGGTGCGGACGAAGGGCAGGTGGGTGAAGGCGGCGAAGAGGACGACCGAAGGCAGCAGCAGCAGCCAGGCCTCGACGGTGCGCAGGCGCGGCGAGCGGAAGGGTCCGAAGGACCGTCCGGTTTCCGGCATGTCGGAACGGCTGGGTGCCCGCATCGGCGATGTCGCCTTTCGGTTCGTGCGGCGGGCGAGACGCGACCGGAGGGTCGCGTCTCGCCGGTTCGCTTCGGTCTCAGCGGTAGGCGGCGAGGATGCGCTCGGCCTCGGCCTGGGCGTCCTTCATCGCGGTCTCCGGCGTCTTGGTCTCGACCAGCGCCGCCTGGAGATTGTCGTTGAAGACCTTCATGACGCGCTGGCCTTCGTGCACGGTGATCTCGGAAACCGCGTGCTGCAGCTGGTCACGCGCCACCGCCGCCTGCGGGAAGTCGGCGACATGGGCCTTCATCGCGTCGGTGGCCCAGGCCGCCGGCGAGGTTGCGACATAGCCGGTGGCGATCGACCAGCGGGCCGAGTTCTCCGGCGTCGTCATCCACTTGACGAACTCGAAGGCGGCCTTCCGGCGTTCCGCCGAGGTGCCCTTGAAGATGTAGAAGTTGCCGCCGCCGGTCGGTGCGCCGAAATGCGCCTTGGCCGGCAGCATGCCGACGCCGAACGGGAACGAGGCGTTCTTGCGGATGTTGGAGAGGTTGCCGGTGGTGGTCCAGATCATCGCGATCTTCTTCTCGAGGAAGTCGCGCGGCGCCGCACCCCAGGAGGTGAGGCCCTTCGGCTGGACGCCGTCGACGGTGGAGAGATCGCGGAAGAAGGTCAGCGCCTCGACCACCTTGGGATCGGCGAAATTGGTCTTGGTGCCCTCGGCGTTCACCAGCCGCACGTCGTTGGCGGTGGCGAGGCCGGTGAAGAGCCACGAGGTGTTGCCGTCCGAGGGGATCTCGAGGCCCCAACGGGTGACGTTGCCGCTCGCGTCCTTGACGGTCAGCTTCTTGGCGAAGTCGCGCATCTCCGCCCAGGTCCGCGGCGCCACGTCGGGGTCGAGACCGGCCTCCTTGAAGGCCTCCTTGTTCCAGTAGAGCACCGGGGTGGAGCGCTGGTAGGGCACCGCCCAGGTCTTGCCGCCGAGCTTGGCGTTCTCCATGAACGACGGATAGAAGCCGGCGAGCCAGGCCTTGTCGGCGGCCGTGGTGGCGAGGTCGTCCATCGCCACCACCGCGTCCTCGTCGGTCAGGGTGATGATGTCGGCGGCGAGCAGGATCGCCATGTCGGGGACGTCGCCGCCCTTGATCGCGGTCAGCGCCTTGCCGATGGTCTGGACGTAGTCGCCGGCGTAGATCGGCTTCACCGTGACGCCGGGATGGGCCTTGGAGAACTCCGCCGCCATCTCGTCGACCAGCTTGGTGATCGGGCCCGACACGGCGATCGGGTAGAAGAAGCGAAGCTCGAGATCGGCGGCCGAGGCCGGGATCGCGGAGAGCGACAAGGCGAGGCAAGCGGCGGCGAGGCCGCGACGGGTGAGGTGCGACATCTGTGAACTCCTTCCGGAGAGGGGGGAAGACGGAGTGTCGGGCGACCCGGCGCGGACGCCGGGCCGCGGGGTCCGGATCAGCGGTAGGCGGCGAGGATGCGATCGGCCTCGGCCTGGGCGTCCTTCATCGCCTGGGCCGGGGACTTCGAGCCGGTCAGCGCCGCCTGGAGGCCGTCGTTGAAGGCCTTGGTGACGCGCTGGTTGTCGTGGGTCGAGAGCTCGGCGACGGCATGCTCGAGCTGGTCACGGGCGACCGCCGCGGCGGGGAAGTCGGCGACGTGGGCCTTCATCTTGTCGGTCGCCCAGGCGGTCGGCGAGGTGGCGACGTAGCCGGTGGCGATCGACCAGTCGGCGGCGCGCTCCGGCGTCGTCATCCACTTCACGAAGTCGACCACGGCCTTCTGCTGCTCCGGGCTCGAGCCCTTGAACAGATAGAAGTTGCCGCCGCCGGTCGGCGAGCCGCGACGCACCTTGGCCGGCAGCATGGCGACGCCGAAGCGGAACGACGCGTTCTTGCGGACGTTGGTGAGGTTGCCGGTGGTCTGCCACATCATCGCGGTCTTCCCCTCGAGGAAGTCCTTGGGCGTGGTGCCCCATTCGACGATGCCGGTGGGGTGGACCTTGTCCCTGGTCGAGAGGTCGACCCAGTATTGCAGCGCCTCGACCACCTTCGGGTCGTCGTAGGCGACCTTGTTGCCGGCCTCGTTCATCAGGATGGCGCCGTTCTCGGTGGTGAGCCCCTGGAACAGCCAATAGGGGAAGCCGGACGAGGGGATCTCGATGCCCCAGCGCGTCACGTTGCCGGCCGCATCGCGTTTGGTCAGCTTCTTCGCCGCCTCACGCATCTCGTCCCAGCTCGCCGGCGCCTTCTCGGGGTCGAGGCCGACCTCCTCGAAGGCGTCCTTGTTGTAGTACATGACCACGGTCGAGCGCTGGAACGGGATGCCCCAGGTCTTGCCGCCGGTGCGGCTGTTGGCCATGAAGCTCGGATAGAAGCCGTCGAACCACGCCTTCGCGTCCTTCCCCGCCGCGTCGTCGAAGGGCAGGATCGCGTCCTCGTCGATGAAGGTGAACATGTCGGTGGAGAGCGCCACCGCGACGTTCGGGGCGTTGCCGCCCTTCACCGCGGTCAGGATCTTGGCGGTGGTGTCCTGGTAGGAGCCGGAATAGACCGCCTCGACCTTCACCCCCGGGTGATCCTTCTCGAAGCCGGCGACCAGACCGTCGACGATCTTGGTCACCGGACCGCCGACCGCGACCGGGTAGTAGAAGGTGATCTTCGTCTCCGCGGCGGCCGGGGCCATGCCGGCGAGGAGGGAACCGGCGAGGAACGAGGCGGCGAGAAACGTGCGACGCGTGGGCTTCATGATCTGACGGGCTCACTGTTCGACGGAGAGGACGCGATCGCGCCGAGGCGGCGACCGGTGGTGGGATCGAAGCGATGTTCGTGGGTGGGGTTCCAGGCGAGCGCCACCGTCTCCCCGACGGCGGCACGGACCCGGCCGGGCCGGCGTACGGCGAAGTCGCCGCCATGTTCGGTGTCGACGGCGACGACCGTGTCGGCGCCGTGGTACTCGAGCGCTTTGACCCGCCCGGCGACCCGGCCGGCACCGACCTCGACCAGTTCGACGTGCTCGGCGCGGACCCCGGCGAGAACCGGACCCGCGGAGGTTTCGAGCGGCACCAGATTCATCGCCGGTGCGCCGATGAAGCGGGCCGCGAAAGTGGTCGCCGGCCGCTCGTAGAGCTCTGCCGGAGCGCCTTGTTGCTCGATCCGACCTTCATTCATCAGCACGACGCGATCGGCCATGGTCATGGCCTCGATCTGGTCGTGCGTGACATAGAGCATGGTCATGCCGAGGCGCTGCTGCAGCGCGCGGATCTCCAGCCGCATCTCGGCCCGGAGCTTGGCGTCGAGGTTGGAGAGCGGCTCGTCCATCAGGCAGATCGGTTGCTCGCCGGCGATGGCGCGGGCCAGTGCGACGCGCTGGCGTTGGCCGCCGGAGAGTTGCGACGGTTTGCGATCGAGATAGGGCGCGAGGCCGGTCATCGCGGCGACGCGCGCGAGGCGCTCGGCGCGGACCGCCTTCGCCACCCCGCGCACCTCGAGGCCGAAGACGATGTTCTTGGCGACCGAGAGATGGGGAAACAGCGCGTAGGACTGGAAGACCATCGAGATGCGCCGGTCCTTCGGCGCCTTGTGGGCGACGTCGACGCCGTCGACGAGGATGCGGCCGTCGCTCGGCTCCTCCAGTCCGGCCACCAGCCGCAGCGTCGTCGACTTGCCGCATCCGGAGGGGCCGAGCAGCACGCAGAGTTCGCCCGATGCGACCTCGAAATCGATCGCATCCACGGCACGCTGATCACCGAAGGCCTTGCTCAGCCCTTCGATACGGACGTCGGACATCTTCCCTGCCTCCGGTCGGCGTCGATCGTCGAGACCTAGGAAGTTCCGTTGAAGGTTTGATGTCGCTCGGATGCGCCGCGGCATGCGATCGGGGGCGACGCGAGGCGAATGTCCGAATTGGGCGCGCCGTGCGGCACGATCCGTCGTCGACCGTCATCGCGCCGCGCCACCCGGTCGCGCGTCACCGGGAATTGCCCCGTGATCGCCGGCTTCCGTTTTTCATGGGTCTTGGTGTCGGTCGGCGAGCACTCTCGGGTCTGCGGCACTTTCGATGAAGTTCGCGGCTCCGATCAGCGCTGCTTCGGCAAGGAATCGGCACCATGGATGAACGACTTCGTGCTCGTGATGCGGTGCCGGCCGGCTTCATCGTGGATCGCGCGACCGCGGATGCCGACCAGATCAACTTCATTCTTCGCTCAGCAGCCCGGCGAGGTGGCGAGTGCCGGTCCGACGGCCGATCCACGGATCTACACCTTCGTCACCGGAACGGCCGGGCCGATCATCGTGACGACGCATCTCGAGGAGAAGTTCCACGGCGGCGAACTGGCCACGGCCTCGAAGACCGTCGAGGTCCGTCCCGAACGGCGAGCGTCGTCGCCCTCGGCCCGGCCTTCGAGAACAAGACGACCCGCTCGGTGGTGTGGCGTCCGGGCAAGGGTCTCGGCCCCCTTCGATCGCGAGATCGACCCCGGCTACGCCGACGCGTTGCGCGGCTCGTGATACCGAGCGGATGAAGTTCCGACCTGTTCGGAACTTCATCCGCGAAGGCGAGCCCGAACGGGCGTCGGCCGGTCGGGCCGCAACTCACGAAATTCGGACGAGTCCGAATTTCGTGAACTCGGTATGAGGCGGTCGCCGGGCTCGTGCCGTCGTCGCGGGCGACGCCGTCGAGAAGCGCCGTCTTCCCCGACCAGACGGGCGCGGCAACGTGTCGTTCCCCTGTCGCCGTCCACACGGACCGGATGCTGCGTGCCGGATGCCGACGCACCACGTCCGTTCATCGGATGATCCACCCGACCTCGTTCTTCGTCGCAGGCGCGCCGACGACACGTCCGGCCCCGGAACCGTGAAGCGAACCGGCCGCGGTGCGCTGCGGTCGCTCTCGGCCGCATGTCGAACCGCGAGCCGAACCGCCGTCCGCCACGAGCCGCGGGCGAATGTCGTCGACGAGCGGTGGAGTGCGGCAGCACGTCCGCTCGCCGTCGACATTCGCACTGGTCCACCAAAGTCGAATTTGGTATACCAAAAAAACAGGGCCACGAAACCAGTGGCCGGACCCTCTCGGGGAAAGCGCCGATGACCGATACGCGTGCCAACAAGAGATTTCGATCCCAGGAGTGGTTCGACAATCCCAACAACCCGGGAATGACGGCGCTCTACATCGAGCGCTATCTGAACCAGGAATACACCCGCGAGGAGCTTCAGGGCGACCGCCCGATCATCGGCATCGCCCAGACCGGATCGGATCTCAGCCCCTGCAACAAGATCCACGTGTTCCTCACCGATCGGATCAAGGCCGGCATCCGCGACGGGGGAGGCGTGCCGATCGAATTCCCGGTGCACCCGATCCAGGAGACCGGCAAACGGCCGACCGCGGCGCTCGACCGCAATCTCGCCTATCTGAGCCTGGTCGAGGTGCTGCACGGCTATCCGATCGACGGCGTGGTCCTCACCACCGGATGCGACAAGACCACGCCGGCCATGTTGATGGGGGCGGCGACGGTCGACATTCCGGCGATCGTGCTCTCCGGCGGGCCGATGCTCGACGGTTGGTGGGACGGAACGCTCGTCGGGTCCGGCACCATCGTCTGGGAGAGCCGTCGGCTGCTCGCCGAAGGGGTGATCGACTACGAGGAGTTCATGTCGCGGGTGACCGCGGCCGCGCCCTCGCTCGGCCACTGCAACACCATGGGCACGGCGAGCACGATGAACGCCATGGCCGAGGCGCTCGGCATGAGCCTGCCCGGCTGCTCGGCCATCCCGGCGCCGTTCCGCGAGCGCATGGCGATGGCCTACCAGACCGGCAAGCGGGCGGTGCAGATGGTCTACGAGGACCTCAAGCCCTCCGACATCCTCACGCGCGAATCTTTCGAGAACGCGATCCGGGTGAACTCGGCGATCGGCGGCTCGACCAACGCTCCGCCGCATCTGCAGGCGGTGGCGCGCCATGCCGGGATCGAACTCGACGTTCGGGACTGGCAGACGGTCGGCTACGACGTTCCGCTGCTCGCCAACATCCAGCCGGCGGGCAAATACCTCGGCGAGGCCTTCTATCGGGCCGGCGGCGTCCCGGCGATCATGGGCGAGTTGAAATCTGCCGGACGGCTGCATCTGAATGCCATGACGGTGACCGGCAAGACCGTCGACGAAACGATCGGTGACTGGCGATCGCGCGACACCGAGGTGATCAAGAGCTACGACGCGCCGATGCGCGAGAACGCCGGCTTCCTGGTTCTCTCGGGCAATCTGTTCGACACGGCGCTGATGAAGACCTCGGTGATCTCGGCCGACTTCCGCGCCCGCTTCCTGTCGCGCCCCGGCGCGGAGAACACGTTCGAAGCGCGCGCCGTCGTGTTCGAAGGGCCGGAGGACTACCACGCCTCGATCAACGATCCGGCGCTGAAGATCGACGAGGACACGATCCTGTTCATCCGCGGCGTCGGCGTCGTCGGCTATCCGGGCTCGGCCGAGGTGGTGAACATGCAGCCGCCGGACGACCTGCTCAAGCGCGGCATCGCGCATCTGCCGACGGTGGGCGACGGGCGCCAATCGGGGACCTCCGAAAGCCCCTCGATCCTCAACGCCTCGCCGGAAAGTGTCGTGGGCGGCGGCCTCGCGTTTCTGAAGACCGGCGACAAGGTGCTGCTCGACTTGAACGCCTTCACGCTGAATGCACTCGTGCCCGAAGACGAATGGGCCGCACGCAAGGCCGCGTGGACCCCGCCGGCGCTGCACAACCAGACGCCGTGGCAGGAGATCTACCGCCAGCACGTCGGCCAGCTCGCCGACGGCGGCTGTCTCGAACTCGCCACCTGCTACCACGGCGTCGCCCGCGATCTGCCGCGCGACAATCACTGAGCCGCCGGACGACGGGCGAGTCGTGCCACGCGCCGGACGACGACGGAGTGCGGCCGGGGCCGATCTCGCGATCGACTCCGGTCGTTTCCCGTCGTGACCGGCGCGTCCGGCACCGACGTCGCGTCATCGACCGAGGGGGAGGGGGCGCGAGACGGCGGTCGGTCGGCCGGGCAGCCGGCCACGAACACCGACGGCCCCTTCGATCACTTGCCCCAGCGCAGGGCGAGGATGTCCAACTCCGTCGCGAGCTGGAGCAGCCGAGCGCGCGTGCGCTCCGACATCGGCTTCAGCGGGTGGCGCACGTGGTCGCTGGCGATCACCCCGCCGGCGGCATAGACGGTCTTGCAGGCGCGCAGCCCGCATTGCCTGTTCTCGTGATTGATCAGCGGCAGGCAGCGCCGCCACTGCTCCAGCGCGGCCGCCATGTCGCCGGCGCGATGCGCCACGATGATCGGACGGATCGCTTCGGGGAAGAGACCGGAGGTCATCGTCCCGGTGGCGCCGGCATCGAGATCGGCCAGGAGCGTGACCGCTTCTTCGCCGTCGAAGGGGCCGAGGATCGCCTCGCCCCCGACTTCGATCAGCGCCGCCAACTTGTCCGCCGCGAAAGGGGTCTCGATCTTGAAGTAGCCGACGTTCTCGATCTCGCGCGCCATCCGGGCGAGCAGCGGCACCGACAGGTTCGCGCCCGAGATCGGCGCATCCTGCACCATGATCGGGATCGAGATCGCATCCGACACCGCTCGGAAATGCTCGAAGATCCCCTGTTCGGCCGGCACCAGGCCGACGCCGTGATAGGGCGGCATCATCATCACCATGCTCGCGCCCATCGCCTCGGCCGCCTTGGCGCGGGCCACGACGATGGCGGTCGAGAAATGGCTGACGGTGACGATCACCGGCTTTCGCCCGGCGACGTGTTCGAGGCAGAGCCGCGTCAGCATCGCACGCTCCTCGTCCGACAGCACGAACTGCTCGGAGTAGTTGGCGAGGACGCAGATCGCGTCGACACCCTGGTCGATCATCAGGTCGAGGACCCGGCGCATACCCGCTTCGTCGACGCGGCCGTCCGCATGGAAGGGCGTCGGCGCGACGGGAAGGATGCCGGTGAGAGGGGTTCGCACGGGTCTCGCCTTTCGTGGTGAGGGCCGGGACGCGCCGTGGCGCGCCCGGTCCGGAGTGTCGGGGTCGGGACGTTCGACCCGGCTGCGGAATGCGCTCGCGACGGGCCTAGAGCAGCCCGCGCGCGGCGAGATTGGCCATCAGCGCCCGCACACCGAAGGTCCAGGGGGCGCATTCGGTGGACAGGCGCACCGTGTTGACCAACCGGCCGAGGCCGGCCGACGAGATGGTGACGCGGTCTCCGAGCTTGTGGGTGAACCCCTCGCCCGGCGCGTCGCGATCCTGCGTCGGCGCGAACAGCGTGCCGAGGAAGAGCATGAGGCCGTCCGGATACTGGTGATGGCGGCCGACGGTCTGGTCGACGAGGGCCTGAGGGTCGCGGCTGATCTCGCGCATCGAACTCGCCCCGTCGAGCACGTAGCCGTCTTCGCCTTCGACGCGCAGGTCGAGCTCGGCGGCGCGGACGTCGTCGAGCGTCCAGGTCGCATCGAACAGCCGGATCATCGGACCGATGGCGCAGGAGGCGTTGTTGTCCTTGGCCTTGCCGAGCAGCAACGCCGAGCGGCCCTCGACGTCACGCAGGTTCACGTCGTTGCCGAGCGCGGCGCCGACGATTCGCCCCTTGGACGACACCGTCAGCACGATCTCCGGCTCGGGATTGTTCCACGACGAGATCGGGTGCAGCCCAACCTCGGCGCCGGGGCCGACCGCGGAGAGCACCTGCGCCTTGGAGAAGACTTCGGCATCCGGGCCGATGCCCACCTCGAGGTACTGCGACCAGAGACCTTCGGCGATCAGCACCTGTTTCACCCGAGCCGCCTCCGGCGAGCCCGCCCGGATGTTGCGCAGGCTGTCGCCGATGACCGTGCCGACCCGGCTCCGGATCGCTTCGGCGCGCAACGGGTCGCCCGCCGCCTTCTCCTCGATCACCCGCTCGACCATCGATCGGGCGAAGGTCACGCCGCACGCCTTCACCGCCTGGAGATCGTTCGGCGCGAGGAAATGCAGGCGAGTCGGGTCGCCCACCGGGGCCTCGGCGATGCGGTCGATGTCGCCGAGCACCGTACCCTCGGCGCTGCGCACGTAGCCCGCCGGATCGTCCATCTCGCAGATGTCGCGCACCAGCGGAGCCGCGCGGGCGGTGATCTCGACCACCTGGTCGCCCCGCAGCGTCACCACGCTCGGTCCCTGCGCCTCCGGGTTCCAGACCCGCCCGACGAAGGTGCCGTTCCGTTCGTTCCGATCGATCCACGATGGCATTTCCGTCGTCTCCCCGAAGCGCTCCGCCGGCCCCGAGCGGCACCGCGTTCGGCATGATGGCAGGTTCCCGAAAAAAATGGTATACCAATCACGATCTCATATTGTATGAGTATTGGCAAAACAATCGGGGCTCGCCGAAACCGGGCCTCGGAACGAGGAAACGGGGATGGGTCTGCTCGAAGCCGATCTCGACAGGAGCACGGTGCCGCGCCGCAGCCTGCACGGCCGGGTCGCCCGGAAGCTGGGCCGCCGGATCGTCGCCGGCGAGATCGCCGAAGGCGAGGTCCTCTCCACCGAGGAGGTGGCGAGCGTCGACCTCGCGGTGAGCCGGACCGCCTATCGCGAAGCCATCAAGCTGCTCTCGGCCAAGGGACTGCTCGAATCGCGCCCGAAGGTGGGCACGCGGGTCCGCGCCCGTGGCGACTGGAACATGCTCGACCCCGACGTTCTGCTCTGGGCCTACGAGCAGGAGCCCACCGGGGCCTTCACCGATGCCCTGTTCGAATTTCGCCTGATCATCGAGCCGGCGGCGGCGCGTCTGGCGGCGCAGAAGCGGCTCGCGCGACCGCTCGAAGAGATGCGCGAGGCGATGGCCCGGATGGCCGAGATCGAACCGATGACTCGGGAGAACATGGCGGCCGACCTCGATTTTCATGCCGCCATTCTGCGCGCCTCCGGCAACGAGCTTCTGAGCTCGCTGTGGCACGTCACCGGCGTGTTGTTGTCCCGCAGCTTCCGGATCTCGTCGCGCCGGCCGGGCGCGCGCGCCGCCTCGGTGCCGCTGCATCAGGCGGTCTGCGACCACATTCTGCGCGGCGAGGCGGCGGAAGCCCAGACCGCGATGTCGATCCTGCTCGTCAGCGCCCGCGAAGACGTCGAGGCCGTGGTCGGGTCGCTCGAAGAGGAACACTCGGCGGATCTTTCCTGACCGCCACCGCGAGGAGTGTCCCGGGCCGCTCGGAAAGCCGCCCCGGGGGAAGGCCGATAACGACGTACATCACAGATGGAGGAACGAGATGTCGATGTTCAGACTGATGGGGGCGAGCCTTCTCGCCGTGACTGTCGGTGCCGGCGCGGCCATGGCCGAAACCTCGAAGATGCGCATCGCCTTGTCCAACAACTACGCCGGTAACAGCTGGCGTCAGGCGATGCTCAAGAGCTGGGACAAGATCACCAAGAAGGCCGTCGCCGACGGCATCGTCGCCGAGGCGCCCGCCTTCACCACCGCCGAGAACCAGGTGACCGAGCAGGCCGCGCAGATCCAGAACCTGATCCTGCAGGGCTACAACGCCATCGTCGTCAACGCCGCCTCGCCGACCGCGCTGAACGGCGTGGTCAAGCAGGCCTGTGACGCCGGTATCGTGGTCGTCTCGTTCGACGGTATCGTCAACGAACCCTGCGCCTACCGCATCGCCGTCGACTTCAAGAAGATGGGCAGCATCCAGGTCGATTACATGGCCGGTCGCCTGCCCAAGGGTGGCAACCTGCTCGAGATCCGCGGCCTCGCCGGCGTCTTCGTCGACGACGCGATCAGTGGCGGCATCCACGAGGGCGTCGCCAAGAACCCGCAGTTCAAGATCGTCAGCTCCGTGCACGGCGACTGGGCCCAGGACGTGGCGCAGAAGGCGGTGGCCGGTGTTCTGCCGTCGCTGCCGCAGATCGCCGGCGTCGTGACCCAGGGCGGTGACGGCTACGGCGCCGCCCGCGCCTTCGCCGCCGCCGGTCGTCCGACCCCGCTGATCACGCTCGGCAACCGCTACGACGAACTGCAGTGGTGGAAGGAACAGAAGACCGCCAACGGCTACGAGACCATGTCGGTCTCGATCGCGCCCGGCGTCTCCACGCTCGCCTTCTGGGTCGCCCAGATGATCCTCGACGGCAAGCAGGTGCCGAAGGACCTGACCGTGCCGTTCCTGCAGATCAACCAGGACACCCTGGAGAAGTCGCTCGCCACGACCGAGAAGGGCAGTGTCGCCAACGTCGAGTACACTCTCGACGATGCGAAGGCCGTCGCCGCCGGCAAGTGAGACGAAGACGGCAGGGGCCGGGACATGACCGAATCGACGCGTACCATCGTCGCCCTGGAGAAGGTCGCCAAGCACTTCGGTGCGGTGAAGGCGCTGAACGGGGTGGATCTGCGCGTCGAGGCGGGCGAGTGCCTCGGCCTCGTCGGGCACAACGGCGCCGGCAAGTCCACGCTGATGCACGTGCTCGCCGGTACGCTCACGCCGAGTTCCGGGACCATGTCGGTCCGCGGTGAGGACGTGACCGCACGCTACGGAGTGGCCGGCGCCAACGCAGCCGGCATCCGGTGCGTGTTCCAGGAGCTGTCGCTCTGTCCCAACCTGACGGTCGCCGAGAACGCGCGCATCTTCCACCCGTCGCTCCAGGGCTTCGGGTGGAAGCGCCGCGCCCGGGCCTTGATCGGGGCGAAATTGGACGAGATCTTTCCCGGTCACGGGATATCGGCCGACGACGTGGTCGGCGACCTGTCGATCGGCAAACGCCAGATGGTCGAGATCGCCCGCGCCTTCACCATTTCCGACGCGCCGCTCGATCTCGTCATCCTCGACGAGCCGACGTCGTCGCTCGATGCGTTCACCGCCCGCCAGTTGCTCGACTACGTGCGCAAGGTGGTCGGCGGCGGCATGAGCTGCATTCTCATCACCCACCTTCTGCGCGAAATCCTCGACACCTCCGACCGCATCGTGGTGATGAAGGACGGCGCCGTGGTCGCCGCGAAGAAGACCGAGGAATTCGATCGCGACAGCCTCGTCCGGGCGATGGGCAACGTGGTCGAGATGACCGCGATCAAGGTGCACGAGGCACACGAACGCCAGCGCGGAGCCACGCCTCTGGTGGTCGAGGCTCGGTCGAGCGACCGCGACGCCGTGGACCTGCGGGCGCATCGCGGCGAGATCATCGGTCTGGCCGGCCTCGCCGGTCACGGCCAGACGGCCATGCTGATGAAGATCTTCGACGCCGCCGGAAAACACCGCGGTTCGACCCGGGTCGACGGCCCGGTGGCGCTGGTCGCCGGCGACCGGCAGACCGAAGGCGTGTTCCATCTCTGGTCGATCGCCCAGAACATCGGTGTGCGCTCGCTCGCCGGCATGCGTCGCCACGGCCTCATCGACGCGTCGGCCGAGGCGGCTCTGGGCGAGGAGTGGAAGCGCCGCATCGGCATCAAGACGCCGGACATGAACAACGCCATCCTGTCGCTCTCGGGCGGCAATCAGCAGAAGGCGCTGTTCGCCCGCGCGCTCGCCTCCGACGCCGAGATCATCCTGATGGACGATCCGATGCGCGGTGTCGACGTCGGTACCAAGCTCGAAGTCTACGACCTGATCCGCGACGAGGCCGAGAAGGGCCGAACCTTCCTCTGGTACACGACCGAGACCGACGAGTTGAAGAACTGCGACCACACCTACGTGTTCCGCGACGGTGTCATCGTCGCCGACATCGCTCGCGCCGATCTTTCCGAAGAGAAGATCCTGCAGTGCTCGTTCAAGGAGAGCGCGTGACCATGCTCACCGCCGTGACGTCGCCGAAGTTCCTGCGTGCGGCCCTGCCGGGGGCCTCGTTCGCGATCCTGCTGGCGGCGATCTTCTACGTCCAACCTCGGGCGATGAGTTATTTCGGGCTCAACCTGATGCTGCAATACGCGGTGCCGATCGCGCTGGCGACCATCGCGCAGATGTTCATCATCACGGTCAACGACCTCGACCTGTCGATCGGCGCCTTCGTCGGCCTCACCGCCACCATCGGCGCGACGTTGGTCGCCTCGACGCCGCTGCTCGGGGCCCTGGCGCTCCTCGCCGCGATCGCCGCCTACGGGGCGTTGGGGGCGCTCGTCCATTGGCGCAACCTGCCGAGCATCGTGGTCACGCTCGGCATGTCCTTCGTCTGGCTGGGCGTCGCCGTGTTGATCTTGCCCACCCCCGGCGGCTCGGCCCCGGGGTGGGTCAAGGCGATCATGGGGCTGAAGACGCCGTGGGTGCCGTTCCCGGTGGTGGCGGCGCTGGTGATCGGCATCGTCGTCCACGTATTCCTGATGATGTCGAGCTACGGCGCGGTGTTGCGCGGCGCCGGCGGCAATCCGCGCGCGGTGAGCCGTGCCGGTTGGTCGCTGCTCAAGATCAAGGTGATCATGTATTCCGCCGCCGGGTTCTTCGGCGTCCTCTCCGGCCTGTCGCTGATCGGGCTCACCTCGGCCGCCGACGCCCACATCGCCGATCGCTACACGCTCTACGCCATCGCCGGCGTGATCCTGGGCGGCGGCGAGTTCGTCGGCGGACGGGTCTCGCCCTTCGGCGCCGTGGTGGGAGCGCTCACCCTGACCTTGACCGGCTCGTTCCTGATCTTCCTGAAGATCTCGCCCGACTGGCAGATCGGAGCCCAGGGCGCCGTGCTGATCGTCGTTCTCGCGCTGCGGGCCCTCATCAAGCGGCGGGAGGTCTGAGCCATGATGCCCGCGATCCGCCGCCTCTCCGCGAAACCCTGGATCTGGTCCTACCTCGGCATGACGCTGGTGTGGCTGGCGACCACGATCCACAGCGGCGGCACCGGGGGCGCCCAGGTGCTGACCGCGGCGTTGTCCTTCGCCACCTTCACGGTGATCGTCGGCATCGGCCAGATGTTCGTGATCACCACCGGCCCCGGTAATGTCGACCTGTCGATCCCCTCGACCATCTCGCTCGCCGGGGTGGTGGCGATGAAGGTGATGGAGGGTTCCGACGATCTGCTCGTCGTCGGCCTGGTGATCGCGTTGGCCTGTGGTCTCGCCGTCGGCATCTTCAACTACCTGCTGATCCGCATCCTGCGGATCCCGCCGATCATCGCGACGTTGTCGTCGAGCTTCCTGGTGCTGTCGACCGCCATCGCCTACGGCCGCGGTCTCAAGATCAAGCCGCCGCCGCTTCTGGCCGATTTCACCACCGCACAGGTCTGGGGTCTGCCGATCCTCGCGTTGGTCGTCATCCTGTTCGCGATGGCGATGAGCGTCCTGCTCCACCGCACCCTCTACGGGCGGTCGGTGATGGCCATCGGCCAGAACATGCGCGCGGCGCGGCTGGCCGGCATCCGGGTCGAGCGGGTCCGCTTCCTCACCTACACATTGAGCGCCGTACTGGCGTCCCTCACCGGCTACCTGCTCGCCGGTTTCTCAGGCGGCGCCTCGCTGAACATGGGCCAGGAATACCTGCTCGCCTCGATCGCCGTGGTGGTCATCGGCGGCACCTCGGTGGCCGGCGGCCGCGCCAACATTCCCGGCATCTGGGGCGCGGCGATGTTCCTGTTCCTGCTGGTCACCATGCTCAACACCTTCGGTGCCAGCGCCGGCATCCGACTGATCCTCACCGGTGTGATCATCATCGCGGTCATCACCACGGCCGGTGGCGACGAGCCGCAACGATAGGAGACGCGCCATGGCCATGGTCGGCGACAGCTACGAATATTACGATCGCAGGTTCTACGACCTGACGGTGCCCATCGCCGATATCGAACTCCTCTACGACGGTTGCCGCTGGGCCGAAGGCCCCGTCTGGTTCGCCGACCACGGCGCTCTCGTGTGGAGCGACATCCCCAACCAGCGCCTGCTGCGCTGGATCGAAGGGCAGGGGGTGAGCGTGTTCCGCGCCCGCACCGAATTCGTCAACGGCAACACCCGCGACCGTCAGGGCCGGCTGGTGAGCTGCGAGCACGGCGGGCGCCGGGTGATCCGTCTCGAACCCGACGGCTCGATCACCACCATCGCCGACCGCCACGACGGCAAGCGCCTCAACTCGCCCAACGACGTCGTCGTGAAGTCGGACGGCAGCGTGTGGTTCACCGATCCCGACTACGGCATCCTGTCGGACTACGAGGGCTACAAGTCGCCGCGCGAACAGGCCGGTAACTACGTCTTCCGCGTCGATCCCGAGACCGGCGAGACCCGGATCGTCGCCGACGATTTCGTCAAGCCCAACGGACTGTGCTTCGACGCCGAGGAGAAGCGGCTCTACGTCGCCGACAGCGGTCGCAGTCACGATCCCGACGGCCCGCACCACATCCGCGTGTTCGACGTCGGCGACGATGGTACGCTGACCGGCGGTCGGGTGTTCTGCGAAGTCGATCCGGGCGTTCCCGACGGGTTCCGCCTCGACATCCACGGCAACCTCTGGACCTCGTGCCAGAACGGCGTGATCTGTTTCGCCCCGGACGGCACCGCCCTCGGCAAGATCAGGTTCCCGTCGATGGTGTCGAACCTCACCTTCGGCGGCCCCCGCCGCAACCGACTCTTCGTCACCGCGACCAATGCGGTCTACGCCGTCTTCGTCGCGACCACGGGCATCCAGCGCCCCTGAGGACTTTCGAGAGGAACTCATGCTCAGCGGAAAACACCTGATCGCCGGCGAATGGGTCGCGGGCGAGACCACCTTCGCTTCCGCCCCCGCTTCGGGTGCACCGATGGACTTCGCCATGGGCTCGCCGGCGCATGTCGATGCGGCTTGCGTCGCCGCCGAGGCGGCGTTCGAGAGCTATGGCGAGACCTCGCGCGCCGCGCGCGCCGCCTTCCTCGAGCGGATCGCCGACGAGATCGAGAAGCGCGGGGCCGAGATCACCGCCATCGGCACTGCCGAGACCGGTCTGCCGACGGCGCGGCTCGAAGGCGAGCGCGGTCGCACCACCGGTCAGCTCCGCCTGTTCGCCGACCACATCCGCAAGGGCGACCATCTCGACCGCCGCCACGACGCGGCACTGCCCGATCGCCGGCCGTTGCCGCGCCCCGATCTCAGGATGATGCAGCATCCGATCGGCCCGGTGGCCGTCTTCGGCGCTTCCAACTTCCCGCTCGCCTTTTCCACCGCCGGCGGCGACACCGCGGCGGCGCTGGCGGCGGGCTGTCCGGTCGTCGTGAAGGGGCATTCCGCCCATCCGGGCACCGGCGAGATCGTCGCCCGGGCCGTCGCCGCGGCGATCGAGGCGGAAGGGATCCACCCCGGCGTCTTCTCGCTGATCCAGGGCGGCAATCGCCTGACCGGCGCGGCGTTGGTGCAGCATCCGCTGATCAATGCGGTCGGCTTCACCGGCTCGCTCGCCGGCGGCAGGGCGCTCTTCGACCTCTGCGCCCAGCGGCCGAACCCGATCCCGTTCTTCGGCGAACTCGGATCGGTCAATCCGATGTTCTTCCTGCCCCATGCGCTCGCCGCCCGGGGCGCCGAGATCGCCGCCGGCTGGGCCGGTTCGCTCACCATGGGCGCCGGCCAGTTCTGCACCAACCCGGGCATCTCGGTGGTGCTCGACGGACCGCAGGCCGAAGCCTTCGCCCGTGCCGCCACGGACGCACTGAAGCCGATCGGTGCGCAGATCATGCTCACCGACGGTATCGCCCGGGCCTATCGCGCCGGGCGCGACCGGGTCGCGCACTCCGCCGGGGTACAGGAACTGCTCACCTCGGTCTGCGATCTGCGCAACGCCACGCCCTACCTCTACATGACCACCGGCGAGACCTGGCTGAAGAACGAGGCGCTGGGCGAAGAGGTGTTCGGTCCGCTCGGCCTGATCGTCGTGGTGAAGGACATGGACGAGATGACCGCCCTGGCGCGCTCGCTGCACGGCCAGCTCACCTGCACCGTCCACATGGACGACGAGGATGCCGAGGCGGCGCGACCGCTGATCTCGATCCTCCGGCGCAAGGCGGGACGGTTGCTCGCCAACGGCTTCCCGACCGGCGTCGAGGTGTGCGACTCGATGGTCCACGGCGGGCCCTATCCCGCCTCCACCAACTTCGGCCACACCTCGGTGGGGACGCTGTCGATCCGCCGCTTCCTGCGGCCCGTCTGCTACCAGAACATGCCGGCGAGCGTGCTGCCCGAAGACCTCGTCTGATCCATTCGCCCGGGCCGGCCCGTCGGCCACCCGGGCGGACCGCCGGCGTCGTCACCGATCGAGCGAGCCACGGGTCTCGGCGCAAGTCGCGTCCACGACCTCCGGGCCGACGCGCGAGCCTTCCGGTCCGTCTTTCCGAATTCGCTCGGCCGCTATCCGCGGACCGCCGGACGATCGCCGTCGCACCGGGGAGAACTGTCGAAATAGCCCCGGACGTTGAGGATGATGTGGTCGATGTGGCTGGCGACGACCCGGGCGACCTCGGCCGCGTCACGCGCTCTCAGCCCGGCGATGATTTCGCGGTGCTGGCGGTAGGTGCGATCCTTGCCGCCGACCTGTCGCGCCGAGAGGTAGCGCACCCGCCACAGCCGGGCGAGGTAGGCGCCATGGGTCTCGGCGAGCGAAGGGTTGTGCGAGGCTCGGGCGATCGCCCGGTGGATCTCCATGTCGATCTCGAACAGGTCGAGAGGGTCGGCGTCCGGCGGTGCGCCGTCCAAGCGATGCTGCAACTCGGCGATCGCCTCGATTTCCTCGACCGAGGCGTTGCGGCACGCCAGTTCCCCCGACAGCACTTCCAGCGCGCGGATCACGTCGATGTCGTCGATCACCTCGCGCAGGCTCGGGTTCGCGACGATCGGGCTGCGGGACGGGCGCAGTTCGATGAGCCCCTCCTTGGCCAACACCCGGATCGCCTCGCGCATCGGCGTACGGCTGACGCCGAGCTCGGCGGCGTTGTCGCGTTCCTTCACGCTGTCGCCCGGCTTCAGTCGCCCGACCAGGATGCTGCGGCGCAATCGGCTGGCGATTTCCACGGCAAGTGGCTCGTTGGCCATGCGCCTCGGCACCTATCTTCGGGTCGGCGAACACGATGTGACGATCATCAATACCGCAAGTCGGGCGCCCCGGGTATACCAAGCCGACATTCGGCGGGTGAGGCGCGCGGAATGGTATCGGACCTTCGATCCTCGGTCGAATTCGACGTGGGCTCAGGCAGCCACAGAGGCTGGTTCGATGGGCGGATCGTCATTCATCGGCTTCGATCTTTCCAGCGCCACGTAGCGGGAGCCGCCTCCGCGTGCGAAACGGCGCCGAGCGACTTGACGATCTCGCCCTTGCCGATGGTCTTGCGCAGCTTGTCGGGGACGCGAACGCGGAACTGCCGGACGTTTCCACGCCGAGAAAGTCCGGGCACTCCGGCCATCTGCTCGCCGCCCCGTGCAGCGCCGTCGTGTAGCAGAGCCGCTTCGCAACCCTTCGATTTCCGGGGCTTCCTGGCCATTTCAACAGGATGGCAGGAGAATGGCGGGCCGAGGCCGACGAAACGGAGAACTACACCTACGCTATAGCCCTCCAAAATTAGGATGTGAGCGAACGGCTACAATGGGGTGGTTTGCTGCCTGTCGGTTTCTGGCCTGCGGAAGTGGAAAAGCAGCCATCCAAGTGGCCATCGTTCTCTGACGGCAACGCGCCTAATGGGACATTCAGTTCCACGAACCGGGCGGCCAGAAGTGGACGTTCGACAACAACGACCATAAGCAGGTCTCACT
Source organism: uncultured Alphaproteobacteria bacterium (assembly GCA_937892955.1). Lineage (GTDB taxonomy): Bacteria > Pseudomonadota > Alphaproteobacteria > Rhizobiales > Ancalomicrobiaceae > CALBKH01. The sequence continues at coordinate 52,034 of CALBKH010000093.1, forward strand.
TCCTTCCTTCTGTCTTTCAGTCGGCGGTCAGCACTTCATATGAGAATGTGACGTGCGGAGACACATAGGTCTGAGCGTTTACCTCCGGTTGCACCTCTGATCGGGCGCGCATACGACCCATGTCGCCCTGAACTCATCAAGATGACGCAGGCGCGCGACGAGATCTTCGGAGGCGACTAATGAGACCTGTGCGCGGATAGGTCTCGACGACCGTCATCTGACGTGATTCACTCA
>CALBKH010000094.1 GCA_937892955.1 uncultured Alphaproteobacteria bacterium
TTAAACGCATCAAATCAACATGATGGTCCAACCGCGCACAGGTCTCATCATACCGCGCTCACGAATTTTCGACTCGATCGGCGTGGGCCCACCGAAGGCCCTCGCATCCGGTCCTCTCCCCCCTTGTGGGGGAGAGACGGAGAGAGCGGTCACTCCGGAAGACTCCGCAAGTGCAAGAGTTCGAGGACAGGTCGTATACCCCTCTCCCTCTCCCTCTCCCTCTCCCTCCCCCACGAGGGGAGAGGGGACGTCGGAGCACCGACCTTCGAAACCGAACCGCCCGGAAAACGGTCAGAACTTCGCAAGACTGGTATCAGGGCTCATTGCCAGACACTCCCCGACGAGGTCCGCGCTCCCGAACGACAGAAGCCGTCATCCCCGGCGAGCGAAGCGAGGGAAGGGGATCCAATGGCCTTTCAACGGGTTGAGAGGCCGATGGATCCCCTTCCCCTCCGCTTTGCTCCGGCCGGGGATGACGGCCGAGTGCGTGAGCATCGGGCGGGACAACCGATCTCAGCGGATGACCCGGGCGCCCTTGCCCTTCATGATCGCCTCGACCTCCTTGACGTTGACCATCGAGGTATCGCCGGGGGTGGTCATGGCGAGGGCGCCGTGGGCGGCGCCGTATTCCACCGCGGCCTGCGGGCCCTTGTCCATCAGGAAGCCGTAGGCGAGGCCCGAGGCGAAGCCGTCGCCGCCGCCGACGCGGTCGTAGATCTCGAGGTTCTCGCGCATCGGCGCCTCGTAGAAGGCGCCGCCGGCCCAGAGGATGGCGCCCCAGTCGTTGACCGACGCGGTCTTGGCGTTGCGGAGCGTGGTGGCCGCCACCTTGAAGTTCGGATAGGCCGCGACCGCGGTTTCGATCATCTTCTTGAAGTTGGCCGGGTCGATCTTGGAGATGTGCTCGTCGAGGCCTTCGACCTCGAAGCCGAGACAGGCGGTGAAGTCCTCCTCGTTGCCGAGCATGACGTCGACGTGGTGGGCGATCTCGCGATTGACCCGCTGCGCCGCGTCCTTGCCGCCCTGGCTCTTCCACAGCTGGCCACGGTAGTTGAGGTCGTAGGAGACGATGGTGCCGTACTTCTTGGCCGCGGTGACCGCCTCGATCACCACCTCGGAGGTGTTGGGGGCGAGCGCGGCGAAGATGCCGCCGGTGTGGAACCAGCGGACGCCCTCTTCCCCGAAGAGCCTGTCCCAGTCCACTTCGCCGGGCCTGATCTGCGAGGCGGCGGAGTGGCCGCGGTCGTTGCAGCCGAGCGCGGCGCGCGGACCGTAGCCCTTCTCGGTGAAGTTCAGGCCGACGCGGGTGTTGCGGCCGATGCCGTCGAACTCGCGCCAGATGATGTGGGAGGTGTCGACCCCGCCTTGGCAGATCAGGTCTTCGACCAGCCAACCGACGTCGTTGATCGGCAGCGCGGTGACGACCGACGAGCGTTTGCCCCAGCATTTGCGCATGGCGCGGGCGACGTTGTACTCGCCGCCGCCTTCCCACACCTGGAAGGTGCGGGTGGTACGCACCCGGCCGAAGCCGGGGTCGAGGCGCAGCATCACCTCGCCGAGCGAGACACAGTCCCACTTGCACTCTTCCGGCTTGCGGATGGTCAGGATCTCGCTCATCTCACTTCCCCCGAATGGTGCGGATCATCGCGATGGTGTCGCGGACCTTCTTCTCGATGCCGGCGAAGTCCCTGGCGTCGAGCATCTCCTTGGTGATCAGCTTCGAGCCCATGCCGGCGCAGACGATGCCGGCCTTGAACCACTTGGTGAGCGATTCCTCGGTCGGATCGACGCCGCCGGTCGGCATGATCTTGGTCCACGGGCAGGGGCCGAGCATGTTCTTGACGAAATCCGGACCGCCGACCGACGAGCCGGGGAAGATCTTGACGATCTCGACGCCCAGCTCTTCGGCGTAGCCGATCTCGGTCGCCGAGCCGCAGCCGGGCGAATAGGGGATCTTGCGGCGGTTGCAGACCTTGGCGACGTCGGGATTGAGGAGCGGGCCGACGACGAACTTGGCGCCGTTGGCGATGTAGATCCCGGCGGTCGGCGCATCGACCACCGAACCGACGCCCATGATCACCGAGGGGTCGGCGGCCGCGAAGTGACGGGCGACCTCGAGGAAGACGTGGGGCGCGAAGTCGCCGCGGTTGGTGAACTCGATCGCCTTGGCGCCACCGTCGGCGCAGGCCTGGATGACGTTCTTACAGAGCTCGACATCGGGATGATAGAAGACCGGGATCACGCCCTGGTCGATCATCGCCGCCAATACCGACATGCGGTCGTGTCTCATCGCGGACATCCTCTTTCTTGCGGTCTTTTCGACGGAGATCTCACCGACCGTCGGGCGCGGCCGTCGTCGACGGCGCCACGGGTGTGCGGACGCATCCTCGCGCCCACCGTCGTCGGAACCATGCGCATGGTCCCACTCGATCGGCTACCTGTCAACCTATCAGATAGGTTGTTCGGGTCGTGGATTTCTGGCACTCTTCGGCCATGACGGCCTTCGATCTCACCCCGCTCGAGCACGGCTCGCTCACCGAACGCACGGTCGAAGTGTTGCTCGACCGGATCGTGACGCGCGGCCTCGAACCGGGCACCTCGCTGCCCTCGGTGGCGGTGTTGGCGGAGAGCCTGGGGGTGAGCCGACCGGTGGTGCGCGAGGCGCTCAATGCCCTGAAGGCGCTCGGCATCATCGACATCGCCAACGGCAAGAAGGCGGTGATCCGCGATCTCGACGGCGAGGTGCTCAGGATCTTCTTCCGCCGCGCTCTGCAGATCGTCGACGACTCGGTGCGCGAGGTGATGGAGGTCCGGACCGGCATCGAGATCCGCGCCGCGGCGCTCGCCGCCCGCAACCGCAGCGATCTCCACCTCGCGGTGCTGAAGGCGCTGGTCGGTCGGATGGAGGCGGCGGTCGACGAGGCCGCGGCCTTCGCCCGACACGACTCCGCCTTCCATCTCGCCATCGCCGAGGCGAGCGGCAACCGGCTGATCTTCCACGTGGTCGAATCGCTCGAGGCGGCGCTGCGCAACGCCTCCTATCAGGGCGTGCGGGCGATCACCGAACACGGCCGCGTCCACGACGTCATCGACGAACATCGCGCCATCGTCGCGGCGATCGAGGATCGCGACGAGGCGCGCGCGGCGGCGCTGATGCACGACCACATCGCCGCGGCGATGACGCGGATGGGAATCGCCGCCTGAAGCGCGCGCCGGGCGGGTCACAGCACCGCGCCGATGTGCCAGGGGACGAATTCGTCGTCGCCGTAGCCGAAGGCTTCGCTCTTCGTCTTCTCGCCCGAGGCGACCGCCAGGATGCGGGCGTAGATCTCGGCGCCGACGTCGTCGACGCTGACCACGCCGTCGAGGATGCGGCCGGCGTCGATGTCCATGTCCTCGGCCATGCGGCGAGCGAGATCGGAGTTCGACGCCACTTTGATCGACGGGGTCGGCCGACAGCCGAAGCAGGAGCCGCGGCCGGTGGTGAAGACCACGACATTGGCGCCGCCGGCGACCTGCCCGGTCGCCGAGACCGGGTCGTAGCCGGGGGTGTCCATGAAGACGAGGCCGCGGGCCGTCACCTTCTCGGCGTAGCGCACCACATCGACCAGCCGACTGCGGCCACCCTTGGCGACGGCACCGAGCGACTTCTCGAGGATGGTGGTCAACCCGCCGCGCTTGTTGCCGGGGGACGGATTGTTGTCGAGCGAGGCACCGGTCGAGGCGACATAGGCCTTCCACCAGTCGAGCCGAGCCTGGAGTTTGGCCGCGATCTCGGGTTCGGCGCGGGCGGTCAGGAGATGTTCGGCGCCGTAGATCTCCGGCGTCTCGGAGAGGATCGCCGTGCCGCCGGCGGCGGCGAGGCGATCCATCGCCGCGCCCAGCGCCGGGTTGGCGGTGATGCCGGAGAAGCCGTCGGAGCCGCCGCACTGCAGGCCGACCACGAGTTCCGAGGCCGGCACCTCCTCGCGGATCGCCCGCGACGCGGCTTCGGCCATGGGCGCGAGCAGCGTCAGCGCCTTTTCGACCGCCGAGCGCGAGCCGCCGACGTCCTGGATGTCGAAGCCGGTGATCGCCGCGCCGGGCCCCGCCTTGGCGTAGAGGGCGATCTGGTTGACCTCGCAGCCCAGCCCGATCAACAGCGATGCCGCGAAGTTCGGGTGTGCCAGATAGCCGGCGAGGGTGCGCCGGAGGATCGCCGGGCCGTCGCCGCCGGTCGACATGCCACAGCCCTGGCCGTGGACGATCGGCACGAAGCCGTCGATGCCGGGCCATCGCGGCAGAAGGGTGCGGTTCGCCTCCTCGGCGATGCGGCGAACGACGGTGACCGAGCAGTTCACCGAGGCGACGATGCCGATGAAGTTGCGGGTGCCGACGCGGCGGTCGGCGCGGCGGTAGCCGCGGAAGGTGGCGGGGCCGGGATCGGGCAGCGGACGGGCGGTCTGGGCGACGGCGCGGCGCTCGGTCCCGGAGGCGAAACCGAGGTTCTCGGAGTGGACGTGGGCGCCGGCGGCGATGTCGGCGAGCGCCTCGCCGATCGGTTGGGCATATTTCATCACCGCCGTTCCGCGGGCGATCGGCTTCAGCGCCACCTTGTGGCCGGCGGGGACGGGCTCGACGGCGACGACTTTCGCGGTGACGGCGTCGCCGGGCGAGAGCGCGCGGATCGCCACGCCCACGTCGTCGTCGGCGGCCAGCACCACCACGCCCGGCGCAGTCATCCCGCGGTCTCCTTCACCGTCGCCTCGACCGTCGCTTTGGCGCCGAGGCGATAGAGCCGGTCGAGCGCCGACTCGACGGCGCTCGTGAAGCGCCGGTCGGCGGGCAGGTCGGCGCCGAAGATCTCGCCGACGCCGACGAGCGCCGGGGCGAGACGGGAAGCGACCGGTCCGGCGGCATCGGCGATGGCGCGCAGGCGCGCGGCCAACGGATCGCGCACGTCGATCGCCGCGCCCTTCTCGTCGACGCCGGTGACGTAGCGCATCCAGGCGGCGACGCCGAGGGCGGCACGATCGATCGGGAGGCCGGCGTTCAGCCGGTCGCGGATGGTGCCGAGCAGGCGCTGCGGCAGCTTCTGCGACCCGTCCATGGCGATCTGCCAGGTGCGGTGCTTCAGCGCCGGATTGCGGAAGCGGGCGAGGAGATCGGCGCGATAGATCGCGAGATCGGTCGCGAGCGGAGGCAGCGTCGGGGCGCTCTCGTGGGCCATCAGCCCTTCGATCAGCGCGGCGAGCGCCGGCTCGCCCATGGCGGCGGCGACGGTCTCGTGGCCCATCAGATAGCCGAGATAGGCGAGCGTCGAGTGCGAGCCGTTGAGCATGCGCAGCTTCATCAACTCGTAGGGGGCGACATCGGCCACGAACTCGACACCGACCGTCTCCCAGGCGGGACGCCCGAGGGAGAAGTCGTCCTCGACCACCCATTGGGTGAAGGGCTCGGTCATGATCGGCCAGGCATCCTCGAGGCCGAGCGCTGCGGCGACCGCCGCCCGATCGGCGTCGGTGGTCGCCGGCACGATGCGGTCGACCATGGTGGAGGGGAAGCGCACCTCGCCGGCGACCCAGCGGCCGAGATCGGCATCGGCGAGTTCGGCGAAACGGCGGACGAGGCCGCCGAGGGTGTGGCCGTTCGACGGGAGATTGTCGCAGGCGAGCACCGTGAACGGGCGGAGCCCGGCGGCGCGGCGGGCCTTCAGGCCGGCGACGATCACCCCGAGGGTGGTCTTCGGCCGATCGAGGTTTTCGAGATCGTGGCGGATGTCGGGGTCGTCTTCGCGCAGGCGGCCGGTCGCCGGGTCGTGGCTGTAGCCCTTCTCGGTGACGGTGGTGGAGACGATGCGCACCCCCGGCTCGGCGAGGCGGCGGACGAGGAGGGCGGGATCCTCCGGCGCCACCATCAGTCCGGTCGAAGCGCCGATCACCCGGCGGCGGGCGCCGGAGCCGTCGACGGCGGAAACGGTGTAGAGCCCGTCCTGCGGCGCCAACGCATCGCGCGTGTCGGGGGAGCGCAGGGAGACGCCGAGGATGCCCCAGGCGGGATCCTGCGCCAGGATCGCGTCGGTGTAGACCGCCTGATGGGCGCGGTGGAAGGCGCCGATGCCGAGATGGACGATGCCGGTGGCGAGGGTCCTCCGGTCGTAGCCGAACCGCTCCACCGAGGCGGGAAGACGATCGAGGGTGGCTTGGCAGAGACGATCCATGATGTGTCCCGAAGGTGGTGCGACCGCCGGATCCGTCGGACCGGCGGGGCCGAGAGGTCGAGCGCTCCGCGAGCCGCGGAGCGCCGGAGCCTCAGGTGTTCGACCGCTTGGCGCGGGCGACGATCTGGGTCGGGTTGACGAAGCGCAGGGCGATGATCAGCCAGACCAGCGTCGTCACCATGTAGATGACGGCCATGGCGTCGATCGACTGGACGGCGCGGACGCCGGCGGCGAAGACGGCATAGTAGAGCGCCACCACCAGGGTCTGCGAGCCGGGACCGGCGACCAGGAAGGTCAGTTCGAACATGGCGATGGTCCTGACCAGTACCAGCAGCAGCGCGGCGAGAACGCCCGGCAACAGGATCGGCACCAGCACGTAGATGAAGACCTTCAGCGTATTGGCGCCGAAGACGCGGGCGGCGGACTCGATGCGCGGGTCGATCTGTTCGATGAAGGGGATCATCACCAGCACGACGAAGGGCACCGTCGGCACCAGATTGGCCAGGATGACGCCGGCGAGCGAGCCACCGAGACCGGATTTGTAGAGCACGGTGGCGAGCGGGATGCCGTAGGTCACCGGCGGGACCAGCAGCGGCAGCAGGAGAAGCAGGAGGACCGCCTTCTTGCCGGGGAAGTCGCGACGCGCCAGCGCATAGGCCGCCGGCACGCCGAACAGGCCGGCGAGCGCCACCACCGAGCCGACCACCTGGAAGGTGACCCACAGCACGTCGCCGAGTTGGAACTCGTCCCAGGCGGCGAAGTACCACTTGGTGGTGAAGCCGGCGGGCAGCCACGTGCCGAGCCAACGGGTGGCGAAGGACGAGGTCACGACCGAGCCGATGAGGCCGGCGAGGTTGAGGACGAAGAAGCCGACCAGCACCCAGATGGCGGCGGCCCACAGGCGGGTGGAGAGCGGGGTTCGAGACACGATCATGGCCGCCTCCTCAACCCTTGGCCGCGGCGACGGGGCCGCGATAGAGCAGGGTGCGTCCACCGAGCACGACCACCACGACCATGAGCTGGACGGCGCCCATGATCATCGCGATCGCCGAGGCGAGCGAGTAGTCGTATTCCTCGAAGGCGGCCTGATAGGCGGCGATCGAGATGACCCGCGTCGTATTGGCCGGGTCACCGACCAGCACCGCCGAGGGCAGTACCGAGAAGGCCTGGACGAAGCTCAGGCAGAAGGTGATGGCCAGCCCCGGCAGCAACAGCGGCAGGAAGATCTCGCGGAACCGCGCCGCCGGCGAGGCGCCGAGCGTGGCCGCCGCCTGTTCGAGCGAGGGATCGATGCCGGTGACGTAGGACAGCGTCAAGAGGAAGGTGAAGGGGAAGATGGCGATCACCAGCGACAGGAACACGCCCCAGTAGGTGTGCACCACGTGCAGCGGCTGAGAGATCACCCCGAGCCACATCAGGGTGCGGGTGAGCCAGCCCTGCGGTCCGAAGTAGAACAGCATGCCTTCGGCGATCAGCACGGTGCCGAGGGTGATCGGCAGAACCAGGATGGTGGTGAGGAGGCGCTGGCGCTTCATCAGCCGCACCCGAAAGGCGATCGGCACGGCGAGGAAGAGATTGAGCAACGTCACCGGCAGGGCGAGGCGCAACGTCGTCCAGATCGTCTTGGACAGGAAGGGCTCGGTGAAGAAGCGCTGGTAGTTGGTGAGCGCGGCGCCGCCGTTCTTGGGCTGGAACGACAGCCACAGGCCGTAGAAGAACGGGTAGACGAAGAGGGCGATCGCCAGGAGCACGCAGGGGACGACGAGCAGCGTCACGCCGTCGAGACCGCGGATCCTGAGGCGTTGGGCGAGCGTCGGGCCGCTATCGCGGGCGGCGGAAGAGGCGGCGGTCACGGCTTCTCCTCCGGATAGACGAGCACGCGATCGGGATCGGCGCCGAGACGGACGAGATCGCCAACCGGGTGGGCGGAGGGGGCGGAGAAGAACACCTCGAGGCCGCCGGCGGTGCGGGCGAGGCCGTGGTACTCGCGGCCGCGATACTCGATGGTCTCGATCGTCGCCGGGATGCCCGACGCCGCGTCGGTCGGCGCGAGGTCGTCGGGGCGCGCCATGGCGATGCCGACGGCGCCGTCGCGCACGCCGTCGCGGGCGTGGCCGATCAGGCGGGCGCCGTCGCCGACGTCGAGGGTGACGAGGTCGCCGTCGCGGGCGATCACCTTGCCGGGCACGCGGTTGCGGAAGCCCATGAAGTCGGCGACGTCGAGATGGGCGGGCGAGGCGTAGAGCTCGGCCGGCGTGCCGACCTGACGGATGACGCCCTCGCGGATGACGACGATGCGGTCGGCCAGCGACAGCGCCTCTTCCTGGTCGTGGGTGACGTAGATGGTGGTCGAGCCGAGCGACTGATGGATGCGGCGGATCTCGCCGCGCATCTCGAGGCGCAGCTTGGCGTCGAGGTTGGAGAGCGGCTCGTCCATCAACACCAGCGGCGGCTCGATGACGATGGCGCGGGCGATGGCGACGCGCTGCTGCTGACCGCCGGAGAGCTGGCCGGGCAGCTTGTCGGCCTGACTGGACAGCCGCACGGTGGCCAGCACCGCGTCGACGCGCGCGGCGATCTCCGCCTTGGGCACGCCGCGCATCTTGAGGCCGAAGCCGACGTTCCGGCGCACGCTCATGTGCGGGAACAGGGCGTAGTTCTGGAACACCATGCCGAAGCCGCGTTCCTCCGGCCGCAGCGTGTCGATGCGGGTGTCGTCGAGCATGATGCGGCCGCCGGTGACGTCGAGCAGGCCGGCGATGCAGTTGAGTGCCGTGGTCTTGCCGCAACCGGAGGGGCCGAGGAGAGCGATGAACTCGCCGCGACGGATGGTCAGGTTCAGGCCTTTCAGGGCGTTGAACGTGCCGAAGTCACGGCTCATGTCCTCGAGGCGAAGGGTTTCGAACTTCGTCGTCGCGACGGTCATGGTGGGCACTCGGCTCCGATGATGGCGGCCGTGGAGCGGAACCGGCCGCGCGAGTGGGGCTCCCCCGCGGCCGCGGGTCCGCGGGGGAGCAGCGAGAGGGTGAGGCGGCGGGGCGACGCCGATCACTTACCCTTGCGCGATCCGACTTCCTCGTCCCACTTGCGGAACGCGGCGACCATCTTGTCCGCCGGCAGCGGCAGGACGGTCGGATTGTCGGCGATGAGCTTGTCGTAGGCGGGACGGCCGAATTCCTTCAGCGCGTCCTGGCTCTCCTTCGGCGCCATCGACAACGGCACGTTCTTCACCGCCGGGCCGGGATAGAAGTAGCCCTCGTCGTAGGCGTAGGCCTGCTGTTCGGGCATCAGCAGGAAGTTCATGAGGTCGAGCACGACCGCGAGCTTCTCCGGCTTCACGCCCTTGGGGATGCACATGTAGTGGGCATCGGTGACCCACTTGAAGCCCTTGACGGCGAAGACTTCCGCCGACTTCGGCACGACGCCGAGGACGCGCGGATTGATGTCCCAGCCGGTGGTCGAGGCGATCATGTCGACCGAGCCTTCGCCGAGCGCCTTCATCGTCGGCGTGGTGCCGGTCGGATAGCTCTCGATGGTCTCGCCGAGTTCCTTCAGATAGGCCCAGGTCTTGTCCCAGCCCTTGATCGGATCCATCGGATCGGCATCGCCGAGGATGTAGGGCAGGCCCATCAAGAAGGTGCGGCCGGGGCCGGAGTTGGCCGGCCGGGCATACATGAAGCGCTTCGGATTGGCCTTGGCCCAGGCGAGGAGTTCCTCGGCGGTCTTCGGCACGGTCTTCACCCGTTCCGGCGCATATTCGAAGAGCGGGCCGGAGGGGTAGTAGGTGACGACGACGCCCTGGCCCTGGGCGAGGCTCTGCATGGCCCAGGCCGGCGGCAGATAGATGTCCTGCAGCTTCGGCAGGTCGGCGGCATGCGCCGGCATCAGCTCGACCCACAGCTTCTGATCGATGCCGGCGGCCAGCGCGTCGGTGCCGGTGAGCACCAGATCGATGTCGACCGAATTGGCGTCCTGCTGGGCCTTGAGCTTGCCGGGCAGTTCGGGCGCCGGCGCCTTGGAGAAGGTGATCCTAGAGACCCAGTCGGGCTTGGCCTTGCGGTAGTTGTCGATCGCCTTCTGGGTCAGGGCCAGATTGCCGGCGACGTCGACGACGTTGAGGGTGACGGGCGAGGCGGGCTTCGCCAGGGCCGCGAACACGGGGGCGCCGCTCGCCGCCAGACCGGCGAGACCGCCGGTGGCCACGAGGAAGCTGCGTCGAGACAGCGAATGATCGGACATGAGGCTCTCCCTATTGTTTTCGTCTTCATCGTCCGCCGCTGTCGACGCCCGGCGGATGAGCGTTGGTCGGCCTCGGCGCGCGTCGCGCCGGGGCGCGCCGTCACAGCCGATAGGCCGCTGCGGCGAGATCGTGCGCCAGTTCGCGAGCGAGATCGAGCGCCTCGTCCTCGTCGAGCCGGTGGGTGACGACGAGTTCGGCGAGGAAGCCGCAGTCGATGCGGCGCGACACGTCGTGGCGAGCCGGGATCGAGGGGAAGGCGCGGGTGTCGTCGTTGAAGCCGACGGTGTTGTAGAAGCCGGCGGTCTCGGTCACCTGCTCGCGATAGCGCCGCATGCCCTCGGGGCTGTCGTGGAACCACCACGCCGGGCCGAGCCTGAGGATCGGATAGTGGCCGGCGAGCGGCGCCAGTTCGCGCGAATAGGTGGTCTCGTCGAGGGTGAAGAGGATCACCGAGAGGCCGCGTTCGTTGCCGAAGCGGTCGAGCAGCGGCTTCAGCGCGCCGACATAGTCGGTGCGGGTGGGGATGTCGGCGCCCTTGTCGGAGCCGAAGGCCTCGAAGAGGGCGGCGTTGTGATTGCGCCAGGCACCGGGGTGGATCTGCATGACGAGCCCGTCGTCGAGACTCATCTTCGCCATCTCGGTCAGCATCTGGGCGCGGAACAGCTCGGCCTCGGCCGGGCTCGCGGCGCCGCGGCGGACCTTGGTCCACAGCGCCTCGGCCTCGACCTTCGACAGGTCGGCGGTGGCCGCGGTCGGGTGGCCGTGGTCGGTGGAGGTGGCGCCCCTCGCCTTGAAGAAGGCGCGGCGGCGGCGATGCGCCTCGAGGTAGCTCTCGAAGGTGCCGATGTCGACGTCGGCGATCGCCGCGAACCGATCGAGGTTGTCGAGGAAACCACGGGCTTCCGGGTCGACCACCGGGTCGGGGCGATAGGCGGTGATCACCCGTCCCTTCCAACCGGAGGCGCGGATGGCGGCGTGATGGGCAAGATCGTCGAGCGGGCTCTCGGTGGTGGCGAGAACCTCGATGTTCATCCGTTCGAAGAGGGCGCGGGGACGGAACTCCGGCTGCTTCAGGCAGTCGTCGATGCGGTCGTAGAGCCGGTCGGCGTTCTCGGCCGAAGGCGCCTCGGTGATACCGAACAGGGTCTCGAAGGCGTGGGAGAGCCACATTCGCGACGGGGTGCCGCGGAAGAGCTTCCAGTTCGAGCAGAACAGCCGCCAGATCCTGCGGCCGTCGGTCTCGACCGGGCCGCCGTCGCGGCGTGGTACGCCGAGATCCTCGAGGCGGACACCCTGGCTCATCAACATGCGGAAGACGTAGTGGTCGGGCACGACGAAGAGGGTCGCCGGGTCGGCGAAGGGCTCGTCGGTGGCGAACCATCGCGGATCGGTGTGGCCGTGCGGAGAGACGATCGGCAGGTCGCGGACGCGCTCGTAGAGCCGGCGGGCGACGGCCCTCGTCGCGGGATCTGCGGGGAACAGGCGGTCGGGATGAAGCATCTCGGAGGCGTCTTTTTCTCGCTGGATCGGCGGTCGGGCGCGGACCCGGCGGGGCGGGTCCTTCGATCGATATGAAGACTAGTATGGAAGTTTTTCCTTCGCAAGGGAAAACTCGTGTGATAGTCTGTGAATCATGGACCTCGTCACCCTCCCCGAGATGGCCACGTCAGCCGAACCGATCGCCCGTCGATTGGTGGACTGGTTGCGTCACGCCATCGTGACGATGCGGATCCGGCCCGGTGAGAAGCTCTCCGAGCAGGATCTGGCGCGGCGCTTCGGCGTGTCGCGGCAGCCGGTGCGCGAGGCTTTCATCAAGCTGGCCGAATCGGGGCTGGTGCGGGTGCTGCCGCAGCGCGGCACCATGGTGGTGAAGATCTCGATCGAGGCGGTCGAGGATGCTCGATTCATCCGCGAGGCGATCGAGTGCGCGGTGGCGCGCGAGGCGGCGCGACGCGGCGACGCTCGGGCCCTGGCCGACGTCAGGGCCTGCCTCGAAGATGCCGCCGAGGCGATGGCGGGCGGCGACACGGAGCGCTTCTTCGCCCTCGACGAAGAATTCCATCAGCGCCTCGCCGCGGCGGCGGGGCGACCCAACTCCTGGCGCGTGGTGGAGGAGCAGAAGGCGCAGATGGATCGCGTCCGCTACCTCGACATGAGCGACGCCATCCCGATGAAGACGGTGATGGCGCAGCATCTCGCCATCCTCGCGGCGGTCGACGGCGGTGACGAGCGCGCGGCGGAGACCGCCATGCGCGTGCATCTGACCGAGATCCTCGTCTCCTTGCCGAAGATCGCGGCCCGCTGGCCGGACCTCTTCGAGGGACACGCCGAAGCCGGCGATGCCGGCGTCGCGCGGCGCGCCGCCGGCGGCTGATATCGGCACAGCGCGGTTTCCCCCTTCGATCGAAATGGTTGCGAACGACTCCCGACGACGGGATCTCGACGACGGGGCGACGTCGACGGGTCGACGACCGCGCTCTATCCTCCTGCGCGAGACCGACGCACGGCGCGACGACGTCCCCTCCTCGAACCGGTGAGCCGCGATGGACGAGACCTTCCCCGAGGCGACGAACGATGCCTCCGCACCGCCGCCGCTCGATCCGGTGATCGCCGAGATCCTGCGGGAAGCGGCGGCACTGCCCCGCCTCGATCCGGCGACGACGCCGCTCGACCGGCAACGCCGCGCGGTGGAGATGGCGGCGGCGGCGTGGAACGATCCGCCTCTCCCTTGCGCGCGGGTCGAGACGCTCGCCGTGCCGACCCCGTGGGGCGCGATGCGGGCGCGGCTCTTCGCCCCCGAGGGCGCGCCGGCGGACGGGGCCATCCTCTACGCCCACGGCGGCGGATGGACCTTCGGGTCGGTCGACACCCACGACGGGCTCACGCGCCGGTTGGCGTCGGCGAGCCGGCGTCCGGTGCTGTCGATCGATTACCGGCTGGCGCCGGAGCACCCCTTCCCCGCCCCGGTCGAGGATGCGGCGGCTGCCTTCGCCTTCCTCGAGGCGGGCGGCATCGGTGTGCCGATCGCGGCGTCGCGGATCACCGTCGCCGGCGATTCCGCCGGGGCACAGACGGTTCTGGCGTTGCTCCTCGTGCGGCGCGAGGCGGGTCTGCCGAACCCGGCCGCGGGCCTCATCTTCTACGGCTGCCTGGCGCCCGACTTCGATACGGCGAGCCACCGCGCCTTCGGGCGCGACGAGAACTTCCTGCTCTCCACCGAGCGGATGCGCTGGTACTGGGCGAACCACTTGGGGGGGCGCGCCGGCGATCCCGGTCTCGCGGCGCCGCTTCGCGCCGATCTCCACGGCCTCGCGCCACTCTTCCTCGACGCGGCGAGCCACGATTGTCTCAGGGACGACACGCTGCGTCTCGCGGCGAAACTCGCGGCGATCGGCGCCCCGCATCGGCTTCGAGTGACATCGGGCGTCGTGCACGGCTACCTGCGTTTCGCCAAGCGCCTCCCCGCCGCGATGGAGACGCTCGCCGCGGCGGCGGCGTTCCTCGACGAGGTGACGTCGCGGTGATGGCGCTGCGGCGCGATGCGATGGGGCCGGTAGGGCGGAAAGAGCGCAGCGAATCGCACCGGCGACCCGAGTGGTGGCGTGCGGCGTTCCCTTCGGGCTCGGCCGGTGGAATTCGCTGCGCTCTTTCTACCCCAAGCAGGTGAGGCGCGCGCCACGCCGCCTCACTTCTCCTCGGGCACCATGGCGATGGCGCCGCAGGGGCATTCCTGGGCGCAGACGCCACAGCCCTTGCAGTATTCGTAGTCGAACTCGAAGCCGCGGCCGGGGCCGAGCTTCTTCACCGCGTTGTCGGGGCAGACGCCGTAGCAGTTGTCGCATTCGAAGCAGTTGCCGCAGGAGAGGCAGCGGCGGGCTTCGAAGAGCGCATTGGTCTCGTCGAGGCCCTGGACGACCTCCTCGAAGGTGGAGGTGCGGCGGGCGATTTCGAGAACCGGGCGCACCGTCGCCGGGGCTTCGCCGTAGTACCACGGGTTGAGCTTGTCGAAGCCGGCGAGCTCGTGGCGCGGACCCGGGTCCCAGGTCTCGCCGCGCAGCCAGGCGTCGATGTGGCGCGCCGCCTGTTTGCCGTGGCCGACGCCGACCGTGACGGTGCGCTCCGACGGCACCATGTCGCCGCCGGCGAAGATGCCGGGCGCACCGGTCATCATGTCCGGGCCGACCTGGACGACACCCTTCTGGATCTCGAGCCCCGGCACCCCTTCGAGCAGCGACAGATCGACGTCCTGACCGAGCGCGAGTACGACCGAATCCGCCTCGAGCGTCTCGATCTCACCGGTCGGCTGCGGGAACCCCTTGTCGTCGAGTGCCATCTTCTCGACGGTGATGGAGCCGGCCTCGACGTTCTTGATCGTCGACAGCCACTTCATCATCACGCCTTCTTCGAGCGCCTCTTCGACCTCGAAGTCGTGCGCCGGCATGTGGTCGCGGGTGCGGCGATAGACGATGAGGGCCTCTTCGGCACCGAGACGCTTGGCGGTGCGGGCGACGTCGATGGCGGTGTTGCCGCCGCCGTAGACGACGACGCGGCGACCGAGCAGCGGCTTGTCCTCACCCTCCATCGAGCGCAGCACCTGCACCGCGTCGAGCACCTTGGCCGCCTCGCCGGCGGGGATGTAGGCGCGCTTGGCGATGTGGGCGCCGACAGCCAGGAAGGCGGCGTCGAAACCACCCTCGCGCATGGCGGCGAGGATGTCGTCGACCTTGGCGTCGTAGACGATCTCCACCCCCATGGCGACGATGCGCGCCACCTCGCCGTCGAGCACGTCGCGCGGCAGGCGATACTTCGGGATGCCGAAGCGCATCATGCCGCCGGGCAGCGGCCCGGCTTCGCGGATGGTGACGGCGTGGCCGAAGCGGCGCAGGTGGTAGGCGGCGGACAGGCCCGAGGGGCCGGCGCCGATGACCAGCACCTTCTTGCCCGTCTCCTCGGCCGGCTTGTCGAAGGCCCAACCCTTCTCCAGCGCCAGATCGCCGAGGAAACGCTCGACCGAGTTGATGCCGACCGAAGCGTCGATCGCCTTGCGATTACAGGCGTTCTCGCAGGGGTGATAGCAGACGCGGCCCATGATGGCGGGCAGCGGATTGTTGACGGTCAGTGCCCGCCAGGCGCCCTCGTAGTCGCCGGCCTCGGCCTTGGCGAGCCAGCCCTGGATGTCCTCGCCGGCGGGACAGGCGTCGTTGCACGGCGGCAGGCGGTGGACGTATTCCGGCCGGATGCTGCGCCAGGAGCCGGTGCGGTTGGCGAGCGACGAGCCGGGGTCGAGCGTGATGGCGAAGGGGTGGGCCATGGGTGTCCTCCGTCAGCCGCTGGTCTCGTCGTCGCCGACGAGCCCGTATTCCTCGATGTTGGCGTCGCACATCGCCTGCAGGCGGGTGACGCGCGGATCTTCGTGCCCGTCTCGGAAGAGATGGGCGAAGCGTTTCTGCAGGCGCAGATAGTCGGTCACCGGGCGCGGCTTGCGGATCTTGCGGACCCGCGTGACCTTGCCGTGCTCGGCCTCGAAGATCGGATAGAAGCCGGTCTCGACGGCGAGCCGCGCCAGACGGATGGTGTCGTGCGAGGCGGCGCCCCAGCCGAGCGGACAGGGCACGTCGATCTGCAGATAGCGGGCGCCGCGGATCGACATCGCCTTGGCGACCTTGCGCTCGAGATCGTGGAGATCGGCGACGGTCGCGGTGGCGACGTAGGGGATGCGGTGGGCGACCGCGATGCGGGGCACGAACTTACCCGTCCCGAAGACGTTGCCGGGCTCGTCGCCGGCCGCCGGCGTGGTCGCGGTGCGGGCGGCGGGCGGCGTCGCGGAGGAACGCTGCACGCCGGTGTTCATGTAGCCTTCGTTGTCGTAGCAGATGTAGAGCACGTCGTCGTTGCGCTCGAACATGCCCGACAGGCACTGGAAACCGATGTCGGTGGTACCGCCGTCACCGCCCTGGGCGACGACGCGGACCTCCTTCTTGCCCTTGACCCTGAGCGCCGCCGCGACGCCGGTGGCGACCGCCGCGGCATTGCCGAAGAGCGAGTGCATCCACGGCAGCTGCCAGGACGTCTCGGGATAGGGCGTGGTGAAGACCTCGAGGCAGCCGGTGGCGTTGACGGCGATCAGCTTGCCGTTGGTGGCGCGCATCGCCGCGTCGAGGGCATAGCGGGCGCCGAGCGCTTCGCCGCAGCCCTGACAGGCGCGGTGGCCGCAGGTCAGCGCGTTGGAGCGCTCCTCGGAGGCCTGGACGGTGCGGGCATCGGCGTCGACGAGGCGGTTGCCGACGGTGAAGGTGCCCTTCTGGTAGTAGCGCAGCTTCTGGGCGTCGTCCGGCCCGGCGCTCTCGGGGGTGAATTCGGCCATGGTTCAGAGCCTCCCCTTCTCGGCGCTGTCGCGCTCTTCGGCCGCCAGTTGGCGCAGCAGCGCTTCGGCGGTGGGGCCGGAGCGACGGGTCTTGGCGGAGCGGTGGATCTCGCGGCCGACGACGCGGACGTTGAGGTCGAGGAACTGGGTGCCCTCCCAGGGCTGCACCACCGCCTCGCGGAAGAGCCGATGGAGCGACGCCTTGAGAATCGGCCGACCGCCGAGGCCGGCGACCGCCGAATGCAGCTGTGGTGCATGCGGCAGATTGCGCAGCGCCTCGTCGACGTCGATGGCGAGCGGTCCGCCCATGCCGACCGAGATCGCCTTCTCCACGACGACGATGTCCTTGGCGCCGGCGAGCGCATTCCTCAGCGCGGCGGAGGGGAAGGGCCGGTAGGAGACGATGGTGACGAGGCCGATCGGGTAGCCCTCGTCGCGCATCTCGTCGATCGTGTCCTTGATGGTGCCGCAGACCGAGCCCATGGCGACGACGATGGTCTCGGCGTCCTGGGTGCGATAGGTGCGGACGAGGCCGCCGGAGTCGCGTCCGAAACGGGTGCGGTACTCGCCGGCGACCTTGGTGATCAACCGGAGCGCCTGGGTCTGCTTGTAGTGGGCGAGGTACTTCACCTCGGTGAAGGCCTCGGGGCCGACCATGGCGCCGATCGAGGCGGGCTCGTCGGGATCGAGCACCTGGACCGGCTCGTAGGACGGCAGGAAGGCGTCGACGTTGTCCTGGTCGGGGATGTCGACCCGCTCCACCGCATGGGTGAGGATGAAGCCGTCGACGTTGACCATCACCGGCATCGACAGTTCCTCGGCGATGCGGAAGGCCTGGATGTGGAGATCGACCGCCTCCTGGTTGGTCTCGGCGAAGAGCTGGAGCCAGCCGGCGTCGCGCACCGCCATGGCGTCGGAATGGTCGTTCCAGATGTTGATCGGCGCACCGATGGCGCGGTTGCCGAGCGTCATGACGATCGGCAGGCCGAGGCCGGCGGCGTTGTAGACCGCTTCCATCATGAACAGCAGGCCCTGCGAGGCGGTGGCGGTGTAGGCGCGTGCACCGGCGGCCGAGGCGCCGATGGCCACCGACAGGGCGGCGAACTCGCTCTCGACGTTGATGAACTCGCAATTCGTGAGGCTGCCGTCCTTCACCAGGTCACCGAGGCCCTCGACGATGTGGGTCTGCGGCGTGATCGGATAGGCGCAGATCACCTCGGGGCGACACAGGGCGATGCCTTCGGCCATCGCCTTGGAGCCTTCGATCTGTTTCAGCATCGACGTCTTCCTCAGAGAGTGGCGGCGTGGTCGCCGACGCCGGCGGCGTGTTCGGTGGCGACGACGTGGACGTGGGCTTCTTCCGCCGCGGCGATGTTGACGGCGCCGATGCGGCCCGGGAAAGCCTCCTCGATGGCGTGGCGGACGCTGTCGAAGCGGACGAGTTCGGTCAGCGCGGCGAAGGCGCCGAGGAGGGCGGCGTTGGGCAGGGGTCGGCCGACATGGCGCTTGGCGATGTCGCTCGCCGGCACCGTCACCGCATGGCCGGGCGGCAGGCGGCGGGCGACCTCCTCGATCTCCAGTTCGGCGAAGCTCTTGTGGCTGTTGACGATGAGGAAGCCCTTCGGCTTCAGGCCGGCGAAGACGTCGACCACCTTGAACAGGGTCGGATCCTGGACGATCAGGCAATCCGGCTCGGTGACCGGTTCGCGCAGGCGGATCTCGCGGTCGGCGATGCGGCAGAAGGCGACGACGGGCGCACCGGTGCGCTCCGAGCCGAAGCTCGGAAAGGCCTGGGCGTGGCGCCCCTCCTGGAACGCTGCGACCGACAACATCTCGGCGGCGGTCACCACACCTTGACCACCACGTCCGTGGACGCGGACTTCGAACATGGAACGGTTTCCTCCGGTGTTCTTCGGAATCGGCGCATTTCGACGCGCGACACCTTCGTCCTCACGACAGTCCGAGACATTGAGATTTCTCAACGGCGGTTACCGTGCGATCCCTTGATCCACGAGAGAAATGTCGCGTTCGCGATGCGAACACCCCTCCGCCCGCGGCTTTCGCCGCGCGACGATTCGGGGTCGAACACGGCCGTCGGCGAATCTCCCGCATTTTCGATGGTATCCGATCGGCTCGGTCTGGACAGGCGTCTTTCACCGTGTACGTTTTCGAACGAAGTGTTCGCCATACGGACGAAGCCATGCCCGCCCGCATCGAGACCGTCGCCTCCTTCGCCAAGGGGCTCGACGTCATCCGCTCCTTCGGCGTCGACGCACGCCGCCAGACGATCACCGAGGTCGCGGCGCGAACGGGCATGACCCGTGCCGGCGCCCGTCGCTTCCTGCACACCCTGGTGGAGGAGGGCTACGCGCGCTCCGACGGCAAGCACTTCGAACTCACCGCCCGCGTCCTCGAACTCGGCAACGCCTACATCTCCGGCATGACCGAACTCGAGACGGTGCGCGACATCCTGCAGGATCTGACGCGGGAGCTCGGCGAATCGGCCTCGGCCGCCACTCTCGACGGACCGGACATCATCTATGTCGCCCGCTCGCCGGCGCGCCACCGGCTGATGACCATCGGCCTCGCCGTCGGCACCCGCCTGCCCGCCCACGCCACCTCGATGGGACAGGCGATCCTGGCGCAACTGAGCCAGAACGAATTCGACCGGTTCATGAAGGAATCGAAGCTCGAGAAGCTCACCGAGCGGACGCTGACCAGCCGCGAGGCGCTGCGCGCTCGGCTCGCCGAGATCCGCGAGCAGGGCTATGCGGTGGTGTCGGAGGAACTCGAGGTCGGCGTACGCTCGATCGCCGTCGCCATCCCGGGCCGACCGGCCAACGCGCGGCTCGCGATCAACATCTCGGCCCAGGCCGGCCGCATCGGCTCGCAAGAAATGGTGGCGACCTTCCTGCCGCATCTGAAGCGGGCGGCGGCCCAGATCGCCATGGGCGCGGCGCGCTGACCGGCGCCGCGACCTCCTCGCATCACCCAGGACTCACGAAGTCTCGAACGGGCCGAAACTCCGTGAGTTCGGTTTCATACCCGTTCCAACGCCACCGCGATGCCCTGGCCGACGCCGATGCACATGGTGGAGAGCGACCAGCGCCCGCCGACGAGGCCGAGTTCGAGCGCCGCGGTGCCGGTGATGCGGGCCCCCGACATGCCGAGCGGATGGCCCAGCGCGATGGCGCCGCCGTTGCGGTTGACCCGCGGATCGTCGTCGGCGATGCCGAGATCGCGCAGGGTGGCGAGGCCCTGGGCGGCGAAGGCCTCGTTGAGCTCGATCACCGCGAGATCGTCGGCGGTGAGCCCGAGGCGGGCGAGGAGCTTCTTCGACGCCGGCGCCGGTCCGATCCCCATGATGCGCGGCGGCACGCCGGCGGTGGCGCCGCCGGCGACGCGGGCGATCGGGGTGAGGCCGTGCTTCGCCGCCGCCGCCTCGGAGGCGACGATCAGCGCGGCGGCGCCGTCGTTGACGCCCGATGCGTTGCCGGCGGTGACCGAACCGCCCTTGCGGAACGGCGTCGGCAGGCCGGCGAGCACGTCCAGAGTGGTGGCGCGCGGGTGCTCGTCACGGTCGACGACGATCGGATCTCCCTTGCGGCGGGGGATGACGACGGGGACGATCTCGCGGCCGAAGCGGCCGTTTGCTTGCGCGGCGGCGGCCTTTTCCTGCGAGCGTAGGGCGAAGAGGTCCTGATCGGTGCGGGAGATCGAGAAATCGTCGGCGACGTTCTCGGCGGTCTCGGGCATCGAATCGATGCCGTACTGCGCCTTCATCACGGGATTGACGAAGCGCCAACCGATGGTGGTGTCGTGGATCTCGGCGGCGCGCGAGAAGGGGCTCTCCGCCTTGGGCATCACGAAGGGGGCGCGCGACATGCTCTCGACGCCGCCGGCGATCATCAGATCGGCCTCGCCGGCGCGGATGGCGCGGGCCGCCATGATCACCGCGTCCATGCCGGAGCCGCAGAGGCGGTTGACCGTCGTCCCCGAGACGGAGATCGGCAGGCCGGCGAGCAGCGAACACATGCGCGCGACGTTGCGGTTGTCCTCGCCCGCCTGATTGGCGCAGCCGTAGATCACGTCGTCGACCGCGGCGAAGTCGAGGCCGGGATGGCGATCGAGCAACGCCTTCAGCGGCACCGCGCCGAGATCGTCGGTGCGGACGCCGGAGAGCGCGCCGCCGTAGCGTCCGATCGGTGTGCGGACGTAGTCGCAGATGAAGGCCTCGGCCATGCCGCCCTCTCCCCTTTCGCCCCTCGGTCGGCGCGTCCGCGAGGCGAAGCGCTCGCAGACGGGCCGTCGTCGGTCTCGGGGCCGTCCGCCCCGCTCGCCGCGATCATTCCGATCGACCGGGGGTTCGACAACGACGATGTTCGAATTTCGGCCGGTTGTTCGACATGCGTACGTACGGATCATGCGGCTCCGGATCCGAGGCGGCGAGCCGGCGCGGCGCGGCGCGGCGGCGCGGCGGCATAGCGGCCCGGCGGCTGGGCGGCGCGGGGGCCCGGCGGCATAGCGGCGGGGCGGCGGGCGGCGGGCGGCGGAGCGAAAGATGCCCGGGGCGGGCGCACGCGTGCGACGCGCGCGGCCGGGAACGCGGCCGCCGGAGAGCGGTGCGACGGGTCACGAGGGAAGAAGGGGAAGGTCGGGGAGACGCGGGGTGGGGCTGACCCGCGCGCCTCCCCGACCGCTCAGGCGCGGCCGCCAGGGGCGGCGGCGGCCGGCCGAGAGATGCCCGCGGCGAGGGCGCCGAGGGGGGTGACGGTGGGCAGAGCCTCGTCGTCGAGGGTGATGCGGGCGGTGACGCCCCACACTTCGGCGAGAAGGCCGTCGTCGATCACCGCATGGGGAGGGCCGCAGCGGCGAAGCCGGCCATCGTGGAGAACGGCGAGGCGATCGGCGAAGCGGGCGGCGGCGTTGAGATCGTGCAGGGTGACGATGGTGGTCAGGCCGCGGGAGCGCGTCTCGCGGCGGACGAGATCGAGGAGGTGAAGCTGGTTCCTGAGATCGAGGGCGCTGGTCGGCTCGTCGAGGAAGATCACCCTCGGCTCGCGGGCGAGCACCTGGGCGAAATGGACGAGCTGTCGCTGTCCGCCGGAGAGTTCGCCGATGTGGGCCTCGGCGAGATGGGCGACGCCGACGACGTCGAGGGCGCGCGAGGCGGCGGCGAGATCGCCTTCCGACACCTTGACCCCGAGCCGCGACAGGCGGCCGAGCAGCACCACCTCGAAGACGGTGAGCGCGGCGCGCGCGGCGGTGTCCTGCGGCATGTAGCCGATCACCTCGCGGGGCGTCGCCGCATGGTCGCCGAAGCGCACGCGGCCCCGGTGCGGGAGCATGCCGCAGAGCGTCTTCAGGAGCGTCGTCTTGCCCGAACCGTTGGGTCCGACCAGCGCCGTCACCGTGCCCGGTTCGGCGGAGAAGTCGAGACCGTGGAGAATGTCGCGTCCGCCGAGACGGACGCCGAGATCGTCGGCCGTGATCCTCACCAGAAGGCCCTCCGTGTGCGCATCACCAGGAAGAGGAAGAAGGGGACGCCGATCAGCGCCGTGACGATGCCGATCGGAAAGATCGCGCCGGGCACCACCGACTTGGAGACGATCGAGGCCGCGGACAGGACGAGCGCACCGCACAGCGCCGCACCCGGCAGGAAGAAGCGTTGGTCCTCGCCGATGGTCATGCGCGCCACGTGCGGGGCGACGATGCCGACGAAGCCGATGGTGCCGACGAAGGCGACCGCGGCGGCCGTCAGCACCGAGACCACCGCCAGCGAGCGCATCCTCAGCCGCGCCACGTCGACGCCGAGGGCGCGGGCCTTCTCGTCGCCGAGCTTCAGCGCGGTGAGTTTCCAGGCGTCGAGAGCGAGGATCGGCAGCATCACCGCGACGAGACCGGTGACGATCGCAAGCCGGCCCCAGGTGGCCCGCGTCAGACTGCCGAAGAGCCAGAAGACGATCTCGGCCAGCGCCTCGGGCGAGGCGATGAACTGCAACAGCGAGGTCAGTGCCTGGAACAGGAAGAGCAGGGCGACGCCGGCGAGGACCAGACCCTCCGGCGTCGAGCCGCGCGCCCGCCCGAGCCCCCAGACCAGGGAGGAGGCGAGCGAGGCGAAGAGGAAGGCGGCGAGCGGGATCGCCTCCGCCTCGGGCAGCGGCAGCACCGCGCCGAAGACGATGACCAGAGCCGCACCGAAGCCGGCGCCCGACGCCACACCGAGCGTGTAGCCGGAGGCGAGCGGGTTCGCCAGGATCGTCTGCATCACCGCCCCGGTGAGACCGAGCGCCGCCCCGACCACCAGCGCCATCGACGCCACCGGCAGACGGATCGACCAGACGATGGTGTCGACGGTGCGATCCTCGGCGAGGCGCAGGATCGAGCGAGCCACCGTCCACGGCGACAGGAACGCCGGGCCGGTGGCCACGTCGACGACGAAGGCGACGACGATCAGGGCGAAGACCACGCCGAGGGTGGCCCGGCGGCGACGGGCGAGCCGCCGCCAGGCTTCCGCGTGGTCCGGGGCGGCGACGCCGCTCATGCGAGCGACGCCATCCAGGTGCCGGAGAAGGGCACCGGCAGGTACTTCGCGTGGTACTCGGCGAAGGACTTCACCGGATCGACGTCGGCGAAGGCGGCCGGATAGAGCCGCTTGGCGATGTACTGCATCGCAACGTAGTCGAAGAGGGTGCGGGCGAGGCCGTGCTCGATGGCGTGGATCTCGCCCGATTTCACCGCCTTCAGACCCGCCCAGCCGGGCCGTGCGGCATAGGGCGCCAGCGTCTTGCGGGTGGTGGCGAGGTCGGTGTCGTAGCCGGTCTTCACCGCGTTCGGCCGGTTCACCCAGGACGATCCGGCGATGAAGACGAAGTCGGGATCTGCGGCCAGCACCATCTCGGGGTTGAGCGGCCCCCAGGGTCCCGGCAGCTTGCCCTCGGCGATGTTCTCGGCGCCGAGCAGAGTGGCGATCTTGCCCCACATGGTGCCGGAATAGGAGTTGCCGATCTTCTCGGCGCCGTCGCGGCCGAGTTCGAAATGGATCTTCGGCTTCACCTTCGGGGCGGCGGCGGCGATGCGGTCCATGATGTCGCGGTAGCGGGTCTCGTAGAGGCTCGCCAGTTCCTCGGCCCGCGCCTCGGCGCCCATCACCGCGCCGATCGCCCGGGTCGAGGCGAGATGGCGGTCGAGGAGCTGGGCGTTGTAGTCGACGACGACGATCGGGATACCCGCCGCCTCGAGCTGGGCGCGCTGGGTCTCCAGCACCTTCCAGCCCCATTCGGCGAGGAACAGCACGTCGGGCTCGAGCGCGATCACCTTCTCGACGTTGAACGAGTTCTCGTCGGTGTTGCCGATCTCGGGCATCGCCGCGAGGTTCGGAATGATCGGCTTGTATTTGGCGAAGATCGCCGGACGCCAACCCTCCCAGAGGCTGCGCGACATGCCGACGACGCGCTTCCAGCCGTCGACGCCGGAGACGGCGGTGAATTCCTCGAAGTTGAAGTTGACGACGACGCGCTCGACCCTGGTCGGCACCTCGACCTTGCGGCCGAGGGCATCGACGACGGTGCGGGTGGCGGCGTGAGCGCGGCGGGAAAGGGCCGGCAGTGCGGCGAGGCCGGCGGCGCCGGCGAGAAGCGAACGACGGGTGATCATGGGTCTGAAGTCTCTCGTCCGGATCCGCTCGGGTCGGCGCGACGGGCATCCGACGCATCGCGAGCGCTCGGACGGTCTGTCGTCGTCACCACGGGCCGCGTGGCGGATCGATCGTGTCTGGAACGGGGGCGCGCGCGTTCGCGCGGATGGTCAGACGAGAGCGGGAGGAGCGCGAGCGCGGGCGCGGTCGGGCGCGCGTCGGCCGACGAGGTCACGGCTCTCGTCGGTCCACACCACGGCGAGGACGACCTCGACCGCGACCGGCAGTTCGGCCGCTTCGACCGGCGGGGCCATGCCGCCCTTGCAGACGACGTCGCAGAGGCGACAGGCCTCATCCGTTCCGGCGGGCTGGTCGGGGTCGCCGGGGCCGGCGTGGCCGCAGATCCAGGCGCCGGCGAGGGGGTCGGTGGCGGCGGCGACCATGTTGGCGCCGGCGAGGACCGGGGCGACGATCTGCACGATCATCGCCAGCCACACGCCCAGCCAGATGGTTCGCTTGCGCAGCGACGTCACCGTTGCCGTTCCCCCTTCGAGGCGCCCAATGGACACCGCTCGAACCGATTTGTCGAGGGACGTGATGTCCCGGAGGGGATCACGCGCGATCGACCGTGAGCAGCTTCCCCCGAGGGGCGAGCGACCGCATTACCGGAAATCAACCGTTCCGCCGGCCGAACGCGCCGCGACGGCGCCGGCGCTTGAACCGCTTTCGCCGGCGCACCATATTGCGGAAGACGGGCTCCGCCCGGGCGGTCGCTCCGGAAATGGGGGCCGTGATCGACGGTCGCTTCCGGTGAGGACCTCGTGATGTCGCGT
The DNA here is from genome assembly GCA_937892955.1 of uncultured Alphaproteobacteria bacterium. Taxonomy (GTDB): domain Bacteria; phylum Pseudomonadota; class Alphaproteobacteria; order Rhizobiales; family Ancalomicrobiaceae; genus CALBKH01. Next base: position 25,273 of record CALBKH010000094.1, read on the forward strand.
TTTCCGGGCTTCTCCAGCCCCTTCCTGCTCGGCTTCGACGAGATCGAGCGTGTGCTCGATCGGGTCTCGAAAGCCGCCGCCGACGGCTACCCGCCGTACAACATCGAGCGCATCTCGGCCGACGACGACCGGCGCGACGTCCTGCGCATCACGCTCGCGGTCGCCGGGTTCACCCGCGACCAGCTCGACGTGACGCTGGAGGACAGCCAGCTCGTCATCCGCGGACGGCAGGTCGACGACGATCGGCCGCGCCAGTTCCTGCATCGCGGTATCGCCGCGCGCCAGTTCCAGCGTGTCTTCGTGCTCGCCGAGGGCATCGAGGTCGCCGGCGCCGAGTTGAAGGACGGGCTTCTCGCCATCGACCTCGCTCGGCCGGAACCCGAACGCGTGGTCCGCCGCATCGACATCGCCGGCGGCGAATGAAACGACCGACCGCATTTCACTTCGACGCTCCCGCCGATCGCGGGGGAGCGAACGAAACCCCGTCCAACGAGGAGGGACCCATGAGCAACCAGACCGCAGGCCCGCTCTACACCGCGGAAGTCTTCGCCCATCTCGGCGAAGGACACGTCGCCTATGTGCGCGAGGTGAAGTCCGAGGATCTCGGCGCCCTCGTCCCCGACGCGCCGCCGGTGCCGCCGGGACTGAAGCTGTGGGCGCTGATCGGCGCCGCAGGCACCCCCATCCTGATCTCCGACGATCGCGACGCGGCCATCGCCGGCGCCGAGGAGAACGATCTCGTCATGGTGGCGCTGCACTGATACTGGGCTGATGAATTTCGGACTCGTCCGAAATTCATCAGCGTTACGGCCTGACCGGCCGACGCCCGTTCGGGCTTGCCATCGCCCATGAAGTTCTGAACAGGTCGGAACTTCATGGGCTCGGTATGACGCCCGGCGCGACGCGATCCGGCCGCGGACGGCGGTCGGATCCGGCGTCGCGGGCCGCACGCCGCCTCAGGCGGCGTCGGGGGTCGGGGCGTGGATGAGGAGCGCGTAGAGGGCGCTCGGGTCCGCGCTGGCGCGCAGTTTGGCCGTCACTGCGCCGTCGCGCAGGACGCGGGCGATGCGGGCGAGCGCCTTGAGGTGATCGGCGCCGGCGCCGACCGGCGACAACAGCGTGAAGATCAGATCGACCGGCAGGCCGTCTTCCGAATCGAAATCGATCGGCCGTTCCAGCCGCGCGAAGATGCCGACGAGCCGGGCGAGGCCCGGGACCGGTCCGTGCGGGATGGCGATGCCGTGGCCGACGCCGGTCGAGCCGAGGCGCTCGCGCTGGAGCAGCACGTCGAAGATCTCGCGCTCGGGAATGCCGGTGACGACGGCGCCGCGGCCCGCCAGTTCCTGGAGGACCTGACGCTTCGATTTGGCCTTCATGGCCGGAACGACCGCTTCGAGGCCGAGGAGATCGCCGAGATCCATGAAGGTGCCGTCGCGAATCCTGTCGAGGGACCACCGCGCCTTCGGCGCGTGTACCCATTCCGTCGCCTTCGTTTAGCGGAAGTTCGTGACGGATGAAACCGCGAGCCGTCACATCCGCGCGGTTTCCACCGCGAGAGTCGTTCGTCTCGCCGCCGAGGGCGAGCGGCCGCGACGCGTGGACGTCGCGGCCGAACTCGGATCAGGCGTTGCCGAGGGTCGGATCGACCCAGCCGATGTTGCCGTCGTCGCGACGATAGACGACGTTGAGGCCGCCGTGGCCGGCGTTCCGGAACATCACGAAGGGCGCACCGGTCAGGTCGAGTTCCTGGACCGCATCGCCGACCGACAGAACCTTGAGCGGCTTGGTCGATTCGGCGATGACCGCCGGATGGAAGTCGACCGGGACCTCCTCGTCCTCGCCCGGCGCCTCGAGCACGCGATAGGCGGTCTCGACGGCGTGGGCACGACCTTCGGCATTGTGGTGTTCGCGCAGACGGCGCTTGTAACGACGCAACTGCTTCTCGATGCGATCGATCGCCTGATCGACACTGAGATACGGATCCTGCGCCGCGCCGACCGCCTGTACGGTGATGCCGGTGCCCAGATGCAGGGCGCACTCGGTCCGAAAACCGATACCTTCCTTCTCGACGGTCGCGTGGCCCTTGTAGGTGCCCGCGAAATACTTGGCCAGCGCTTCACCGACGCGCTGCTCCGCGTGTCCGCGCAGCGATTCGCCGATGTCGACATTCTTGCCGGAAACCCTGAGGGTCATGGATTCTCGACCTCCCGGTCGGCCGCCGGACCCCTCACGAGGAGCGGCGGCCATCTTGCTTCGTCACGCCCGTCTCCCTGTCGGCGCCGGACCGAACCTCGGTTCGATCCACCTCGGGGAGGCGGTCAGTCGGATCGGTCCCGGTTCGCCGGCGGCCGGCCTCTGGGCGAGACGGCCGGGGGTGGGAGCGGGACCACTTCAGGCCAGCACCTGCTTTTCCCTGCGGCGCTGGACGGAAGAGGGTATGTTCATCGCCTCACGGTATTTTGCGACCGTTCGGCGTGCGATGTCGATTCCTGCTTCGCGCAGCATCTTCACGATCGTGTCGTCGGACAGGACGTCGTCCGCCGTCTCGCGATCGATCAGTTCCTTGATGCGGTGGCGAACCGACTCGGAGGAATGGGCTTCGCCACCCTCGGCGGAGGCTATGGCCGAAGTGAAGAAATACTTCAACTCGAAGATGCCTCGCGCCGTCGCCATGTATTTGTTGGAGGTGACGCGGCTCACCGTCGACTCGTGCATGCCGACGGCGTCGGCGATGATCCGGAGATTGAGCGGCTTCAGGTACTGGATGCCGTGGGTGAGGAAGGCGTCCTGCTGGCGGACGATCTCGCTCGCCACCTTGAGGATGGTCTTGGCGCGCTGATCGAGGCTCTTCACCAGCCAGTTGGCCGTCTGCATGCACTCCGACAGATAGAGCTTGTCCTTCTCGCCGCGCGCCGCCTTGGCGACCTGGGCGAAATAGGTCTGATTGACCAGGACCTTGGGCAGCGTCTCGGAATTCAGTTCGACGAGCCAACCGCCGTCGGGACCGGCCCGGACCACCACGTCGGGCACCACCGGCTGGACCACCGCCGAGCCGAAGGCGTTGCCGGGCTTGGGATCGAGGGCGCGGATCTCGGCCACCATGTCGGCGAGATCCTCGTCGTCGACCCGGGTGAGCTTGCGCAGGGCGGCGAAGTCGCGTCTGGCCAGAAGCTCGAGGTTCTCCACCAGGGTGCGCATGGCCGGATCGTAGCGGTCGCGTTCCTTCAGCTGCAGCGCCAGGCATTCCTGGAGATCGCGGGCGCAGACGCCGGCGGGATCGAAGCCCTGCAGGATCGCCAGAACCTCCTCGACCAGCTCGATCGGCGCGCCGAGCTTCTCGGCCACCGAGGCGAGGTCGGTGCGCAGGTAGCCGGCTTCGTCGACGGCGTCGAGGAGATAGCGGCCGATCATGCGGCGCATCGGATCGGAGACGGCGAGCGCCAACTGCTCGGCGAGATGATCGGCGAGCGAGGTTTCGGCCGCCACCCAGGATTCGAGATCGTAGCCCTCGTCGGAGCCGCCGGCGCGGCCGGAGGTCTGCGACCAGGTCTCGCCGACCAGCCGGCTCGGATCCAGGCCTTCCGGCGCGGCGTCGTCCTGGAAGACGTTGGTGTAATCGGCGTCGAGACGCTCGCCGAGATCGGGCGCGTCGTTGTCGAAGGCGGTGTCGAGCGCCGGCCCGGACCCGTCGATGCCGGCTTCGGCGGCCTCGGCGGCGAAGTCCGACGTCTCGCCGTTCGCCGCACCTTCGGCAGCGCCATCGGTCGCGGCCGGCGCTTCGGCGGCCGGCTCGAGGGTCGGCCGATCCTCGCTCTCGTCGCGTTCGAGGAGCGGATTGCGTTCGAGTTCGGCGTCGACGTAGGCGACCAGATCGAGACTACCGAGTTGAAGCAGCTTGATCGCCTGCATCAACTGCGGCGTCATCACCAGAGACTGGCTCTGTCTGAGCTCCAGTTTCGGGGTGAGCGCCATCCGGCGGTCGCATCCTCTCGTCGTGAAACCGGAGCGGTTGGTCCGGTTCTTGCCTGTCGAAAGACAAGTGTTATCCCACCCGGGCGGCCCGGCAAAGGGAATTCTGCCGATCCGACGGGACGGAAGAATCCGGATGGTTCAGAAACTGAATCCTTCGCCGAGGTAGAGGCGGCGGACATCCGGGTTGTCGACGATCTCGCGCGGGTGGCCCTCGGTCAGGACGTGGCCGCCGGCGATGATGAAGGCGCGGTCGATCAGGCCGAGGGTTTCGCGGACGTTGTGGTCGGTGATGAGCACGCCGATGCCGCGCTGCGTCAGGTGGCGCACCAGCGCCTGGATGTCGCCCACCGCGATCGGGTCGATGCCGGCGAAGGGCTCGTCGAGCAACATGAAGGAAGGGCGCGAGGCGAGCGCGCGGGCGATCTCACAGCGCCGACGCTCACCGCCGGACAGCGCGATCGACGGCGACTTCCTCAGGTGCTCGATGTGGAATTCGGCGAGCAGTTCCTCGAGGCTCTCCTTGCGGCGGCGGCGATCGCTCTCCACCACCTCGAGCACCGCCATGATGTTGTCCTCGACCGACAGGCCGCGGAAGATCGAGGCTTCCTGCGGCAGATAGCCGATGCCGAGGCGGGCGCGGCGGTACATCGGCAGATTGGTGATGTCGTAGCCGTCGAGTTCGATGCGGCCGGCGTCGGGGCGGATCAGGCCGGTGATCATGTAGAAGACGGTGGTCTTGCCGGCGCCGTTGGGGCCGAGCAGGCCGACCGCCTCGCCGCGATGGACGTCGAGGGAGACGTTCTCCACCACCCGCCGCTTCTTGTAGGCCTTGGCGACCGCATGGACGATCAACCCCTCGGCGTGGGCCGGCCCGTCGACCGGGTGGCCGCCCTCGGTGGGAGGCGCGAGAGTGCGCGCGGCGAGTGCGCCAGGAAGGGGAAGCAGTCTCACGGGTGGCTCCCGGGCCGAGATGGGTCGGACGATACGGCGATGCGGATCACTGGCCGGCGGGCTTGCCGCCCTCCTTCGGCTCGAGGATCAGCTGGACGCGGCCGCCGGTGTTCTCGAGCTTGTAGCGGCCGGTCTTCAGGTCGACCGACAGCTTGTCGCCACGCGCCACGTTCTTTCCTTGCGTCAACACCACCTGGCCGGTGATCTGCGCGGTCTGCGAGCGCATGTCGAACCAGCCCTGGTCGCCGGTGACCGTCTGGTCCTTCTGATTGATCAGGATGCGGCCCTCCGCCTCGAAGCGGCGGATCTGCTGGTTGGAACCGGCGGCCGGCTGGGCGACGCCGTCGGCGGCCTTGCCTTCGTAGAAGACCTTGAGACGCTGGGTCTTCAGCACGGTGTCGCGCTGGCGGACGTTGACGTTGCCGGTGAAGACGGCGTTGCGGTCGCGGTCCATGACGTCGAGGCTGTCCGCCTCGATCTGGATCGGATCCTTGCCGTTGGAGCCGAGGCCCTTGAAGGCTTCCGACATCGCGCCCTCGCCGGCGGCGAAGGCCGGCGCGACGCACAGGAGGCCGGCGGCGAGAGCCAGGCCGGCGCGGACGGGAGCGAGGTGCGATCGGGTCATGGTCATCTCACGGACGAGGTGGGGAGGCCGCCGGTCCCTCGCCGGTCGTCGCGCCGGGAAGGAGAAGCATACGGACGTTACCAGTGAAACGGATGCGGTGGCCACCGTCGGAGACGTCGACGCCGTCGGCGTCGATACTGCCGGTGCGGCCGGTGATGCGTACCGCCGATCCGGTGTTGATGTGACCGTTGCTCAGATCGGTCTCGGCGTGTTCGCTCACCGCCCGCCAGCCGTTGGAGGTGGTCACGGTCACCGAACCGTCGAGGGTGAGCCATTCGCGGGTGCCGTCGTAACGGCCGCGTGCCGACTCGATCTTGGTCCAGCTGCCGTCGGCCATCTCGATCCGGCCGTCGATGCCTTCGAGGCCGATGATCTTCGGGTTCTGGATGTTCTGGAAGGCGCGTGCGGCCGAGACGTCGTAGGCGCGGCCCTCGGCGTGGCCCGACAGGTGCGGCTCGACCATGGTCAGGCCGTCCTTCGAGAAGAGCACGTTCTTGACGTCGAGCGCGCCCAGCAGGCGCGACTGGACCCAGGCGACGGCGACGATGCCGAGGACGATCACGATCGCCGCCGTCGGCAGCAGGATCTTCAGGCGGCGGACGCGACGGGAATGACGATCGGCGGCGATGCGGGCGGCCGTCGGCAGGGGCGCCGGGCGCAGACGCGACGCCGGCGCGGCGTGACGCAGGTCGTCGTCGCCGATCCCTCCTCGTCCGATTGCTCCGTCCATCGCTTCGCTCATGTCGCGTCCGTCGGCGTGGTCCGCCCGTTCTCTTGGACCAGGATCGTGGCTCAGGAATGGTCGAGGATGTCGCCGTCGAGCCATCCCATGAGATCGAGCCGCGCCCGGGTCGGCAGGTAGTCGAAACAGGCCTGCGCGATGTCGGCGCGACCCTCGCGCTCGAGGACGGGCTTCAGCTTGTCGACCAGGGCGTGGAGATGGAGCACGTCGGAGGCGGCGTAGTTCATCTGCGCGTCGCTGAGGTCCGCCGCCCCCCAGTCGGAGGACTGCTGCTGCTTCGACAATTCGACGCCGAGGAGGTCGCGGCAGAGATCCTTCAGACCGTGGCGATCGGTGTAGGTGCGGGTCAGCTTGGAGGCGACCTTGGTGCAGAAGATCGGCTGCGGCATCACCCCGAAGGCGTGGAACAGCACCGCCAGATCGAAGCGGGCGTAGTGGAAGATCTTGGTGACCTTCGGATCGGCGAGGAGTTTCTCGAGATTGGGGGCGCGCTTCTGGCCGAGAGCGATCTTGACCACGTCGACGGTGCCGTCACCGGGCGACAGTTGCACGACGCAGAGCCGGTCGCGATGCGGCAGGAGCCCCATCGTCTCGGTGTCGATGGCGACGCTGTCGCGGTAGTTCGCCAGGTCGGGAAGATCTTCGTGATGGAAACGGATGGTCATGAAATGGGCTCACTCCGGCGCGTCCGCGCGATCGGCGCGAAGCACTCCGCTCCGCCCGCTTCGCGCCGGAATACCACGACGGGCGTCGCGAAACGACCCCCGGTGGCCGGCGCTCGGGTGCGGACGTCACAAACCTCCGTGAGCGCCGAGGACCGCACCTGTCACGGTGACGAGCGCGGCGAAGGAGAGCACGCGGTGCAGGCGCAGCACGAGGCGCATGGTGCCATCGGGATCGACGGCGGCGCGGTTCGAGAACCAGCGGTGGAGCACCAGCGGTTCGAGCACGAAGAGCACCAGGGTGAATATCGCCCACAGCGCCACCATCGCATGCATGAACCAGAAGCGGCCGGGATCGAGGAAACGATCGAAGGCCTCCATCCGCCAGGTGAGCCAGAAGCCGCTCGCGCCGGCGAGAACCGTGGAGATGCGTGCCTGGAAGGCGAAGCGATTCTCCACCTCCTCGAAGAAGGCGACACGCCGCGCCGGCTCGGCGAAGCGCGCGACCGCCGGCAGGATCACGAAGGTGACGAACCAGACGCCGCCGATCCAATGGGCGACGGCCGCGACGTGAACCGCGCGGAGGACCGTGAACTCGTCCATGCGGGTGACGTCACTCTGCCGGCAGGCGGAGATTGTCGAAGGCGTTCGCGGCGAGACCCCCGGTCAGGAAGCGCGACGTGACGAGATCGACGCTCGCCACGTGGCCGGCCAGCAGTTCGGCCAGCACTTCGCCGATCAGGCGGCGCACGGTGGCCGCATCGCCGCTCTCGACGATGCGACGCGCCGCGTCGAACTCGGAGAGCACGAGGGCGTGTTGGGTCTTGTGGCAGTGGGCGATCGGCAACTGCGCCTCGTCGATCAGCACTTCCTCGCGGGTGAAGTGGTCGCGCACCTCGGCGTCGATCTCGGCGAACAGGGCCGCCAGATCGGCATCGGCGGTCGATCCGACACGCTCGAACATCGCATGCAACTTCTCGTGATCGGCGTCCATCTCGGGCACACCGAGAACCAGGACTTCGCTCATCGTCGGCCTCGCCTCGATCTTCTCATCCGTCCGCTGCCTAGACCCGCGTGTCCCGCCACGCCTTGACCGATGTCGAGAACGACCGGAAAAAACAAACGTAGCGCTTGTCCGACGGCGAGCCTCTTTCCAAGATGCCACGCCAGCGCGGCGACGACACCCCGGACGGTTGTCGCACCCCGCGTCACGTTCAATCCCCGATCGAGGAAGATCCCATGAGCTTCAAAGGCAAGACCGCCCTGGTGACCGGTTCGACCAGCGGCATCGGCCTCGCCGTCGCCACCCGCTTCGCCTCGCTCGGCGCCAACGTCGTCCTCAACGGCTTCGGCGACGCCGCCGAGATCGAGAAGATCCGAGCGTTCCTCGCCGCGACCCACGGCGTCGAGGTGACCTACGACGGTGCCGACATGTCGAAGCCGGCCGAGATCGCGGCGATGGTGGAGAAGGCGATCGCCCGCTTCGGCGCCGTCGACATCCTGGTCAACAACGCCGGCATCCAGTTCGTCTCGCCGGTGGAGGACTTCCCCATCGAGAAGTGGGACGCGATCATCGCCATCAACCTCTCCTCGTCGTTCCACACCATCCGCGCGGCGCTGCCGGCGATGAAGGCGCGAGGAGCCGGCACGATCATCAACATCGCCTCGGCGCACGCGCTGATCGCCTCGCCGTTCAAGTCGGCCTACGTCTCGGCCAAGCACGGCGTCGCCGGCCTGACCAAGACGGTGGCGCTCGAGGTGGCGGAGATGGGGATCACCTGCAACGCCATCTGCCCGGGCTACGTGCTGACGCCGCTGGTCGAGAAGCAGATCCCCGACACGGCCAAGGCGCGCAACATGACCGAAGAAGAGGTGATCAAGAAGGTCATCCTCGAGGCGCAGCCGACCAAGCGCTTCGTCAAGGTCGAGGAAGTGGCCGGCATCGCCGCCTTCCTCGCCTCGCCCGACGCCGCCTCGATCACCGGCGCGACGATCTCGGTCGACGGCGGCTGGTCGGCGCGCTGAGCGCCGACCCACGAAGGAACATCGGCGCGTCGAGCGCCGGCGCGAGACGTATTTCGGCGCGGGGGCTCCCTCCCCCGCGCCGCATTCTCTTTCGCGGGAATCCCTGACGAAACGGCACGGATCTGCGTAGCGATACGGAATGGCGGGCCGGCGCGGACGGGTCCACGCTGAGCGATCGGACACCCGGCGACGAGACCGGGGCCGGGATGGCGGAGGGTACGGCGATGCGGACGGTCATGACATCGATGTTCGTCGCTCTGGCGACGGTCGCGGCGAATGCGGCGGAGACGGCGGCGGACAAGTTCGTCGGCGAGATCGTCTCGACCTGCGCCGTCTCGGCGACGGTCAAACAGGTCAGGGCGCACTATTCCAACCGCTTCGTGCCCGAGAACAAGACGGCGGCGACGGAGCTGCCGAAGGCGCTGAAGCCGTTCATCGGCGAGGCGGCGGCGGAGAAGAAAGAGGGCTACGTCGCGGTGCGCGTGCCGATCAAGGCGACGGTCAAGGGGCTGAAGGTGATGCGCGTCAACTTCACCATCGGGGTGGAGAACGGCATCGACGCCCAGGTGGTCACCTTCGCCGCACCCCTCGATCAGGTGGAGAAGAAGCTCGGCGACACGGTCAGGAAGATCCGCGCCAAGGGCGCCGAGGGCATCGAAGTGCTGCTCGAACCCGAAGGCGAGACGACCGACTACGTCTGCGACCACTCGATGTGAGGCGCGCCGGCGACATGCCGGCCGCGCCGAAACAATGGACATGAGCCGCGCGTCGTGGCACTGATCGCCGCTTTCGTGAGGAGACGGCGGCCATCATGGCGCTCGACGTGAAGATCTGCGGCCTGAAGACGGTCGAGGCGGTCGAGGCCGCCCTCGCCGCCGGTGCCGATCTTCTCGGTTTCGTCTTCTTCCCCAAGAGCCCGCGCAACGTGTCCGTCGCCGAGGCGGCGGCGCTCGCCGCACCGGCGCGCGGCCGGGCGAGGATCGTGGCGCTGGCCGTCGATCCCGACGATGCGCTCGTCGAGGCGATCGTCTCCGGGCTCCAGCCCGACCTCCTCCAGTTGCACGGCAAGGAGACGCCGGAGCGCGTCGCCGAGATCGGCGCGCGGTGGGGGATCGAGATCATGAAGGCGATCCCGATCGCCGAGGCGGACGACCTCGCCGTCGTGCCGGGATACGTGCCGCGCGTCTCGCGCATCCTGTTCGACGCCAAACCGCCGAAGACGCCGCAGGCGCTGCCCGGCGGCAACGGTCTTCCCTTCGACTGGCGGCTGGTGCGCGACCTCGACCCGGGTCGGCCGGTCATGCTATCGGGAGGGCTCGATCCCACCAACGTGGCGGAAGCGATCGCGGTGACCGGGGTTTCCGCCGTCGACGTCTCGTCGGGGGTGGAGAGCGCGCCCGGCGTCAAGGATCCCGAGAAGATCGCCGCCTTCGTTCGCAATGCCCGTGCCGCCGCGACCGGCGCGCGCCGCCCCCAGACCGCAACCGAGGACCTCGAGCCTTGAACACCACGCCCAATTCGCTGCGCAACGGTCCCGACGACCGCGGCTTCTTCGGCCTCTACGGCGGCCGCTTCGTCGCCGAGACGCTGATGCCGCTGATCCTCGAATTGGAGCAGGCCTACGCCGATGCCAAGGCCGACCCGAGTTTCGAGGCGGAGCTCTCGGCGCTGTCGACCCACTACGCCGGACGGCCGAGCGCGCTCTACTACGCCGAGCGGCTGACCGAATGGTGCCGCGAGAAGTCGGGTGGCAAGTTCGGCGCCGAGATCTGGTTCAAGCGCGAGGAGCTGAACCACACCGGCTCCCACAAGATCAACAACTGCCTCGGCCAGATCCTGCTCGCCCGCCGCATGGGCAAGACGCGGATCATCGCCGAGACCGGCGCCGGCCAGCACGGTGTGGCGTCGGCCACCGTCTCGGCCCGTTTCGGCCTGCCCTGCATGGTCTACATGGGCGCCGTCGACGTCGAACGGCAGAAGCCCAACGTCTTCCGCATGAAGCTGCTCGGCGCGGAAGTCACCCCGGTCACCTCCGGCGCCGGCACGCTCAAGGACGCGATGAACGAAGCTCTTCGGGATTGGGTCACCAACGTCGCGGACACCTACTACCTGATCGGCACGGCGGCGGGTCCGCATCCCTATCCGGCGATGGTGCGCGACTTCCAGTCGGTGATCGGCTCGGAGACCAAGGCGCAGTTCTTCGCCCAGAAGGGCAAGCTGCCGGACACCGTCGTCGCCTGCATCGGCGGCGGCTCGAACGCCATCGGCCTGTTCCATCCCTTCCTCGACGACCCGTCGGTCGAGATCGTCGGCGTCGAGGCCGGCGGCCACGGCATCGACGTCGAGAACGGCCATGCCGCCTCGATGACCGGCGGCCGTCCGGGCGTGCTGCACGGCAACCGCACCTATCTTCTCCAGGACGGCGACGGCCAGATCCTCGAGGGCCACTCGATCTCCGCCGGCCTCGACTATCCGGGCGTCGGGCCGGAGCATTCGTGGCTGAAGGACACCGGCCGCGTCAGCTACGTGCCGGCGACGGACAAGGAGGCGCTCGAGGCGTTCCAGGTCTGCTCGCGGCTCGAGGGCATCATCCCGGCGCTGGAGCCGAGCCACGCGCTCGCCCATGTGCTGAAGATGGCGCCGACCATGGACAAGGACAAATCGATCGTCCTGTGCCTGTCGGGCCGTGGCGACAAGGACGTGTTCTCGGTCGCCGACCACCTCGGCGAGACGATGTGAGAGACGCCATGACCGAAACCCGCATCTCCCGCCGCTTCGCCGAATGCGCGGCCGCCGGCCGCCCGGCGCTCGTCACCTTCGTGATGGCCGGCGATCCCGACCTCGAGACGTCGCTCGCCGTGGCGAAGACGCTCGCCGCGTCGGGCGCCGACGTCATCGAACTGGGCATGCCCTTCTCCGATCCGATGGCCGACGGCCCGGCGATCCAGGCGGCCGGCCAGCGGGCGCTGAAGGGCGGCCAGACGATGGCCAGGACGCTCGATCTCGTCCGCCGCTTCCGCGAGAGCGACGCGACGACGCCGATCGTGCTGATGGGCTACTACAACCCGATCTACGTCCGCGGCTCCGAGGCCTTCGTCGCCGAGGCGAAGGACGCCGGGGTCGACGGTCTGATCATCGTCGACCTGCCGCCGGAGGCCGACGACGAGCTGTGCCTGCCGGCGCTCGGCGCCGGCCTCAACTTCATCCGCCTGGCGACGCCGACCACCGACGACCGGCGTCTGCCGGCGGTGCTCGCGAACACCTCCGGTTTCGTCTATTACGTCTCGATCACCGGCATCACCGGCTCGGCGGCGCCGGACGCGACCAAGGTGGCGGAGGCGGTCGGCCGCATCAAGCGCCACACCGGCCTGCCGGTCGCGGTCGGCTTCGGCGTGCGCGACGCGGCGACGGCCCGCGAGATCGGCCGCAACGCCGACGGCGTGGTGGTCGGCTCGGCGCTGGTGGCGGCGATCGCCGCCTCGCTCGACGCGGACGGGCGCGCCACGGCGAAGACCGTGCCGGCGATCGGCACGCTCGTCGCCGACCTCGCCTCGGGGGTGCGTGCGGCGCGCCTCGCGGCGGAATGATGCCATCGGCCATCGAAACCGACCGATGGTATTCCTGGCGCGAATTTCTCATGCCTCTGATGCAGATGAGAAATTCGCGCGCCTTCAGAGGCCGGGCGCATCGGCGCCTCCGGCCTCTGGTATGATCACGGGCCGGCGCGTCCGCGCGCCGTTGCGAACCACGTCCGGAGTATCGACCCAGTGAACTGGCTCACCAACGTCGTCCGACCGAAGATCAAGAACCTCCTGACCAAGAAGGAGGTTCCCGAGAACCTGTGGATCAAGTGCCCCGAGACCGGCGAGATGGTGTTCCATCGCGATCTCGAGGCGAACCAGTACGTGGTGCCGGCGTCGGGCTACCACATGCGCGTTCCGGCCAAGATGCGCCTCGACACGCTGTTCGACGGCGGCGAGTGGGAGGCGATCCCCTTGCCGACGGTCGTCGCCGATCCGCTCAAGTTCCGCGACGAGCGCCGTTATTCCGACCGCATCAAGGACGCCCGCGCCAAAACCGGCAAGGAGGACGCGGTCCTGGTCGGCCACGGCACGCTCGACGGACTGCCGGTGACCGCGGCGGTACAGGACTTCGAGTTCATGGGCGGGTCGCTCGGCATGGCGGCGGGCGAAGCGATCGTCGTCGGCCTGGAGACGGCGCGCGAGCGCGGCACGCCCTTCGTGCTGTTCGTCGCCTCGGGTGGCGCGCGCATGCAGGAGGGCATCCTGTCGCTGATGCAGATGCCGCGCACCACCGTGGCGGTGCAGGCGCTGCGGCGGGCTCGGCTGCCCTATTTCGTCGTGCTCACCAACCCGACGACCGGCGGCGTCACCGCCTCCTACGCCATGCTCGGCGACGTCCACATCGCCGAACCGGGGGCGCTGATCGGCTTCGCCGGGCCGCGCGTCATCGAACAGACGATCCGCGAGAAGCTGCCGGAGGGCTTCCAGCGCTCCGAATATCTCTACGATCACGGCATGGTCGACATGGTCGTCCACCGCCACGAGATCCGCGCCACGCTCTCCCGCCTCGCCCATCTCTTCATGAAGAGGGCGTCGCCGGAGAAGCCGGGAACCGCCGTGGTGGCCGCCTGAGGCCGCCGCACTCGGGGAGGCGTCGATGACCGGCCCGTCGGGTGATCCGTCCCGGACGCCGTCCGCCGGCGCCTCGCCGCTCGACGCTCTCGTCGCGCGCATGGCGGTGACGATCCCCGCCGGCTGGGACTTCGGGCTCGAGCGGATGACGCGGGTGCTCGCCCGCCTCGGCGACCCGCACTTGCGGATTCCGCCACCGTTCCACATCGCCGGCACCAACGGCAAGGGCTCGGTCGGGGCGCATCTGCGCGCCATGCTGGAGGCGTCCGGCCGTACCGTCCACGCCTTCACCTCGCCCCATCTCGTCCGTTTCAACGAGCGCGTCCGCGTCTCGGGTAAGCTGGCGGGCGACGAGATGCTAGTCGACGCGATCGAACGGGCCGAGGCCGCCAATGCCGGCGAACCGATCACCTTCTTCGAACTGACGACGCTCGCCGCCTTCCTGCTCTTCGCCGAACATCCGGCCGACGTGACCCTGCTCGAGGTCGGCCTCGGCGGCCGGCTCGACGCCACCAACGCGGTCACCGACCGCCTCGTCTCGGTGATCACCTCGATCTCGATCGACCACGAGAAGTTCCTCGGAACCACACTCGCCGCGATCGCCGGCGAGAAGGCCGGCATCGTCGAGCGCGGCCGGCCGGTGGTGTCGAGCCCGCAGGCGGACGAGGTCGTCGCGGTGCTGGAGCGCGCCGCGGCGCGGGCCGGCGTGCCGCTCCTCCTCGGCGGGCGCGACTGGACGGCGACGACGGAGGACGGCCGCCTCGTCTTCCGCAGCGAACACGGGCTCATCGACCTGCCGCCGTCGCGTCTCGTCGGCGCGCATCAGACGATCAATGCCGGCACCGCCATCGCGGCGCTGGAAGCGAGCGGCCTCGACGTCGGCGCGGACGCGATCGAGCGCGGCCTCTCGACCGTCGACTGGCCGGCACGGATGCAGCGGCTGACCCGCGGCGCGCTCGTCGACCTCGTCCCCGGGGGCGAGATCTGGCTCGACGGCGGCCACAATCCCGGTGCCGGCGAGGTCGTCGCCGCGGCGCTCGCCGACCTCGGCCGGCGGGCGCCGAAGCCGCTCCATCTCGTCGCCGGCATGCTGGAGACCAAGGATCCGATCGGCTTCTTCCGCCCCTTCGCCGGTCTCGCGACGTCGGTCGCCTGCGTGCCGGTCACCGGCGACCATCCCGGACGGCCGCCGGCGGCGCTGGCCGAAGCGGCGCGCGCCGCCGGTCTCGCGGCGACGGTCCACGCGCGCCCGGAAGAGGCGCTGCGGGCGATCGCGGCGGCGGCACGCGAGCCGATCCGCCTCCTGATCTGCGGCTCGCTGCATCTGGCCGGCGAAGTGCTGGCGAAGAACGGCACCCCACCCGCCTGAACCGGCCTCCTCCGTCCGCTTCGGCATGCCCGCATCGGTGTCATTGTATCTTCATAGTTTATAATATAAACTGTTCATATGTGGAACTTTGGAGAAGAGCCATGGCCGAGCGGTGGGATGCGATCGTCGTCGGATCGGGGATCGGCGGTCTGAGCGCGGCGGGGCTTCTCGCCCGGGTCGCCGGCAAGCGCGTCCTGGTGCTGGAGAAGCACTTCGAACGAGGTGGGCAGACCCACGTCTTTCGTCGCGACGGCGCGCCCTGGGACGTCGGCCTGCACTATGTCGGCAATCTCGAGCCGGGAACCTTCGAACGAAAGCTGTTCGACTTCCTTTCCGGTGGTGCGCTCGCGTGGAACCGCATGGCCGACGACTTCGAGCGCTTCGTCTATCCCGACCTCGAGTTCCGTGTGCCTTCCGATCCCAAACGCTACGAGGCACGGCTGATCGAGCGTTTCCCCGAAGAGGCGGCGGCGATCCGGCGCTGGTTCCGAGACCTGCGCGCCGCCGCACGGTGGTACGTCCTCGCCCTCCAGCAGCAGATGATGCCGGCGCCGCTCGGTCGTCTCGTCGGTTGGTATCGCCGCTTCGGCGCCGATCTCGCCACCCGCACCACCGGCGAGCATCTCGACCGCACTTTCCGCTCGCCGCAGCTGAAGGCCCTGCTCGCCTCGCAGTGGGGCGACTACGGGCTGCCACCGAGGGAGAGCGCCTTCGCTCTCCATGCGTTGGTGGTCGCCAGCTATTTCCGGGGCGCCTGGTACCCCGAAGGCGGCGCCGGCCGCATCGCCCGCACCTTCGAGACCGGTATCGAAGCGGCCGGCGGTGAGATCCGGGTTTCGCACGAGGTGACCGAGATCCTCGTCCGCGACGGCCGCGCCGTCGGGGTCGAGGCGGTGGACCGACGCGGGCCGGAACCGGTCACGGTGAGGTTCGAGGCGCCGATCGTCGTTTCCGACATCGGCGCACGCCTCACCTACGAGACGCTGCTCGCCACCGACGGCGAGATCGGCCGTCGCACCGCGGCGATCCGCGCCCGCCTCGCCGGCCTCGACGGCGGTGTCTCGGCGGTGACGCTCTACGTCCGCCTGAAGGAACCCGCGTCGACCCTCGGGGTCGCCGGCGAGAACGTCTGGATCAACACCGCGTACGACCACGACGATCTCGACGGAGGCACCGCGGCGGCGATGGCGGGCGAACCACGCCACGCCTATCTGTCGTTCCCGTCGGCCAAGTCGGGCGACGACCGCTTCCACACCGCCGAGATCATCACCATGCTGCGGCCGGAGGCGTTCGACGTCTGGCGCGGCACGACGGGCGGTGATCGCGGCGCCGACTACGTCGCTCTCAAGGACCGCATCGCCGCCGGCCTCCTCGGCCTCGCGGAAAAGGCGGTGCCGGGTTTCGCGGCGCAGGTAGGTTACGCCGAATTGTCGACGCCGCTGACGGTCGAACAGTTCACCTCGCATCCGCGAGGTCGCTTCTACGGTCTGGCGGGACGGCCGGAGCGCTACCGCGGCGATCCGATCACCAGCCGGACGCCGATCGACGGGCTCCATCTCGCCGGCTGCGACGTCGCCAGCCTCGGCATCGTCGGGGCGATGATCGGCGGTGTCATCGCCGCGAGCGGCATCCTCGGGTCGGCGGGCTTCCCGCGCATCATGGCGAAGGTCGGCCGTGGTCCGGCAGCGGCCACCCCCGTGCCCGCCGCGCGACGTCCGCCGGAGAAGCGTCCGGCGCGGCTCGTCGCCTCGATGGCCCTGACGCCGACGATCCGGCGGCTCGAATTCGAGCTCGAAGCCCCCCTCTCCTTCGTTCCCGGCCAATACGTCAAGCTGCGTGTCGCGCCGTTCGAATGGCGCGACTATTCGATCGCCGGGGTCGAGGGGCGGCGGCTGACGCTCCTGGTGTCGAACCGCACCGGCGGCGACGGCTCGCGGTTCGCCGACACCGTAGCGCTGGGCGCCGAGACCGAGATCGAAGGCCCGCTCGGTGCCTTTCGGTCGGCGCCGGGCGACCACCGCCGGGTGTTCGTCGCCACCGGCACGGGGCTGGCGCCGTTCCTGGCGATGTTCCGGCAATCGGCGGCGGCGGGCGAGAGCGCGCGGGACGAGCTCTTCTTCGGCTGCGCCACGCCGGCCGACGACCTCACCCGCCATCTCTCCGGCCTGCCGGCAAAGACCACGGTGTGCACGAGCCGAGCCGAACCGCCGGCCGGCGGTGTGCGCGGGTGGGTGACCGCGGCACTGGCGCAGCTCGTCTTCGATCCCGCGACGACGGACTTCTACGTCTGCGGCTCGGCGGCGATGGTGGCCGACTGCCGTGCCGTCCTGGCGGCGGCCGGGGCGCGGCGGGTCTTGACGGAGCCGTTCTGATCGACCCACAAACGACGATGAAATCCTCGTCCTGGTTCACCGAGACCGAAGTCTTCCTCATGCACGAGATCGTCGCCCGCTTCGACCGGCTGGCGCGGCGCCTGGTGCTCGACGACCACGGCATCAGCTATGCCGAGTTCCTCATCGCCATGGCGGTGCGGGAGATGGGGCGGCCGACGCAGAACGAGGTGTGCGAACTGCTCGACACGAGCAAGTCGCTGGTCAGCCAGCGCGTGGGTGCGTTGGCGGCCAAGAACATCCTCGTCCAGCACCGCGATGCGGAAAACCGGCGGCAGGTCCGTCTCGAGTTGACGCCGACGGGTCGCGAGACGCTGGAGACGATCTACGGCGAACTGGCGACCCATGCCGCGCCGGCCTTCGAAGCGATGGGCGCCGCCCGCCCCGGCTTCCGCACCGCCCTCCTCCGCCTGCGCGACGCGCTGATCGAGAAGGAGACGGAGGGTGCGGGCGGGACGGGCTGATGGGCGCCGCGGCTCGCCGAAGTCGCCGAAGGTCCGGTGACGGGTCTCACCCGCCGAAGAGCTTTCCGAGCAGGTCCGTCAGGCCCCGCGGCCGCTCCTCGGTCCGCATCACGCTGCCGGTGGTCGCCGGGTCGGCCGGACGGGGGCGGGACGAGGTGGGCAGCGGCGCGGCGGTGGCGCTGGCGGCGGGGAGCGCCGCATCGGCGGACGACGGGGCGCCCGCCAGCCGCTCGATCGTGGTCGGCAGGCTGCTTCCGGGGATCGCCACCGCCTGATGGCCGCGGTGGGCGTCGAGCATGAAGCGCTGCCAGACCACGGCGGCGAGCGAGCCGCCGGTGCCGCGCTTGGTCGGGGCGCCGTCGTCGTTGCCGAGCCAGACGCCGGTGGTGAGCATCCCCGTATAGCCGATGAACCAGGCGTCGCGGAAATCCTGGGAGGTGCCGGTCTTGCCGCCGGCCGGCCAGCCGGGGATCTGCGCCTTCCTGGCGGTGCCGGAGGCGAGGGTCTCGGCCAGCATGGTGTTCATCTCGGCGAGCGGCACCGGATCGATCACCCGGCCGATGCCCGAGCCCTTGCGGGCGTAGAGCACCTTGCCGTCGGCGGAGGTGATGCGGGTGACGATGTGCGGGACGATGCCGAGGCCGCCGTTGGAGAAGGGCACGAAGGCGGCGGTGATCTCGAGCGGCGTCACCTCGGAGGTGCCGAGTGCGATCGAGGGCGTCGCCATCAGCGGCGAGGTGATGCCCATGCGCATCGCCGTCTCGGCGACGTTCTTCGGGCCGACCTCGACGGCGAGCTTGGCCGCCACCGTGTTGATCGAATGGGCGAGCGCGTCCTTCAGCGTCACCGGGCCCTTGAAGCCCTTCTCGTAGTTCTTCGGGCTCCACCCCTTGTAGGTGAAGGGTTCGTCGGAGCGGATGGTGTCGGGGGTGAGCCCCTTCTCCATCGCGGCCAGATAGACGAAGGGCTTGAAGGTCGAGCCGGGCTGGCGCTTGGCCTGGACCGCCCGGTTGAACTGGCTCTTGGAATAATCGACGCCGCCGACCAGCGCCTTGACCGCGCCGCTCGGGTCGATCGAGACGACCGCGCCCTGGCTGACGTCCTTCTTGTCGCCGAACTGCGCCATGCCGGCCTGCAACGCGGCTTCCGCCAGCATCTGCAGCGACGAGTCGATGGTCGTGGTGACGACGATGTCCTTGTCGACGGCGCCGATCCAGCTCGGCAGCTGATCCATCACCCAGTCGGCGACGTAGTTCTCCGAGCCGTTGTCGACCCGGGCGTAGCTCATGTGCGGCTGGGCCAGCGCCATGGCGCGCTGATCGGGGGTCAGCACGCCGGTGTCGACCATGGCGGCGAGCACCACTTCGGCGCGGCCGCGCGCCTTCTCCGGGTCGTGCGAGGGGGCGTAGCGCGACGGCGCCTTGAGGAGACCGGCGAGCATCGCCGCCTCCATCGGGTTCACCTCGCGCGCCGACTTGCCGAAGTAGCGCCGCGCCGCGGCATCGACGCCGTAGGCGCCGGCGCCCATGTAGACGCGGTTGAGGTAGAGCTCGAGGATCTGATCCTTCGAATATTCGTGCTCCAGCCACAGCGCCAGCAGCACCTCCTGGACCTTGCGGCCGAAGGTGCGCTCCTGGGTCAGGAAGAGGTTCTTGGCGAGCTGCTGGGTGAGCGTCGAACCGCCCTGGGAGACGCCGCGGCGGGTGAGGTTGACCGCGACGGCGCGCAGGAGGCCGATCGGATCGACGCCGAAATGCGAGCGGAAGCGCCTATCCTCGATGGCGACGACGGCGCCGGGCAGCCACGGCGGCATGTCGGCGAGGCGGACGGCCTCGCCACCGGTGTCGCCGCGATTGCCGACCAGTTTGCCGTCGGCGGAGACGATCTTGACGTTGGCGGGGCGCTTCGGCACCGCCCATTCGGAGGTCGGCGGCAGGCGGGCGCCGTAGTAGACGACGACGCCGGCGACGGCGATGCCGGCCCAGATCGACAGCACCAGTCCCCAATAGACGAGACGGCGCAGGGCCCGGCCGAAGCCGCCCGGCGGACGACCACCCTTGCGGCGAGAGCGGCGGGGCCGGCGTTCGGAAACGTCCTCGTCCATGATCTCGGTCTCGTCGGCGGAGCCGCTCCGGCGGCGGGACCGCTCTTCGGAGCGATACGAAGCGGCGACGTCGTCCTCGCCGGCGGCGAAGGAGGGCTCGTGGCGATCGCGACCACGGTCGCGCGACGGACGGCGGCGGGCGGGGCCGCGCATCGGCGTCGGCCGGTCCTCCGGGCCGAGGCGCAGGTCGAGGCGGTCCGGCTCGTCGGCAGGCATGTCGAAGACGGGTTCGCGTCTCGATTCCGACCGTCTCGCCAAATCGCCCTCCACCCTGGCGCCACGCTCGGCGCGCGGCGGCGCACCCCTCATCCGACGCTAATTCGGGCGATTTAAGGCGGAGTTAAGCCATCGCCGCGGCACGCGACCCGGCCTCGACGGCGGCGAGCGTCGACATGTTGACGACGCCGCGCGAGGTCACCGAGGGGGTCAGCACGTGCGCCACCTTGGCCGCCCCGAGCAGGATCGGTCCGACGTGGAGGGCGTCGGTCATCGCCTTGACCAGGTTCAACGTGATGTTGGCGGCGTCGAGCGAGGGGAAGACCAGCAGGTTCGCCTCACCCTTCAGCGGCGAATTCGGCATCATGCGCTCGCGCACCGCGGTGTTGAGTGCGGCGTCGCCGTGCATCTCGCCGTCGATCTCGAGATCCGGCTCGAGCCGGTGCACGATGGCCAGCGCCGCCCGCATCTTGGCGGCGGAAGCGAGGTCGCGCGAGCCGAAGTTCGACGCCGACAGGAGTGCCGCCTTGGGTGGCAGGCCGAAGCGGCGGATGTGACGGGCGGCGAGGATGGTGGTGCGAGCGATTTCCTCGGGCGTCGGCTCGGGCGTACCGTAGGTGTCGGTGAGGAACCACGAACCGCGCTGCGACAGGAGCAGCGACAGGGTGGCGAAATGCGCCTCCGGACTCTCCAGGCCGATGACGTCCTCGACCACCTTCAGGTGACGGATGAAGCCGCCCTCCAGGCCGCAGATCAGCACGTCGGCCTCGCCGCGTTCCACCGCCACGGCGCCGATCACGGTGGCGTTGGAGCGCACGATCGTCCTGGCGGCGTCCGGGGTGACGCCCTTGCGGCCGACCTTGGCGAAATAGGTGGCGACGTAATCGTTGTAGCGGTGGTCGTGGGCCGGATCGACGACCTCGAGGTCGACGTCGGGCCGGATCTTGAGACCGAAACGTTCGCAGCGCGTGGCGATCACCCTGGGCCGGCCGATCAGGATCGGCGTGGCGATGCCCTCTTCGAGCAGCACCTGGGCGGCGCGCAGCACGCGCTCGTCCTCGCCGTCGGAATAGACGATGCGGCTCTTGACCTTCGCCGCCTTGGCGACGGCGGTCACCGGCTTCATCACCAGACCGGAGCGGAAGACGAAGCGGACGAGGCGGTCGTGATAGGCGTCGAAATCGCGGATCGGCCGCGTCGCCACCCCGGTCTCCATCGCGGCGCGGGCGACGGCCGGAGCGATGCGCAGGATGAGGCGCTGATCGAAGGGCGAGGGAATGAGGTATTCCGGCCCGAAGGTGTGGGTGACGCCGCCATAGGCGCGCGCCGCAACTTCCGAGGGCTCCTCACGGGCGAGAGCGGCGATGGCCTCGACCGCCGCGCGCTTCATCTCCTCGTTGATCGCGGTGGCGCCGGCGTCGAGGGCGCCGCGGAAGATGTAGGGGAAGCAGAGGACGTTGTTGACCTGATTGGGAAAATCGGAGCGTCCGGTGCAGACCATGGCGTCGGGGCGCAGCCTGCGGGCGACTTCGGGCATGATCTCGGGCGTCGGATTGGCGAGCGCCAGGATCATCGGACGGTCGGCCATGCGGACGAGCAGCTCCGGCTTCAGCACACCGCCGGCGGAGAGGCCGAGGAAGACGTCGGCACCGTCGATGACGTCGGCGAGAGTGCGCTTGTCGGTCGCCTTGGCGTAGATCGCCTTGTAGGGATCCATGTGGACCGTGCGGCCCTCGAAGACGAGACCCTCGAGGTCGCAGACCCAGATGTTGTCGCGCTTCGCCCCGAGCGTGACCAGGAGATTGAGGCAGGCGAGCGCCGCGGCGCCGGCGCCGGAGGCGACGATCTTCACCTCGGCGAGCGACTTGCCGGCGATCTCCAGGCCGTTGCGGATCGCCGCGGCGACGATGATGGCGGTGCCGTGCTGGTCGTCGTGGAAGACCGGGATCTTCATCTTCTCGCGCAGGATGCGCTCGACCTCGAAGCACTCCGGCGCCTTGATGTCCTCGAGGTTGATGCCGCCGAAGGTCGGCTCGAGCGCCGAGACGGTGTCGACCATGCGCTCGACGGTGGGTGCGTCGATCTCGATGTCGAAGACGTCGATGTCGGCGAACTTCTTGAAGAGGACGGCCTTGCCCTCCATCACCGGCTTCGACGCCAAGGGGCCGATGTTGCCGAGCCCGAGCACCGCCGTGCCGTTGGAGACGACGGCGACGAGATTGCCGCGGGCGGTGTAGTCGGCGACCGTCTCGGGATCGTCGCGGATGGCGAGACAGGGGGCGGCGACGCCCGGCGAATAGGCGAGCGCCAGGTCGCGCTGGTTGCCGAGCGGCTTGGTCGCCTGGATCTCGAGCTTGCCCGGGCGCGGCATGCGATGGAAGAACAGAGCGGCTTCGGAGAGTTCGTCGTTGTGGCCGCGGCCGGCGTGATCGGCCCGAGCCGGAGAGATGTCGTCCGTCGCCATGCGCGTCCCCCTCCGGGATCGGGCGGAGCGGCGGCGCATCGTACCGTTGCGCGCCCTCTCGGGGATCCCCTTCGTCTTCGTGGAACCGGCCGCCGCTTCGTCTCGGTCTTCGGGGCTGCGACCTCTCGTCGCAACGGTTAACCGGAGCCGCTGCCCGGCGCAAGCGGCACGGAGAGCATAAAATTGCGCGTAATCGATTGAATTTCCCCGCTGAATCATGTTGCATCGCACACATCGAGGTCGTGAGACGCTTCCGGCGACGGATCGGTTGCGACACGCGGGGAGAAGCCCCACGTTTCATCGGGACGGACCGGCGAATCGACGGCAGGTCGGCGGCGTGGAGTGAAGGGTCGGACGGAATGCTCAGGATGATCGCGCGCACTCTCGGATTGTGGACGGTGGCGGGCGCCTTCGTCGCCGCGGTGATCGACGGCATGAGGTCGATCGCCGCGTCGCAGGTGGTGACGACCTCGAGCTTCGCCGCCTGGAGCGAACTGGCGCCGTCGTCGCTCGGCGCGCTGCGCGGCGTCGTCGAGGGGCGGATCGGCGCGGCGGCCTGGACGGCCACGACCGGGACGGTGCTGGCGTTGCCGACCTGGGCGCTGCTCGCGATCATCGGCGCGCTTCTCATCGCGCTCGGCCGCAAACGGGTCGCCCCGATCGGGGTCGTTCCGTGACGGGCGAGGCGGCGCGACGGGGTGGGCGTCACGGAATCGTCGAACGGCGCCCCTATCGGTGACCGGTCCCGCGTAGGACGCCCGCGGGAGCACCCATCGGCCCGACGACGAAGCGCCGAGGCGACGAAACGGCGTTCACCGGAGAGGAGGAGGCGCATGTTCGAACCCGAACTCCCGACGAAGCCCCTCGGGCTCGCCGGCGTACGCCCCCCGAGCGCCGACCGGGTCGGCCTCGCGGGTCGACGCGTCGCTCTTCGGTTTCCTTCGGGAGTTCGATCATGACCGCCCTCGAAGACGATCCGAGATCCTCGTCCTACGACGACACGCCGCTGGAGATCGCGCCGAACGCGTCCGGAAAGAGCCGCTTCGATCTGCTGCCCGGCGAAACGCTGGCGCAGGGACTGAAGCGGGTGTTGCTCGGCGAGATCGTCAGCGCCCGGGATGCGCTCACCGACCGGACGATCGCGCCGGAGGAGGCGATCCACCGTGTGCGGCGGCGGCTGAAGCGGGTGCGCAGCATCTTCTTCGTCCTCGACGAGGTGCCGGGCGCCAATCGCGAGAACCGGACGATCCTGGCGCGCGACACGGCGCGGCTGCTGGCCACGGCGCGCGACGCCGACGTGGCGACGTTCGAGGCGCGCCGCATCCTCGCCCGCGCCGAAGGGCGCGACGTCGCCGCCGCGGGTCTCCTGGTCGAACGGCTGGAGATCGAACGGGCCGTGGCCCATCGCACCCTGCCGCCGCTCGACGAGGTCGCGTCACGCCTCAGGGCGAGCGAGGCCGACGCCCGATCGCTGCCCAATCGCTTCGAGGCGGGACGCCTCCTCGCCGACGCGCTGATCGCGTCCTATCGCCGCGGTCGGCGCGACTGGCGCGAGTTGACCGACGGCTTCACCGTCGAGACGCTGCACGACTGGCGCAAGCGGGTGAAGCAGCGCCGCCATCTCTCGGCGCTGGTGCCGATCGAGACCGAACTCACCACCCACGCCCTCCAGCGCGATCTCGAAGATCTCGGCGAAATCCTCGGCGAGGAACACGATCTGGCGGTCCTCCAACAGCGGATCGAGACCGACGAACGGCTGCTGCGCCCACGCGAAGGCCGCGCCGGGGTGGTCGATCTCATCGCCGGCCGGCGCCGCAAATTCACCAAGAAGGCGTTGGAACTGGGGGAAGAACTCTACGGTTCGCGGACCCGGGTCGCCGCCGCGGCGCTGGATGAGCTCCGAGAACTCTGGTAACCGGGGGCCACCCCCGGAAAGTCGAACGAAAGGTACGGATGTGTCGAAAGGTGTGGAACGGTTCATCGAACGCGGGTTGTTCGCCAGTCGCTGGCTGATGGCGCCGATGTACATCGGCCTCGTCGGCGCGCTGCTCATCCTGATGTTCAAGTTCCTCCAGGGGCTCGCCGAGTTCGCCCTCCACGCGCTGACCGCCAGCGAGAGCGAGGTGGTGTTGGCGCTGCTGTCGCTGATCGACCTGACGCTCGCCGGCAACCTGCTGCTGATCGTCGTCTTCTCCGGCTACGAGAACTTCGTCTCCAAGATCGACGTCGGCGATCACGAGGACCAACCGGACTGGAAGGGCAAGGTCGACTTCGCCGGACTGAAGCTCAAGCTGATCGCCTCGATCGTCGCCATCTCGGGCATCCACCTGCTCAAGATCTTCATGGACATCCCGAAGTACACCGACCGCGACATCATGTGGATGACCATCATCCACGTCGTCTTCGTCGGCTCGGGCGTCTTCCTGGCGCTGATGGACCGCATCCACGTCCAGCACGAGGCGGAAGGCCCGGCGATCGGCGGGCACTGATACCGGGCTGATGAATTTCGGACTCGTCCGAAATTCATCAGCGTTACCGCCTGACCGGCCGACGCCCGTTCGGGCTTGCCATCGCCCATGAAGTTCTGAACAGGTCGGAACTTCATGGGCTCGGTATGATACCGGGCTCGTGAAGTTCACCAAGTCCGAATTTCACGAGGTCGGTCCGGGGCGGAGCCTCACTCCGCCACCAGCACCCGGGAGCAGGCCGCCGGCAGATCGGCCAGTTTCAGCGGCGGGCGCGGCTTTTCCGGCGGCGACGGCTTCCACGGCTCCGGGCCGAGCCACCAGGCGAGATCGGCGCCGCAGCCGTCGCCGTCCGGGACCGACGCCTGATCCTTGCAGTCGGCCATGCCGGCGGGACAGGCGAGGCGGACGTGGAAGTGGTAGTTGTGGCCGTACCAGGGGCGAACCTTGCCGAGCCAACCGCGATCGCCCTTCGCCGTGTCGCACATCACCTTCTTGATCGCCGGATTGACGAAGATCCGCGCCACGTCTTCGTCGAGCGCCGCCTGACGCACCAGTGCCATGCGGGTCGGGGTCCAGGCCGACGGGTCGATCTCGCGCGTCCTCATGTTCACCATCGACACCGCCGAGAGGGTCTCGCGCTCGGCGCGGCTCAGCTCCTTCGCCGGCATCGGCAGGAACCAGATGTCGGCGTCGAGGCCGATCTGGTGGCTGGCGTGGCCGGTGATCATCGGCCCGCCGCGCGGCTGCGACAGGTCGCCGACCAGGAGGCCCGGCCAACCGACCGACCTGCCGCTGTCGGCGAAGCGCTCGAGGAAGGCGACGAGACGCGGGTGGCCCCAGTTGCGGTTGCGCGACAGGCGCATCACCTGCCAGGTCGCGCCGTCGACCGGCAGCGCCACGGCGCCGGCGAGGCAGCCGCGCGAATAGGCGCCGATCGAGCGGGCGGCGAGCGGCGCCGGCGCCTTCGCGCCGCCGAACAGCACCTTGGCGGCGTCGGCGGGCAGCTCGGCCTTCACCTTGGCGACGGCTCGGCTGGTTTCTTCCGCCGTGTCCTGGGCCGCTACGGGCGTGGCGGCGAACAGGAGGCCGAGCAGGGGGGCGAGAGCAAGGGGGAGACGGCGCATGACGGATTTCCCGGGGGCATCGATCCGGCCAGGATGACACGGCGGATCTTCACCGATGGTTAACCATGTTCCGCCGCGAGCGGACGGGCGGCCGGTTCACCGATCCGGCGGCCACGAGCCGACGACGGCGCGACCGTCATCCGATCAGGCGATGCGGGCGAAGACGAGGCGAGCGGCGACGAGATCCTCGAGCGCGGTGCCGACCGACTTGAAGAGGGTGATCTCGGCCTCGGAGCGGCGACCGGGATCGCGGCCGCGGCACAGATCGGCGAGGTCGGCGACGACGTCGTCGGGCTTCAGGATGCCGCCGGCGATCGGCTGCGTCAGGTCGCCGGCCTCCTTCAACGCGCCGGCGCGGGTGTCGACGTAGACGCGGGCGCGGGCGATCGCCGCATCGTCGGCCTCGCGCATGGTCGGCGTGTAGCCGCCGACGAGATCGACGTGGGTGCCGGGGGCGAGGCGGGCGCCGCGGACGAGCGGTTCGCTCGACATGGTGGCGGCGGAGACGATGTCGGCGTCGGCGAGCGCCGCATCGAGATCACTCACCGCGTTCACGGCCCAGAGACGGCCGGCGAATTTCGCCGCGAGGGCCTCCGCCCTGTCGGCGGAGCGGTTCCAAACCGAGACGCGGCGGATCGGCCGGATCGCGGTATGAGCCTCGATCAGGTGTTCGGCGAGCGCCCCGGCCCCGACCATCACCATATGGGAGGCGTCGGGCCGGGCGAGGAAGTCGGCCGCCAACGCGGAAGCCGCGGCGGTGCGCCACAGGGTGAGGCGGGTGCCGTCGAGGACGGCGAGCGGCTCGCCGGTGACGCCCGACATCAGCACATAGGCGCCGATCACCGACGGCAGGCTCCGAGCGGCGTTGCCCGGCACCACCGAGACGAGCTTCACGCCCATCACCGCATCGGCGCCGACGCCGCGGCTCGTGTCGGTCCAGGCCGGCATGAGCAGCAGCATGGTGTCGGGTTCGCCGGCCCGCGCCATCGGATGGTGATGGCGAACCGGGGTGACCACGTCCTCGCGGAAACCGGCGCGCAGCGCTTCGACGAGATCGGCGCGGGTGAGGACCGAATCGATGGCGGCGGCGTCGATGGTGCGCATGGCGATCCCCGTGGGAGCGGGACGGCGGAGTCCGGTCGCGGCGCCACCGTGAACGAGCGGACGACGCGCGGACCGATCAGGCGACGCGGCGCGGTCCGGCGGCCGGCAGAGCGAGGCCGGCGGCGGGGGCGGTCTCGTTGCGCGCGGCGAGATCGGAGGCGAGGCGATCGCGCTCGTCGGCGAGGCGAGCGGCCTCACGACGGCCGACGCGGGCGGCGCGGCGATGGATGCGCTGGTGCCACCACACGGTGAAGCCGCCGAGCAGGATGCCGAAGACCATGGCGCCGAGCACCAGGGCGAAGAGCGGCACGTCGACGGCGAAGGCGGGATCCTCGGGCCGGAAGGGATCGAGCGCCACGGTCACCGGCTTGCGGTTGGTGACGGAGAGGGCGACGACGACGGCGCCGAAGGGCACCGCCAGGAGCCAGGTCAGGAGGCGTGACAACACCGATCTTCTCTCCTCGCGTGCGCGTCCGGCCGGGTCAGTCGCCGAGATCGACACCGTCGTTGAGACGCTCGCGCATCTCCTTGCCGGTCTTGAAGAACGGCACGTATTTCTCGGTGACGGCGACCTTCTGACCGGTGCGCGGGTTGCGGCCGGTGCGGGCCGGGCGGTTCTTGACCGAGAAGGCGCCGAAGCCGCGCAACTCGACGCGGTCGCCACGGGTCAGCGCCGCGGTGACCTCGTCGAGGACGGCGTTGACGATGTGCTCGACGTCGCGCTGGTACAAGTGAGGGTTGCGCTCGGCCAACCTGGTCACCAGCTCGGACTTGATCATCGACCGATCCCCCCGGAATTGCTCGGATTTTCGCCCGTCCCAAGGTGCCAGCGCGATTGCAGTCCGTCAAGCGAACGGATCGATTCGACCCCCGATTCGAGGCCCAGCCCGGACACGATGCCGCGGACCAGGGCCGCGGCGATCGATTCGGCGAGCGGCCAGTCGCCGAGCTTCTTCTCCGGCTTCCAGTCGCGGATCTTGAGGTCCTTGGCGACGCCCTTGCTCTCCAGCCAGGCGACGGCGACGCTCTCCTCGCCGAGTTCGTCGACGAGTTTCAGCGGGAGCGCCTGGGCGCCGTTGACGACGCGGCCGTCGGCGAGCTCCTGCGCCTTGTCGGCGGCGAGGCCGCGGCGTTCGGCGACGAGACCGACGAACCAGGCGTAGGTGTCCTTCACCACCCGGTCGAGCATGGCGCGGGCTTCCGGCGAGGTCGGCTTGAAGGGGTTCGGCTCGGCCTTCATCGGCGAGGATTTCACCTCTTCGAGCTTGACGCCCACGGTCTTCATCAGGTCGGAGACGTCGCCCCACTGGACGAGCACGCCGATCGAGCCGGTGAGCGCAGTGCGGCGGGCGACGATGTGGTCGGTGCCGATGGCGGCGAGATAGCCGGCGGAGGCGGCGAGCGAGCCGACATGGGCCACCGTCGGCTTCTTGGCGGCGAGCTTGCGCAGCGCCGTGTAGAGGCCTTCGCCAGCCGAGGTGGCGCCGCCGGGGCTGTCGATCGAGACGATCACGCCCTTGACCGCATCGGTCGTCGTCAGCGTCTCGACGGTCTCGAGCAGCTTGCGATCGGGCAGCATGACGCCCTGGATGGTCAGACGGGCGATGTGCGGCCGGGCCTTGTCGACCAGATCGCCGAGGCCGCCGAGCCGGGCGGCGACGGCGAGGATCGCCACCACCGCGAGGACGAAGGCGAGCGTCCGCCACAGACCGAGCTTGCGCTTCAGGCGGCGGCGATCGGCGACGACATCGGGATCGAGCATCGGGTCATCCTCGGGTCGGGGTTCCGCCGAGGGGTATCAGGGCTCGCCCGTGGCCGCAAGCGAGGGCTGCCCGCACCCGCCGAGCGCCACGGTCACGACCCCGGGGTCGCTCCGGCCTCGCGCAGGCGGGTGCTCATGAGATCGCCGCCGCGTTCGAGCAGCGGATAGGCGGCGCCGGCGACGAGATGATCGTTGAGGCGCTTGAGATCGCGGATGAGGTCGAGATGCAGGGCGCTCGCTTCGCGCGCGCCGTTCGGCGCTTCGCGCAGGCGGGAGAAGTGATCGGCGAGAAGGCGGGTCTCGATGGTGCGGAAGACCTGTTTCTCGGCGGCGAGAATGCGCGCGGCGGCGAGGTTCTCGGTGACGAAGATCGATGCGGCGGCGCGCAGGTTGGCGAGGACGCGGTCGAACACCGCCTGGATCTCGGTCTCCGCCGAGGGCGCCAAGGCGAAGCCGCGCTCGACGTATTTGCCGACGCTGGCGCCGACGTCGCGCTTGAGGATGTCGCCGGCGTTCTCGAGATTGACGACGAAGGCGAGGACGGCGGCGAGCCGCGCCTCGTCGCCGGCCTGGAGGCCGTCGGGCTCGAGGCGCGACAGATAGGTCTTCACCGCGCCGTTCAGCCGATCGAGCGCGTCGTCGAGGCCGACCGCCTCGGCGATGCGGCGGCGGTCGCGATCGTCGAGGGCGGCGCGCATCGCCACCACCATCTCCTCGAACAGATCGGCCATGCGCAACGCCTCGCGCGCGGCGTGGCCGATCGCCAGGGCCGGCGTCGTGGTCGCAGCGGGATCGAGATAGAGCGGACGCGAGGGATCGTGCGGTTCGACGCGATCGGGGAACCACGCTTCGAGCATCCGCGCGACCGGTACGAGGAACGGCAGCGCGACCGCCAACAGAGCGACGTTGAAGGCGGTGTGGGCGAGCGCCACGGCGTGGCCGGCATCGCCGAAGAGGGCCGACGTCGCGGTGGCGACGAACGGTAGGCCGGCGAGAACCGCGACGGCGCCGAGACCGCGCAGGACGAGATTGCCGACGGCGACGCGGCGACCTGCGGGATCGCTGCGTCCCTCGATCACCGGATTGAGGGAGGTGCCGAGATTGGCGCCGAGCACCAGGGCGATCGCGCCTTCCGGGCCGATCACCCTCTGAGCGGCGAAGGACATCACCAGAAGCACGGTGGCGACACTCGAATGGGCGAGCCAGGTGACGAAGGCGGCGACGAGGAGTGCCACCACGGGATCGCCGGCGACCGTGGCGATCACGCTGCGCACCGTCGGATCCTGCTGATGCGGCGCCACCACCGCGACGAGACGGGCGAGGGCGATCAGCATCAGCCCGAGGCCGATCGCCACCCGTCCGAGATCGCGGCTGCGGGTGAGACCGCCGGTGCGGAACATGACGACGCCGACGAGGACGGCGAGCGGCGCGAGATGGCCGACGTCGAAGGCGAAGAGCTGGACGATGAGGGTCGTGCCGACGTTGGCGCCGAGCATCACGGCGAGCGCCGGGACCGTGGCGATCAGGCCGTCGGCGGCGAGGGATGCGACCATCAGGCCGGTGGCGGTCGACGACTGCAGCGCGGCGGTGACGAAGAGACCGGCGGCGGCGGCGCGCAGGCGATCGCCCACCAGCCGGCCGAGCAGGCGCCGGAGGTCGGAGCCGAAGGCGCGCTGGATGCCGGTCTGCACCATGTGCAGACCCCACAGCAGCAGCGCCACCGCGCCGGCGAGATCGAGGATGAGAAGCGTCGTCGACACCGCCGCTCCCCTTTGCGGATCGTGCCGGCCCCGTGGCCGACCGCCCGCCTTCTCGCGCCGGCAACGGGCGAGAAGCGAACGACCTTCCGCATTAGGCGACGAAGTAATTCGTTCGTCCAGTCCCCTCGCGCGAACGTGACGCCGGGAGCGCTCGCGAGGGCGACGGGCGGCTCGGGCCCCATGAAAAAACCCGCGCCGGTCGCCCGGCGCGGGTTTCGTGCGAGGGGAACCGGAGAGACCCGGCTCCGATCATACGAGATCCGGCGGATCGCTTCGCGACGCCGGATCGAACTCATCCGTGAACCCCTCGTGTGGACGAGGTTCACGGATGAGCGGAATACCAGGTCCGGATGGAATCATCCGGACTTCGTATCACTTGTCTTCGGAGCGGGCGCGCAGCGCCGCACCGAGGATGTCGCCGAGCGAGGCGCCCGAGTCGGACGAACCGAACTGAGCGATCGCTTCCTTCTCCTCGGCCACTTCGAGCGCCTTGATCGAAACGCCGACCTTGCGGGTCTTGCGGTCGAACTGGATGACGCGGGCGTCGAGGCGCTCGCCGACGGCGAAGCGATCCGGACGCTGGTCGCCGCGCTCACGCGCGAGCTCGGAGCGCTTGATGAAGGTCGAGAACTCGGTGTCGACGATCTTCACGTCGATGCCCGAATCCTTCACCTCGGTCACTTCGCAGGTGACGATGGCGCCGCGACGGATGTCGCCGGCCTTCTCGAAGGGGTCGCCGGCGAGCTGCTTGACGCCGAGCGAGATGCGCTCCTTGTCGACGTCGACGTCGAGGACCACCGCCTTGATGCGGTCGCCGCGACGGAACTCCTCGATGACCTGCTCGCCCGGACGGTTCCAGTCGAGGTCGGAGAGGTGGACCATGCCGTCGACGTCGCCGTCGAGACCGACGAACAGACCGAACTCGGTCTTGTTCTTGACCTCGCCCTCGACCACGGTGCCCGGCGGATACTTCTCGACGAAGGTCTCCCACGGGTTGGCGAGCGTCTGCTTGAGGCCGAGCGAGATGCGGCGCTTGACCGGATCGACCTCGAGCACCATCACCTCGACCTCCTGAGAGGTGGAGACGATCTTGCCCGGATGGACGTTCTTCTTGGTCCAGCTCATCTCGGAGACGTGGATCAGGCCTTCGATGCCCGGCTCCAGTTCGACGAAGGCGCCGTAGTCGGTGATGTTGGTCACGCGACCGGCGAACTTCGCACCGACGGGATACTTGGCGACGATGCCGTCCCACGGATCCGCCTCGAGCTGCTTCATGCCGAGCGAGATGCGGTGGGTCTCCGGGTTGACGCGGATGATCTGGACCCGGACGGTCTGACCGATCGTGAGCACCTCGGAGGGATGGTTGATGCGGCGCCACGCGATGTCGGTGACGTGCAGCAGGCCGTCGATGCCGCCGAGGTCGACGAACGCACCGTAATCGGTGATGTTCTTGACCACGCCGTCGACGATCTGGCCTTCCTGCAGGCTCTGGACGAGCTCGGAACGCTGCTCCGCGCGGGTCTCTTCCAGAACGGTGCGGCGCGACACGACGATGTTGCCGCGGCGCTTGTCCATCTTGAGGATCTGGAAGGGCTGCGGCACGTGCATCAGCGGGCCGACGTCGCGGACCGGACGGATGTCGACCTGGGAACGCGGCAGGAACGCCACGGCGCCGTCGAGGTCGACGGTGAAGCCACCCTTGACCTGGTTGAAGATGAGGCCGGTGACCTTCTCGTTCTTGGCGAAGGCCTCCTCGAGACGGGTCCAGCTCTCTTCGCGGCGCGCCTTCTCGCGGGAGATGACGGCTTCGCCGAGAGCGTTCTCGACACGGTCGAGATAGACCTCGACCTCGTCACCGACCTTGAGGCCGCCGTCGCGGCCCTGGGCGCCGAATTCCTTGAGCGCGACGCGACCTTCGACCTTGAGGCCGACGTCGATGACCGCGAGATCCTTCTCGATCGCGACGATCTTGCCCTTGACGACGGTCCCTTCGTAGAGGTTGGACTGCTCGAGGGACTCTTCGAGAAGGGCGGCGAATTCGTCGCGGGTGGGGTTCATCTGAGACATTGAAACTCCTGGTGCCGAATACGGCGTGCGCCGGCGGGTTGGTGTCGTGGGGCGGTTCGATCATGTCCGGATCCCCGTGGGTGGGGGACCTGCCGTGGAGTTCTCCCCACGGGCCGGCGCCGGCGAACGACGATGAAACCGGATGTCCGTCCGCGCGAGTTCGGGCCTCGAAGGCCGTGATCCCACGCGAACCGGCGTTCCATAGCGGAAGCGCCGGTCTCGAGCAAGCACGATACGGCGGAAATCAGCCCTCGGCGGCGCGTTTCGCGGCGACGATGGCGAGTGCGGCGGAAAGTGCCGCCTCGCGGTCGAGGTTCGAGGTGTCGAGCACCACCGCATCGGCCGCGGGCTTCAGCGGCGCGACGGCACGATTGCTGTCGCGATCGTCGCGATCGCGCGTCTCCTCGAGGATACGGGCGTAGTCGACGTCGCGGCCCTTGGCGAGAAGTTCGTCGGTGCGGCGGCGGGCGCGCACCTCGGGCGAGGCGGTGACGAAGATCTTCACCGTCGCGTCGGGACAGATCACCGTGCCGATGTCGCGGCCGTCGAGGACGGCGCCCGGGTCGCGGGCGGCGAAGGCGCGCTGGAAGTCGACGAGGGCGGCGCGGACCTCGGGGTGGACGGCGACGCGCGAGGCGAGTTCGCCGGCCTCGCGGCCGCGCAGGTCGTCGCGTTTCAAGTCGTCGGGATCGAGGTTGCGGGCGAACTCACCCGCCAGCTCGGCGTCGTCGAGATCGAAGCCGCGCAGCGCCATCAGCTTGCCGATGGCGCGATAGAGCAGGCCGGTGTCGAGATGGGGCAGGCCGAGATGGTCGGCCAGCGCCAGGGCGAGCGTGCCCTTGCCGGCGGCGGCGGGGCCGTCGATGGCGACGACGAAGGGGCGGTGCGCAGAGATGGTCGCAGGCATGACGGGTCAGAAATCGAGATCGGCGTAGGTGGCGGCCGGCGGAATCGCCAAGATGCGATCGGCGAGCAGCGGGCGGAACGACGGCCGCGACTTGATCAGGCCGTACCACGCCCGGGTGGTCTCGTCGGCGTCCCAGGGCACCTCGCCGAGATAGTCCACACAGGACAATGCGGCGGCGGCGGCGAGATCGGCGAAGGAGATCCGGCCGCCGGCGAGCCAGTCGCGGGTGGCGGTGAGCCAGCCGATGTACTTCAGGTGATGACGGATGTTGGCGCGGGCGGCGCGCAGCACCGCCGAATCCGGTTCGCCGCCGCCCTTGTCGCGCGGGATCTCCAGCTTGAAGATCTTCTCGTGGACGAGATAGCCGACGACCTCGGCGTCGAACTTGCCGAGGAACCAGTCGACGAGACGGCGCACCTCGGCGCGGGTCTCGGCATGGTTCGGCATCAGCCGGCGGTCGCCCATGGCGTAGCCGCGCGTCTCGTCGAGATACTCCATGATGACCGAGGCGCCGCAGATCGGCGGGCCGTCGTTCTCCACCAGCACCGGCAGGGTGCCGGCCGGGTTGAGCATCAGGAAATCGCGCCGCCGTTCCCAGGGCTTCTCGACCACGAGATCGAGGGAGAGGCCGTATTCGGCCGCGACCAGACGGACGAAGCGGCTCGCGGTGGAGAAGGGGTGGTGGTGGAGCGTCAGCATCGGGGCCATCGGCGGCTCGGGCGGCGATCGCCGGAGCTCGGTCTTCCCCTATAGGCCGGTGACGCGCGGCGGACAAGCGCCGTGGCGCCGGCGGTCCCGCCGCGCAAGTGCGAAACGAAACGAGGCCCGCATGGGGCCTCGTCGCAGGATCGAACCGGTTCGCCGCCTCACATCGGTCGGCGAAGCTTCGACCGGGTCGAAGCGTCGCGCGCCCGATCTCACGCCGGCTTGCGGTCGAACTGACCGTGCGGGCGGAAGCGCCAGAGATAGGCGTCGAGTTCGGCCTCGATCGAGGTCGGTTCGATGCCGAGCCCGGCGAGGGTGCGTCCCTCGGCGACCGCGGCGTCCGACACGACGTTGTCGGTCTTGAGCAGTTCGACCTGATCGACGGTGAGCAGCGGCTTCGGCAGCAGCTGCAGGAAGCGGGCCTGGAACTTGGCGAGCGCGAAGGGCAGCGGCACCATCGGGCGCTTGCGATGGGTGGCGGCGCACACCGCC
Organism: uncultured Alphaproteobacteria bacterium; assembly: GCA_937892955.1. Lineage (GTDB taxonomy): Bacteria > Pseudomonadota > Alphaproteobacteria > Rhizobiales > Ancalomicrobiaceae > CALBKH01. The sequence goes on from CALBKH010000094.1 coordinate 60,301, forward strand.
TCGGCGCATTCGCGGAAGGTCTTCACCTCGGGACCGCCGAGTTCGTAGACGGCGCCGGGCTTCGCCCCGCCTTCCACCGCGTTCGCCACGGCTTCGGCGACGTCGCGCACGAAGACCGGCTGGAAGCGAGTCGCGCCGCCGCCGATCAGCGGCATCACCGGCGTGAGCGAGGCGAGGAAGCCGAGCAGATTGAAGAAGCCGTCGTCGGGTCCGAAGATCACCGAGGGGCGCAGCACGACGGAATTCGGCAGGATGGCGAGCACCGCGGCTTCGCCGGCCGCCTTGGCGCGGGCATAGGCGGCGGTGCCGTTGGCGTCGGCGCCGATCGCCGAGACGTGGACCATACGGTCGAGGCCGGCGGCCTTGGCCTTCTCGGCGATCAGACGGGCGCCGTCGGCCATGACGTCGTCGAAGTTCTGTTTGCCGCCCTCCGCCAGGAGGCCGACGAGATTGACCACCGCGTCGGCGCCTTCGATGGCGCGTTCGACCGACCAGGCGTGTTCGCGGCGGACGTTGGCCTGGACGGCGGCGATCTGACCGGGATTGCCGCAGGGCTGGAGCGAACCGGCGAGATCGGGGCGGCGCACCGCGGCGCGAATGCGCCAGCCGCGGCGAGCGAGAGCGCGAACGACCTGGCGGCCGACGAAACCCGAGCCGCCGAAGACGGTGACGAGCCTACCCTGGGCGGAACCGTTGAGGGGAGCGGACATGCGCGAGAACCTCGTCGTCTCGAAATGAGATCCGCCGCTGTTTAGCCTTCCGTGCGCCTCCTGTGAAGCCGCAACGCCACGACCTTCGACGAAAGCGGGGAGGAGGAGACGCGAAGCGATTGACAAGCGCCTCGCCAGCCCGTAATCACGCCGCCGTTGCCCAGGTGGCGGAATTGGTAGACGCGCACGGTTCAGGTCCGTGTTCCGCAAGGAGTGGAGGTTCGAGTCCTCTCCTGGGCACCATC
>CALBKH010000095.1 GCA_937892955.1 uncultured Alphaproteobacteria bacterium
CACATTCGGACGCCGACGGGAATCGCCGGGCGCGAATTTCAAAACGGCCTCTAAGCAGTTCGTGGGATGCTAATCTTTCCGGGCCGTGGTGCAGTCCCGGCGAGATCCGCGAGGGTCTCTTCATTTCAGTGCACCTTTTACCGGTATTCTCTAGCCCGGGAAGTGGCTTCGCCACTTCCCGGGCTTCTTTTTCCGAGCACCGTCTCGGCTGCCTCTGGCGGGCGACGGCGGCGCAGGCTACCAACGCCGCCATGATCCTCGTTCCGCCCTCCGACCTGCCGATCGAAGCGGCCCTGCCCGATCTTCTCGCCGCACTCGAGGCACGCCCGAACGCGGTGCTCGTCGCCCCGCCCGGCGCGGGCAAGACGACGCGGGTGCCGCTCGCGCTTCTTTCGGCGCCGTGGCGCGGCGACGGGCGCATCGTCATGCTGGAGCCGCGACGGCTCGCCGCCCGCGCGTCTGCCGCGCGCATGGCGAAGACGCTTCGAGAAGAGGTCGGCGCCACCGTCGGTCACCGCGTCCGCATGGACAGCCGGGTGACGAAGGCGACGCGCATCGAGGTGGTCACCGAGGGCGTCTTCACCCGGATGATCCTCGACGACCCCGAACTGACCGGCGTCGCCGCGGTGATCTTCGACGAGTTCCACGAGAGGAACCTCGACGGCGACCTCGGTCTGGCGCTCGCCCTCGACGCCCAGGGGGCGCTGCGACCGGATCTGCGCATCCTCGTCATGTCGGCGACGCTCGACGGGGCGCGGGTGAAGGACCTGCTCGGCGAGGCGGCGCTGGTCACCTCGGAGGGCCGCGCCTTTCCGGTCGAGACCCGCCACGCGCCGCGCCGACCCGAGGTGCGGCTGGAGGCCGAGGTGACCACCGCCGTGTTGCGCGCCCTCGACACCGATCCCGGCTCGGTCCTGGTGTTCCTGCCGGGGCAGGCGGAGATCCGCCGCGTCGCCGAGGGGCTCGACGGGTGGGTCGGCGCGAGCGTCGACGTCGCGCCGCTCTACGGGGCGCTGACGCCGGCCGAGCAGGACCGCGCCATCCGCCCGGCCGAGGCGGGGCGGCGCAAGGTGGTGCTCACCACGTCGATCGCCGAGACCTCGCTGACCATCGAAGGGGTGCGCATCGTCGTCGACGCCGGTCTCGCCCGGGTGCCGCGCTACGAGCCCGATACCGGGCTGACGCGGCTCGAGACGGTACGAGTGTCGCGGGCCTCGGCCGATCAGCGCCGCGGTCGCGCCGGCCGTACCGAGCCGGGGGTGTGTTGGCGGCTGTGGGCCGAGCCGCAGACAGCGGCGCTGGCGGCCTTCGACCGGCCGGAGATCCTCGAGGCGGACCTCGCCTCGGTGGCGCTCGATCTCGCCGAATGGGGGGTGAGCGACCCCGCCACCCTCGCCTTCCTCGACCCGCCGCCGAAACCGGCGTGGGACGAGGCGGTGGCGCTCCTGAAGGACCTCGACGCGCTCGACCGCGAAGGCCGGTTGACCGAGGAGGGACGGGCGCTGCGCCGCCTGCCGCTCCATCCGCGCCTCGCCCACATGGTGCACCGGGCCGCGGTCGGTGGCGGCGGCAAGCTCGCGGCGGAGATCGCGGCGATCGTCTCGGAGCGCGGGCTCGGCGGGACGAGTGTCGACCTCGAGGAACGGGTGAGGCGTTTCCGCTCGGATCGGGGCACACGGGCGGAGGAAGCGCGGCGCATGGCGGCACGCTGGGCCTCGCTCACCGGACGCGCGACGGCGGACGACTTCGAGAACGGTCTCGCCGACTGCGGCCGCATCCTGGCGCTCGCCTATCCCGACCGGGTCGCCCAGGCGCGCGGCGCGCCGGGCGCCTTCCGCACCGCCGGTGGACGTGGTGGGAAGCTGGAACCGCACGAGGCGCTGGCCCGCGAGCCCTTCCTCGCCATCGCCGAGATGCAGGGGGCGGCGCGCGAGGCGCGCATCCTGCTCGCCGCGGCACTGACTGCCGCCGACATCGAGTCCGATTTCGCGGCCCACGTGGCCGAGACCGACGAGGTCGGCTTCGACGAGGCGGCGGGACGGGTGAAGGCGCGACGGATCCGCCGTTTCGGGCGGGTGGTGCTCGCCGAAAAGCCGATCGAGCGGCCGGACGCCGACCTCGTCGCCCGCGCCCTGATGGGGGCGGTGAGGGCCAAGGGCCTCGCCTCGCTGCCGTGGAGCAAGGCGGCGGAACGGCTGCGCCACCGCGTCGGCTGGGTCCGCCGCGCCGGCTTCGCCGGCCTTCCCGACCTCTCCGACGAAGCGCTTCTCGACGGGCTCCAAACGTGGCTGGCGCCGCAGGTCGTGGGGCGGACGTCGCCGGCCGACATCCGCGAGAGCGACGTCGCCGACGGTATCTTCGGTCTCCTCGACTGGGAGGCGAAGCGGATCCTCGATGCCGAGGCGCCGACCCATTTCACCGCGCCGACCGGCTCGAACGTTCCGATCGACTACGAGGCCGAGAACGGCCCGGCGATCGCCATCCGGGTGCAGGAGCTCTTCGGCCTCGACCGCCAGCCGGCGATCTGCGAGGGCCGGGTGCCGCTGACCGTCGAGCTGCTGTCGCCGGCGCATCGGCCGATCCAGGTGACGCGCGATCTGCCGGGATTCTGGCGCGGCACGTGGCGCGAGGTGAAGGTGGAGATGAAGGGGCGCTATCCGCGCCACGTCTGGCCCGACGATCCGGCGGCCGCCGCGCCGACGACACGAGCGAAGCCGCGCGGGACGTGAAACCGCGCTTCCGCGCTCACGCCCGCCAGCGCCGTCCGTCGAGTTCGACGGCGTAGAGGTCGGGCCGGCCGGCGAAGGCGGCGAGGCCGAGGAAGGCGGGGACGGGGTGGACGATCACCCGCGTCGACAGCCCGGCCATGGTGCCCTGGTGGGGATCCTTGTCCTCGAAGGCGGCGCGGAAGCGGCCGTCGGCGAGGAAGGGCAGGACGCGCGGCGGGATGCCGCCGGCGATGTGGACGCCGCCGTGCGGCAGGCAGACGAGCGCCATGTCGCCGGCCACCCGGCCGAGGACCTCGGCCCAGATCTCCATCACCTCGACCGCCGTCGGTTCGCCGGCGAGCGCCGCCGCTGTCACGCCGGCCGGATCGATCGCCACGACCGGGCTGCCGTCGAGCATGCGGATCGCCCGATGCAGGCGGACGAGGCCGGCGCCGTGGAGGACCTGTTCGGCGCTGACCCGCCCGAGGTCCTGTGCCAACAGGCCGAGGATCGCCGTCTCGCGGGCGCCGCGCGCCGGGAAGGTGACGTGACCGCCCTCCCCCGGAACCGGGATCCATGTGCCGCGCGAATGGACGAGCACGCCGACGCCGAGGCCGGTGCCGGGGCCGATCACCAGTTTGGTGGCGGCGGGATGTTCGTGGCCGCCGCCGATGCGGACCACGTCGGCCTCGCCGAGGCTCGGCAGCGACAGACCCTGGGCCTCGAAGTCGTTGACGACGATCACATCGGTGAAGCCGAGTTCGGCGACGAGGTGCTTCGGCTCGAACACCCACGGGCAGTTGGTGAAGGGGACGCGGTCGCCCTCGATCGGCGCGGCGATGGCGAAGATGGCGGTGCGCGGCGCGCGCTCCAGTCCGGCCAGCACCATGTCGCGGATGGCGGCGATCGGATCGGGAAAGGCGTCGGTCGGGGTCTGGCCGAGGTCGCGGTAGGGCGCGCCGGCCTCCTCGACCAGAGCGAAACGGGCGTTGGTGCCGCCGATGTCGGCGATCAGAACCGGGAAGTCGAAGGCGAAGGAGGCGGGCGAAGCGGGCATCTCAGACGACTCTCGAAACGATCCGGCCGGGCGTCGACGAGGCATAACGTGTTTGCTCGAGCTTGGCGATGCCGTGGCGGCAAGGGCTCGGAGAGGGCCGCGAGATTCTTTCCCGGCTCAGCCGAGAGCGGAAATTTTCTTCCGGTAGAGAGCTCCGCGTGATGCGAAAAACCAGATGCGCGCGGCGAGCCGACGTGCCAATCTCGCCTCCCGGAGCGTGCGACCGTCGTGGCGGCGGGAGGCTGCGCGCGAGAATTTTCGGTTTCCGACGAGAGGGTTCTTCGATGCGCAAGACGACATTCGGGCTCGCGGCGCTGGCCGCGGTGATCGCGGCGCCGGTCATGGCCGCCGACATCCAGCCGGCGATCCTCTACGACCTCGGCGGCAAGTTCGACAAGTCGTTCAACGAGGCGGCCTATGCCGGCGCCGAGAAGTTCAAGAAGGACGCCGGCATCGACTATCGCGACTTCGAGATCCAGAACGACGCCCAGCGCGAGCAGGCGCTGCGCAACTTCGCCCGCCGCGGCAATTCGCCGATCGTCGCCATCGGCTTCACCCAGGCCTCGTCGGTGGAGAAGGTCGCCAAGGAGTTCCCGAACCTCAAGTTCGCCATCGTCGACATGGTCGTCGACCTGCCGAACGTCCGCTCGATCGTCTTCAAGGAGCAGGAAGGCTCCTACCTCGTCGGCGTGCTGGCGGCGATGGCGTCGAAGAGCCACAAGGTCGGCTTCGTCGGCGGCATGGACATCCCGCTGATCCGCAAGTTCGCCTGTGGCTACGTCGGCGGCGTCAAGGCGGTCGATGCCAAGGCGGAGGTCTTCCAGAACATGACCGGCACCACCGGTGCGGCGTGGAACGACCCGGTCAAGGGCGGTGAACTCACCAAGTCGCAGATCGATCGCGGCGCCGACGTGATCTACCACGCCGCCGGCGGCACCGGCCTCGGCGTGCTGCAGGCGGCCGCGGACGCCGGCAAGCTCGGCATCGGCGTCGATTCGAACCAGAACCACCTGCATCCGGGCAAGGTCCTGACTTCGATGACCAAGCGCGTCGACGTCGCCATCTACGACGTCTTCAAGGACGCCAAGGACGACAAGTGGACCGCGGGCGTGAAGGTGCTCGGCCTCAAGGAGGGCGGCGTCGGCTGGGCGCTCGACGACCACAACAAGGGGCTGATCAGCGCCGACATGAAGGCTGCGGTCGACAAGGCCGAGAAGGCGATCATCGGCGGCTCGGTGGTCGTCCACGACTACATGGCCGACAAGACCTGCCCCTATTGATCGGGTGATCGCATCGATCGCCGCGGTTCGGCTCGCCGCCCGACCGCGGTCTCCGTTCGGGGAGGACGAGGACCGCCCTCCCCCGCGCTCCGGGCACCACGGGTGCTGCGAACCGATGGCCGCCGTCCCATGCAGGGTTCCGTCCGACCGCAGTCCGTCCCGACTTCGATCCCGCCCGCGGCCGAGCGTCCGCCGGCGATCGAGTTCGTCGGCATCGACAAGCGCTTCGGCGCCAATCACGCCAATCGGAACATCCATCTGACCATCCGGGCCGGTTCGATCCACGGGCTGGTCGGTGAGAACGGGGCCGGCAAATCGACGCTGATGTCGATCCTCTACGGCTTCTATCAGGCCGACCGCGGCGAGATCCGGGTGAACGGGCGCAGGACCGCGATCCGCTCCTCGGCGCAGGCGATCGCCGCCGGGATCGGTATGGTCCATCAGCAGTTCATGCTGGTCGACACGATGACGGTGCTCGAGAACGTGCTGCTCGGCGCCGAGGGCTCGGCGACGCTCGGCCCGGCGGAGAAGCGCGCCCGCGCGGTGTTGGCGCGGCTGGCGAGCGACTACGAACTCGAGGTCGATCCGGACGCCACCGTCGCCGATCTCTCGGTGGGCGAGCAGCAGCGGGTGGAGATCCTCAAGACGCTCTACCGCGGCGCCGAGATCCTGATCCTCGACGAGCCGACGGCGGTGCTGACACCGGCCGAGGTGGAGCACCTCTTCCGCATCCTCCGCCGCCTGCAGGGCGAGGGGAAGACCGTCGTCGTCATCACCCACAAGCTCAAGGAGATCATGGCGGTGACCGACGAGGTGTCGGTCATGCGCAAGGGCGAGATCGTCGCCACCTGGCCGACCGCCGACACTTCGGTCGAGTCGCTGGCGCAAGCGATGGTCGGCCGGCGGGTGTTGCTCGAGGTGGAGAAGGGACCGTCGGTGCCCGGCGCGGTCGAGCTGGCGGTCGAGCATCTCACGCTTCGCGACAAACGCGGCGTGATCCAGGTCGACGACGTCTCGCTCGAGGTTCGCGCCGGCGAGATCGTCGGCATCGCCGGGGTGGCCGGCAACGGCCAATCGGAACTGCTCGAGGCGATCGCCGGGATCCGCCACGCCGCCTCCGGCGCCATCCGTCTCGGCGAGATCGAGATCACCCGGCTCGATCCGAGCGAGATCCGCGATCTCGGTCTGGCGCACATCCCCGAGGACCGGCACCGCATGGGGCTGGTGCTGTCCTTCTCCGCGGAAGAGAACCTGATGCTCGGCTATCAGGACGATCCGCGCTGGGCCAAGGGGCTGCTCCTCGACACGAGCGCGCTGCGCACCACGGCGGAAGCCGAGTTCGTCGAATTCGACGTCCGCCCGCCGGAACCGGCGCAGCGGACCGCTCTGTTCTCCGGCGGCAATCAGCAGAAGATCATCCTCGCCCGCGAGATCGACCGCGAACCGAAGGTGTTGATCGTCGGCCAGCCGACCCGCGGCGTCGACATCGGCGCCATCGAGGCGATCCACCGCCGGCTGATCGAGATGCGCGATGCCGGACGAGCGATCCTCTTGGTCTCGGCCGAACTCGACGAGATCCGCTCGCTCTCCGACCGTATCCTGTGCATGTGCCAGGGGCGGATCACCGGCGAGTGCCGGCCGGAGACCTCCGAGGCCGAGATCGGCATGATGATGGCCGGCCTCTCGGGAACGGCGGCGAAGGGAGCGACAGCATGAGCGCGCCGCATCGCGACCTTCCGCCCCTCGTCGACTACGTGGTGGTGCCGTTCCTCAACCTCGCGGTCGCTTTCCTGGTCGCCGGTCTCGTCGTGCTCGCCATCGGCGAGAACCCGCTCCAGGCCGTGGCGATCATGCTGCACGGGGCGCTCGGCTATCCGGAGGGGGTCGGCTTCACCCTCTACTACACCACCGGATTCGTCTTCACCGGACTGTCGGTGGCGGTCGCCTTCCATGCCGGACTGTTCAACATCGGCTCGGAGGGGCAGGCGACGCTCGGCGGGCTCGGCGTGGCGCTGCTCTGCCTGACCTTCGACGGGGCGCCGTGGTGGCTGGTGCTGCCCTTCGCGCTCGCCGCCTCGGCGCTGTTCGGTGCGGCCTGGGCCTTCGTTCCGGCGTGGCTGCAAGCGCGGCGCGGCAGCCACATCGTCATCACCACGATCATGTTCAACTACCTCGCCGCCACCCTGATGGTGTGGCTGCTGGTCGAGGTGCTGGGTCAGCCGGGATCGATGAGCCCGGAGACCAAGACCTTCGAGGAGGCGACGCGGCTGCCGTTCCTGCGCGATTTCCTCACGCCCCTCGGCATCGATCTCGGCCAGTCGCCGGTCAACCCGATGGTGTTCGTCGCACTGCTTTCCGCCGTCTTCGTCTGGCTGCTGATCTGGCGCACCCGCTTCGGGTTCGAGCTTCGCACCGTCGGACAGAACCCGACCGCCGCCGTCTATGCCGGCATCGATCCCGGCAACATCGTCATCGCCGCGATGCTGATCTCCGGCGGGCTCTCGGGCCTGATGGCGGTCAACGAGGTGATGGGGGTGCAGCACCGGCTGCTGCTCGAATTCGTCGCCGGCGCCGGCTTCGTCGGCATCGCGGTGGCGCTGATGGGCCGGTCGCACCCCTTCGGCGTGGTGCTCTCGGCGCTCCTCTTCGGCATCCTCTACCAGGGCGGCGCCGAACTCGCCTTCGAGAAGCCGTCGATCAGCCGCGACATGATCGTCGTCATCCAGGCGCTGGTGATCCTCTTCGCCGGGGCGCTCGAACACATGTTCAGACCGGCATTGGGGCGCCTCTTCGCCCGCGCCGAGACCGCGGGAGGGCGGGCATGAGCGACCTCGCCTCGATCGTCGATCTCCTCGCCCCGGTCGCCGGCTCCGGTATCCGCCTGTCGGTGCCGCTGCTCTTCGCCTGCCTCGCCGGACTGTGGTCGGAACGCTCCGGCGTCGTCGACATCGGCCTCGAGGGCAAGATGCTCGCCGCCGCCTTCGCCTCCGGCGCCGGCGCCGCGGCCTTCCATTCGCCCTGGGCGGGGCTTCTCGCCGGGATCGTCGTCTCGGTGGCGCTGGCCCTCGTCCACGGCTTCGCCGCCATCACCCAGCGCGGCAACCAGATCGTCTCCGGCGTCGCCATCAACTTCCTGGCGGCGGGGCTGACGGTGCTGCTCGGGCAGGTGTGGTACGGCCAGGGCGGACGCACGCCGCAGCTCGCCAACCCGGAACGCTTCCTCGGCCTCGATCTCGGCACGCTCGGGCTCGATCCGAATTCGGCGCTCGGCCGTATCTGGGGCGATGCGATCTCCGGGCACAACGTGCTGACGTGGTGCGCCTTCCTCGCCGTGCCGATCACCTGGTGGGTGCTGTGGCGCACCCGGTTCGGGCTCAGGCTGCGCGCCGTCGGCGACAATCCGCATGCGGTCGACACCGCGGGCGTCTCGGTCGCCGCCCTGCGCTATCGGGCGGTGATCGTCTGCGGCGTCCTGACCGGCTTCGCCGGCACCTATCTCGCCGTCGCCCAGTCGGCCGGCTTCGTGCGCGACATGACCGCCGGCAAGGGCTTCATCGCGCTCGCCGCCCTGGTCTTCGCCAAGTGGAAGCCGCTCAACGCGCTCGGCGCCTGCCTGCTCTTCGGCATGCTCGACGCCGTCGCCATCCGCCTGCAGGGAACGCCGCTGCCGGGCGTCGGCACCGTACCGGTACAGGTGTTCCAGGCGCTGCCCTATGCGCTGACGGTGGTGCTGCTCGCCGGCTTCATCGGCCGTTCGATCCCGCCGAAGGCCTCGGGCATCCCCTACACCAAGGATCGCTGAGGAGGGGCCCATGTCCACCAACCTGCCGCTCGACCGCCTGTTCGAAGCCGCCGCCGACGTGCGGGTGAGAGCCCACGCACCCTATTCCGGCTTCTTCGTCGGCGCCGCGGTCCTCGACCGCGAGGGCCGCATCCACGTCGGCTGCAACGTCGAGAACGCGGCATTGCCCGAAGGCCTGTGCGCCGAGGCGGGCGCCATCGCCGCGATGGTCGCCGCCGGTGGGCGCGAGATCCTGGCGGTCGCCATCGTCGGTGGGCCGGCGGAGGGCGAGCCCGTCCTCTGTCCGCCCTGCGGCGGCTGCCGGCAGAAGATCCGCGAATTCGCCGTCGACGCGACGACGGTGCATCTGCGCGACGACGGCGGCGCGGTGACGAGCCTGACGGCGGCGGAGCTGCTGCCGCTGTCCTTCGGCCCCGGCCATCTCTGAGAGGCGAGAGGATCCGACGATGGACGCCTTCCAACTCGCCGGTCTCGTCCGCGACTGGGCGCCGGGATGCCGACCGAAGACGGCGATCGTCCTCGGCTCCGGGCTCGGCTCGCTCGCCGACGAGGTCGAGGGGGCGGCGCGGCTCTCCTATCTCGATCTGCCCGGCTTCCCGCGCTCCGGCGTCTCCGGCCACGCCGGCGAACTGGTGATCGGCGGCTTCGCCGGTCACGAGGTGGCGGTGCTCTCGGGGCGGGCGCACTACTACGAGCACGGCAATCCGCGCGAGATGGCGGTGCCGATCGCCACACTGGCGGCGCTCGGGGTCGAGCGGATCCTCCTGACCAACGCGGCCGGGAGCCTGCGGCCCGAGGTCGGACCGGGGCGGCCGATGCTGATCACCGATCACATTGCCTGGTCCGGGACCAATCCGCTGATCGGCGTTCAGGACGACAGCCGCTTCGTGTCGATGGTCGACGCCTACGCCCCCGCCCTCCTCGCCATCGCCCGCGGCGCGGCGGGCTCGGCCGGCGTCGATCTCGCGGAGGGCGTCTACATGTGGTTCTCCGGACCGTCCTTCGAGACGCCGGCGGAGATCCGCATGGCGCGGGCGCTCGGCGCCGACGCCGTCGGCATGTCGACGGTGCCGGAGGTGATCCTCGCCCGCCACGCCGGGCTCGCCGTCGCCGCGATTTCGATGATCACCAACCTCGGCGCCGGCATGACCGGCGCGGCGCTGAGCCACGACGAGACCAAACGGGAGGCCGCCAAGGGGGCCGAGCGCTTCCGCGCGCTCGTCGCCGCCTTCATCGCCGCCCTGCCGCCCGACCGGAGCGAGACCTCATGACGACGTTCGATGCGAAGGCGGTCGCCGCCCGCGCCCTGCCGCTGATCGACCTCACCGACCTCGGCGACGCCGCCACCGAAGACGGCGCCCGCGACCTCTGCGCCCGCGCGGTGACGCCGCACGGATCGGTCGCGGCGGTGTGCCTGTGGCCGCGCTTCGTCGCCGTGGCCAAGGAGGCACTCGCCGGCACGGGTGTGAAGATCGCCACGGTGGTGAACTTCCCCGCCGGCGGCGAGGACACGGGCGCGGCGGAGACGGAGACGGCGCAGGCGATCGCCGACGGGGCCGACGAGATCGATCTGGTCATGCCCTATCGCACCTTCCTCGTCGGGCGCCCGGGTTTCGCGGAGAGCCAGATCGTCCGGGTGAAGCGGATCTGCGAGGGCCGCGCGGCGCTCAAGGTGATCCTCGAGACCGGCGAGATCGGCGACCCCGAAAAGATCCGCGCCGCCGCCGATCTGGCGCTCGCGGCCGGCGCCGACTTCGTCAAGACCTCGACCGGCAAGGTCGCGGTCAATGCGACGCCGCGAGCCGCCGAGATCCTCATCGAGGCGATCCATGCCTCGGGACGTCCGGCCGGGTTCAAAGCGGCCGGCGGCATCCGCACGGTGGCCGAGGCCGCCGTCTATCTCGATCTCGCCGACCGCATCATGGGGCCGGGCTGGATTTCGCCCGGAACCTTCCGCTTCGGCGCGTCCGGCCTCCTCGGCGACGTGCTCGCCGCGCTCGGCGGCGGCTCCGCCGCCACGTCGACCGGCTACTGAGGGCTTTCCCATGCTGCCGCAGGAGATCATCCGCAAGAAGCGCGACGGAGGGCGTGTCTCGGACGAGGAGATCGCCTTCCTGGTGAAGGGGCTCACCGACGGGTCGGTGACCGAGGGCCAGATCGCGGCCTTCGCCATGGCGGTGTTCTTCCGCCGCATGGAGCTTTCGGAGCGGGTGGCGCTGACCCGGGCGATGCGCGATTCGGGAACGGTGCTGGCCTGGGACCTCCCGGGCCCGGCGCTCGACAAGCACTCCTCCGGCGGTGTCGGCGACGACATCTCACTGATGCTGGCGCCGATGGTAGCGGCCTGCGGTGGCTACGTGCCGATGATCTCGGGACGCGGCCTCGGCCACACCGGCGGGACGCTCGACAAGTTCGACGCCATCCCCGGCTACCGCACCCAGCCGGACGTCGATCTCTTCCGCCGGGTGGTCCGCGAGGTCGGCTGCGCCGTCATCGGCCAGACGCCGGACCTCGCCCCGGCCGACAAGCGCTTCTACGCCATCCGCGACGTCACCGGCACGGTCGAGAGCCTCGACCTGATCACCGCCTCGATTCTGTCGAAGAAGCTCGCCGCCGGGCTCGACGGGCTCGTCCTCGACGTCAAATGGGGCACCGGCGCCTTCATGGGCACGCTCGCCGAGGCCAAGGCGCTGGCGGAGAGCCTCGCCTCGGTGGCGAACGGGGCGGGGTTACCGACCCGGGCACTCGTCACCGACATGAACGAGCCGCTGGCGCCGGCCGCCGGCAACGCGGTCGAGGTCGCCCATGCGGTCGATTTCCTGACGCGCCGGCGGCGCGATCCGCGGGTCGAGGCGATCACCGTGGAGCTCGGCGCCGAGATGCTGATCCTCGGCGGGCTCGCCGCCTCGCTCGACGAGGCGCGGGCGCGGCTCGTCGCCGGCCTCGACGATGGGCGGGCGGCGGAGGTCTTCGGCCGCATGGTCGCGGCGCTCGGCGGACCGGTGGACTTCGTCGAGAAGGCCCCCACATATCTGGTGAAGGCGCCGATCGTCCGGCCGATCTTCGCCGAGGCCGGCGGCGTCGTGACGGCGATCGACACCCGTTCGATCGGTCTGGCGGTGGTCGAACTCGGCGGCGGGCGGGTACGGGCGAGCGACGCCATCGATCACGCGGTCGGCTTCACCGATCTCGCCGGGCTCGGCGCGAAGGTCGACGGCGACGCGCCACTCGCCGTCGTCCATGCCGCCGACGAAGCGGCGGCGGAGCGGGCGGTGGCACGCGTCCGTGCCGCCTATCGGACGGGCGCGACCGTGCCCGAGGTCCATCCGCTCGTCGCGGCCCGTATCGTCGCCTGAGGCGACCGCGAAAGGACATCCATGGCGCGCGCCATCCTGCTCGTCCTCGATTCCTTCGGCATCGGCGCCTCCGCCGACGCCGATCGCTTCGGCGATGTCGGATCGGACACCTTCGGCCACATCGCCGAGGCCTGCGCCGCCGGGCGGGGCGACCGGGCGGGGCTGCGCACCGGGCCGCTCCTGCTGCCGCACCTCGCGCGTCTCGGGCTCCTGGCGGCGCATCGGGCCTCGACGGGGAAATCCCTGCCGATGGTCGCGCCGCCGACCATCACCGGGGCGCACGGTTTCGCGGTGGAGACCTCGCGCGGCAAGGACACACCGTCGGGTCACTGGGAGCTGATGGGGGTGCCGGTCACCTTCGACTGGGGTTACTTCCCGAATACCCACCCGTGTTTCCCGCCCGATCTCGTCGCGGATCTGGTGCGCGAGGCGAAGCTTCCCGGCATCCTCGGCGACGAACACGCCTCGGGCACCGAGATCATCGCCCGTCTCGGCATCGAGCACATGCGGACGGGAAAGCCGATCTGTTACACCTCGGCCGATTCGGTCTTCCAGATCGCGGCGCACGAGGAGACGTTCGGGCTCGACCGGCTGCTCGCGACCTGCGAGATCGCCCGCCGCCTCGTCGATCCGCTCGGCATCGGCCGGGTGATCGCCCGCCCCTTCGTCGGCTCGTCGCCGGCCGACTTCAAGCGCACCGCCAACCGGCGCGACTACGCCGTGCCGCCGCCGGCGCCGACGCTGCTCGACCGGGCGAAGGCCGCGGGCCGCGAGGTGGTGGCGATCGGCAAGATCTCCGACATCTTCGCCGGCATGGGCGTGACGCGGAAGGTCAAGGCGGCCGGCAACATGGCGCTCGTCGACGCCACCCTCGCCGCGCTCGACAGCGCACCCGACGGGGCCCTGATCCTCACCAATCTCGTCGATTTCGACATGGAATACGGCCACCGCCGCGACGTCGCCGGCTATGCCGCGGCGCTCGAGGCCTTCGACGCGCGGCTTCCTGAAATCGAGGCCCGGCTCCGGCCCGGGGACCTCGTCGCCGCCACCGCCGACCACGGCTGCGATCCGGCCTGGCGCGGCACCGATCACACCCGTGAACACGTGCCGGTGCTGGCCTTCGGGCCGGGCATCGTGGCGCGCGATCTCGGCCGGCTCGGCTTCGCCGATGTCGGCGCGAGTTTCGCCGGCCATCTCGGACTCGAGCCGGGGCCGCACGGGAGGAACGTGCTCGCGGACGCCGACGGCCGCGCCTGAAGCTTCCCCGGAAACGACGAAGGCCGCCCGTGGGCGGCCTCCATGAATCTCGCTCGACCGAGCGTCACACCGTCTTGTCGACGCTGGCGCCCGGTTCGGCGGGGGCCTCGGCGGCGACCTTGGGGCCGCCCTTGGAGACGCCGACCAGGGCGGGGCGCAGGACACGGCCGCCGATGGCGAAGCCGTCCTGGAGCACCTGCAACACGGTGCCGGCGGGCACCTCCGGGTTGGGGATCTCGAACATCGCCTGATGGAGATTGGGGTCGAAGCGCTCGCCCTGCGGCGAGAGCTTGCGCACGCCGTGCTTCTCCATGGTCTTGAGGAGTTCGCGGCCGGTCAGATCGACACCCTCGATGAGGGCCGAGGCGCCGGCGACGCCGCTCTCGCGCAGCTCGGCCGGCACCGCGGCCAGCGCCCGATCGAAGTTGTCGGCCACCGAAAGGAGATCGCGGGCGAAGCCGGAGACGGCGTAGTCGCGGGCGTCCTTCACTTCCTTCTCGGTGCGGCGGCGCAGATTCTCCATCTCGGCCAGGGTGCGCAGCAGGCGATCCTTGAGATCGGCGGCTTCGGCCCGGAGCGTCTCGATCGGATCGGGCGCGTCCGCCGCGGGTTCGACTACGGCCTCGGTCTCGGGGGTGATCGCGGTCTCGTCGGTCATGGACGTCCTCGGCAAACGACTTCTCTGCGGCTCATCGGCGGCGAGGCGAACCACCCGTGGGTCGGCCTCGAACCGTCGCACCGCGGATTTGAGGGTTCGGCGCGCGCATTTCAAGTGCGAATCGCGGCTACCCCCCCGCGAACGGCACGACGCCCGGCATCGGGCGAAGCCGGGCGTCGCGAAGGGGACAGGCGAAGCCTCGCCGATCAGGCGATGGCGCCGTTGATCCAGTCGACCAGGCGGCCCTTGGGGGCAGCGCCGACCTGCATCGCCGCCGGCTTGCCGCCGGAGAAGACGATCAGGGTGGGGATCGAGCGCACGCCGAAACGCATGGCGGCGCGGGGATTCTCGTCGATGTTGAGCTTCACCACCTTCACCCGGCCGGCCATCTCGTTGGAGATCTCCTCGAGCGCCGGGGCGATCATGCGGCAGGGGCCGCACCATTCGGCCCAGAAGTCGACGACGACCGGCTCGGCGGACCCGAGAACGTCGGCATCGAAGGTGGCATCGGTGACTTTCTGCGTCGCCATCTCAAATAAACCTCATCGGTCGACGCCGTGGGAGAGGGCGTCGTTCTTCGCAGTCCAAACTAGGAACGCGACATCTCAGCGTCAAGATGCGGTGGTCGGTGCGACATCACCCCACAGGATCACGTCGCCGCGAGTGGCCGATCGGCGGCATCGAGGGCCTCGGTCGAGATCTCGTCGAGCGCCGGCCCGGTCGTCCACAACAGGAAGGCGCGGATGGCGCGATCCGGGAACATCGGCTGCAACAGCCGGCGATAGAGCGCCATCTGGCCGACGTAACTCTCGGGAACCGCGCTGCCGGCGGGATGGCGGTCCGATTTGAAGTCGATCACCCGGACCTCGCGCTCGCCGACCACCAGCCGGTCGATGCGGCCGGACACCTCGACGACCTCGCCGCGTCGATCGACGAGACGGCCGACGATCGGCACCTCGGCACGCGCTTCCTCTCCGAAGATCGCGGCGAACTCCGATTCGGCGAGGACGGCGAGCACCTCGCGCGCGATCTCGTCGCGCTCGGTCGGCGTCAGATCGGCGGCGCGGGCGTCGAGGAAGCGGCGGGCGGCGGCGGCGCGATCGGCGGGCGGGCGAGCCGGCAAACGCTCGAGCAGGCGATGGACGAGGATACCGCGGCGGCGTTCCCGGTCGCCGCTCGCCGCGGCGAGGCGATCGCGCGGGTCGATCTCCGGCAGCGGACCGGCTCGGTCGCGCTCGGCGAGGGCGGCGGACGGGGTGATCCGACGCGGCGGCGCGACGGAGGGCGGCGGCGCGGCGATCCAGCTCGGCAGGCCGAGGGCGACCGGGGGGGCGGCTCCGGCAGGTTCCGGCACGGGAGCCGCAGTATCGCGAATCGCCGCGGACGCCGGCGTCGCCCGCCAACGCAGGATCGGTTCGCCTTCGGCGGTGGAGACGACCTCGGCGTCGGCGGCGAGCGCGGTGCGCACCACCTCGTACCAGCAGCCGGGCGCCGGTCCGGAGGCGGGCGCGAGACCGCAGAGGTAGAGCCGGTCGCCGGCGCGGGTCAGCGCCACGTAGAGCAGGCGATGGTATTCGCCGAGCGCCTCTTCGCGCAGCCGATCACGTTCCTCGATCACCCGGCGCGGCGTCGGCTTGCGGTTCCACACCAGCGCCGGCGCGGCGCCGGGCGGGGCGCCGGGCACGGCCAAGGTCACCAGATCGGGATCGTGGGACGAATGGACCGGCGCGGCGCCGCCGTCGACCAGGAAGACCACCGGCGCTTCGAGGCCCTTGGCGCCGTGCACCGTCATCACCCGGATCTCGTCACGGCTCTCGTCGAGTTCGCGCTTGATCTCGGGGGCGGCGGTCGCGACCTCCTCGAGGAAGCGGCCGAGGCTCACCGGCGGGCCGCGATCGGCGGCGAGCGCCAGCGCCATGAACTCGTCGAGCACGTCGTCGGCCTCCGAACCGAGGCGGGCGAGGAAGCGGCGTCGGCCGCCGTCGGCGGCGAGGACGCCCATGAACAGCTCGAAGGGCGGGACGCGGCCGGCGAGATCGCGCCAGCGCTCGAGCCGGGCGAGCGGTTCGGCGAAGCGCGGATGGCCGGGACCGCGGCGGCAAAGCACTTCGGAGAGGCTCTCGGACGGACGGCGATCGGCGCGGGCGAGGTCGATCAGGTCGTCGTCGTCGAGGTCGAAGAGCGGGCTCTTCAGCACCGCGGCGAGCGACAGGTCGTCCTCGGGCAGCACCAGGGCGCGGCCGAGGGCGAGGAGATCGGCGATGGCGATGTGGTCGGTGAGGCGCAGTCGGTCCTGGCCGGCGACCGGGATGCCCCGCTCCTTCAGCACCCGGTTCATCGCCTCGACGAAGGGCCCGCGCTTACGCACCAGAACGATGATGTCGCGGTAGGCGACCGGTGCGCCGGTGCCTTCGAGGACGAAGCCGGGACGGGTCAGCCGGGCGATCTCGTCGGCGATGCCGCGGGCGAGCTTCTCCCAGGGGTGATCGTGGCGGCTGCGATCGATCGGCGCCAGCCAGTCGGCGGGGGCTTCGGCCTTCTCGGCGACGATCATCGGCCAGATCTCGACGAGACCGGGCGCGCCGGCGCGGGCGGCGGCGTGGTTCACGTAGTCGGCCGGATCGGCGAGCAGGCGACCTCGCAGGTCCTCGCCGGCGAAGACCCGGTCGACGGCGGCGAGGACGTCGGCGGTGGAACGGAACGACAGGTCGAGCTTGACGTCGGCGAAGGCGCCGTCGGCCTCGGCGACCTTGCGGGCGAAGTCGCGGCGGGTCTCGGAGAAGGCGTGCGGGGCGGCGCCCTGGAAGGAATAGATCGACTGTTTCTCGTCGCCGACGGCGAAGATGGTGCGATGTTTGGTGCGCGCTCCTTCGCCGGCGAAGAATTCTTCGGTCAGGCTGCGGACGATGCGCCACTGACGCGGGCTGGTGTCCTGTGCCTCGTCGACGAGGACGTGGTCGATGCCCTTGTCGAGCTTGTACTGGACCCATTGGGCGGCGTCGGAGCGCGACAGGAGATCGGCGGTGCGACCGACGAGGTCGTCGAAGTCGAGGGCGTCGCGGCGGCGCTTGCGCAGCTCGTATTCGCCGATCACCGCATCGGCGAGGGTCAGCAGGGCGCCGGTGGCGCGTAGGGTCGCGAGCCGGGCTCGCCGGTCGGCGATGTCCTTCAGCCGCTCGGCTTCGGCGCGGGCGCGGTCGAAGACGTCGGGGACGACGGTGGCGGCGGCCTTGGAGGCGATCGAGGTGTCGGCCTTCGCCTCGCCCGCTTTGGTCAGGAAGATCGACGCCCACGCCTCGGCCCGGACGGCGAGCGGCAGGGCGGCGTCGCGGGCGCGGGCGAGGCGGTCGGCCTGGTCGCCGTCGCGCTTGCCGCCCGCCCCCCAAGCGGCGGCGAGACGCGACGCGTAGGCCTCCGGGATCTCGGGCGAGGCGAGGCATTCGGCGTCGAAGTCGGCCGCGGTCAGGGCCGGATCGATGGCGAGGACGCCGGCCAATTGGGTGAAGGCGTCGTCGGGCATGCCGGTGTCGCGCAGCCACTGCCGCCACAGGTCGCGAACGCCGATGACGCTCGCCAGCGCGTCGAGCACCACCGCCTCGCCGGTCTCGGCGAGAAGCTCGGCCAGGGCGCGGCCGAGCGGCGTGTCGTCGTCCGTGCTCGCCCGCACCAGGACGGCGTCGCGGGCGGCGGCGATCAGATCGGCTTCGGCCGTGGCATCGAGGATGTCGAAGGCGCCGCCGAGATCGGCCTCCAGCGGGAACTGCTGGAGGATGCGTTCGCAGAAGCCGTGGATGGTCTGGATCTTGAGGCCGCCGGGGGTCTCGATCGCCGCGGCAAAGAGCCGGCGGGCCGCCGCCAGCCGCTCCGGCCGTGGCGCTTCGCCCTCCAGCTTGTCGATCTCGGCAGCGAGAGTGGCGTCGTCGAGCACCGCCCAATCGCCGAGGATCTTGTAGACGCGGTTCGCCATGGTGGCGGCGGCCGCCTTGGTGAAGGTGAGGCAGAGGATGCGCGAGGCGGGATTGCCGGCGAGCAGCAGGCGGACGACGCGGCGGGCGAGGACGTAGGTCTTGCCGGAGCCGGCGTTGGCCGACACCCAGGCGGAGGTGCGCGGGGCGGCGGCGCGGCGCTGATCGTCGGTGGTCTTCTGCGGAACGGTGAAGCCGGCGCTCATGGCTCACCCCCTTCCGGCATCTCGCCGGCGGCCCATTCGGCGACGCGGGCGAGGTGGTCGTAGGGGCCGGAGCGGTCCTTCTCGAAGCGGACGTGGCGACGCGAGATCCAGCCGGTGGCGGGGTCGCGGAAGGTCCGCACCAGTTCGATCAGGCCGTCGCGCGCCGCGTCGGCGAGGGCGTCCGGATCGGATCCGTCGGCGGTGACGCCGCGCCGTTCCCAAATGCCGCCGGCCTCGCCGCCCTTCAGATGCAGATAGGCGAGTTCGCCGATCGGCCTATCGGCGTAGTCGGCCCCGAAGGCGCCGGCGCGGGCCATCGCCGCCTCCAGCGGCAACTGCGGGGCGAGGAGGCTCTGCACCTCCTTCTCGCTCGGCGGACGGCCGGTCTTGTAGTCGAGCACGGCGAGCGAGCCGTCGGCCATCAGGTCGAGGCGATCGGCATAGCCGGTCAGGGTGAAGGGGACGCCGTCGACCAGGATCTCCCAGCGGCCGCCGACCTCGGTGCGGCGTTCGCCGACGAGCGGGCTGCGCGCCGCATCCGCCGCGAGCCACCAGCGGGCGATCGCCGCGAGCCGCGGTCGCCACAGTGCGACGATCTCAGGGAAGGCGTCGTATTTTTCGAGGCAGGTCTCGGCGATGGCGGCGAGCCGCGCCGCTTCGGCCTCGCTCGCGGTGCCGTCCCAGGTCTCGACGAACTGCGCCAGGACCTCGTGGACGAAGGTGCCGCGCTCGGCCGCGCCGATCTCGCCGCCGAGCGGATCGAGCGGGTCGAGGCCGAGCACATGGCGGGCGTAGAGGGCGTAGGGGTCGCGGATCCAGGTCTCGATCTCGGTGACCGACAGCTTGTTCGGCCGCCATTCGACCGGCGGCTTCGGCTCCGGCCGGCGGATGGTGCGCGGCGGCGCCGATGCGGCATCGAGGGCGCGGGCCCAGCCGAGAAAGCGTTCGGCCTCGCCGGTCAGGCGGCGGTGGCCCTCGGCACCGGTCAGGGTGGTCAGGCGTTGCAGCCAGCGCGAGGGAACGGTCGGGGCGCCGCCGGCGCGGGCGGAACGGGCGAGTACCACCCGGCGGGCGGCGGCACCTTGCGCATAGTCGTGGGCGGAGAGGCCGATGCGGCGCTCGGGTGCTTCGAGCGCCATGTCGCGGCGCATCGGCCGCGACAGCCAGGGATCGGTGCGGGTGGTGATCGGCCACACGCCTTCGTCGAGACCGGCGAGCACCACCAGATCGAAGGAGAGGAGGCGCGCCTCGAGCGGGCCGAAGACGAAGATGCGGGCATCCGGCGCAGTCGGCCGGCGTACCGGCGCGTCGCCGAGGAGCGCGTCGAAGAAGCCGGGCCACGCGGAGGCGGGAAAGGCGAGGTCGCCGCCTTCGCTCGCCGCGGCGCGGCCGAGCTCGGCGAGCGCCGAAGCGAGCGCCGCACCGTCGTCGCCGTCGTAGAGGGCGGCATCGGAGCCGGTGCCGTCGCGGGCGACCGCCGAGAGCGCCGCGACATGGGCGGCGAGCAGGGTCGGCACGGCGACGTCGCCGGACCCGGCGAGGCTCTCCAGCGGTCCGAGGGCGTCGACCAGGGCAGCGAGAAGATCGCGGGCGGCGGCGAGCGTCTCGGGCGACAGGCGACGGAGCGGCCGCGGTTCGCGCGAGCGCGGCGCGGTGATCTCACCGACCCGTTCGTCGAAGGCGGCGAGGAGGCTGCGGCCGAAGGGCAAGGTGCGGGGACCGCGCAGCACCACCAGTTCGACCACCCGCGCAAGCCGCCGTGCCTCGCCGGCGGGACGGCCGAAGCGGGCGAGCGGATGGGCGAGGAGGGCGGAGACGGCGGCCGGTTCCCAGCCGCCGAGCGCCACCTCGGCGACCAGTCGGGCGAGAAGCGCGGCGCGGGTGTGGCCGAACGGTTGGCCGGCGGAATCGTCGATCTCCAGGCCCCAGCGGGCGAGTTCGGTGGCGACGCGGCGGGCGAGGATGCGGTCGGGAGTGACCAGCGCCGCGGTTTTCGTCGGATCCTCGATCGCCTCGCGCAGCGCCAGCGCCACGGCGAGCGCCTCCTCGCCCTCGCTCTTCGCCTCGATCGCCGACAACCCGTCGAGGGCGGCGTCGAGATCGAAGCCGTCGGCGCGGATGGTCGCGGCGAAATCCGCCCAGGCGTCGGAGGATTCGGCCGGTCGCAGGCTCTCCGAGAGAAGGCGCGCACGCGCCGCTTCGCGGGCATCGGCTTCGCCACCGAGGCGCGCGACGTCGGTGCGGGCGACGCCGAGTCGGTCGAGGAGCAGGCGCAGGCCGTACTGGGGATGGCCGGGCACCGGCTCGCCGT
Organism: uncultured Alphaproteobacteria bacterium; assembly: GCA_937892955.1. Taxonomy (GTDB): domain Bacteria; phylum Pseudomonadota; class Alphaproteobacteria; order Rhizobiales; family Ancalomicrobiaceae; genus CALBKH01. The sequence continues at coordinate 20,601 of CALBKH010000095.1, forward strand.
CGAGTGTGCCCGGTTCGAGCAGGTCCCAGGCCGCGTCGTCGAGGTCGAAGTCGAGGCCGGGGAGAACCACGGCGCCGTTGTCGAGCCGGCTCACCACGGCGATCAACTCGGCGGTCGAGGGCACCGAACCGGTCGAGCCGGCGGCGATCACCGGGCCCTTCGGCGGGTGTTCGGCGAGCCGGGCGGCTTCGCGGCGCACCGCGGCGTGGCGGCGCACCGCCGGATCGGCGAGGCCGCGTTCGGCGAGGTGTTTCGGCCAGGCGTCGGCGACGATGGCGAGGAAGGCTCGCGTCATCTGCCAATAGGCGGCGTGGTCGTCGGGGACGAGATCGTCGAGCTTGGCCCAGTCGACGCCCTGCGACACCACCTGATCCATCAGGGTGAGCAGCGCCGTCGACAGGCGCACCGCCTCGGCCGGGCTCGACGGCAGGGTCGGCGCCGATCCGGTCGCCGGGTTGAGCAGCGATCCGGCGAGCGCCCGCGTCCAGCCGAGCACCAGCCGGGCCATCACCAGACGGCGTTCGAGCGGGGTGGCGACCGGTTCGTCGTCGCCGTCGTCGGCGAAGAGGTCCTCGTCGGCATCGACGTCGCCGAAGGGGCGGATGGCGGGCAGCAGCATCGCCGACGGGCCGCCGCGGGCGGTGATCTCGGCGAGGAACGCCGCTTCGAGCGCACGCGCCGCGCGCCGGGTCGGCACCAGGATCAGGGTGTCGGCGAGGACGACGGGATCGCGGCCGTCCCAGCGGAAGCCGGGGACGACCTCGCCGTCGAGGAGGGCGCGGACCAGAGTCGGCAGAAAGGGGCGGCCGGCGTCGATCGAGGTGACGCGGGGGGTGGGATCGCGGGACGGGCGCGGCGGGGAACCTTCGGCCGTGGCGGTCATCCGGTCCCTCCCCGCCTCAATTGGCGCTCTCGGCTATGGCGCGTTCGGCCTCGACGATCGCGTCCGGGGTGCCGATGTGGAGCCAGGTGCCCTCCATGCGCTGGCCGTAGAGCCGGCCCTCCTCGATCGCCCGGTCGAACAGCCGGTTGAGCGAGAAGGCGCCGGAGGGCGCGTCGCGGAAGAGGCGGGGGTGGAAGATGGCGGCGCCGGCATAGGCGAAGGGCGCCACGCGACGCTCGCCGCGGCGGGTCAGCCGGCCGAGCCCGTCCATGACGAAATCGCCCGATCCGGAATAGCCGATCGAGCCGACGATCGGGGCGAGGAGCAACAGGCCGTCCATCGCCGTCTCGTCCCAGCGACGGGCGAGGAGATCGAGATTGGCGCGGATGCCCTCGATCCAGAAGCTGTCGGAATTGTAGACGTAGAACGGCTCGCGGCCGAGGAGCGGCAGGGCCTTGACGATACCGCCGCCGGTCTCGAGCAGCGCCTCACGCTCGTCGGAGACGACGATCTTCGGCTCGGTCCACTTGCCGACGTGGACCTCGACCAGATCGGCGAGGTAGTGGACGTTGACGACACAGACCTCGACCCCGGCGGCCTTCAGCTTGGCGATGGCGTGATCGACGAGTGACCGTCCGCCGACCTCGACGAGGGGTTTCGGGGTGGTGGCGGTGATCGGGCGCATGCGCTTGCCGAGGCCGGCGGCGAGCACCATGGCGTGGGTGGGACGGCGAGAAGGGACGGACGACATTCGGGTCTCGGAGCTGACGTTCCGGCGGCGATCGCCTCAGTCGAAGCGAACGCCGCCGCGCCGGTCGGCCGGCACGGCCTCCTCATACCAGAGCTTCAGCGGACGCAACACCGGTTCGCCGAGGACGCGCGCCAGGTATCCCCAGAGGCGAGGCACATGGGCGAGATAGTGCGGCTTGCCGTCCCGCGCCTTCAGCCGGGCGAAGACGCCGAGGATGCGGGTGGCGCGCTGGGCGGCGAGGATGGCGTAGGCGCGGCGGAAGGCCGGTTCGTCGAAAGCGGGATCGGCCGTGCGCCGCGCCGCGACGTAGGTCCCGATCAGGTCCGCCTCGAGGTCGGCGGGCACGTCGACGCGGGCGTCCTGGGCGAGGCTCGCCACGTCGTAGGCCGGGTGACCGAAGATCGTGTCCTGGAAGTCGAGGACGCCGACGCGGGCGAGGCCGCCTCTGTCGGCGAGCCACAACAGGTTCGGCGAATGGTAGTCGCGCAGGCACCAGGTCGCCGGTCCGGCGAGGATCTCGGCGATCAGCGGGCGCCACAGGGCGAGGAAGCTCTCGCGCTCGGCGGACGTCGCCGGGCGGCCGAGGAGATGCGGGATGCCCCAGTCGAGGAAGACCGTGACCTCGGCCTCGTAGTTGGCGGCGGCGTAGGCCGGAATGGCCCAGGTGCCTCCCTCGCCGTCGGGCAGCGTATGCGGCAGGTCGCGGGCATGGAGGTCGGCGAGAAGTTCGACGGCGGCGAGATAGCGTTCGCGGATCGGCGCCGGCGGCGTCCCGGCGACACAGGGCTCGGCGCCGAGATCCTCGAGCAACATGTATCCGGCATGCAGATCATGAGCGAGGACACGCGGCACCGAGACGCCGAGATCGGCGAAGCCGAGGGCGAAGGCGAGGAAGGGCGCCGGGCCTTCCGCCAGCTTGGCGGCGGCGCGGGCGGCGACGCGGGCGCGGCCGGCGGCATCGTCCGGCTCGGCCGGGTGGTTCATCAGCACCGCCGTCTCGCCGTCGCGCCACACGCGTTCATAGGAGCGCGACGAGGCGTCACCCTGGAGGTGGCGGCGATGGGCGAGACCCCAGCCGGCGACGGCGAGGAAGGCGCGGACACCGGCGGTGCGCACCAGCCGGTCGCGCCACGGCGCCGCCGGTCCGACGAGGCGGACGACGCGAGCGGTCGGGCCGTCGCCCGGTTCGATCGCCACCACCAGGGCGTCGTCCGGCAAGCGCTCGCCGGCGCGATCGGGCCATTCGATCAGGACGGCGCGCTCGCGCACCATCTCGTCGAAGCCGATCTCGTCGAGTTCCTCCGGGCCACGCAGGCGATAGAGGTCGAAATGGGCGAGCGGCAGACGCAGATCGTAGGTCTGGACCAGGGTGAAGGTCGGGCTCGGCACCTCGAGTTCGGCGTCGTCGGCGATCGCCCGCAGCAGGGCGCGGGCGAGGGTCGACTTGCCGGCGCCGAGGTCGCCGACCAGTGCCAAGACGTCGCCGACCTTCAGGATCGCGGCGATATCCTCGGCGAGCGCGGTGGTCGCCGTCTCGTCGGCGAGGTCGATGCGGAAACCCACGTCGTCGGGGACCGGTCCACCGTTCATGCCGTCACTCACCGGCGAGCGGGACGGCCGCGACATCTTCGCCGGTGTCGGCGGCGCGCAGCGGCAGGCGACAGATGACGGTGGTGCCGCGTCCCTCGTGACTGGCGATCTCGACGGTGCCGCCGTGCAGTTCGACGAAGCTCTTGACGATCGAGAGGCCGAGGCCGGCGCCGCCGCGGTGCGGGCCCTGGCGGCGGGTGTAGAAGCGCTCGAAGACCGACTTCAGCTGCTCCTCGGGGATGCCGACTCCCTCGTCGGCGACGGTGAGCACCAGCGCCTCGTCGTCGCGCCGCGCCGCCGCCGTCACCGTGCCGCCCTCCATCGAGAAGGAGACGGCGTTGGAGAGGAGGTTGAACAGCACCTGACGGATGCGTTTCTCGTCGGCGACGACGTGGCCGATGTCGGGCGCGATGTCGGTGGCGAGGGTCAGGTGATTGGCGGCGAGGCGATCCTTCACCCCTTCGATCGCGGCGGCGACGGTGGCGGCGACGTCGACGTCGCCGACCTGCAGACGCATGATGCCGGCATCGATGGTGGCGAGGTCGAGAATGTCGTCGACGATGGCCATCAGCGCCTGCGACGACGACATGATGTGGCCGGTGTAGTCGCGCTGCTTGTCGTTGAGGGGACCGGTACGCGGGTCGGCGAGCAGGTGGGTGAAGCCGACGATGTTGGTCAGCGGCGAGCGCAGCTCGTAGGAGACGAGGCCGACGAAGTCGGTCTTGATGTGGTCGGCCTCCTCCAGCGCCTCGTTCTTCTCGACCAGGGCGCGCTCGACGTTCACCGTGTCGGTGACGTTGACGAAGGTGACGAGCGTCGCGCCGTCGGGCAGCGGCACGGCGGAATATTCGAGCACCGTGCCGTCGCGCCGCTCCATCGTGCCGGAGAGGCGATCACGGTTGTCGGCGAGGCCGGTGACGGCGAGCTTCAGGCGGTTCCAGGTGGCGCGATCGTCGTGGACGAAGGCGAGGCGTTCGACCACGTCGGTGATGTGCGGCTTCAGGCCGAGGGTCTTCTCGTCGAGGCGCCACAGCGACACGAAGGCGGGGTTCCACAGCCGCAGACGACCGTCGGAGCCGAACACCACGACACCCTCGGAGAGGTGGTCGAGGGTCTCGCCCTGGACGCGGACGACGGCGTTGTGGCGCTTCTCGAGCTCGAGCTTCTCGGTGACGTTCTCGTAGATGTAGGTGACGCCGCCCTGAGGGTGGGGATTGGCGATGACGCGCAGCGTCTGGCCGTCGGGCAGGTGCCACCAGTGCTCCTTGGCCTCGAGCGCCTGATAGGCGGCGTGGAGGTCGCGCTTGAAGGAGCGCCAGTCGGCCTGCTCCGGCAGTTTGCGTGCGGCACGCATCTGATCGAGCACGGTGCCGTCGTCGGGCGACGACTCGAGGAAGACGGCGTCGAGGCCGAAGAGGCCGCGGAAGGCGGCGTTGTAGAACTGCAGCCGCTTGTCGGCGCCGAAGATCGCCACCGCGGTGGCCAACTGATCGAGTGTGCGGGCGTGGAAGTCGATGGTGCGGCGGAGCTCGGCCTGGGTCTGCTCGAGATCGGTGACGTCGATGGCGATACCGGCCTCGCCGTGGGCGGAGGCGACGTCGACGACGTCGTAGGTGCGCCGGCGGCCGGAGACGACCACCGGCAGGCGCAGGTCGACGGCGAGCGCCGTCTCGCGGGCCTGGCGGATGGCCTTGCGGCCGGCGGTGTCGAGCAATTCGAGCGCCTGATCGCGCACCTGGCCGGCATCGCGGGCGTCGACGGCTTCCGTATAGGCGCGGTTCACCCAGCCGAGAGACCCGTCGAGGCCGCGCAGCCATACCGGCATCGGCATGGCCTCGAACAGGGCGCGGGTCGCCTCGACGTCGCCGATCAGGCGACGATGGCGTTCGGTGAGTTCGGCATGGCGCAGACGTTCGCCGGTCAGGTCGGCGAAGCGGACGAAGGGTCGGCCGCCGGCGATGCGGCCGGTCGCCGAAATGAAGGTGCCGGAGCGGGTGGCGAGTTCGAGATCGAAGGGGGTGCCGCGCTCGCGCAGCGCCTCGGTGTCGCGATCGAGATCGGCGGCGCAGGTCGGCTCCAGCCAGGCGCCGAAGGCGAGGAACTCGGCGCGCGCCTTGGGGGCGCCGGCGGCCGGGCCGAGCGAGCCGAGAATGAGCGGCGGTTCGCCGGGTTGGCTCCAGGCGAGGATCAGCTGGTCTTCGCCGTCGAGCAGGGCTTCGGCGCGCTCGGCCTGGGCCTTGAGGCCGGCGTTGTCGGCGGAGAGACGGATGATGGTGGCTTCGGCGCGAGCGCGCTGGCGCATCATGCCGACGGCGGACGCGGCAGCGACGCAGACGACGCCGATCATCGACGAGGTGAGGACGATCTGATGGGTGGCGAGCGCCTCTTCGGCCGCCGCCAGGACGGGCGCGGTCGAGGCGAGAAGCCCGAGCGCGGTGGTCGACAACGATCGGAGCGACGTCGGAATCCGTCCTCCCCTCCGCCCCCACATGTCGAAGGTCCCCTTCCCACTCGGATCTTTCGCTGGATGCCCGAACCCGGCGGATACGCACGCGGGAGGGCCGAATCACTTCGAAGATAACCTCTCGGGGGCAGGCTGAGGAGAGTCGGAGAACCACAAATGAAACGGGCGTCGTGAAGTTTCACGACGCCCACAACATGTCGTATCCGAAGTGCTGTCGATCAATAGCGATAGTGGTCCGGCTTGAACGGTCCCTCGGAGGGCACACCGATATAGTCGGCCTGTTCCTTGCTGAGCGTCGACAGAGCGACGCCGAGCTTGGCGAGATGGAGAGAAGCGACCTTCTCGTCCAGCTTCTTGGGCAGGGTGTAGACGCGCCTGTCGTAGGCCGCGGCGTTGGTCCACAGCTCGATCTGGGCCAGCGTCTGGTTGGTGAAGGACGCCGACATGACGAAGCTCGGATGGCCGGTGGCATTGCCGAGATTGACCAGACGGCCCTCGGACAGGACGATGATGCGCTTGCCGTCCGGGAAGACCACGTGGTCGACCTGATCCTTGATCTTCTCCCACTTGTAGTTCTTCAGGGCGGCGATCTGGATCTCGGCGTCGAAGTGGCCGATGTTGCAGACGATGGCGTTGTTCTTCATCGCCCGCATGTGGTCGAGGGTGATGACGTCCTTGTTGCCGGTGGCGGTGACGAAGATGTCGCCGCGCGACGCGGCGTCTTCCATGGTCACCACCTCGTAGCCCTCCATCGCCGCCTGCAGGGCGCAGATCGGGTCGATCTCGGTGACGAGGACGCGGGCGCCGCCGTTGCGCAGAGACGCGGCCGAGCCCTTGCCGACGTCACCGTAGCCGGCGACGACGGCGATCTTGCCGGCGAGCATGACGTCGGTGGCGCGGCGGATGCCGTCGACCAGCGATTCACGGCAGCCGTAGAGGTTGTCGAACTTCGACTTGGTGACGCTGTCGTTGACGTTGATCGCCGGGAACGGCAGGCGGCCCTGTTCGGTCAGCATGTAGAGGCGATGGACGCCGGTGGTGGTCTCCTCGGAGACGCCGCGGATGGCGTCGCGGGTCTTGGCGAACCAGCCCGGCTGGGTCTTCAGGCGCTTCCAGATGGTGGCGAAGAAGGCGACCTCCTCCTCGTTGCCCGGCTTGTCGAGGATCGAGGGATCCTTCTCCGCCTCGGCGCCGAGGATGACGTACATGGTGGCGTCACCACCGTCGTCGAGGATCATGTTGGGAACGCCGCCGTCGGCCCAGTCGAAGGTGCGGGCGACGAAGTCCCAGTACTCCTCCAGGCTCTCGCCCTTGTGGGCGAACACCGGGGTGCCGGCGGCGGCGATGGCCGCGGCGGCGTGGTCCTGAGTCGAGAAGATGTTGCAGGACGACCAGCGCACCTCGGCGCCGAGCGCCTGGAGGGTCTCGATCAGCACCGCGGTCTGGATGGTCATGTGCAGGCAGCCGGCGATGCGGGCGCCCTTCAGCGGCTGCGCCGGGCCGTACTCGCCGCGCACCGCCATCAGGCCGGGCATCTCGGTCTCGGCGATGTCGATCTCCTTGCGGCCCCAGGGGGCGAGGGCGAGGTCCTTGACGGCGTAATCGTGGATCTGGGTCATGTCGGTCTCCGAAGCGCCTCGGGGCGCGGGTCTCCGGCCATGGTCGTCGAGTGCGGTCGGGGCACGAGGACGTGGACGGTGGACGAAACGATCGCGGGGCACGAGAGCCCCCCATGGCGCGGCTCATAGCAGACGCGTCACGATACGACAATAACGATATAAAGATTTCTTTATATGACGGCTGCATCGCCCGTCTCGCGCGACGGCGAGAACGACGGCGGCGACCCGCTCGTTCGGACATCGAATCGATCGAATTCCTGGTCCATGGTCACGTCGTCGGGCGGCGATTCGCCCGGGGGAGATGCGGACCCTATGACTGACGTCGAGACCTCGAAGGCCGGCGGCGAGAGCGATGCCTCGCGCGACCGGTTCAACAACATGATCGCCATCGCGGTGGCGCTGGTATCGGCCTTCATGGCCGTTTCGAAGATCAAGGACGACAACATCGTCCAGGGCATGCAGAAGGCGCAGGCCGAGAGCGTCGATCGCTGGAACGAGTATCAGGCGCGGCGCCAGCGCTGGTTCGGCATGGAGCTCGCGATCGCCCAAGCCAGGGCGACACAGACCATGACGCCGGAACTCGAGAAGACGCTGGCCGACTGGAAGAAGAACGCCGACCTCTATCAGAAGCGCGCCGACGAGGCGATGGAGAAGGCCAAGGGCCGCGAGGCCGACTACGCCGCCGCCAACGACCGCGACGACCTCTTCGATCTCTCCGACGCCTTCCTGTCGGTGGCGATCGCGCTCTTCGCCGTCACCGCGCTGGTGCGCGTCCGTTGGCTGTTCGGCGCCGCGTCGATCCTCGCCGCCGCCGGGATGGTCTTCGGCGTCGCCGGCTTCAACGGCTGGGTCTGGCTCAAGCCGGATTTCCTGGCCGCCTTCCTGGGGTGACCCGGGGCGAGCCGACCGTGCGGATCGTCGCCTCGATCCAGGCGACGACCGCCGAGACCGCGCGATCGGCCCGCCGCTCGGGATGCACCAACAGCCAGATCTCGCGACTCGGCGGCGGCTCGTCCGTGTCGAGACGGACGAGCCGTGGGTCGGCGTCGGCGACGAGACACGGCAGCACGGCACGGTGACCGGCCACCACCGCCTCGACCAAGAGGGCGGCGCGGTCGGCGCGCAAGCGGATCGGCACGTCGGCGAAGTGCGTGGCGAGCCAACGGCTCTCGGTGGGCGAGGCGTTCGCCATAGGTGGCGAGCGGCAGGCGTTCCGGCCGATCTGCGTCGGCGGGGGCATAGAGCGCGAAGTCGAGACTACCAAGCCTCCTGACGATCGCCGTATCGGCCCGCGGCCGGGCGAGGCGGACGGCGACGTCGGCCTCGCGGGCGGCGAGCGACACGGGCGCATCGTCGAGATCGAAGGTCAGCCGCACGCCGGGATGGGCGTCGCGGAAAGCGGCGAGGCGCGGAGCGAGGAGGCGCGTCGCCACCAGATCGACGGTGGAGACGACCACATGGCCGGCCAATGACGACCGTTCGTCGCGCAGGCGGGCGAGCACCCGCGCGGTCGCGGCTGCGGCGATATCGAGATCGGGCATCACCGCGTCGATCACCGGGCGGGCGACGAGACGACGCTCGACGCGATCGAAGAGGGTCAGGTCGAGCCCCTGTTCGAGGCGGGCGAGGCGGCGCGCCGCGGTGGTCTGGTCGATGCCGAGGCGACGCGCCGCGCCGGCGCTCGAGCCCTCGGCGCGGATCGCCGCGACCAGCCTCAGATCGTCCCAATCGAGCTCCACGGCCCCTCCGAACCTGCGATTTCGCAGGATGAGAGCCGAGAATATCCGGTTCTCATGGGAAAGTCGCCGGCCGAAGATGAGCAGGACCCAGCTCCCGGAGGACCCATGACCGAAACGCTCGCTTCCCCCCTGCCGCAGACGCTCCTCGCCCTCGCCGGTCGGACGATCCCGCTGCCCGACCTCGCGACGTCGACCCTGGTGTCGATCGATCTGCAGAACGAATATCTCGCCGGCCCGCTGGTGCTCGACGGCGCCGAGGCGGCGGTCGCGGCGGCGGCGCGATTGCTCGCCGCGGTGCGCGCGGCCGGCGGGCGGGTCGTCCACGTCGCCCATGCCGGCCGGCCCGGCGGCTTCTTCGATCGGACGGCGGCGCGCGGCGCCTTCGCCGACGAGGTCGCGCCGCGGGCGGGCGAAGCGGTTGTGGAGAAGCGGGCGATCTCGGCCTTCCACGGCACCGATCTGGCGACGCATCTGCCCGAGCCGGGGGCGGCGACGCTGATCGTCGCCGGTTTCATGACCCACAACTGCGTCTCCTCGACGGTGAGGACCGCCGGCGACCTCGGTCACACGATCGTCGTCGCCCACGACGCCTGCGCCACCCGCGCCCTGCCCGGCCCCGACGGCGTCGTGGTCGATGCGGCGACGCTCGGCCGCGCCGCGCTCGCCGGCATCGCCGACCGCTTCTGCCGGCTGGCGAGCGTCGAGGAGATCGTCACTGCCCCTGACCCGGCCGACCGCGCGTCGCGTCTTCGCGAAGACGTGAACGCGCCCCTCTTGGCGACCGGCGCCGGATCAAGTAAGTGATCACTCACTTAATCGAATGAGCCGACGATGCGCAAACGAGCGGAGGACCGCCGCCTCGAAATCGTCGAGGCGGTGTTGCGCCTCGCGGTGGAGATGGGGCCGGACCGATTGACGACCCAGGCGGTGGCGGATGCGGTCGGCATCTCGCAGCCGGCGGTGTTCCGTCATTTCCCGACGCGCGCCGCGCTGTGGCTCGCGGTGGCGCATCACGTCGCCGGGCGGGTGCGCGCCTGTTGGGACGCGGTGGCGAAGCCGACCGACGACCCGATCGCCGACGTCCGCCGGCTGGCGGTGGCGCAGATGGGGGTGGTCGCCGACGAGCCGTCGATCCTCGCCATCGTCTTCTCGCACGAACTCAGGGTCGCCGACCCCACCCTGGCGGCGGTGTTCCGCGGCCTGATGGCCGACATCTCGGGCCGCCTCGCGGCGCGTTTCGCCGCGGCCGGAGATCGGCTTCTCGCCTCCCCGGCCGATGCGGCGCTGCTCGTCCTCGGCCTCATCCAGGGTCTGGCGCTGCGCTGGTCGCTCGCCGGGCGTGGATTCGATCTCGTGAGCGAAGGCGAACGCCTTCTCGACCTGCAGCTCGCCGGGCTGGTGCGCCCCGGCTCCGGAGTGACCCCATGAACCGTACCGTCCGCACTCTTCTGATCGTCGCCGGCGTCGCCGCCGCCGGGGTCGGGGTCCGTACCTTGCTCGCCTCGCGTCCGGTGACGGTCGACGCGGCCGAGACCGCCGAGACCGTCGCGGTGAAGGTCTTCGGGCTCGGCACCCAGGAGGCGCGCATAACCTCGCGGCTCGGCTTCGAGACCGCCGCGGCGCTGGTCGAACTCGCCGCCGACCACGGCGACCGGGTCGCCAAGGGCACCCTCCTCGCCCGCCTCCAGGACGGCGAGGCGCGCGCCCGGGTGGAGAAGTCGCGCGCCGGCGTGGCGGCGGCGGAAGCGGCTCTCGTCAAGGCGGAGGCCTTCACCGCTCGCGCCCGGGTGATCGCCGAGCAGAAGGAGCGCCAGGGCGATCGCCGCCAGTCGCTGGTGGAGCGCCGCACCGTCTCGATCGAAGTGGCCGAGCAGGCCGACATGGACGCCCGCGTCGCCGCCGCCGACCTGAAGATCGCCGAGCGCGACGTCGAAGTGGCGCGCGTCAACCTCGCCAATGCCCGAGCCCAGTTGCAGCTCGACGAGGTGCTGCTGGAGCGCCATCGACTCGTCGCGCCGTTCGACGGCGTGGTGACGGCGCGGTTGCGCGAACTCGGGGCGGTGATGAACCCGGGCGAGGCGCTCTACACCCTGGTCGATCCGGCGACGGTGTGGATCCAGGCCTTCGTCGACGAGGCGCGGGCCGGCGAGCTCGCGGTCGGACAGCCGGCCGAGGTGCGGCTGCGCTCGCGCCCCGGTGAGGTCTTCGCCGGTTCGGTCGCCCGTATCGGCCTCGAGAACGACCGGGTCGGGGAGGAGCGCCGGCTCTTCGTCGACTGCCGCGACTGTCCGAAGGAGTTCCATCTCGGCGAACAGGCCGAAGTGGTGGTGACCACCCGTACCCTCCCTCGCGCGCTCCTGGTGCCGGAGACGGCGCTGCGCCTCACCGGACCGGCCGAGGCGATGGCCTGGGTGGTCGCCGACGGGCGCCTCCAGGAGGCGAAGGTGCGGCTCGGGGCCCGGCTCCTCGACGGCCGCGCCGAGATCGTCGACGGCGTGCCGGCCGGCGCCACGGTGGTGGCGAGTGCGACCGCCGGCTTCGTCGCCGGCCATGCGGCGCGGATCTCGGAAGGGTCGGCGAAATGAACCTCGCGCTCCACGACATCCGGCACAATCTCGGTCGGTTCCTCCTGACCTCGGTCGGCCTCGGGCTGCTGCTCGGCGTCGTCCTGTCGATGATCGGCATCTATCGCGGCCTCGTTTCCGAAGCGCTGTCGCTCGCCCGTTCGCCCGCCGCCGACCTGTGGGTGGTGGAGACCGGCACGCGCGGTCCCTTCGCGGAGGGGTCGCGCATCCCCGGCGACACCCGCGAGGCGGTCGCCCGGCTCTCCGGCGTCACCGCCACCGGCTCGGTCACCTTCCAGTCCTTCGAGACCGAACATCGTGGCCGCAAGCTGCGCCTGCAGGTGGTCGGCTTCGAACCCGGTCGGCTCGGCGGCCCGAGCGGGCTCGTCGAGGGGCGCGACGTCGTCCGCCGTCACGAGGTGGTGGCCGATGCCAAGACCGGGCTCACGGTCGGCGAACGCATCGTGCTCGCCGGCGATCCCTACACGGTGGTCGGGCTCACCCGAGGGGCGGTGTCGTCGGGCGGCGATCCGATCATCTGGCTGACGCTGCGCGACAGTCAGGTGCTGCAGTTCCGCCTCTCTCCCGCCCCGGCGCGGCGCGAGGCGGCGCGCGGCGCGACGACGCAGACGCCGGACACGGTCAACGCCGTGCTCGCCCGGGTGGCGGCGTCGGTGCCGGTCGATGCGGTGGCGGCGGAGGCGCGGCGGTGGAAGCACCTCTCGGCGCTGACCCAGGCCGACCAGGAGACGATCCTCACCCGCTCGGTGGTCGAGAAGGCACGCCAGCAGATCGGCCTCTTCACCACGGTGCTGCTCACGGTGTCGACGGTGATCATCGCCCTCATCATCTACACGATGACCATGGACAAGCTGAAGGAGATCGCGACGCTGAAGCTGATCGGCGCGCCCGACGGCCGCATCGTCGGACTGATCGTGCAACAGGCGCTGGCGCTCGGCATCCTCGGCTTCTCGATCGGCGCGACGCTGATCGCCACGATCAAGGATCACTTCCCGCGCCGGGTGCTGATGCAGCCGGAGGACGCGACGGCGCTCGGCGTCATCGTCATCGTCGTCTGCGTGGTGGCGAGCGGTCTCGGCGTGCGGCTGGCGCTCAAGGTCGATCCGGCCACGGCGCTGGGGAGCTGAACATGACCGACGACATCCGCCCCCTCGTCGAACTGCGCGGGCTCGCCAAGCACTACGGCGAGGGCGAGACCCGGGTCGACGCGCTGAAGAGCATCGACCTCGATCTGATGCCGGGTCAGGTGATCGGCCTCCTCGGCCCCTCCGGCTCGGGCAAGACGACGCTGCTCAATCTCATCGGCTGCATCGTCGAGCCGAGCGCCGGCACCATGAAGCTCGACGGCGAGACGGTGTGGGACGGACGGTGGCGCCGCTCCGACCTCAGGGCGCTGCGGCTCGAGAAGGTCGGCTTCATCTTCCAGTTCCACAATCTCCTGCCGTTCCTCGACGTCGTCGACAACATCGCCCTGGTGCTCGACATGGCCGGGGTCGGTCGTGAGCCGGCGAAGCAACGGGCGATCGAGTTGCTCGAGTATCTCGAGGTCGGGCACCGCCGCAACGCCATGCCGTCGCAGCTCTCCGGCGGCGAGGCGCAGCGCGTCGCCATCGCCCGGGCGCTGGCCAACCGGCCGCGCATCATCCTCGCCGACGAGCCGACCGCGGCGCTCGACGGCCAACGCGCCGGCATCGTCATGGATCTGATGCGGCGGGTCGCCGTCGACCAGAAGGCGGCGGTGGTGGTGGTCACCCACGACGAGAAGATTTACGACCGCTTCGACGACATCTACTCGCTGCGCGACGGGCGGATCGCCGAGACCTGATCGAGGATTCGACAGGGCTTTTCGGCGAACGGAACACGGAATTCGAATGTGTCGTTCGAATTCCGTGTGACGTCGGGAACGGTGTCGGAAAATCGCGGAACCGACATCAGCCGTGGGCGCGGCGACCGGCGGACTGGACGCGCACCGCTTCTTCCTGATCGACGGCGTCGAGCTGTTCGACCACCTGTTTCAGCGCCACCTCGACCTCGGGCAGCAGCACGTTCTCCAGCGCCTTGGCGCGACGTTCGATGCGACGATACTCCTGCGCCAGGCGCAGCAGATTGCTCGCGCTCACACCGATCGCGGCGGCGAGACGGGCGAGCTTCTCGAAGGCGAGGCGAGCAGCGACGGTCTCCGGCGACGGATCGATCGCCGCGGCGGCCGGCGCGGGTGCCGCCTCCACCGCCTCTGCCTCGACCATCGGCACGCCGAGGAAGCGATAGGGCGTGGTGCGTGGCGGCGGCGGCGCTTCGGCCGGCGCGGGATGGAGCTGGAGGGCATCGAGCCCGTGGCGTTCGACCGCGGCGGCGAGCGCGGTGCGGGCGAGGCGCGCCGCCTCCTGCCACTCGGCCCGATGCGCCTCCCACAGACGCAATTGACGCAACATCTCGCCGGCGAGCAGCATGCGCTTCTCGTCGAGGAATTCGAACCCCTGCCGCATCAGCCGGCGTTCTTCGCCGAGGGCGAGCGCGGCGGAGCGGGTGGGGACGATCTCACGCATGATCGCGCTCCATGTGGCGGTCGATCTGAGCGTCGTTGAGCCGCGACAGCTCGGCGATCGTCAACAGCCTGAGGAGCCGCCAGCCGACGGCCATGCTCTCCTCGAGGGTGCGCTCGGCGGGTTGCGCGATCAGTTCGCCTTCGAAACGATCGGCGAAGGCGAGATAGTCGCGGTCGATGGCGGTGAGGCCCTCCGAGCCGACGACGCTCGCCAGGACGCGGACACGGATCGACTTGGCGTAGGACGCGAAGAGCTGATTGGCCAGCGCCGGATGGTCGGGGTCGGTCCAGCCCTTGCCGATCCCCTTGTCCATCAACCGCGACAGCGACGGCAGGACGTTGATCGGCGGGTAGACGCCCTTGTGATCGAGGCCCTTGTCGAGCACCACCTGTCCCTCGGTGATGTAGCCGGTGAGATCGGGGATCGGGTGAGAGATATCCTCGGCCGGCATGGTGAGGATCGGCAACTGGGTCACCGTACCGCCGTAACCACGCATGCAGCCGGCGCGCTCGTAGATCGTCGCCAGATCCGAATACATGTAGCCGGGATAGCCCTTGCGCGACGGGATCTCGCCGTGGCTCGAGGAGACCTCGCGCAGCGCTTCGCAGTAGTTCGTCAGATCGGTCATGATGACCAGGACGTGGCGGCCCTCCTCGAAGGCGAGATATTCGGCGGCGGTCAGGGCGAAGCGCGGGGTGAGCAGGCGTTGGGTCGAGGGCTCGCTGGCGAGGTTGAGGAACATCACCGTGTGGGCGAGTGCGCCGGAATCCTGCATGGCGCGGCGGAAGTTCTCGGCGGCGTCGTGGGAGATGCCGATGCCGACGAAGACGATGGCGAATTCGCCGGAGCCCTCGCGGCGCAGGCGGGCGTTGACCGCGATCTCGGCGGCGATGCGATCGTGCGGCAGGCCGCCGGCGGAGAAGATCGGCAGCTTCTGACCGCGCACCAGCGAGTTCATCAGGTCGATGGCGGTGACGCCGGTCTCGATGAAGTCGCGCGGCAGTTCGCGTTCGGCCGGATTGAGGTTGCGGCCGTCGATGCGCTGGCGCAGCGAGGCGGCGACCGGCGGGCCGCCGTCGACGGGTCGACCGACGCCGTCGAAGATGCGGCCGAGCAGGCCGGGGCCGACGGCGAGATGGATCGGCTCGCCGAAGAAGCGCACCTTCACGTCGGCGAGGCCGAGGCCGACGGTCGATTCCAGCACCTCGACCACCATGGAGTCGTCGTCGAGGGCGGCGATGCGGCCGAGCCGCGGCGCCTCGCCCTCCTGCCAGATCTCGACCGCTTCGCCGAGGCCGACCTCGATGTTGCGCTTCAGGAACAGGAGCGGCCCTTCGATCGCGGTCGCCGTCCCTCGAACGGAGAGTTCAGGCCGCATGGGTTTCCTCCTTGGTCAGCCCGGCCATGGCGCTCTCCAGCGAGGCGCGCAGGCCGTCGAAGGCGGTGAGGTCGGACTGGCCGATCTCCTCGCCCATCCGTTGGAGCCGGCGCAGCACCGGCAGTTCGGCGATCGCCTGCGGCGCCACCCCGCGTTCGAGCGCGCCCTCGGACAGTTCGATGAAGCGCAGGATCAGTTGCAGGATCGAGGTCTGGCGTTCCGGCGAGCAGTAGCGGTCCTGGGCCGAATAGGCCGACTGACGCAGGAATCCCTCGTTGACCAGCTCGGCGCAGACGAGGGTCAGTTGCTGGGCCGGCGGCAGGGCGTCCTTGCCGACGATGCGGGCCATGCGTTCGAGGTCCGCCTGGGCCTCGAGCAGGGTGAGGAGGCGTTCGCGCTGGGCGACCCAACGCGGGTTGCCGCGCCGGGTCCACCAGTCGGCGAAGCGGACGGCGCCGTCGGAATAGGAATGCAGGGGGTGGATCGCCGGATAGAACCGCGCCTGGGCGCGTTCGCGGTCGAGACCCCAGAAGCAGCGGACGTAACGCTTGGTGTGGCTGGTCACCGGTTCGGAGAAGTCGCCGGCCGGCGGGCTGACGGCGCCGATGATGGTGAGCGAGCCGGTCTTGCCGGCGAGCGTGCGGACGCGGGCGGCGCGTTCGTAGAACTCGGCGAGACGCGACGAGAGATAGGCGGGATAGCCGGCTTCGCCCGGCAGTTCGCCGAGGCGGCCGGAGACCTCGCGCAGCGCCTCGGCCCAGCGGCTGGTCGAATCGGCCATGAGGGCGACATGGAGACCCTGGTCGCGGAAATATTCGCCGACGGTGACCGCCGTGTAGATCGACGCCTCGCGCGCCGCCACCGGCATGTTGGAGGTGTTGGCGATGATGACCGTGCGCTCCATCAGACGGCGGCCGGTGCGCGGGTCGGTGAGGTCGGGGAACTCGTGCAGCACCTCGGCCATCTCGTTGCCGCGTTCGCCGCAGCCGACGTAGATGATGATGTCGGCGTCGCACCATTTGGCGAGCGTCTCCTGCAACACCGTCTTGCCGGTGCCGAAGCCGCCCGGCAGGGCGGCGCGGCCGCCGCGGGCGACGGGGAAGAGCACGTCGAGGATGCGCTGGCCGGTGATCATCGGCTCGTCGGCAGGCAGGCGTTCGGCGACCGGGCGCGGCTTGCGCACCGGCCAGTGCTGGAAGAAGCCGAGGTCGTGGGTCCGGCCCATTTCGTCGACGAGGCGGCAGAGGACCGCGTCGCGGCCGTAGCGCCCCTCCTTGGCGACGAATTCGACGAGACCCGAGGCGCCCGGCGGCACCAGACAATCCTGGCGGATGCCGATGCCGGGGAGGTGGCCGAAGGCGGCCCCGGCCGTCAGATGCTGGCCGGTCCCGACGGTGGGGACGAAACCGAAGTCCTGCTCGACCGTCGAGGCGTCGAGCGGCCGCAGCAGGCCGTCGAAGATGTGGCCGAGGAGGCCGGGGCCGAGGGCGACGGACATCGGTCGGCCGGTGCCGGTGACCGTGTCACCGGGGCGCAGGCCGGTGGTGTCCTCGTAGACCTGGGCGATGAAGAGATCGCCATCGAGGCGGATGACCTCGCCGGGCAGGCGACGGGGGCCGACCTCGATCGCCTCGCCGATGCGGAACGGGTCGCGTGTCCGGGCGTGGAGCACCGGGCCACCGATCCATTGGATGCCGGCTGTCGACGGGGTCATGGGGTGTCTCCTGCGGTGGCGGACGCGGCGGCGCGCTCGCGGGCGATACCGGCGAGGAGCAGCGCCTGGACCGCCGGCTTGTCGGCGAGCAGCCGTTCCGGCGTGGCGTCGAGGACGACGCCGGGGGCGACGACCCGCAAGCCGGCTTCGAAATCGTCGACGGCGCGGAAACGGACGCCGCCGCGGGCCTCGGCCGGCAGCGCCTCGAGGAAGGCCCCGGCTTCGTCTTCGGCCCAGTCCTTCGGATGCTCGACGACCCAGTTGCCCGGGCGCAGCCGCTCGAAAGCCTGCCGCGCCAGAGCGATCGCCCACGACCGCCGGGCCGCGGCGTCGTTCCAGCGCTCGGCGACGGCGACGACCAGCATGGGGCAGCCGTCGCGCAGGTTGCCGGCGGCGAGCGCCTGATCGCGGACCCGCATCTCGGTGTCGATCTGCGCCTTGGCGCGGGCGAGACGGCGGGCGCCGTCGCGTTTCAGGTCCTCCATGGCGTCGTGGACGTGGCGCGTGGCGGCGGCGGCGGCCTCGCGGACGATCGCCTGCGCCTCGAGCCGCGCCGCATCGAGGAGGGCGCGGCACTCGGCCTCGCTCTGCGCTTCGATCTCGCGGACGAGATCGTCGGCGCGGGTGTCGGGGGCGGTGTCGGATGTCGTCACGATTCGATACCCAGGGTACTCCTGAGCCTCCCGGCGAGATCGG
Organism: uncultured Alphaproteobacteria bacterium; assembly: GCA_937892955.1. Taxonomy (GTDB): domain Bacteria; phylum Pseudomonadota; class Alphaproteobacteria; order Rhizobiales; family Ancalomicrobiaceae; genus CALBKH01. Next base: position 38,566 of record CALBKH010000095.1, read on the forward strand.
GTGGAGGGGTGCGGCCGAGGATGTCGGCGACCACCGAGACGATGGGCCGCTCGGCGACGAGAGCCGCGTCGAGTTCGGCCGGCGGGATCATCGCGGCGTAGTCGGCGGCGAGGATCACCAACGCGGCGCGGCGGCGTGCCTCGGCGAAGACGCGTGCGGTGTCGGCAGGGTCCGGCGTCACGACGTCGACACCGGCGAGCCGCCAACCCGTGGCGCCGAGTTCGTCACCGATGAACACGGTCGCGGTCATGTCAGCCGGCTCGGTTGAGGATGAGGATGGCGACGATCAGGCCGTAGATGGCGATACCTTCGGCGAGACCGACGATGATCAGCACGCGGCCGAGCAGTTCGGGCTTCTCGGCGAGCGCGCCGATGGCGGCGCTGCCGACCGAGGCCACGGCGATGCCGGCGGCGATGGTGCCGAGACCGGCGGCGGCGGCGGCGGCGGCCAGCGCCCACTGCACCACACCGGGATCGACCCCGGCTTGCGCCGCCGCTTCCGCCGCTCCGGCGGGCAGGCTCACCCAGAGAAGGCCGGTCAGGGCGACGACGACGGCCGCCGCGAGGGCGACGACGAGGCGGAGACGGTCGATGCGCATGGCGGAACCTCTCTGTTTCAGTCTCGAGGGGCCGCAGGAGCCCAGTCGAGACGCGGCGGCACGAGCGGCCGGAAGGGCCGACCGCCGCCGTGCAGGAAGCGGATGAAGAATTCGAAGAGGATGAGACGGGTGGTCTGGATGCCGACGACGAGGCCCTCCAGCGCCAGCACCAGGGCGTTGCCGAGGATCAGCACGATCCAGAAGCCGACCGGGCCGGAGACCTCGGCGACGCCGACGATCGCGGCGGCGAGGCCGGCATGGGCGAGGGCGAAGGCGCCGACGCGGGCGAAGGAGACGGTGTTGACCAGGAGCTGGACCATCGCCTCGGCGAATTCGGCGAGCGCCACACCGGCCGCGACGCGACGGTCGCCGGTGTCGATCACGGCGGCGCCGGCGACGAACCAGACGACGCCGACGAGCGCCGCCCAGGCGGCCGGGGCCCAGACGGCGGCGGCGAGCAGCGCCACATAGGCGAAGACGAGGCCGGCGCGATGCATCGCCCAATGGGCGAGTTCGCCGCGCCAATGGGCCTGGAACGCGTCGAGGGCGAGACCGACGAGGAGCAGCACGATGCCACCGAGGAGCGCGGTGACGAGCAGGGTGGTCGGGGCGCCGAGCGGATGGATCCACAGGGCGGGGAGGAGATCCTCGAGGCAGAAGACCGAGCCGAAGAGGAAGCCGAAGACCACCGCCGCGACGCCGCCGGGCACCAGGAGCGCCAGAACCGGCAGGCGACGGCGCAGCATGAGACCGGCACCGATCAACACGAGACCCTGGCCGACGTCGCCGAACATGAAGCCGAACATCAGCGGCGCGACGACGGCGAGGAGCGGACTGGCGTCGGCCTCGGCGCGGTCGGGGGTGCCGAGCAGCGAGGCGAAGACCTCGAACGGGCGGACCCATGGCGGATTGCGCAGGACCAACGGCGCTTCGGCGCCGGGCGGATCGGGCAGGATGCGCAGGAGGCCGCGGACACCGCGCCGGTCGAGCGCGGCGCGCAGGGCGTCGCCGTCCTCGTCGGTGGTCCAGCCGGTGACCCAGGCGAGGCGTTCGGAGCCGGCGACGTCGGCGGCGTTGCGGGCGAGCCAGTCGACGAGGGCGAAATCGCCCAGAGCCTCGGCGAGACCATGACGCTCGGAGAGCGCGGCGAGCCGGGTCTCGGCGGTGTGGCGTTCGATGGTGATCCGTTCGAGCCTGGCCTCGACCGCGGCGCGGGCGCCTTTCGGCGTCACCGGCAACCAATCGGGCAGCGGCACGACGCGGCCCTCGAGGGCGGGGATCAGGGCTTCGATCTCGGCGACCTCCCGGCGCGGCCCGAGGACCAGCACATGGGCGGCGGCGAGCCCCTCCCAGGTCTCCACCAGAGTGTGGGCCGGCGGCGCGGGCAGGCGGATACCGGCGGGCAGGCGATAGAGCCGCGCCGCCAATCGCGGACCGACGTCGGCGAGTTCGGCCGGATCGGGGCAATCGTCGCCGATGTCGAGGAGCGCGGCGCGCAGCATCTCGAGATCTTCGGTCTCGCGCCCCGTCGCCTCGATGGCGCGGATGATCGGATCGGCTTCCCTGCGCCACGCGACGAGCCGCGCCCAGGCGGCTTCGAGCAGCCGGCGCGGATGATCGGGCCGGTTGGCGAGCGGCGCCGCTTTCGGCCAATGACCGCCATGGGTGCGGGCGAGCCGACGGAAGGCGTCGAGCAGGCCGGCGGTGTCGGGCAGCAGCGAGCGACGGGTCGCGCCGGCCTCCACCTCGAGCTCGATCGCTCCGGTCTCGGCGAGCGCCTCGAGCGCCAACGGCGCGTCGGTCCCGACGGTGAGCAGTTCGAACCAGCGAGTGGGGCGCGGACGGAAGGTCATGCGGCCTCCTCGCCATGAGTTTCGTCGAACAGGGCGCGACGCAGGATGCCGCCGCGCAGCCGTTCGAGATCGACGAAGAGCAGCCCGAGATGGGCGACGGCGGCGAGCGCCGTACCGGCACCGGCGCGGAAGGCGCGTGCCAGGATGCGCTCGATCGCGGTCCGGGCCGGCTGATCCCGATGAGCGAGCGTCGCCCCCTCGGTGGCGGCGGCTCGCCGCACGGCCTCGATCAGATCACCGATCTCGCGGTTCGCGCCGACGCCGCCGGGCAGGCGCCGAATCCATTCGGCGATCCAGAGGTCGGCGACGCTCGGCGCCTCCCCACCGAGAGGCGGGACGAGCGGGGCGGCGGGGGAGTTGGCGAGGACGGCGGCACGGGCCGGCGGTTCGAGGCCGACGAGTTGGGCGAGCGTCGGTTCGTCCTCCGCCCAATCGGGCAGGGGTTCGCCTCTCAGCGCGCCGTCGACGAGCGGCAGAGCCGGGAGGAACGCGAGCCACAGCACGGCGGGCCGCCAGCGTGGGGGCAACCAAGCGGCGACCTCGCCGACCGCCCGTTCGACCTCGCGACGCAGCACCGCCTCGAGGGCGTGGCCGGAGAGCGCGGCGTCGAGACGCTCGCAATGGCGGCGCAGCGCGGTGGCGCGGGCGCGTTCGAGATGGAGGCGGAGCGAGCGGGCGGCTTCGAGCGTCCGCCAGTCGCCGTCCTGCAAGCGCTCGCCATGACGAGCCTGCAGGCGGGCCTGCGCATAGGCGAAGTCACGCGACGCTCTCATCGGTCCGCCCCGTCAACTCGCCGGCCAGACGCTCGATCACCCGCGTCAGAACCGCGGCTTCGGCCTCGTCGGAGCCCGCCCCCGGAGCGGGCGCGAGCAACGCTTCGAGACGCGCGATCTCCCGATCGATGCGCGCCATGTAGGCGATGTGGACACGGGAGATGCGGGCGTCGGCGCGGCGGGCGATCGCCTCTTCGCGCGCCCGGGCCGCGGCGACCATGGCGCCGGCGTCGCGACGCGCCTGCCGGATACGCTCCTCCGCCGCCCCTTCGGCCCGTAACACCGCCTCCACGGCGGCGGTCGAGGCACTCGCGCTCCGGGTCGGCGGCGTTCTCGTCATGATCCGATCTCCTCGATCAGATCCCCGGTGGATCGTTCCCGCCGGGACGGAGCAGGACCGGTCCCAGGATCTTCGGCGCCGAGGTGGCACCGTGAAATATGAGGATAAACTTATATATCGTTTCCAAGTTACGCCATGCGATAGATCAATCGGCCGGATTTCCGTCGTTTTCGGCAGCGTTTTCGCCGGCCTCGTCGGCGACGACACCGCCTCGAACGACGGTTCGGCATCGATATTCCAGGACCGCCGCCCGTGCGCCATCGCCGGGACGATCGGGCGGGCGGTGCGGTGACGAGACGAGACCACCGAAGCAGCACCACTCGGGGGAGAAAGTGCCGCTCCTGTCGGCCGATCCGAGCCCCGTGGCGAGGCCCCCCTGCCCCGCGTTCGAAATCTGGGCAACGTTGTTGCACTGCCCGATTCATGTGCATTCGCTCATATTGCAGTGCCGTTCGCTCGAGCGGCGGCCGCTGCGACGATCCTCCGGCCTTCGCCTTCTCCGACTGATTCTCTTGGCGAATCCGACTTTCGCGAAGGTTGGCACGACCTCTGCTAGGAGAGAGGCGGTCAACGACGACCCACCGTCCAACGGATCGGAACCCAGCGTCGGGTTCTCAGTCACGGATGGCATCGTCCCGGCGGTTCGCGCTCCCTTTCCCGATGAAGGCGCGACGACAGGCGGGGGACGGTGCCGGGTCGTCGCCATCTCCCGAACTCGGCGCCGACCCTCGTGACGATCCGCAACCGATCGAAACCGAGGGGCATCCATGTCGAACCGTTCGTTCACTCTCTCGCGCCGTCGCTTCCTTCTCTCCGCCGCCGCCATCGGCGCCGCGACGCTCGCTTCGACCTCGGTCGTGTCCAAGGCGCTGGCCGCGCCGCTGAAGCTCGAAAAGGACGTGGTGAAGCTCGGCTTCATCAAGCTCACCGACATGGCGCCGCTCGCCATCGCGCTGGAGAAGGGATTCTTCGACGACGAGGGGCTTCAGGTTTCGCTCGAGGCGCAGGCCAACTGGAAGGTCCTGCTCGACCGCGTCATCACCGGCGAGCTCGACGGCTCGCACATGCTGGCCGGCCAGCCGATCGGCGCGACCATCGGTTTCGGCACCCAGGCGGAGGTCATCACACCGCTGTCGATGGACCTCAACGGCAACGGCATCACCGTGTCGAACGCCATCTGGGCGGAGATGAAGAAGCACCTGAAGACGGGTGCCGACGGCAAGCCGGAGCACCCGATCTCGGCCGCGGCGCTGAAGCCGGTGATCGACGGCCTCAAGGCCGAGGGCAAGTCCTTCAAGATGGGCATGGTGTTCCCGGTCTCCACCCACAACTACGAACTGCGCTACTGGCTCGCCGCCGGCGGCGTGCATCCCGGCTTCTATTCGGCCGAGAACGTTTCCGGCCAGATCCTGGCCGAGGCGCTGCTCTCGGTCACGCCCCCACCGCAGATGCCGGCCACCATGGAGGCCGGTACCATCATGGGTTACTGCGTCGGCGAGCCGTGGAACCAGGCGGCGGTGTTCAAGGGCATCGGCGTGCCGGTGATCACCGACGACGAGATCTGGAAGAACAACCCGGAGAAGGTCTTCGGCGTCACCAAGAAGTGGGCCGAAGAGAACCCCAACACGCTCCTCGCCATCACCAAGGCGATGATCCGCGCCTGCATGTGGCTCGACGAGGGTGACGGCAAGAACCGCGCCGAGGCGGTGAAGATCCTTTCCAAGTCCGAGTACGTCGGCGCCGATCCGCAGGTCATCGCCAATTCGATGACCGGCACCTTCGAGTACGAGAAGGGCGACAAGCGTCCGGTTCCGGACTTCAACGTCTTCTTCAAGTACTTCGCCACCTACCCCTTCTATTCCGACGCGGTGTGGTACCTCACCCAGATGCGCCGTTGGGGTCAGATCGGCGAAGCGAAGACCGACGCCTGGTACGACGAGACCGCCAAGAAGGTCTATCGCCCGGACATCTACGTGAAGGCCGCCGAATTGCTGGTCGCCGAAGGCAAGGCCAAGAAGGAGGACTTCCCCTTCGGCTCCGACGGCTACAAGCCGGTCGACAACGGCTTCATGGACAAGGTGCCGTACGACGGCAAGAAGCCCAACGCCTACATCGACAGCCTGAAGATCGGCCTCAAGGGCGCCCAGAAGGTCGTCGGCAACGCCGTCGAGGGCTGATGCGCCTCGCGCGGGGCCTCGGCCCCGCTCCCGAGACGGGACGGTGCGCCCGAAATCGCGCCGTCCCGGACTCCCCGGATCCCACTTCGCCCGGAACCCCTTCGTAAGACCCGCCGACCCCACCCGACGCGGTCGCCATCCGAGGACAGCCCCATGACCATCGCCACCGACCAGCTCGTCGCCGATGCCGAGACCCGCGCCGCGCGCGAGGCCCGGCGCCAGCGCTGGTTCTCCCGCATCACCAAGATCGAGGGCTATCTCTCGGTTCTCGGTCTCGGCTTCGTGGTGCCGATCCTCAAGATGATCGGCGGCGACAACGTCAAGACCCAGTCGAAGGAACTGTGGCGTCTGGCCGGCGTGCCGATCGTCGCGATGGTGATCTTCCTCGGCATCTGGGCGGTGCTCGCCCCGCGCGTCCAGACCTCGCTCGGCGCCATCCCCGGACCGGCGGAGGTGTGGGAGCAGGTGACGGTGCTGGTCGCCGACCACAACGCCGAGCGCGCCAAGGAGAAGGCGTTCTACGAACGTCAGGACAAGCGCAACGCGGAGCTGCGTGCCGCCGATCCCAATGCCGAGATCAAGGTGCGTTCCTACGTCGGCAAGCCGACCTACATCGACAAGATCCTGACCTCGCTGAAGACCGTCTTCACCGGCTTCCTGATCGGCACGGCGATGGCCATCCCGCTCGGCATTCTCGCCGGCCTGTCGCCGACGGTGAACGCGGCGATCAACCCCTTCGTGCAGATCTTCAAGCCGGTGTCGCCGCTGGCCTGGCTGCCGCTCGTCACCATGGTGGTCTCGGCGCTCTACACCTCGACCGATCCGATGTTCGAGAAGTCGTTCCTGGTTTCGGCGATCACCGTGACGCTGTGCTCGCTGTGGCCGACGCTGATCAACACCTCGCTCGGCGTCGCCTCGATCGACAAGGACCTGATGAACGTCGCCAAGGTGCTGCGTCTCGGCTGGGCCAAGAAGGTGTTCAAGCTGGTCATCCCGTCGTCGCTGCCGCTGATCTTCACCGGCATGCGTCTGTCGCTGGGCGTGGGCTGGATGGTGCTGATCGCCGCCGAGATGCTCGCCCAGAACCCCGGCCTCGGCAAGTTCGTGTGGGACGAGTTCCAGAACGGCTCCTCCTCGTCGCTCGCCCGCATCATGGTCGCCGTCTTCACCATCGGCATCATCGGCTTCCTGCTCGACCGCGTGATGTACGCGCTCCAGGCCGCCTTCACCTTCTCCGGCAAGCGTTGAGGGGGCGGACCATGAGCGAACCCACGCCCATCCTCGAGCTGAAGAACGTCTCCAAGAGCTACGTCTCCGGCTCCGACGTCACCCACGTCCTCTCCGACGTGAACCTCAAGATCCGCGAGGGCGAGTTCGTCGCCATCCTCGGCTTCTCCGGCTCGGGCAAGACGACACTGATCTCGACCATCGCCGGCCTCGTCACGCCCGACGCGGGCGAGGTGACGATGAAGGGCGTGCCGGTGACGGCGCCCGGCCCGGAGCGCGGCATGGTGTTCCAGTCCTACTCGCTGATGCCGTGGCTGTCGGTCCACGGCAACATCGAGCTGGCGGTGGAAACGGTGTTCCCGAACGAGAGCAAGGCCGACCGTTCGGCGCGCATCGCCAGGTACATCGAGATGGTCGGCCTCTCCCACGCCGCCGACCGCAAGCCGGCGGAGCTCTCCGGCGGCATGCGCCAGCGCGTCGGCATCGCCCGGGCGCTGGCCATGAGCCCCGAGGTGCTGCTGCTCGACGAGCCGCTGTCGGCGCTCGACGCCCTGACCCGCTCCAAGCTCCAGGACGAGATCGAGCGCATCTGGGAGGAGGACAAGAAAACCGTCGTCCTCATCACCAACGACGTCGACGAGGCGCTGCTGCTGGCCGACCGGGTCATCCCGCTCACCATCGGACCCGGCGCGACGCTGGCCAAGGAATTCGTCATCGACCTGCCGCGGCCGCGTGATCGCACCGCCGCCAACCACGACCCCGAGTTCAAGCGCCTGCGCGCCGAGATCACCCAGTACCTGATGGACATGGGCATCGAGCAGGGCTCGGGCGAGGACGACGGCCGGCATCTGCCGGAGGTCATCCCGGTGCACTTCCGCGAGGACGTCGCCAAGGCCAAGGCGGCGGCGCGGGAAGCGCGCGCCGCGATCAAGGCCGGCGGCGAACTGCCCAAGGCCTGGGCCGAGGCGGCGCGGCCGAAGACCGGCATCATGGAGCGCTACGTCGAATTCGACGAGGTCAAGAAGATCTATCCGACGCCGAGGGGACCGCTGACCGTCGTCGACGGCTTCGATCTCAACGTCAAGCGCGGCGAGTTCATCTCGCTGATCGGCCACTCCGGCTGCGGCAAGTCGACGGTGCTGACCATGGTCGCCGGCCTCACCGACGTGTCGATGGGCGGCATCGTGCTCGACGGCCGCGAAGTCTACCAGGCCGGCCCCGACCGCGCCGTCGTGTTCCAGGCGCCGAGCCTGTTCCCGTGGCTGACCGCCAAGGAGAACGTGCTGCTCGGTTGCGACGAGGTCTATCCGACCTCGTCGAAGGCGGAAAAGGTCGACGTCGCCGAGTACTACCTCGCCCGCGTCGGTCTCGGCGACGCCATGGACAAGCCGGCCGCCGACATGTCGAACGGCATGCGCCAGCGCGTCGGCATCGCCCGCGCCTTCGCGCTCAGCCCGAAGCTGCTGCTCCTCGACGAACCCTTCGGCATGCTCGACAGCCTCACCCGCTGGCAGTTGCAGGAGGTGCTGATGGAGGTGTGGACCCGCACCCAGGTCACCGCCATCTGCGTCACCCACGACGTCGACGAAGCGATCCTGCTCGCCGACCGGGTGGTGATGATGACCAACGGCCCGAACGCCAAGATCGGCCGCGTCGTCGACGTCGACATACCGCGCCCGCGCTCGCGCAAGGCGCTGCTCGAACACCCCGATTACTACCTCTACCGCGAACAGGTCCTGAGCTTCCTCGAGGAGTACGAGAAAGGCCATCACGGCGAGGAGAAGACCGAAGCGAAGCCGACGGCCGCCGAGAAGAGCGCCGGCGCGAGGGAGGCCGCGTGATGGAAAGCGCATCCGAGAACACGACTTCGACCTTCATCCAGGCCTCCGAGGTCTGGGTGCCGAAGGATGGACGCCTCGTCCACGGCGGCGGCGACTACGGCGATCTCGCCGACTTCGCGGCGGTCTCCGGCAAGGAGAGCTTCGGCCCCGGCGAGGGTCTGCCCGGAAAGGCCTGGGCGGAAGGACGTCCGGTCGTCCTGAAGGAGTTCGACGGCTCCTACTTCAAGCGCACCGAGGCGGCCAAGGCGGCGGGTCTGACCTGCGCGGTGGCCGTGCCGGTGTTCGACGGGGCCGAGCTGAAGGCCGTCCTGGTGGTGCTGTGCGGCGACGACGCCGTGCGCACCGGCGCCATCGAGGTGTGGCGCGAGGACAACCGCCTGCTGATGCTCGAGGACGGCTACTACGGCGCCGCCAAGCACTTCGAGTGGGTGTCGAAGCACACCCAGTTCCCGCGCGGCCAGGGGCTGCCCGGCGGGGTGTGGGCGTCGATGACGCCGATGATGATGCGCGATCTCGGCTCGGGCTACCGCTTCATCCGCGCCGACGCCGCCGGCAGGGCGGGGCTGACCACCGGCCTCGGCCTGCCGGTCCCGACGCCCGGTCACGACACCTACGTGCTGACGCTCCTGTCGGCGCGCGGCACGCCGCTCGCCCGCCGTTTCGAGATGTGGGACGCCCGCTCGGCGGTCGTCGGCTCGAAGAAGGAAGCGATCCTCGTCGACGGCATCTGCGAGCGCGAGGGCGCGCTGTGGGTCGACGAGACCGGCACGCCGGCCCGCGCCAAGGCCTGGGAAGGCCCGGTCGGCCGGGCGCTCGGCTCCGGCCTGCCGGTGGTCGAGCGCGGCCCCGCCGGACTGCCGGCCGGCTACACCACCATGGTCGCCCTGCCCATCCATCAGGGCGGCGAACTCGCTCACATCGTCGCCTGGTACTGCTGAGGAACTGACCCCATGAAGAAACTCGTCGTCATCGGCGCCGGCATGGCGTCCGGCCGGGCGCTGGAGCACCTCTTCGAGGCCGATCCCTCGGCCTATGAAGTGACGCTGTTCAACGCCGAACCGCGCGGCAACTACAACCGCATCATGCTCTCCCCGGTCCTCTCCGGTGAGAAGAGCTTCGCCGAGATCGTCACCCACGACGACGATTGGTACGCGGCCAACAAGGTCGCCTGCCGCTTCGGCGAGCGTGTCGTCTCGATCGATCGCGACCGCAAGGTGGTCGTCGGCGAGAAGGGCGAGGTCGCCTACGACAAGCTGCTGATCGCCACCGGCTCGGCGCCGTTCATCATCCCGGTCCCGGGCAAGGAGCTGAAGGGCGTCGTCGCCTATCGCGACCTCGAGGACACCAACGCGATGATCGAGGCCTCGGCGACGCCGGGCGCCAAGGCCGTGGTGATCGGCGGCGGCCTGCTCGGTCTCGAAGCCGCCGCCGGCCTGCGCCTGCGCGGCATGGAGGTGACGGTCATCCATCTGATGGGCCATCTGATGGAGCGCCAGCTCGATCCGTCGGCCGGCTATCTCCTGCAGAAGGACCTGGAGAAGCGCGGCATCTCCATCCTGGTCAACGCCTCGACCAAGGCGATCGTCGGATCGGAGAAGGTCGAGGGCGTCGAACTCGCCGACGGGACCCTCATCCCCGCCGATCTCGTGGTCATGGCGGTCGGCATTCGTCCCGAGACCACCGTCGCCAAGGCGGCCGGCCTCGAGGTGGGGCGCGGCGTCAAGGTGACGTCGCAGATGGTGACCTCCGACCCGGACGTGCTGGCGCTCGGCGAATGCGTCGAGTTTGAGGGCCTGCTCTTCGGCCTCGTCGCGCCGCTCTACGATCAGGCCAAGGTCGTCGCCAAGACGCTGATGGGCGAAGAGGCCGCCTTCGTGCCGAAGGAACTCTCGACCAAGCTCAAGGTCACCGGCTGCGACCTGTTCTCCGCCGGCGACTTCGCGGAGGCCGAGGGCCGCGAGGACATCGTCCTGCGCGATCCCGCGCGCGGCGTCTATCGCCGCGTCGTTCTCGAGGGCGACCGCGTCGTCGGCGCCGTCATGTACGGCGACACGGCGGAGGGCAGCTGGTTCTTCGACCTGATCCGCGACGGCACCGACGTCTCGGAGATGCGCGACACGCTGATCTTCGGCCAGTCCTACCAGGGGGGCGCCCCCCTGGACCCTATGGCGGCCGTTGCAGCCTTGCCGGATGACGCTGAGATCTGCGGCTGCAACGGCGTCTGCAAGGGTGCCATCGTCTCGGCGATCAAGAGCCAGGGGCTCACCACCCTCGACGAGGTCAAGGCGGTGACCAAGGCCTCGGCGTCCTGCGGCCAGTGCACCCCGAAGGTCGAGCAGGTGCTCGCCTTCACCCTCGGCGACGCCTTCAAGGCGTCGGCCCGCAAGACCATGTGCAAGTGCACCGACCACACCCACACGGAAGTGCGCGAGACGATCCGCGCCAAGGGGCTGAAGTCGATCCCGGCGGTGATGCAGGAACTCGGCTGGAAGACGCCGAACGGCTGCGCCACCTGCCGCCCGGCGCTCAACTACTATCTGGTCTGCGACTGGCCGGGCGAATACGTCGACGACGGCCGCTCGCGCTTCATCAACGAGCGCGTCCACGCCAACATCCAGAAGGACGGCACCTTCTCGGTCGTGCCGCGCATGTGGGGTGGCCTGACCACCGCCGCGGAGCTGCGCGCCATCGCCGACATCGCCGAGAAGCACGAGGTGCCGCTCGTCAAGATGACCGGCGGCCAGCGCATCGACCTGCTCGGCATCGAGAAGGAGAACCTGCCGGCGATCTGGAAGGACCTCAACGACATCGGGCTCGTCTCCGGCCACGCCTATTCCAAGGGCCTCCGGACGGTGAAGACCTGCGTCGGCAAGTCGTGGTGCCGCTTCGGCACGCAGGACAGCATGGGGCTCGGCGTCAAGCTGGAGAAGCTGATGTGGGCGTCGTGGACGCCGGCCAAGGTCAAGCTCGCCGTCTCCGGCTGCCCGCGCAACTGCTCGGAAGCGACGGTCAAGGACATCGGCGTGATCTGCGTCGACTCGGGCTACGACATCCACATCTCCGGCGCGGCCGGCCTGCACGTGCGGGCGACCGACCTCCTCTGCCACGTCGACACCGAAGAGGAGGCGCTCGAGTACTCCGGCGCGGTGCTGCAGATGTACCGTGAGGGCGCGATCTACCTCGAGCGCATCTACAAGTGGCAGGAGCGCGTCGGCCTCGACACGATCAAGCAGGCCATCGTCGAAGACGCGGCGAGCCGCAAGGCGCTGTGGGAGCGGTTCCTGCTGTCGCAGAAATTCGCGCAGGTCGACCCCTGGGCCGAGCGTGTCGCCGGCCACGAGAGCCACGAGTTCTCGCCCATCACCATCGTTCCGGCGCTGGCCGCCGAGTGAGACGGAGAGACGTTCCATGTCCGACTGGTACGACATCTGCGCCTTCGACGACGTCCCGGCGCTCGGCGCCCGCACCGTTCGCGTCGGTGCGCACGAGATCGCGATCTTCCGCACCGCCGACGATCACGTTTTCGCGCTGGAGAACAAGTGCCCGCACAAGGGCGGGCCGCTCTCCGAAGGCATCGTCCACGGCCGCAAGGTCGCCTGCCCGCTGCACAACTGGGTGATCGACCTGGAGAGCGGCAAGGCCACCGGCGCCGACGAGGGCTGCGCCGAGGAATATGCCGTGAAGGTCGAGGGCGGGCGTATCCGCCTCGAGGTTCCGGCGAGCCTCCTCGCGGCGGAGTGAGGCGAAGCTCCCCGATAATCGCCGATGGCGGCCGACCCGCGCCGCCGCCGGCGGATCCCGAACCGGCCGGTCACCGGATGACGACGGCGACGATGGTTCGCCGGCGAAGGAGACGTGCATGTCCGAGGTCGTCCGCACAACCTTCACCACCTGCCCCTATTGCGGCACCGGTTGCGGTGTGAAGGCGGAGACGCATGCCGACGGGCGGGTGACGATCTCCGGCGATCCGGATCATCCGGCGAATTTCGGCCGGCTGTGCGTCAAGGGCTCGGCGCTGGCCGAGACGTTGATCCACGACGGCCGCCTCACCCATCCCTCGATCGGTGGCGAGCGGGTGAGCTGGGACGCGGCGCTCGATCTCGTCGCCGAACGCTTCGGCGCCGCGATCCGCGACCACGGCCCGGATTCGGTGGCGCTCTACGTGTCGGGCCAGATCCTCACCGAGGACTATTACGTCGCCAACAAGCTGATGAAGGGCTACGTCGGCTCGGCCAACATCGACACCAATTCGCGCCTGTGCATGGCCTCCTCGGTCGCCGGCCACAAGCGCGCCTTCGGCACCGACACGGTGCCGCAGACCTACGAGGACCTGGAGACCGCCGATCTCGTCGTGCTGGTCGGCTCCAACCTCGCCTGGTGCCATCCGATCCTGTTCCAGCGCCTCGCGGCGGCCAAGACCGCGCGCCCGGGGATGAAGGTGGTGGTGCTCGACCCGCGGCGCACCGCGACGAGCGAGATCGCCGATCTGCATCTCGGGCTCGACTCGGGCACCGACGTCGCCCTCTTCGCCGGTCTGCTGCGCCATCTGGAGCGTGCCGACGCCCGCGACGGTCGTTTCGTCGCCGCGCACACCTCGGGGCTCGAGGCGGCGCTCGAGGCTGCGGCTCCCTTCGACGATCCGGCCGAGGTGGCGCGCGTCACCGGGCTCGCGGAGACCGACGTCGTCGCCTTCTTCGACCTCTTCGGCGCGACCGAGAAGGTGCTCACCGTCTACAGCCAGGGGGTCAACCAGTCGTCGGCCGGCACCGACAAGGTCAACGCCATCCTCAACTGCCATCTCTTCACCGGCCGGATCGGCCGGGAGGGCTGCGGGCCGTTCTCGGTCACCGGCCAGCCCAACGCCATGGGCGGGCGCGAGGTCGGCGGGCTCGCCAACCAGCTCGCGGCGCATCTGGAACTGGCCGATCCGAGCCACCGCGAACTCGTCCGCGAGTTCTGGGCCTCGCCGACGGTCACGGCGACGCCGGGACACAAGGCGGTCGATCTCTTCGACGCGGTCGCCGACGGGCGCGTCAAGGCGCTGTGGATCATGGCGACCAACCCGGTCGACAGCCTTCCCGACGCCGATCGGGTCAAGGCCGCCATCCGCGCCTGTCCTTTCGTCGTCGTCTCCGAGGTGATGGCCTCGACCGACACCGCCGAGCTCGGCCATGTCCTGCTGCCGGCGCTCGCCTGGGGCGAGAAGGACGGCACGGTCACCAATTCGGAACGGCGAGTCTCGCGCCAGCGCGGCTTCATGGCGCCGGTCGGCGAGGCCAAGCCCGACTGGTGGGCGCTCGCCGAAGTGGGCAAGCGGCTCGGCTGGGAAGCGGCCTTCGACTTCGACGGCGCGGCGGCGGTCTTCCGCGAGCATGCCGCGCTGTCCGGTCACCGCCCCGAGGTCGCGCGCGACTTCGACATCTCCGCCTTCGCCGACGTCTCCGACGCCGGCTTCGACGCGCTGGCGCCGTTCCAGTGGCCGCGCCGCCGCGGTGAGGCGGTGCCCAACGCCGGCAAGCGCTTCTTCGCCGACGGCCGCTTCTTCACGCCGGACGGTCGTGGTCGGATGATCGCCACGCCCTATCGGCCGCCGATGAGCCGCCTCACCGCCGAGACGCCCTATCGGCTCAACACCGGCCGCATCCGCGACCAGTGGCACACGATGACCCGCACCGGCGTCGCCTCGACCCTGTCGAGCCACATCGCCGAGCCTTTCGTCGAGATCGCTCCCACCGACGCCGCAGCGCTCGGCATCGGCGCCGCCGATCTCGTCCGAGTGATGAACGGCCGGGCCGAGGTGGTGGTCCGGGCGTTGATCACCGACCGGCAGCGGCCGGGATCGGTCTTCGTGCCGATCCACTGGACCGATCGTTTCGCCTCCGGGGCGCGAGTCGACGCGCTGGTGGCGCCGGAGACCGATCCGGTCTCGGGACAGCCGGAATCGAAGGCGACGACGGTGGCGATGCAGCGTTGGGCCGCAGCCTGGTACGGCTTCGCGCTCACCCGCCGACCGCCGGCGACGATCGATGCCGACTATTGGGCGCGCGCCCGCATCGTCGGCGGCGAGCGGATCGAACTCGCCGGATTGGACGCACCGGCCGACTGGAGCGCCTTCGCCGCGAACCTCTTCGGCGCGGGGGCCGAACTCGCCAGCGTCGCCGATGCGCGCGGCGGTCGGTTGCGCATCGCGGCGATCCGCGACGGCGAGGTGGTCGGCCTCATCTTCGTCGCACCGGCGCCGGTCGAGGCGTCGCGCGACTGGCTGGTGGCGCGGTTCGAGGCGGGGGGCGTCGCGGGGCGCGAGGCCACCGCACTCCTCGCCGGGCGGCCGGGGAGCGCGGTGGAGGATCCCGGCCGGCGCGTCTGCTCATGCTACGGCGTCGGCGTCAACCAGATCCGCAAGGCGATCGCCGGCGGTTGCCGCAGTGTCGCGGCGATCGGCGAGAAACTGCGCGCCGGCACCAATTGCGGCTCCTGCCGTCCCGAGATCGCGCGGCTGATCGCCGAGGAGGAGCGCCCGGCGACCCCGGTCGCCGCCGAATGACGACCGCCGACCGCACCACCCGAGGGACTTGCTCACCATGTCCGTCCCGCCCATGATGCGCTGCGATATAGACGGGGCGAGCGGTGGCCGACACTTCCCTCACCATTCTGGTGATCGACGAGAACCCGACGCGGGCGACCATCCTCGAGGACGGGTTGCGCGAGGCCGGGCTCGTCGACGTGGTGCGGCTGGACACCACCCACGAACTGCTCAAACGGATCTTCGAGATCGATCCGGACGTCATCCTGATCGATCTCGCCAGTCCGTCGCGCGACGTGCTCGAGCAGATGTTCCAGGTGTCGCGGACGGTGAAACGGCCGGTCGCCATGTTCGTCGACCAGTCGGACTCGGCGATGATCGAATCGGCGGTCGACGCCGGGGTCTCGGCCTACATCGTCGACGGGCTGCGCAAGGAACGGGTGAAGTCGATCCTCGACATGACCGTGTCGCGCTTCAACGCCTTCGACCGGCTGACCCGCGAGTTGCAGCAGGCGCGCGACGAATTGGCGGATCGCAAACTGGTCGAGCGCGCCAAGGGCATCCTGATGAAGTCGCGTGGCATCTCCGAGGAGGAGGCCTATGGCATGCTGCGGCGCACCGCGATGAACGAGAAGGTCAAGCTCGCGGACATCGCCCGCAGCGTCGTCACCGCGGCGCAGTTGCTCGGATGAGAGGGGAGGAGCCGAGATGACGAAGACGACGGCGGCCCCGATCGGCTCGGAACGTGGCGAAGGCCGGCTGAGACTCGGCTTCATGCCGCTGGTCGATTGCGCACCTCTGGTGGTGGCGCGCGACCTCGGATTCGCGGCGGAGGAAGGGCTCGACCTCGAGCTGGTGCGCGAAACCTCCTGGGCCAACATCCGCGACCGGCTGGTGCTCGGCCATTTCGACGCCGCCCACATGCTGGCGCCGATGCCGATCGCGGCGCGGCTCGGCCTCGGTCACCTGCAGGCGCCGGTGATCGCCCCCTTCGTGCTCGATCAGGGCGGCAATTCGATCGCCGTCACCACGGCGCTGTGGCGCGAGGGCGGCGACTGGGGGGGCTTCGGCGATCCGCTCGCCTCCGGCCGCACCCTCGCCCGCCTCGTCGCCGAACGGGCGCAGGCCGGCCGCGAGCAACTGACCTTCGCCTCGGTCCACCCGTTCTCCTGCCATCACCATCAGTTGCGCCACTGGATGGCGGCGGCCGGGGTCGATCCCGATACCGACGTGCGCCTGACCGTGGTGCCGCCGCCCCACATGGTGGCGGCGATGGAGGCGGGCGAGGTGGACGGCATCTGCGTCGGTGCGCCGTGGACCAGCCGGGCGGTCGATTCCGGTGTCGGCCACATCGTGCTGCCGACGGCGGTGCTGTGGCCGTCGACGCCGGAGAAGGTGCTCGGCCTGCGCGCCGACCTCGCCGAGCGACGCGGCGACGAGATCGAGGCGCTGCTTCGGTCCCTCGACCGGGCCGCAGCCTGGAGCGAAGCGCCGGAGAACCGCGAACGCCTCGCCGAACTGCTGGCGCGCGACGAGATCGTCGGCGTTCCCGCGGCGATCGTCATGCGCTCGCTGACCGGCCGGTTGCAGATCGAACGCGGCGGCGCGCCGGTGTCGGTGCCGGGCTTCCTGCGCTTCCACGGCGAAGGGGTCAACGGGCCGATCACCCGGCCACGGCCGACCGACGGCCTGTGGTTCGCGGCGCAGATGCTGCGCTGGCATCAGACCGACGACGCCGAGGCGGCCTTCGCCGCGGCGCGCGAGGCCTTCGCCTCCGATCGCTGGGACCGCGCCATCGGCCGGCCGAGCCGGGTCGACGACACGCTGCGCACCTTCGACGGCCCGCTCTTCGACGGCGGCGACCCGGAGAAGTGGTTGCGCACCGAAGGCTGGACCGGCGCGCGTCACGTCTGATCGCGGCCTCCTCGTCGATCGCTTCGGCGGCTCACGCCGCCGCACGCGCCACGCGTCGAGCGACGTGGCCGCGAACCGGGCGCGACGTCCGGCTTCGTTCGCCTCTTGCCTCTCCCCCTCGTGCCGGTCACGTTGCGTCGGAAGCGCGAACGGGGCGGATGCGATGGCACGACGGGTCGGGGTGATCGGAACGGGACTGATGGGGCTCGGGGTGGCGACGCGGCTCGTGGCGCGCGGCCACGCGGTCCATACGCGCGACATCCGACCGGAAGCAGACGCGGCGGCGCGAGCCGCGGGCGCCACCATCCATCCGAACCCGGCCTCGGTGGCGCGGGCCGTCGAGGTGGTGATCACCCTGGTGGTCGACGCGGCGCAGACCGACGAGGTGTTGTTCGGGGCGGACGGCGTCGTCGCCGGGATGGCGCCGGGGGGCGTGGTGATCGTCGCTTCGACGATCGCGCCGAAGGACGCCGCCGACTTCGGTCGACGTCTCGCCGCCGCCGGACTCCGGCCGCTCGACGCGCCGGTGTCGGGCGGTCCGGCCAAGGCGCACGAGGGGACGATGTCGATGATGATCGGCGGCGACCCGGCGCTCGTCGCGGAGTTCGCCGACCTCTTCGCCGACATGGCGGGCCGCACCTTCCATATCGGCGAGACCGTCGGCGACGGCTCCAAGGTGAAGATCGTCAACAACATGCTGGCGGCGGTCAATCTCGTCGCGGCGGGCGAGGCGATGGCGCTGGCCGAGCGCATGGGGCTCGATCGGCGCACCGTCTTCGACGTCGTCCAGGCGAGTTCGGGGGCGAGTTTCGTCTTCGGCACGCGTATGGAGCGGGTGGTGGCCGACGATCCGACCGTCCACGCCGCCGCCCACATCCTGACCAAGGACGTCGGCCTCGCCTGCGCCGCGGCGAAGGAGGCAGGGAGCCCGGCGCCGCTCGCCGGCCTCGCCGAGGAGGTCTTCCGCGCCACCCTCGCCATGGGGCTCGGCGCACGCGACGACGGTGCGGTGATCGAATGGTTCCGCGCCGGCGGCCCCCCGTCGGTCTGAGGCGGGCCGGCGAGGGGTTCGGCCGGTTCGACCCGGTCGCGGCGCGGATCCGCCTATGTGTTCTCGGGAACATGACCGGGGCGCACGATCGGCCTAAGCTCGGTACCGGGGAAGGGATGCGCCGCCCGTCGCCCGGGCGTGCGCGAGCCATCGGAGCGCCGACATGACCGACACCGACCATCCGATCCTCAGATTCCACGGGGCGGCCGGCACGGTGACCGGCTCCTGCCAGATGATCGAGGTCGAGGGGACCCGCATCCTCGTCGACTGCGGCCTCTTCCAAGGGTCGAAGACCGAGAAGGAGCTGAACTACCGCCCCTTCCCCTTCGATCCGAGCCGGATCGACGCCGTGGTGCTGACCCATGCCCACATCGATCATTCCGGACTGGTGCCGCGACTGGTGCGCGAGGGCTACGACGGACCGGTGTGGGCGACGGCGCCGACCGCCGATCTCTGTTCGGTGATGCTGCCGGATTCCGGCCACATCCAAGAGATCGAGGTGGCGCAGCTCAACCGCCGCAACTCTCGGCGCGGGCGGGACGAGGTGACGCCGATCTACACGGCGGAAGACGCGGTCGCGGCGATGGCGCGGTTCCGGCCGATCCCCTATCGCAGCTGGCAACGGATCGCCGAGGGCGTGCGCATCCGCTTCTGGAACGCCGGTCACCTCCTCGGCTCGGCCTCGGTGGAGATGGAGATCGCGCGGGACGAGAAGCCGCTGCGGCTGCTGTTCTCCGGCGACATCGGCCCGGACGACAAGCTGCTGCAATACGACCCGGTGGCGCCGAAGGACTGGGATCACGTGATCTGCGAATCGACCTACGGCGACGTCGACCGCGAAGGGGTGAACGACACCCGCCGTCGCGGCGCGCTCAGGGCCGAGGTGAAGGCGGCCCACCGGCCGGACGGGGTGTTGCTGATCCCCTCCTTCGCCGTCGAAAGAACGCAGGAGTTACTCGCCGATCTCGTCCTGCTGATGGAGAGCGGCGAGATCCCCTCGGCACCGATCTTCATCGACTCGCCGCTCGCCAGCCGGGCGACGCGGGTCTTCGCCGACCACGTCGGCGAGCTCGAGAACGGCGACCTGCTGGTCAGCGCGCTGTCGGCGAAGAACGTGCGATTCACCGAGTCGGTGGAACAGTCGAAGGCGCTCGACAATCACCACGGCTTCCACATCGTCATCGCCGCCAGCGGCATGTGCGAGGCCGGACGCATCCGCCATCGGCTGAAGAACTGGCTGTGGCGGGAGGAGGCGACGGTGCTGCTGGTCGGCTTCCAGGCGGCCGGCACGCTCGGGCGCATCCTCGAGGAGGGGGCGAGCACGGTGCGCATCCAGGGCGACGAGATCGCCGTGCGGGCGCGCATCCGCAAACTCGACCTCTACAGCGGCCATGCCGACGGACCGGAACTGGCGGAGTGGGTGCACCACCGCCTGCCGATCGCCCGTGAGGTCTTCCTCGTTCACGGCGAGGCGGAGGCGCTGGCCGGATTGGCCGGACGGCTCGCCGCCTTCCTGCCGGCGGAGCGGTTGATCACGCCGACGCTCGACGGCGCCTTCCACCTGACGCCGGACGGCGCTCGGCCGATCGCGGTGACGACCGCGGCGATGCCGCGCATCGATCCGGCGTGGGCCGGGCGGCGCGACTGGCACAACGACTATCAGTCGCTGCTGCTCGATCTTCAGGAGGCGCTCGCCGGCGCCGCCGACGATCGGGCGCGCGGGGTGGTGCTGCGGCGTGTCCGACGGGCGCTGAACGAGAATTGAGGTCACCGGCGCGACCTCGGCCCACGCGTCTCGTCGTGTCCGTGGTGATGGCGTGGTATCAAGGAGGCGATGCTCGATACCGCCGCCTCACGCCCCACTCCCGATCGATCGGAAACGAAACCGCGGCCGCGTTTCGTCGGCCTGTCGCGACGCATCTACCTCTTCTTCCTGTTGGTGGCGGTGATCCCGACCGGCGTCGCCGGCCTCATCGGCATCTGGCAGTCGCAAGTGGCGCTGAAGCAGGAGACCCTGCGCAACCTCGACCAGGAGGTGGCGGTGCGCGCCGCCGGCGTCGGACGCTTCTTCGACCAGTTCGCCTCGGAGCTGCTCAATCTCGCCGCCTCGCGCTCGCTCACCGAGCTGGTCGAAGCACGACGGCGCGGCGAGGCCGGCGAGATCGATCGCGCCGTCCTCCAATTGGAGAAGGACTACACCGTCCTCGCCCGCTACTACCCGCACTTCTATTACATCCGCTACATCGGCCTCGACGGCCGCGAGATGATGCGGGTCAAACGCCGGGGCGACCGTGTCTTCACCATCCCGCACGACCAGCTCCAGGACAAATCCGAGCGCTACTATTTCCACGATGCGCTGAAATACGCCCCGGGTGAGATCTACATCTCGCCGATGGACCTCAACATCGAATACGGCCGGATCGAACAACCGGAGCAACCGGTGGTGCGTCTGGCGACGCCGATCGCCGATGCGGACGGCAAGGTCGCCGGCCTGCTGGTCGCCAACCTCCATGCGGCGGTGTTGCTCGAGCAGTTGCAGGAGATGGCGGAGGCGCGCGCCGGCACCGCCTATCTGATCGACCGCTCGGGGACCTATCTGGCGCGCTCGGCGGAGAAGCCGGCGGCGAGGGGCGACGGCGACGAAGCCGAACCGGCGTTCCGCATGCTGCCGATCGACAGCCTCGTCGCTCACTGGGACCGCGACACCGTCGATGCGATCCTCTCCACCGACACCGGCAACCGTTCGGTCGCCGGTCTGCTCGTCACCCATGCGACGGTGGTGATCCCGCTCGGGGCGGCGGGGGCCGACAAGATCCGGCGAGGGCAGTGGCTGATCGCCATGGAGGTGCCGGAGCGGGACCTGTTCTTCGCCGTCACCAGCCTCTACGGGCTCTACGCGGTGCTGCTCGCCAGCCTGCTGGTCACCGCGGCCGGCGGCTACGCGCTGTCGCGCCACCTGCTCGGGCCGCTCGATCGCCTCACCCGCCAGGCCCGGGCGCTGACGGTCGGCGACTTCTCGCGGCGCGTCGAGATCGGCGGACGCGACGAGATCGCCGAACTCGGGGCGCAGTTCAACCGCATGGCGGAAAAGTTGCAGGTGATGTTGGGATCGCTCGCCGCACAGCGCGACCGGCTCGAGGACGACGTGCGGGCACGCACCCGCGATCTCGATCACGAACGCGCCTTCCTGGCGGCGGTCATCGAGAACAGCGCCGACGGCATCCTCGCCGTCGACGAACAGGGCCGTATCACGCTGGCCAATCCGGCGGCGCTGCGGCTGTTGGGGATCGAGGGCGAGGCGATCGGCCAGACGGTGGTGCACTATTGCGCCGGTTGGCCGGCGACGGCGCAGGCGGTGGCGGACGACGGCGAGGTGCGGCGGGTCATGACCATCGGCGAGCGCATCTTCGCGCTGGCGGTCCGCTCGCTCGACGCCGGCGACGGCTTCATCGTGCTGTTGCGCGACGTCAGCGAGGAACGGCGGCTCGAGGACGAACGCCGCGAACTCGACCATCAGATGTTCCAGACGGAGAAGCTGACCACCCTCGGCGAATTGGCGATGGGCCTCGCCCACGAGATCGGCAATCCGCTCGCCGGCATGAAGGCGGTCGCCCAGTCGTTGCAGCACCACCGCGAGATGACGCCGGGGCCGCGGGTGGTCCTGGCGCGGCTCGAGGCGGAGGTCGATCGGCTCACGCGCTTCCTGCAGACCTTCCACGGCTTCGCCGCGCCACAGGCCTGTCGGCCGGAGCCCTGCCGGCTCGCCGGGGTGCTCGAGGACGTGCTGTTCTGGACGGGCAAGGAGGCGCGCAGCCACGGCGTGGCGATCGCGGTGGACGGCGTCGAGAGCCTGCCGCCGCTCCATGCCGATCCGCAGCAGATGAAGCAGTTGCTGCTCAATCTGGTGATCAACGCGGTGCGCGCCATGCCGGACGGCGGGCGGCTGACGATCGCGGCGGAGGCGAGCGGCGACGGCCGCGTGCGCGTCGACGTCGCCGACACCGGCCGGGGCATCGCCGCGGAGGTGCTGCCGCGCATCTTCGAACCGTTCTTCACCACCCGCCCCGACGGCTCCGGCCTCGGCCTCGCCATCGTCCGCAAGATCGTCGACGAGCACGGCGCCCGCATCTCGGTCGCGAGCGAGCCGGGCGTCGGCACCACCTTCACCCTCCTGTGGCCGGTCGCCGCGACCGGCGAACGTGACCCGGACGCATGACCGACCATCTCCTCATCGTCGAAGACGACACGACCCTGCGCCTGACCGTCGGCGAATTCCTCGCCGATCAGGGCTACCGGGTGGCGGCCGCCGCCGATGCGGCGGAAGCGCTGGCGCTGGTGAAGACGGCGAGCTTCCGGCTCATCCTTCTCGACCTGCGCCTGCCCGACATGCACGGGCTCGACCTCTTGCCGAAGCTGCAGGAGCACGATCCGGACGCGCTGATCGTCACCATGACCGCCTATCCGGAGGTGCGCACCGCGGTGGCGGCGCTGAAGGCCGGCGCCTACGACTATCTCAACAAGCCGTTCGATCTCGACGACATGCTGGAGCTGGTGCGCCGGGCGCTGGAGACGCGCAAACTGCGCCACGAGGTGGCCTGGCGGCGGGCCCAGTCGGCGCCGCCGCGATCGAGCGAGATCGTCGGCGAGAGCGAGGCCTTCGTCGGGCTCGTCGACATGACGCGACGGGTGGCGACGGCTGGCCGCGTACCGGTGTTGATCCGCGGCGAATCCGGGTCGGGCAAGGAGCTGGTGGCGCGGTCGATCCACGATCTTTCGAGCCGGGCGAACGGACCTTGGGTGACGCTCAACTGCGCGGCGCTGCCCGAGGGGTTGCTCGAGTCCGAGCTCTTCGGCCACGAGCGCGGCGCCTTCACCGACGCGCGGCAGACCAAGAAGGGCCTGCTCGAGCTCGCCGACGGCGGCGTGCTCTTTCTCGACGAGATCGGCGATCTGTCGCCGACGTTGCAACCGAAGCTGTTGCGGGTGCTCGAGACCTCGAGCTTCCGGCGCATCGGCGGCCACAAGGAGCTGACCAGCGACGTCCGCTTCGTCGCCGCCACCCATCGCGACCTCGTCGCGATGGTCAAGGAGGGGCGGTTCCGCGAGGATCTCTACTACCGGCTCAACGTCGCGGCGATCGACGTGCCTCCCCTGCGGGCGCGGCGCGCCGACATCCTGCCGCTCGCGCGGCATTTCCTCGCTCGCGCCGCGGCGGCGATGGATCGCCCCGGCCCGACGCTGACGGCGGAGACGCGGCCGATGCTCGAGCACTACGACTGGCCGGGCAACGTCCGTGAGCTGCGCAACGTCATGGAGCGCGCCGCCATCCTCGCCGATGCCGGGCTCATCACCGCGGCGCAACTGCCGCCGGAAGTGTCGCGCGCAGTGGCGGCGACCACCGACTACACGGTGCTGGCGCGCGACGACGGAACGCCGGTGAGCCTCGCCGAGGCCGAGGTCGCTCATGTGCGTGCGGTCGTCACATGGTGCGGCGGCAACAAGACGCGCGCCGCCGAGGTGCTCGACATCAGCCGCATGACCCTTCGCGCCAAGCTGGCGGGCGCCGGCGAAGCGGCGACGGAGGATTGAGCCCGCGCCGCGGGGTGGGGATCCGGCGGCAAGAAATTGGCCGGACGGCGGGACCGCGGCGGCCAGATTCCAGCCGGCACCGCGTCCGGCACCCCATCCCATCTCCTTGATGTTTCTCGCCGTTTCCCCTTGGTACGGCTCTTGCCATCTCTTCTTCGGAAGGCGACGCACCTCTCGCGGCGCCGCAAGAGCCGAGCCCCGAGGGGGCGGGAGGCAGTGATGAGAAACATGCTGACGCGGCAAT
This sequence comes from uncultured Alphaproteobacteria bacterium, assembly GCA_937892955.1. GTDB lineage: Bacteria > Pseudomonadota > Alphaproteobacteria > Rhizobiales > Ancalomicrobiaceae > CALBKH01. Next base: position 62,697 of record CALBKH010000095.1, read on the forward strand.
GGTCCTTCTTCTGGGCCGGCGTCGCCTTCGGAGTGGCGCAGATCATCTACATGGTGGCGCTGTGGGCTCATTCCGCCAAGCCGGGCAAGCTCGGCACACTGACGCCGATCACCGTCACCTCGGACCTCGGGGCGATGTTCCGGTCGATGGAGGTCGGATTCTATCATCTCTTCGCGCTGCCCGACTTCCAGCTCTACGGCAAGGCCAACGAGTTCGGTCAGTCGATGTCCGGCGGCGCCTTCGCGCCCGGCGTCGGCTGGCAGATCCTCGGCATGATTCTCGGCGGCCTGATCGTCGCGTTGCTCGAGAAGGAGAGCCGCACCTGGGTGAAGTATTCCGCCCGCGTGCTGTGGGTCGCCTTCTTCGGCGGCGCGCTGTTCTCCTACGGCACGCGTCTGGCCGGCGGCTGCACGCTCAACCACCTGCTCGGCGGCATGCCGCTGATGAGCGTCCATTCCTTCGTCACCGTGCTGTTCATGGCGATCGGCGGCGCCCTGGGCTTCGTCGTGATGGAGAAGCTGAACCTCGCCAAGTACTTCAAGCATCAGGAGACCAGGTCCTATTGCGAGGCCAACCGTGGCGACGCCGGTGAGACGGTCTGCTACGACCCGGCCTATCGTCCGACGCGGCGGCCGATCTTCTGGGTGGCGCTCACCTTCGTCCTCGCCTTCATCGGCTTCTCGGTCTACGGCGGCCTCGTCGATCCCGAGTGGATGCAGCATCTCGACAAGAAGGGCGCCCTGGCACCGGTCGGCAAGTCGATCGCCAGCGTCGGTCTCGCCTATGCGGCGATCACCCTGATCGCCGGCGTGATCGCGGGCTTCGGTCTGTCGAAGAGCGGGTTCGGCACCGAATGCGCGCTGGTCTCCCTGGAAGTCGCCGGCGCCATGCGCAAGGACGACGGCAAGTTCGCGCGTATGGGCGTTCCGCGCATCACCCGCACGCTGATGCGCGGCTATCTGCCGATCATCGGCGTCACCGCCTCGTGGGTGCTGGTCTCCGGCTTCGTCTGGCTGATGTGGGTCACCGGCGTCGCCAAGCCCGGCTTCGAGAGCGGCCTCAAGGAACAGCTGACCCTCGGCAACGTGTTCGGCGGCCTCCTGATCGGCTTCGGCGCGGTGCTGCTGATCGGCTGCGAAATCCGCTCCTACATGCGGGTCGGCCTCGGCTACCTCAACACCTGGATCGGCATGATCGGCTTCGCCGTCGGCTACCTGCCGTTCACGATGAACTACAAGGCCCACATGACCTTCCTCGAGAGCAACCGCTGGGTCGAGACCTACAAGATCTACCAGCTGGTGTTCCCGGACAACGTCGCGATGCAGCAGGCGATGCTCGGCGCGTGGGTGCTGGTGCTCGCCGGCTTCCTGTGGGCGCTGATCCGCATGGGCAGCCGCAACACCGGCGCGGCCGAGGCCGAGATCCTCAACCTGTCGACCGAAGATCTGCAGCTCGAGCTCGACGCCCAGGCCAAGTCCGGCCGCGGTCCGGTCGCCCAGGTCGGCGCCCCCGCCCCGGTGCCGGCGACGGCCCTCGGACTGGCGACCGCCTGATCGGCGCGCCGCTCCGCCCCGCCCTCCCGCGCCCTTCGGTGCGGGAGGGTTCTTCTTTTTTCACGACCCGCTCAGCTCAACAGCCGCGCCAGCACCGGCGCGAGGAGCGGCGTGACCACCGCGTTGAGGCCCATGGCGACGCCGGCGAAGACACCGGCCACCGGATGGACGGCGAAGGCGCGGGCGGTGCCGATGCCGTGCGAGGCGAGGCCGACGGCGAAGCCGGTCGCGGCGGGATCACGGATGCGAAGCGCGTTCATCAGCGGCGTCACCACCATGGCGCCGAGGATGCCGGTCATGATCACCAGCGCCGCGGTCAGCGCCGGGATGCCGCCGAGGCCCTCGCTCACCGCCATGGCGACCGCGGCCGTCACCGACTTCGGGGCGAGCGAGGCGACCACCGCCGGCGAGGCGCCGAGCAGCGCCGCGGTGCCGATCGCCGAGACGATGGCGACGACGGAGCCGACCAGGAGAGCACCGAGCATCGGCAGGACGTTGCGGACGACGAGGGTGCGATTGCGCCACAGCGGCACGGCCAGCGCCACGGTCGCCGGCCCGAGCAGGAAATGGACGAACTGGGCGCCGTCGAAATAGCGGCGGTAGTCGGTGCCGGTGGTGGCGAGCAGCAGGGCGACGACGACGATGGCGATCGCCACCGGGTTGACCAGCGGATGACGTCCGCTCGCAGCGGCGAGACGCTCGGCGAGGAGCCAGGCGAGGAGCGTCACGGTCAGCCAGAACAGCGGGCTCGCCGAGAGATAGACCCAGAGAGCGAAGGGGGTCACGGGCCGGCCTCCTCGTCGGTCGCGCCGATCAGGCGGCGGATGGCGAGGAAGGTGGCGACGGTCGCCGCCAGGGTGAGAACCGTCGAGACCACCAGAGCGACGACGATCGCCACCCCCTCGGCGCCGATCAGGCCGAAATACTGGACGACGCCGACGCCGGCCGGCACGAACAGCAGGGCGAGGGCGGCGAGGAGCCCATCGGCGACGCGGCCGAGGGGGGAAGTCTCGGCGACGGCGCGATCGTCGCCATTGTGGCGGCGGGCGACGGCGAGGCCGGCGACGAGCAGCACAAGGCCGACCACCGGGCCGGGCAGCGGCAGGCCGAGGCCGCGCACCGTGACCTCGCCGAGAAGCTGACAGAGAAGAAGGATGGCGAAGCCGGCCACCATGACGAGGCACTCCCGAAGCGACGGTCCCGAAACGCGGCGGCGGGCGCGACATCGCCGCGCCCGCCGTTCGTCATCGTCGAGGTTGCCCGAAAGAGACGGGCCGGTCGAGACCGGCGAGCCCCTCGTGGGGTCGGCGCGTCACTTCGCCTTGGCCGGGTCCTTGACGTTCGGGATCGTCTCGAACTCGATGTTGTAATAGTGACCGTCCTTCTTCTCGACCTTGCGGATGTAGATGTTCTGGACGATGTCACGGGTCTCGGGATCGATCGACACCGGTCCGCGCGGGCTCTCCCAGGCGAGACCCTTCATGGCGTCGACCAGGGCCTGACCGCCGGCGCCCTTGGTCTTCTTCAGACCCTCGTAGAGGACGTGCATGCCGTCGTAGCCACCGACCGCCATGAAGTTGGGACGCAGACCCGGGTTGGCCTTCTCGAAGGCGGCGGTGAAGGCCTTGTTCTTCTCGCTCGGATGGGCACCCGAGTAGAAGTGCGCGGTGACGGTGCCGAGGGCGACGTCGCCGATGCGATCGAGCAGTTCGTCGTCGGTGAGGTCGCCGGTGGCGATGAGACGGATACCCGACTTGTCGAGGCCGCGCTCGACGAACTGCTTCATGAACTGGGCGCCGACGCCCGACGGCACGAAGACCAGCACGGCGTCCGGCTTGGCGTCGGCGGCGCGCTGCAGGAAGGGCGAGAAGTCGGGGTTCTGCAGCGGCACGCGCATGTTCTCGACGGTGCCGCCACCCTCCTTGAAGGTCTGGGAGAACCACTTCTCGACGTCGTGGCCGGGGCCGTAGTCGGTGACGATGGTGACGACCTTCTTCATGCCCTGCTTGGCGGCCCAGGTCCCGAAGGGACCGGCGATCTGCGGCACCACCTGCGAGGAGCGGACGATGAAGGGCGAACGCTCGGTGATGATCGAGGTGGCGGCGGCCATCACCACCATCGGGGTCTGCCCCTGGGTGGCGACCGGCGCGGCGGCCAACGCCAGCGGGGTGAGGCCGAAGCCGGCGACGGCGGTGACGTGATCGTTGACGATCATCTCCTGCACGAGGCGCTTGGTGACGTCGGGAACGCCGCCGTCGTCCTTGATGACGAGCTCGACCTTGCGACCGGCGACCGAGGCGCCGGCTTCCTTGTTGTAGAGCTCGGCGGCGGCGACGATCTCCTTGCCGGTCGAGGTGAAGGGGCCGGTCAGCGGCAGAACCAGGCCGATCTTGATCGGATCTTCGGCGCGCACCGGAGCGAAGGAGGCGGAGAGCGCCAGCGCGGCGACGCCGGCGGCGAGAAGATTGCGGCGGTTCATGACTTCCTCCCTTGTCGTTGTCTTCGTCGTCTTCGTTGTCTTGGTCGTCACCCGAGGACGGCGGCCGTCGCCGGGGGGACGGGTCTCACGCGGCTTCCGGCGGATCGCGCCGCGGGGCCGGGGATACGGTCATCGGATCGATCCGATGGGCCTGGAACGTCGATGCGAGCGCGAAGATCTCGATGCTCTCGACGATGCCCGCCCGAGCGTAGGGGTCGGCCTCGGCGAAAGCCAGCGCCGTTTCCCGATCCGGGGCTTCGAGAATGCCGAAATTACCGATGGCGGCGACCGCGTCGTCGAGGGTGAGAGCCGAGCCGATCAGTACCTTGACCCGCCCACCGTGGCCGGAGGCGACGTGGGCGCGGTGGGCGTCGCGCATCTCGGCGCGGCGCTCCTCCTGACCGGTCCGGTGGCGGCAGACCATCAACCAGTACATGGGTCGCATCCTCCTCGGTCGGCGGTTTCATCGAAAGGTGACGCCGTAACGATCATGATCCCGTCCCCGCTGCGGGCGCGGCGAAGCCGAAGAAATCGACGAGCGCGGCGGCGACCGCCTGCGGCCGCTCGGCGGGCGAGAAATGACCGGCATCCTCGATCACCGCGAGGCGGGCGCCGGGGATGGTCTCGGCCAGTTCCCGGTTCTGGGCGAGTGGGCTCCAGCGGTCCTGGCGGCCGACGACCACCAGGGTCGGGCAGCGGACGGTGGAAAGCACCGGCCGGGCGTCGGGACGGCCGAGGAGGGCGCGGATCTGGCCGGCGAAGATCGCCGGGGTCATGCGCTCGACCATCGCCGTGATCGGCTCGACCAGGGTCGGATCGGTCTCGCGGTCGGGATGGACCATCGGCGGCAGCCAGCGGGCGGCGAGCGCCCGCATGCCCTCGCGATGGGCGAGGTCGACCAGTTCCATCCGGCCGGCGGCCTCGCCGTCACGCGCCGGGGTGGCGCCGGTGTCCATCAGCACCAGCCGTTCGACCCGCTCCGGGGCGATGCGCAGGGCTTCGAGCGCCGCGCGCCCGCCCATGGAGAAGCCGACGAGCGAGACCGGTCCGTCGAAGACGGCGAGCGCCTTCGCCGCCATCGCCTCGATCGTGTCGCAGTCGGTGAAATCGGCGACCGCCACGTCGGCATGGGGGGCGAGCGCCGCCGTCTGGCCGGCGAAGACCTCGGCGTCGCACAGAAGGCCGGGCAGGAAGACGATCCTCGGACGCAACGATTTCTCCTTCGAAAGAGCGGACGGCCGAGGGTGGCCCCGGCCGTCCGTCTCGGTCCGCGTCGGTAAGTGGCGGGAGACGATCCGTCGCGTCCGTGACGGGATCAGACCGCGAAGCCGGAGATGAAACAAGTGACGAGTTCTCTTCGACCGATGCATCCAATGCATCAATCCGCCGGTCTCTCGGCCTCGCCGCGGAAGCACGCGACGACGAGTTCGAGCAGCGCCTTGCCGGGGGAGGACAGCGGCAGGCCGCGTTTGGTGACGATGCCGAGGGTGCGGCTGACCGAGGGACCGCGGATCGGCAGCGCGAGAAGATCCCCATCGCCGTCGTCGATCGCCAGACGGGGCACCACGGCGAGGGCGATGCGCTGGCGCACCAAGCCCATGGCGGAGGCGAGGTGGCTCACCTCGTAACGCCAGAACATCGCCTCGCGCCGACTGCCGAGCGCTTCGTCGAGGATCGCCCGGTTGGCGGTCTGCGACGAGATGCGGACGAGCGGCTGGCCCTCGAAGTCGCTCCAGCTGACATGCGGCCGCATCGCCAGCGGATGGTCGCGGGCGCAGGCCAGCACGTAGGGCTCCTTCAAGAGCGGGCGTACCTCGAGATCCCAGCGGCCGGCGGAGACGACGGTGATGCCGAATTCGGCCTCTCCCTTCTGCACCCGGTCGGCGATCTCCTGGGCGGAGGCGTCATGGACGAGGACGCGGATCGTCGGGTGGGCGGCGGAGAAGGCCTCGAGCGCCGGCGGCAGATGGCTGGTGGCGATGGTCGGCAGGCAGCCGATCGCCAGCCGTTCCTGCCGCTCCCGCCCCTGATTGCGCAGCGCCTCGTAGCCGGCGGAGATCTCGTCGAGCATGCGCCGCGCCTTGGGCAGAAGCTCGACGCCGGCCGGCGTCAGCGCCACCCGCCGGGTGGTGCGGGTGAAGAGTTCGACGCCGAGATCGTCCTCGAGCTTGCGCATGCGGTGGGAGAGCGCCGTCTGCGACAGGTTGAGGTGGGCGGCGGCACCGTGGAAGCTGCCGCGCTCGGCGATGGCGAGGAAGGCCTCGATACCCAGGAAATCGATGCGCATGTCGCCCCCGAGGCGTGGTTTCGGCGGTGGGCGAAGGATGTACGAGATGCCGCGAACCGCCCGACCGATCGATCTGATGCACGAATGAGCGAGAAGGCAAGTCGTCGGCCGCGCGCCGCGGCGATTCCGTCGAGCGGCGGCGACGTGCTAGATCTGCGCGCGACACATCGTTCACTGCGGCGAGACGGCTGCCGGCGCGGCCGGGTCGGGAGGGCACATGGTCACGGTCGATCTCAATTCCGATCTCGGCGAGGGTTTCGGCAACTGGTCGTGCGGCGACGATGCGGCGATGCTGAAGATCGTCACCACCGCCAACGTCGCCTGCGGCTTCCACGCCGGCGATCCCGACGTCATGGCCCGCACCTTCGCGCTCGCCCGGGAGAACGGCGTCGCCGTCGGGGCGCATCCCGGCTACCCCGACCTGCAGGGCTTCGGCCGGCGACCGATGCGGATGAGCGAGGCCGAGATCGAACGGATGGTGGCCTATCAGATCGGCGCGGCGGCCGGCATGGCGGCCTTCGCCGGCCATCGCCTCACCCACGTCAAAGCGCACGGGGCGCTGGCCAACGCCGCCGCGGCGGAAGCCGGCATCGCCGCCGCAGTGGCGCGCGCGGTACGGGCGATCGATCGCGATCTCGTCTATCTCGCCATCGCCTGTTCGGAGCAGATCCGCGCCGGCGAAGCGGCCGGGCTCGTCACCGTCGCCGAGATCTTCGCCGATCGCGGTTACGACGAGGCGGGTCAGCTCGTCCGTCGTGGCCTTCCCGGCGCGATGATCGACGATCCGGAGGAAGCGGCGGCGCGGGCCCTCACCATGGTCGAAGAAGGGGCGATCATCACCGTCTCGGGCCGGCGCCTGCCGACCGCGATCGGCTCGATCTGTGTCCACGGCGACAGCGCCCACGCGGTCGCCGCCGCCGGGCGGCTGAAGGAACGCCTGCTCGCCGCCGGCGTCGCCGTCGCGCCCTTCGCCGGGGCGTGAGCGATGGTGCCGCTGCGCTTCCTCGACAGTGGCGAATGCATGCTGGTGGTCGAGTTCGGCTCGACCATCGACGCGGCGCTGAACGAGCGCGTCCTCGCCCTCGACGCGGCGCTGGCGCGAGCGGCGATCCCCGGGGTCGTCGAGACCACGCCGACCTTCCGCTCGCTCGCGGTGATCTACGAACCGCTCGTCATCGATCGCGCCCGGCTCGTCGCACGCATCGTCGAACTCGAAACGGAAGCCGAGACGACGAGCCGGCCGGCGCGGACCTGGACCTTCCCCTGCTGCTACGACGCGCCGCACGGCGAAGATCTCGCCGAGGTGGCGGCGCGGCTGTCGATCACGCCCGAGCGGCTGGTCGATCTGCACACCGGCCGGGCGTTGCGCGTCCACATGTACGGGTTCTCGCCCGGCTTCGCCTATCTCGGCGGTCTCGCGCCGGAGCTCGCCGCCTCGCGCCGGCCCCATCCGCGTCAGCCCCATCCGGCCGACGCGGTGATGATCGCCGGCGGTATGTCGGCGATCGCACCGCTGCCGATGCCGACCGGATGGTGGGTGATCGGGCGGACGCCGGAGAAGGTCTTCTCGCCGATGCGCGATCCGGCGTTCCTGGTGGCGGTCGGCGACGAGATCCGCTTCGAGGCGATCGACGCGTCGAGTTTCGCGGCACTCGAGGCTCGGGCGGCGGCCGGCGAGCCGGTGGCGCGGGTGGAGGCGACGCGATGACGGCGCGGCTCGTGGTTCTCGCCGCCGGCCCCGGCGTGACCCTTCAGGATTCCGGCCGGCGCGGCTTCTCGCGCTGGGGCGTCACCGGCTGCGGCCCGATGGATCCGAACGCTTTCCGGCTGGCGAACCGCGCCCTCGGCAACGACATCGAAGCTGCGGCGATCGAGATCTCGGCGGCGGGCCTCGAGGTCACGGCGGAGGGCGGATCGCTCGATCTGGCGGTCGTCGGCAGGGCGTTCGACATCCGGCTCGACGATCGGCGTCTGCCGAGCGCGGTGGCGCTGCGGCTCGAGCCGGGCGTGCGTCTCACGGTGCGGGCCGGGGCGAGCGGTGCCTGGTGCCACCTTTCGGTCGCCGGCGCGATCGACGTGCCGCCGGTCCTGGGCTCGCGCGCCACCCACACCCGTTCCGGCCTCGGCGGGCTCCACGGCCGCGGCCTCGAGGCGGGCGACCGGTTGGCGATCCTCGGACCGCGCCGGGTGATCGAGACGGTCTCGGCGATCGACGCCGAGGCACTCGGCGAGAATCGTGGGCCGATCCGTGTCGTCCTCGGCCCGCAGGACGATCACTTCGCCGCCGATCAGATCGACGCCTTCCTCGGACGCGACTGGCGGCTGTCACCGCGCTCCGACCGCATGGCCTATTCCCTCGAGGGCGAGCCGCTCACCCACGCGCACGGCCACGACATCGTCTCCGACGCCGTCGCCCACGGGGCGATCCAGGTGCCGGGATCGGGACTGCCCTTCGTGCTGATGGCCGATCGCCAGCCGACCGGCGGCTATCCGAAGATCGCCACGGTGATCGGTGCCGATCTCGGCCGCATGGCGCAGATTCGGCCGGGGGAGAACGTGCGCTTTCGCGCGGTCACGCTCGACGAGGCGGTGGCGGCGCGACGGCGGATGGAGGAAGGCCTCGCCCGGCCGGTGCGGCTCACCCCCGTGGTGCGCAAGACGTTCACCGCGGCCGATCTCCTCGGCCTCAACCTCGTCTCCGGCATGGTCGATGCTCAGGCGCCGCACCGCGGCGAGCGTACCGACGGCGAGTGAGCGGCGAGGATCGCCGCGCGGCCTCGTCTCAGCGCGGCTGGGCCTGCTGCGGCGGTGCCGCGAACGGTGGCGCGCCCGGCCAATTGTTGCCGCCCCAGCCGAAGGGAACGAAATTGTTGAGCATGCCCATCGCCGGGCCGAAACTGCGGTCGAGATTGGCGGTCGAATGCTGGATCAGGCCGACGGTCGAGGCCATGTGGGCGACCGAGCGGTCGATCGAGGCGACGTTCTGGTTCATCGCCACGAGGCTGTCGCGCAGATCCGAGATGTTGGAGCGCATGTTGGCGACGCTCGCCTCCATGGCGTTCATGTTGCGGCCCATGGCGACCATCTCCTGCGCCATGATGCTCGTCTGCAGCACCATCTGGTGGGTGTCGTGGGTGAGTTTGTAGACGAGGAAGAAGCCGTAGGCCGCGAGCAGGATGGAGATGGCGAGGACGCCCGCGACCACCAACTTGAGCGATCGCATCGCCGCGGCGGCGCGGTCGAGATAGGCGACGTATTCCGGAGGATGGTATTCCGACGCCTGATAGATCTGGGCCGGGTAATCCTTCTCGAGATCGGGCTTCGGTGCGGTCTTGGTGGCGGCCATCTCAGGTCTTTCGGTTGCGGCCGCGACGCGGCTCGACGATGGCCTGGGCGAGGGCCTGGAACTCTTCGCTCGCCTTGGACTTCGGCTCCAGTTCGAACACCGCCGAACCTTCGCTGAGCGAACGACAGAATGCGATGCGCCGGCCGAGACGGGCGGGCAGAACGGCGACGGAGGCGAGCATGCCGGAGATCGCCTCGAGCGCCACCACGGCTTCACGCGTCTCGCGCGACGCGGCGCCGGCATCGGCGCGGTTGACGAAGAGACGGATGGCGCAGTGGTCGGGCCGTTCGCGGTCGATGATCTTGAGATAGCGCTGGGTCGCCCAGATGTCGGCCTGTCCCGGCATCACCGGCACGAGGACGAGATCGGCGTAGCCGACCGCCTCCAACATGCCGGCCATGTCGGCGGCACCGACATCGACCAGCGTCCAACTTCCGGCGCCGAAGGAGGGAAGATCGGTGCTGTCGAGCGGCGGCTCGAGGAACGGTTCCCAACCGAGTTCGTTGCGCACGGCGACGAGGTCGGACAGCGTCTTCTGCGGGTCGAGGTCGACGAGACGAACGGGATGGCCCTGGCCGGCGAGCCACACCGCGAGGTTGAACACCACGGTGCTCTTACCCGACCCGCCCTTGAGGTTGCCGACGACGACGAAGCGACTACCGTCGGTCTTCGGCGAAGCGGCGACGGAGGCCGGCGCCGACTTCTTCGCTTTCTCCGGCGCCTTCTTGCCGTTCTTGTCCGGCCGTTTCTCGGTCTTGTTCTTCGACGCCTTGGCAGCGCACATGTCGCCTGCCTCCCCGGACCCACACCACGACAACCTACTTCATCCGCGCCCGGACCGCATCATTCACTTCTTGGTGCCGGCTGCGGCGAGACGTCTGGCGAGATCGTCGGCGAGGGCTCCGTCGCCCTTGCGGATCGCCGCCTCGAGCGGAACCGCATCGGCGATGCGACCGGCGTCGATCAACACCGAGGCGGCGCCGTGATAGGAGCGGGCGGCGTCCTGGAGGCGGCCGGCCGCCCAGTAGACGTTGCCGAGTTCACCGCGCACCGCCGCGTCCTTCGGCTGGCGAGCGATGAGATCCTCGTAGGCGCGGATCGCAGCGGTCACGTCGCCGCGGGCATGAGCGGCGCGCGCCACGGCGAGAAGATCGGAGCCGACGTCCGGCGCGGCGGCCGGTGGCGCGGCGGGTGCGGGCGCCGGCTTGGCGGGCGCGGCCGGAACAGAAGCAGCGGGCGCCGGCGGCGCAGCCGCCACCACCGGCTTGGGAGCCGGGGCCGCGACGGGTGCCGGCGCCGTCACCGGCCGAGCGGCGGGCGAGGGTGCGGCGGACCATCCGGCCGGCGCACCCGAGACGGTGCTCTCCGCCCAGGCCCACAACCGGTCGAAACCCTGGGTCCCGACGGAAACGCCCGAATCGATCATCCGACCGAGCCCACCCATGGAGGGCGCGGCCCAGACGCCGAGTGCGAAGAAGACGGCGGCGTAGAACAGGCGCGTGAAGATCCGGGCGAGCATGCGGCACACCTCGTGGTACGGACATCGCTACAAGGAGAGAGGAGAGGCGGGCGAAGGAACGGCCGTCTCCCCTCGACGTTTCGGATCACCAGCCGAAGCCGCGACCGCCCCAGGGACTGCCGCCCCAAGGACCGCCGACGCCACCGGGGAAACCGCCCATCGGGCTGCCGGGGAAGCCGCCGGGATAGGCGCCCCACGGACCGCCCAGACCGCCCGGATAGCCCCCCCAGGGACCGCCCAGACCGCCGGGATATCCACCCCAGGGGCCACCGCCCCACGGGTTGCTCCAGCCGTTGCCCAACCCGTTGCCCCAACCACTGAGATCGGTGGAGAAATTGAAGTTGGTGCGGCCGAAGCCTCGGCCCCAGGGATTGAGCCCCAGACCGTAGGGAGAGCCCCAGCCGGGACCTCCCCAACCGCCGGGATAGCCGCCCCACGGACCTCCGCCCCAGGGGCCGCCACCCCACGGGCTGCCGCCCCACCACTGAGCTTGAGCGGCGGCGGGAACCATGAGTGCGGTCGCGAGAGTGGCGGCAGCCAGAAGAGTCCTGATGCCTTTCATCGCGTTCCTCCATCGAGGGGGGCGAAGGCGGAACCGAACGGTCCCGCCTCACCCGGCCTCCGATCGCCGGAATGGCCCGCCGACCCGAGATCGAACGCCGAGGCGATCGATCCCGGTCCGGCGATGCGGGTGGCTATCACCACCAGCCGGGACCCCAGCTGCCCGGGCCCCAGCCGCGACGGCCGTAGTTGTTGCCCCAGCCGTCGCCCCAGCCGTTCATGTCGGTGTCGGCATCGCCACCGAAGGAGAAGTTGCCGCGCATGTTGCCGCGACCGGTGCCGCGACCATAGCCGCGGCCGGTGCCGTAGCCCGAGCCGTAGCCGTCATACGGGCCGTAGCCGTAGCCCGGGCCGTAGCCGTAGCCCGGGTAGCCACCATAGTACGGCGGCGGCGGGGGCGGCGGCGGGGGAGCCCAGCCCGGAGCCGGAGCGGCGGTCTTGCCGTCGGCCGACGGAGCCGGCTGAGCCCACGGCGGAGCGCCCCAGCCCGGAGGCGGCGGCGGGGTCTGGGCGCCCGGAGCCGGGGCGGCGTAGGGGCCGGCCGGCGGCGGGGCAGCGGGGTTCTCGGCGGCGACGGCCGCTTCGGCCAGCCCGCCCAGGAGCACGACGAGTGCGATCTTTCCGATGGTACGCATGGGTTTTTCCTCTCAGGCCTCCCAAGTCGGCGGGCCGCGGTTGCGACCTACCAGAGCGGTGAGCGAACGCCCGCGCGTTCGCGCCACCAGTTCCATGTCTGCGCATTGGTCCAGCCCGAGAGGGGCGTCGACCAGGGCACATACATGAAAGGCGTACTCAGACCCGCTTGGTCGTACGGGTCCGTGGTGTTGTTCATCTGACCGAAGGTCCAGAGCTGGGTCTGCCCGACGGGCAGGTGAGCATCACGGGTCATCGGCAGGAAAGCGTCGGGCGACATCAGCAGCGCCGGCGGCAAGGTGGCGATGCCCGGTGCGTCGAGCGGCGACGGCGGCATGCCTTCCGGCCCGCCGTAGTGCGGCGCGACGGGGCCGCATCCCCAGCAGTTGCCCGACTGTTGCGGCGGAACCGCATAGGGACCGACCGCGTAGGAGCCCTGCGAGGCACCGTTGGTGTTGCCCGAGGTCAGTTCGCCCCACGTCGCGGCCGCAGCCGGATGAACGAAGGAGACGATGGTCGACGCGAGGACCGCAGCGTAGATCCGGGATCTCATGTGTCCTCTCCTCCTCAGGTCAGATCGGTCTTGATTTGGATGCCGCGGCGCTGGCGAGACGGCTTGGGCCGACCACCGGAGCGCGTCGCGGGAGCGGGAGCCGGCGCCGGGGCCGCCTCGGGCGCCTTCGCCGGAGCACGGCGCGGCCGCGAGGTGGCCGGAGCCGCAGGCATCGGCGTTTCGGCCGGCGCTTCCGTCACCACCGGAGCCGGGGCCGGAGCCTCGGACGCCTTGGCGAGACGCGGCGGGCGACCAGACGGCACGGCCGGCGCTTCCGTCACCACCGGGGCCGGGGCCGGAGCCTCGGACGCCTTGGCGAGGCGCGGCGGGCGACCCGACGGCGCGGACGGCGCTTCCGTCACCACCGGGGCCGGGGCCGGGGCCTCCGACGCCTTGGCGAGGCGCGGCGGGCGACCCGACGGCGCGGACGGCGCTTCCGTCA
>CALBKH010000096.1 GCA_937892955.1 uncultured Alphaproteobacteria bacterium
TTAAACGCATCAAATCAACATGATGGTCCAACCGCGCACAGGTCTCCTCATACCAGTCTTGCGAAGTTCTGACCGTTTTCCGGGCGGTTCGGTTTCGAAGGTCGGTGCTCCGACGTCCCCTCTCCCCTCGTGGGGGAGGGACAGGGAGAGGGGTATACGACCTGTCCTCGAACTCTTGCGCTTGCGGAGTCTTCCGGAGTGACCCCTCTCTCCGTCTCTCCCCCACGAGGGGGGAGAGGACCGGATGCGAGGGCCTTCGGTAGATCCACGCCGATCGAGTCGAAAATTCGTGAGCGCGGTATCAGACGCTCTTCTCGGCGTGGGTGAACTCGCGCATCGCCCGCCACACCGGGCGGTCGTGGATCGGATCGACCTCCTCGGTACCGACGATCCAGGCGAAGAGTTCGCGGTCGGAGACGTCGAGGAGCGTTTCGTAGTCGTCGAGGTCGGCGTCGGAGAGGCCGGCGATGTGGGCATCGGCGAAATGCCCCATGACGAAGTCCATCTCCTTGGTGCCGCGGTGCCAGGAGCGGTAGAGCGCCTTCTTGCGGCGCGCATCGAGCCCGTCGGTGGTCAAGGTGGTGGACATCGCAGCTCTCCGTCGATCGCTCCCGGACCTTCTAGAGCATTTCGCCGCCGCACGGTATCCGCGCCGTTGGTCGAAGCACGCCCCGGCGTCCGATGCCGAAACGACGACGGCCGGGGTCGAGGCCGGCCGCAGACGTCATCGCGGGCGAGCTCCTCAGCGCACGCAGGTGGCGTAGGCCTCGGTGGTGGCGTTGTAGAGTTCGTCGGGGATGGAGCGGTCGGACGAGATCTTGGCGACCTCCTCCTCCTTGACGCCCTTCATCACCTTGAAGGAGGCACACTGGCAGGCGTCGACCACCTTCTCCTTCTTCGCCCCTTCCTTCGCCGCTTCGGCGTAGACGCAGGTGTCGAGCAGGGCGCGGCGGACGAGATCGCGGTTGATCTCCTTCTCCGGAATGCCCTGGGCCGAAGCGGAAGCGACGAGAGACGCGGCGAGACCGGCGCCGGCCAGGATCGACAGGGCACGACGGGAGAGGGACGACATGTGGGGCTCCGTGGCGGCGAGAACGCGCCGGCGACGGACGCGTGAGGAAGAATGCCACGTCCCTAGCCGGACGCCGCGTCGCGCTCAAGTGGCGCGGCCGCCACTCTCCCGATTTTTCGTCGGCTCGATCCGAACCCGGTTGTCGTGGAAGGCCGGACCGCCGTAGGGCGCGCACTGGTCGGCGCCGGTCAGCGTGTTGATGCCGCGGCCGTCGCGATGCGCCGAATTGGGGAAGATGCCCTCGGCGATCACCACGCCGCACCGCACCCCGTCGAAGCTCTCGGCGGTCGAGATCACCGCGCCGCGGGCGTTGACGAGGCGGATCTCCTCGCCATCGGCGATGCCGAGGTCGGCGAGGTCGTCCGGATGGATCTTCACCCGCGGCCCGCGCTCCTTGGCCATCGACGTCGCCGTCTCGGTGAAGGAGGAATTGAGGAAGTTGCGCGCCGGTGGCGTGACCAGCTTGAAGGGATGATCGGCATCCGGCTCCTCGGTCACCGCCCACTGGTCGGGCAGGCGCGGCAGGCTCTCCCACGGCCCCATCGGTCCGTCGTTCTCGGCGACGATCGTCGTCCAGTCGGGGGCGAAACGGAAACGGCCGTCGGGGTGGGCGAAGCCCTTCAGGTAGTGCGCCGTCTCGAAATCCGGCTGGCAGTCGATGGCGGGATGCTCGACATGGGCGTCGAAGCCGCCGAGACCGGCGACCCGCAACATGTGGTCGACGTGTTCGCGCGCCGTCATGTCGAAACCGGGATGGCTCACGCCGAGCC
This sequence comes from uncultured Alphaproteobacteria bacterium, assembly GCA_937892955.1. Lineage (GTDB taxonomy): Bacteria > Pseudomonadota > Alphaproteobacteria > Rhizobiales > Ancalomicrobiaceae > CALBKH01. The sequence continues at coordinate 1,843 of CALBKH010000096.1, forward strand.
GTTTCGCCAGATCGCAGATGACGCGATGGTTCTCGCGCGCCTCCCCCGGCGGCTCGATCAGCTTCGGCCCGAGCAGCAGATACTGGTTGCCGCCGCCGCGATAGAGATCGTCGTGCTCGAGGAAGGTGGTGGCCGGCAGGACGATGTCGGCCATCTTCGCCGTGTCGGTCATGAACTGCTCGTGCACCGCGACGAAGAGATCGTCGCGCGCGAACCCGGCGCGCACCTTCTCCTGGTCGGGCGCCACCGACATCGGGTTGGTGTTCTGGATCAGCATCGCCGTGACCGGTGACCCACCCTTCAGCGAGACCGGATCGCCGGTCAGCACCGCCCCGATGCGGCTCTGATCGAGCCGGCGAACTGAACGGTCGCGCAGGTCGGTGCCCTCGACCAGCGTCTTGTCGGTGCGGAAGATGGCGCCGTTGTTGTGGAAGGCCCCTCCCCCTTCGTGCCGCCACGATCCGGCGACGACCGGCACGCAGCTCGCCGCATGCATGGCGACCGTGCCGTTGCGCTGACGCGAGAAGCCGTAGCCGAGGCGGAAGAAGGTCTTCGGCGTCGTGCCGACGGCGCGCGCGAATTCCTCGATCTCGGCCACCGACAGGCCGGTGATCGCCGCCGCCCATTCCGGCGTGCGGGAGGCGAGATGGGCCTCGAGTTCGGCCGGCACGTCCGCATACGTCGCCAGATAATCGCGATCGGCGAGGCCGTCGCGGAACAGCACGTGCATGACGGCGCAGGCGAGCGCCGCGTCGGTGCCGGGACGCAGGATCAGACCGATGTCCGCCTGCTCCATGGTCGAGGTGCGATAGACGTCGATGACGGCGATCCTGGCGCCGCGCTCTTTGCGCGCCCGGATCGCGTGGGTCATGACGTTGACCTGGGTCGAGACCGGGTTCGTCCCCCAGATCACCACCAGATCCGACTTCGCCATCTCGCGCGGATCGGCGCCGGCGAGCCGCCCGGTGCCGGCGATCCAGCCGGTCCAGGCGAGGTTGGTGCAGATGGTGCCGAACTCCTCGGAATACTTCTTGGCGTGGCGCAGCCGGTTGATGCCGTCGCGCTGCACCAGCCCCATGGTGCCGGCGTAGTAGTAGGGCCAGACCGCTTCCGCGCCGTGCTTCGCCTCCGCCGCGAGGAAGGCCTCGGCGATGCGGTCGAGCGCCTCGTCCCACGAGATCTCGCGGAACTGACCCGAGCCCTTGGGGCCGGAGCGGGCGAGCGGCGTCACCAGACGGTTCGGCGCATGCACCCGTTCGGCGTAGCGGGCGACCTTGGCGCAGATCACCCCGGCCGTGTAGCTGTTCTCCGTCGAGCCGCGAACGCGCCCGATGGTGCGCTCGTCGAGCACCTCGACCTCGAGGCTGCAGGTCGAGGGACAATCGTGCGGGCAGGTGGTGCGGGCGGTGCGGACCGCGGTGGGACGCGTCATGGGCCTTGGTCTCCGGCGAGCCGCGATCATGCCGCAATCACCGCCCGTCGACGAGATCGGGCGGCGGCCGCCGGCGATGAAATTCTCGGATCGGATCGATCGACGGCATCGATCGGTGAGGCCGGTCAGACCGGTTTGCCGAATTTCGGGAAGAACGGGATGTCGTCGAGACCGATCCCCGAGTTGAGCAGCGCGACGATGCCGGCGAGGACGATCGCGGCGAGCACCGTGGTGAGGCCGGCCTTGAGCAGCAGCTGCGGCCTCGCCGGCGCAGAGGCCGGCGTCCCCGGCACCACCTCCCCCGATTCGCCCTGCGTCCTGACCTTCAGCGGCAGCACCGCGAACAGGCAGATCCACCAGATCACGAAATACATCGCGACCAACGTACCGATCTTCATGGGACCTCGAGGGCTCGAAACGGAAAAGGGCGCCGGCCGGCGCCGACGCCCATCCTGGAACGCGAAACGGGTCCGCCGCAAGGGGCGGCAGGATCAGACCTGCTCGATCTCCACGAGCGTGCCGCAGAAGTCCTTCGGGTGGAGGAACAGCACCGGCTTGCCGTGGGCGCCGATCTTCGGCTCGCCCGAGCCGAGAACACGCATGCCGTCGGCCTTGAGCTTGTCGCGGGCGGCGATGATGTCCTCGACCTCGTAGCAGAGATGATGGATGGCGCCGTCCGGGTTCTTCTCGACGAACTTGGCGATGGTCGAGGCCTCGCCCAGCGGCTCGAGCAGTTCGACCTTGGTGTTGGGCAACTCGACGAAGACGACGGTGACGCCGTGATCGGGCTGCGGCAGCGGCGCCGAGACCTTGGCGCCGAGCGTGTCGCGATAGACCGCGGTGGCGGCCTCGAGGTTCTTCACCGCGATGGCGACATGGTTGAGACGACCGATCATGGGGCTTCTCCTCGAATGACGGACAGAACGTGCGACGACGATTAGTCCCGTCTCCGGCGCCGGGCAATCCCCGGCGGTGGTGTCGATGGTCGTAGCCCGAAGCCGCGCCTCACACCACCGAGATCATCACCTCGACGATCGGCTTCTTGCCCCAGCGCTCGTTCACCGCGCCGCGCACCGCGCGCTTGACCGCGTCGCGCACCATCTCGACGTCCTTGCGCCGCGCCCGCGGCAGGCCGTCGAGCGTGTTGCCGGCTGCGACCTCGATGGTGTCGCGGAAGGGCATGCCGCGCTCGTCCTCCTCCGGCAGGCCGATCAGCGCCACTTCCGGCTCGGCGAGCGAATTGCCCTTGGCGTCGATCACCAGCGACACCGCCACGACGCCGGCGAAGGATGCCTTGCGGCGGGCGCTGGTGCCCGACTTGTCCGGCTCGACCATGAGATTGCCGTCGCGGAAGATCCGCCCGGTGAAGACCTCGTCGACCTCCTCCACCGGTCCCGGCGCCAGACGCAGCATCTTGCCGTTCCAGGCGTGGCCGATCTCGCCGACGCCCATCGAGCGGGCGAATTCCGCATGGACGGAGAGGTGCAGCGCCTCGCCGTGGACCGGCACCGCGACCTGCGGCCTGACCGCCTCGTAGAGACGCTTCATCTCGCCGCGCCGCGGGTGGCCGGAGACGTGCACCAGCGCATCGCGGTCGGTGATGATCTTCACCCCCACCTTGGCGAGCGCATTCTGGATGGCGTTCACCGACTTCTCGTTGCCCGGGATGGTGCGCGACGAGAAGATCATGCGGTCGCCGGCGGACATGGCGATGTGGCGGTGGTCGCCCTGGGCGATCCGCGCGAGCGCGGCGCGGCTCTCGCCCTGGGATCCGGTCAGAAGCGCCACCACCTTGTCGCGCGGCAGGTAGCCGTAGGCCTCCTGGTCGAGGAACTCCGGCAGGCCGTCGAGGTAGCCGAGTTCCTTGGCGACGTCGATCGCCCGGCGCATGGCGCGGCCCAGCACCACGACGTTGCGCTCGGCGGCGAGCGCCGCTTCGGCGACCGCACGGACGCGGCCGACGTTCGAGGCGAAGGTGGTGACGCAGACACGGCCGGGAGCCGAGGCGACGAGCTCGGCGAGGGACGCGGCCACCTCCTTCTCCGACGGGCTCGAGCCGTCGCGCAGCACGTTGGTCGAATCCGAGATGAGCGCCCGCACACCCTTGTCGCCGAGTTCACGGAAACGATCGAAGTCGGTCGCCCAGCCGAGCACCGGCGTCTCGTCGACTTTCCAGTCGCCGGTGTGGATCACCGTGCCGAGCGACGTGGTGATCGCCAGCGATACGGCCTCGGGGATCGAATGGGCGACGGCGATCGCCTCGACCGCAAAGGGCGCGAGGTGCAGCGTGTCGCCGGCGGTGAAACGGGTGACCGGGATCTCCGGCGAGCCCGCCTCGCCCGCCGCCTTGGCCTCCAGCAGGTCGGCGGCGAAGGGGGTCATGAAGACCTTGCACTTCAGCTTGGGCCACACCTCGAGCAGGGCGCCGAAATGGTCCTCGTGGGCATGGGTGATGACGATGCCGACGAGGTTCTTGCGCTCTTCCTCGATGAAGCGGATGTCGGGGAAGATCAGCTCGACACCCGGCTCGTCGAATTCCGAGGCGAAGGTGATGCCGCAGTCGACCATCAGCCATTGGCGGTCGTCCTCCGGGCCGAAGCCGTAGAGGGCGAGGTTCATGCCGATCTCGCCGACGCCGCCGAGCGGCAGGAAAACCAGTTCGTCGCCCGCGGGCTTGCGCTTCGCCATCGTCACTCCGTTCCCCGACCGTCGGGGAAGAACACGTCACCGGCCGAGATCGTCCGCCGTCCGCCGTCGGCGGTCCTCAGCACCAGCCGCCCGGCGGTGTCGATCGCTTCGAAGATCCCGTGCTCCTCGCCGTCGACGCGGCGCACCCGGATCGGTCCACCGAGCCCGACGGCATGGCCGAGCCATTCGTTGCGCACCGCGCCGAAGCCGAACCCGGTCTCCCAGATCGCCAACATCCGCGCCAGCGCCTCGGCGAGATCGTCGAAGAGCATCTCCGGCAGCACCGAACAGCCGCAGGCGAGCAGGCTCGTCGCCGGCGTCTCGGTGGCGGCCGGCGCCTCCTTGCAATTGATGCCGATGCCGACGGCGACCGCCGTACGGCCATCGGCGATCTTCGTCGACTCGAGCAGGATCCCGGCGACCTTGCGGCCGTCGACCAACAGGTCGTTCGGCCATTTGATCTTCACCCGGCTGTCCCCGCGCGCCACGTGAGCGGCGACGGCACGGCGCGCCGCGGTCACCGCGACGAACGGCAGCTCGGCGAGATGCATCGGCTCGCACGGATCGATCAGCAGCGCCGAGGCGAAGAGATTGCCCGTTTCCGACACCCAGACACGACCGCGCCGACCGCGACCGGAGGTCTGACGATCGGCGACGATCCACAGCTGACCGGGATCACCGGCGCGGGCGCGATCGAGCGCCGCGTCGTTGGTGGAGGGCAGAACGGCGAAGCGCTCCACCCGCCAGGAGCGTCCGTCCGCGGCGGCCGGATGCCGGCCGCCGGGCGTGGTCGCGACCATCAGAAGAAGGTCTTGGCCGCGGCATTGGCCGCCGACACGATACCGTTGCCGGCGAAGACGAAGACCAGCACGAAGATCGAAGCGACGGCGAACACCACCTTCTGCTCGATCGACGGACGATCGAGTTCGGCCGCCGGCTCGTCGAAGTAGATCACCTTGACGATGCGGATGTAGTAGAAGGCGCCGACGACGCTCGCCAGCACGCCGAGGACGGCCAGCACGAAGAGCTTGGCCTCGACGGCGGCTAGGAAGACGTACAACTTGCCGAAGAAGCCGGCGAGCGGCGGGATGCCGGCGAGGCTGAACAGCAGCATCGACAGGCCGAAGGCGACGAGCGGCTGCGACCGCGACAGGCCGGCGAGATCGGCGATGTCCTCGACCGCCTTGCCGTCACGGCGCATCGACAGGATCAGCGCGAAGGTGCCGAGCGTCGTCACCAGATAGATGGCGAGATAGATCGACACGCCGGCGATGCCCTGCACGGTGCCGGCGGCGAGACCGACCAGCGCGTAGCCCATGTGACCGATCGACGAATAGGCCATCAGGCGCTTGATGTTGGTCTGGCCGATACCGGCGAAGGCGCCGAGCGCCATCGAGGCGAAGGCGATGAAGACGATGATCTGCTGCCAGTTGTGGCCCGCCGGTCCGAGCGCCTCGGCGACGACGCGGATCACCAGCGCGAAGGCGGCGACCTTCGGCGCACCGGCGAAGAAGGCGGTGACCGGGGTCGGCGCGCCCTCGTAGACGTCGGGCGTCCACATGTGGAACGGCACGGCCGAGATCTTGAAGGCGAGGCCGGCGAGCACGAAGACGAGGCCGAAGACCAGGCCGAGCGACACGCCGTGCGCCTTCAGATGCGCCGCGATCTCCGGGAAGCCGGTGTGGCCGGTGAAGCCGTAGAGCATCGACGCGCCGTAGAGCAGCATGCCCGAGGAGAGCGCGCCGAGGACGAAGTACTTCAGGCCCGCTTCCGTCGACTTCAGATTGTCGCGATCGATCGAGGCGACGACGTAGAGGGCGAGCGACTGCAGCTCGAGGCCGAGATAGAGCGAGATCAGGTCGTTGGCCGAGATCATCGCCATCATGCCGACGGTGGCGAGCACCACCAGTACCGGATACTCGAAGCGCCCCCACTTGTCGGTCGCCGCCGGTCGCGCCGACAGCACGATCGCGGTGGCCGAACCGACCAGCGCCAGCACCTTCATGAAGGTGGAGAAGGGGTCGACGACAAAGGTGCCACCGAAGGCCGACGCCGAGGTCGGTCCGACCAGCACCCACACCAACGCGACGACGAGGGCGAGCACGGCGCCCCAGGTCACCACGCCGACCGACTTCTCGCCGACGAAGACGCCGAGCATGAGAAGCGCCAGCGCGCCGATCGCGAGGAGGATCTCCGGCATCACCGGCATCAGATCGAGTGTCATGTCGGCCTCACAGCCCCTGTCGTCACATCCCCGCGGGGTTCACCCGCCGCGGTTCGTCCATCTTCTGTCGTCGAGAGGGGGGGATCCCCCTCCCCTCGTCTCTCAGTTGGCGACCAGCGCCGCGACCTTGCCGGCGGCGGCGATCGCCGCCTGCGTCTTGGTCACCAGCGCCTGCACCGAGGCTTCCGAAGCGTTCAGCACCGGCGCCGGATAGACACCGTAGAAGATCGTCACCAGGACCAGCGGCACGACGACGATGCGCTCGCGCCAGTCGAGGTCGAGGATGCCCTGGAGCGACGGCTTTTCGAGCTTGCCGTTCATCACCCGAGCCAGCAGCCACAGCGCATAACCGGCCGACAGGATCACGCCGGACGCGGCGAACAGCGCCACCCAGGTGTTGGCGCGATAGGCGCCGAGCAGGGTGAGGAACTCGCCGACGAAGCCCGAGGTGCCCGGCAGGCCGACGTTGGCCATGGTGAACACCAGGAAGGCCACGGCGTACCACGGCATCCGGTTCACCAGACCGCCGTAGGCGGCGATGTCGCGGGTGTGCATGCGGTCGTAGATGACGCCGACCGAGAGGAACAGCGCGCCCGACACGAAGCCGTGGGAGATCATCTGGAAGATGGCGCCCTGGAGACCGGCGGCGTTGAGCGTGAAGATGCCCATGGTCACGTAGCCCATGTGGGCGACCGACGAATAGGCGATCAGCTTCTTGATGTCCTCCTGCGCCAGCGCCACCAGCGAGGTGTAGACGATCGCCACCACCGAGAGGGTGAAGATCATCGGCTGGAAGTACTCCGACGCCAGCGGGAACATCGGGATCGAGAAGCGCAGGAAGCCGTAGCCGCCCATCTTCAGGAGGATGCCCGCCAGGATCACCGAACCGGCCGTCGGCGCCTCGACGTGGGCGTCGGGCAGCCAGGTGTGGACCGGCCACATCGGCATCTTCACCGCGAAAGAGGCGAAGAAGGCGAGGAAGGCCCAGGTCTGCAGGGTGGCCGGGAAGTTGTGCTGCAAGAGCGTCGGGATGTCGGCGGTGCCGGCCTGGAAGTACATCGCCAGCATGGCGATGAGCATCAGCACCGAGCCGAGCAGGGTGTAGAGGAAGAACTTGAACGAGGCGTAGACGCGACGCGGTCCACCCCACACGCCGATGATGATGAACATCGGAATGAGGCCGGCCTCGAAGAAGACGTAGAAGAGCATCAGATCGAGCGCGGTGAAGACGCCGATCATCAGCGTCTCGAGCACCAGGAAGGCGATCATGTACTCCTTCACCCGGTTCTGCACGCTGTCCCAGGAGGCGAGGATGCAGAAGGGCATGAGGAAGGTGGTCAGGATCACGAAGGCGACGGAGATGCCGTCGACGCCCATGTGGTAGTTGAACAGACCACCGAGCCAGGTCGACTTCTCCACCATCTGGAAGCCCGGGTTCGAGGGATCGAACCGGCTCCAGATCAGGAGCGACACCAGGAAGGTCACCACCGTGGTGATCAGCGCGATCACCCGGATGTTGCGCTTCGCCACCTCGTCGTCGCCGCGCACCAGCGCGAGGAACAGCACGCCGACCAGCGGCAGGAACGTGACGATCGTGAGCAGTGAATTGCCCATCACCGAACTCCCCCGAACATCACATAGGTCACCAGCGCCGCGACACCGATCAGCATGGCGAAGGCGTAGTGGTAGACGTAGCCCGACTGCAGCGCGACGACGCGGTTCGTGACGTCGACGACCCGCGCCGACACGCCGTCCGGCCCGAACCCGTCGATGACGCGCCCGTCACCCTCCTTCCACAGGAAGCGGCCGAGCTTCTTCGCCGGGTTCACGAACAGGAAGTCGTAGAGCTCGTCGAAGTACCACTTGTTGAGCAGGAAGCGATGCAGACCGGGCATCGTCTCCGCCAGCTTCTCCGGCACCGACGGCGCGGCGACGTAGAACCAGTAGGCGACGATCAGACCGGTCAGCATCGCCACGAAGGGCGCGAACTTCACCCAGGTCGGCACATGGTGCATGTGCTCGAGCACGTGGTTGTTCGCGTCGGTGAACAGCGCGCCCTTCCAGAACTCGCCGTACTCGTGGCCGATGAACAGGCCGGTGAACACCATGCCGGCGAGCACCGCACCGGTGGCGAGCACCATCAGCGGCACCGTCATCACCGACGGGCTCTCGTGGACGTGCTCCATGACCTCCTTCGAAGCGCGCGGGGCGCCCCAGAAGGTCTTGAAGATCAGGCGCCAGGAGTAGAACGAGGTGAACAGCGCGGCGATCACCAGGAGCGCGAAGGCGAGACCGGCGACGGCGTTCCCGCCGACGAAGGCCGCTTCGATGATCGCGTCCTTGGAGTTGTAGCCGGCGAAGCCGAACGGCGTGCCGGGGATGCCGACGCCGGTCAGCGCCAGCGTGCCGACGATCATCATCGCGTAGGTGAGTTTGATGTGGCTCTTCAGCCCGCCCATGTTGCGGATGTCCTGCTCACCGGAGACCGCATGGATCACCGAGCCGGCACCGAGGAACAGGAGCGCCTTGAAGAAGGCGTGGGTGAAGAGGTGGAAGATACCCGCCCCGTAGGCACCGACGCCGAGGCCGACGAACATGTAGCCCAGCTGCGAGCAGGTCGAATAGGCGATGATGCGCTTGATGTCGTTCTGCACCAGACCGACGGTCGCGGCGAAGAAGGCGGTGAGCGCACCGACCAGGGTGACGACGGTGAGCGCCGTCGGCGACTGCTCGAACAGCGGCGACAGGCGCGCCACCATGAAGACGCCGGCGGTGACCATGGTCGCGGCGTGGATCAGGGCGGAGACCGGCGTCGGGCCCTCCATCGCGTCCGGCAACCAGGTGTGCAGCAGGAACTGCGCCGACTTGCCCATCGCACCGAGGAACAGGAGCAGGCACAGCGTCGTCATCGCGTCGACGTGCCAGCCGAGGAAGACGATCTCCTTGCCCTTCATCGAGCCGGCCGACGCGAAGATCGTGTCGTAGTCGATGGTGCCGAACAGCCAGAACACGCCGAAGATGCCGAGGATGAAGCCGAAGTCGCCGACGCGGTTGACGACGAAGGCCTTGATCGCGGCGGCGTTGGCCGAGGGCTTCTGGAACCAGAAGCCGATCAAGAGGTAGGAGGCGAGACCGACGCCTTCCCAGCCGAAGAACATCTGCACCAGATTGTCGGAGGTCACCAGCATCAGCATGGCGAAGGTGAACAGCGACAGATAGGCGAAGAAGCGCGGCCGGTCGGGATCGTGGCTCATGTAGCCGATCGAATAGACGTGGACGAGCGCCGAGACGGTGTTGACCACCACCAGCATGACCGCGGTCAGCGTGTCGACGCGGATCGACCAGTCGACCGACAGGCCGGCGGTGTGGATCCACGGCAGGAGCGGCACCTTGAAGGCGCCGTGATGATCGCCGAGACCGACTTGGACGAAGGCGACCCAGGAGAGGAGCGCGGCGACGATCAGAAAGCCGGAGGTGACGAGTTCGGCGGGACGCGCCAGCGCCTTCGCCTCGTGGTGCTCGTGACCATGGCCATGGCCATGGCCGTGGTCGTCGTCGTGGCCGTGAGCATCGTGCCCATGCGCGCCGTGGCCCAGGTTGGCCGCGCCCATCGGGGCGGCGCCGTAGGGCAGCAGCGTCATGGCGCCTGCGATCAGGAAGCCGAGGAGCGGGAGAAAGACGATCGCCGTGAACATGAGACCGCTCACCCCTTCATGACGTTGACGTCTTCCACCGCGATCGAGCCGCGGTTGCGGAAGAAGACCACCAGGATCGCCAGACCGATCGCCGCTTCGGCGGCCGCGACGGTCAGGATCAGCATGGCGAAGATCTGGCCGACGAGGTCACCCAGCGCGGCGGAGAAGGCGACGAAGTTGATGTTGACGGCGAGAAGGATCAGCTCGACCGACATGAGGATGACGATGACGTTCTTCCTGTTGAGGAAGATGCCGAACACCCCCAGCGTGAACAGGATCGCGGCCACCGAGAGGTAGTGCGACAAGCCGATTTCCATGACTTCCCCCGTCTTGCCCGAGGAGCCCGGTTCACCCGGATCTCACCTCGACCGACCCCCGCGCGCGACCCTCTCGCCCGCGGACCGAGCACCCGGCCGGTCGCCCGGCCGGCACTCCTCACATTCCCTTGCCCGTTTCCACGTGGACGATCTCGATGGCGGTCGCGGGACCGCGCGCCACCTGCTCGGAGATGTCCTGCCGCTTGACGAAGGGCTTGTGGCGCAGCGTCAGCACGATCGCGCCGATCATCGCCACCAGGAGGACGAGACCCGCCCCCTGGAAGAAATAGACGTACTTGGTGTAGAGCACCTCGCCGATCGCCTGGACGTTGCCGGAACCGGCGGCGTAGGGCACCGCACCCTTGCCGACCAGACCCGGGTCGATCGCCCAGCCGCCGACCACCATCAGGAGCTCGGCGAGGAGCACCAGACCGATCACCGAGCCGATCGGCAGATACTGCAGGAACCCCTCGCGCAGTTCGGTGAAGTCGACGTCGAGCATCATCACGACGAAGAGGAACAGCACCGCCACCGCGCCGACGTAGACGACCACCAGCAGCATCGCCAGGAACTCGGCGCCCATCAGCACGAAGAGCCCCGCCGCATTGAAGAAGGCTAGGATCAGGAACAGCACCGAATGGACCGGGTTGCGCGCCGAGATGACCATGAAGGCCGACCCGACGGTCATCGCCGCGAAGAGGTAGAAGAAGAGGGCTTTCAGGATCATCGGTCATCCCCGACGGCCATGGGCGGCATCCCGCCCGGCCGCATCTCAGCGGTAGGGCGCATCCATTTCGATGTTGCGAGCGATCTCGCGCTCCCAGCGCTCGCCGTTGGCGAGCAGCTTGGCCTTGTCGTAGTAGAGTTCCTCGCGCGTCTCTGTGGCGAACTCGAAGTTCGGCCCCTCGACGATGGCGTCGACCGGACAGGCCTCCTGGCAGAAGCCGCAGTAGATGCACTTCACCATGTCGATGTCGTAGCGCGTGGTGCGCCGCGTCTGGTCGTTGCCGCGCGGCGCCGCCTCGATGACGATCGCCTGGGCCGGACAGATGGCTTCGCACAGCTTGCAGGCGATGCAGCGCTCTTCGCCGTTGGGATAACGGCGCAGCGCATGCTCACCGCGGAACCGCGGCGAGACCGCACCCTTTTCGAAGGGGTAGTTCAAGGTCGCCTTGGGCGCGAAGAAGTAGCGCATCGACAGGAAGAACGCCGATACGAACTCCTTCAGGAACAAGGACTTCGCTGCCCGATCGAGTCTCATCTTCCACCCGCTTCCTCTCCCCGGTCGCCCGGGGTTCGTCAGGTTCACTGCCGCGATCAACCGCCCATGGTGGCGCCGAACCAATACCCGAGGCCGGCGAAGACCAGTGCGTTGACCACGAAGGCCACTTTCAGGACCGTCTCGAGGGTCTCCGCGCGGCGGATCACCCCGGTCGAGCCGGTCCCCTTCTCGAAGGCCCGCCGCAACAGCATCGCGACGAAGCCGAAATCGATCACCCCGATCATCAGCCCGACGAGGGCTCCGATCAGACCGGCGAGAGACAGTTCCATGCCGTCCCTCCCCTTCCCTGCGGCAGGCTCAGGGCGCCCAGCCCATCACCTGCAGAACAGCCGCGACGATCACCACCATGCCCAGCGACAGCGGCAGGAAGACCTTCCACCCGAGACGCATCAGCTGGTCGTAGCGGTAGCGCGGCACGATCGCCTTCGCCATGGCGAACATGAAGAAGACGAGCAGCGACTTCAGCGTGAACCAGACGATGCCCGGCACCCAGGTGAAGGGTGCGAAGTCGAACGGCGGCAGCCATCCGCCCATGAACAGAATCGTCGTCATGGCGCACTGGACCGTGATCGCCACGTACTCCGACAGCATGAACACCATGTAGGGCGTGGAGCCGTACTCGACCATGAAGCCGGCCACGAGTTCGGATTCCGCTTCCGCCAGATCGAACGGCGGGCGGTTCGTCTCGGCCAGCGCCGAGATGAAGAAGATCACGAACATCGGGAACAGTGGCAGCCAGTACCAGTTCAGGAACGACGCCCAGGGAATGCCGAGCATGTGGGCGAGGCCGTGGTCCTGCTGGTAGCGCACGATCTCGGAGAGATTGAGCGTACCGACGCAGAGCAGCACGGTGATGATCACGAAGCCGATGGAGACCTCGTAGCTGACCATCTGCGCCGCCGAGCGCAACGCCGACAGGAACGGATACTTCGAGTTCGACGCCCAGCCGCCCATGATCGTGCCGTACACGCCGAGCGACGAGATCGCCATGATGTAGAGGATGCCGACGTTGATGTTCGACACCACCCAACCGTCGGCCACCGGGATCACCGCCCAGGCGCCGAGCGCCACCGTCGCCGAGACGAGCGGCGCCAGCAGGAAGATGCCCTTGTTGGCCGAAGCCGGGATCGTCGGCTCCTTGAGCACGAACTTGATCATGTCGGCGAAGGACTGGAACAGTCCCCACGGGCCGACGATGTTGGGACCGCGCCGCATCTGCACCGCCGCCCAGATCTTGCGGTCGGCGTAGAGGATGTAGGCGATGAGCACCAGGAGAACGACCATCAGCAGCAGCGACTGCGCCGCGATGATGATGAGAGGCCAGAGATAGTCGGCCCAGAACGACGCCATCACGCTCTCCCCCTCATTCCGCCGCCGCCGCGACGCGAGCCGCGGCGAGCTTCGAGCATTCGGCCATGATCGCCGAGGCACGCGCGATCGGGTTGGTCAGATAGAAGTCGGTCACCGGCGAGACGAAGTCGGCCCCGGCGAGCGCGCCACCGGCGCCGGCCGCGAGCTTCGCGACGTCTTCATGGTGGCCTGCCGCGATTTCGTCGACCCCGGCATAGGTCGGATGCGCCGCTTCGAGCGCTGCGCGCAGCTGCGCCAGACTGTCGAAGGGCAGCGTCTTGCCGACGAGCGCCGAGAGCGCCCTGAAGATCGCCCAGTCTTCGCGCGCGTCGCCGACCGGGAAGGCCGCACGGGCGCCGACCTGAACGCGACCCTCGGTGTTGACCCAGGTGCCGGACTTCTCGGTGTAGGCCGCACCGGCCAAGATGACGTCCGCGCGATGCGCGCCGGCGTCGCCGTGGGTGCCGAGATAGACGACGAAGGTCGAGCCGAGCTTCGAGGTGTCGATCTCGTCGGCGCCGACCAGGATCAGCGTCTCGATCGCGCCCGAGGCGCAGCCGGCGAGGATGTCCCTGGTCGAAAGACCGCCCTCACCCGGCACCACACCGAGATCGAGCGCGGCGACGCGGCTCGCGGCGGTGTGCAGGATCGAGAAGCCGTTCCACTCGGCCGTGGCCGCACCGACGTCGACGGCGAGCTTGGCCAGCGCCGCGATCACGGCCGGGCCGTCGTCGCGGGCGGTGACGGCGTTGCCGACGAGGATCAGCGGCTTCGAAGCGCCCTTCAGCACCTCGAGGAAGCCGTTGTTGCCGGAGGCGAGGTTCGCCACCGCGTTCGGGCCCTCACCGAGGAAATTGTAGGCGTAGTTGAGATCGGCCTCTTCGCCGATGACGCCGATCGTGCAACCGCCCCTGCGCCAGCGCTTGCGGATGCGGGCGTTGAGCACCGGCGCCTCGAGCCGCGGGTTGGAACCCACGATCAGGATGGCGTCGGCGGCTTCGATGCCGGCGATGGTGGCGTTGAAGAGGTAGGATCCGCGGCCGGCCGCACCGTCGAGGCACGAGCCGTCGGCGCGGCCGTCGAGGTTGGCGATGCCGAGGGCGTCGGCCAGGGACTTCACCGCGAAGAGCTCTTCGGCAGAGGCGAAGTCGCCGACGACGATGCCGACCTTCTTCGGATCCGTGCCCTTCAGCTTCTCGGCGACGACGCCGAGGGCGTGCGGCCATGTCGAAGCGGTGAGCTTGCCGCCGACGCGGACGTAGGGCCGATCGAGACGCTGGGTCTTGAGGCCGTCGACGACGTGGCGGGTCTTGTCGGAGATCCACTCCTCGTTCACGTCCTCGTTGAGGCGCGGCAGGATGCGGACCACTTCGCGGCCCTTGACGTCGACGCGGATGTTGCAGCCGACGGCGTCCATGACGTCGATCGACTCGGTCTTGGTCAGCTCCCACGGACGGGCGGTGAACTCGTAGGGGCGCGAGGTCAACGCGCCGACCGGGCAGAGGTCGACGACGTTGCCCTGCAGCTCGGAGGCCATGGCGGCGCCGAGATAGGTGGTGATCTCGACGTCCTCGCCGCGCGAGATGAGGCCGAGATCGCCGGCGCCGGCGACTTCCGCGGTGAAGCGGACACAGCGCGTGCACTGGATGCAGCGCGTCATCACCGTCTTGACCAGCGGGCCGATGTACTTGTCCTCGACGGCGCGCTTGTTCTCGTGGAACCGGCCGGCGTCGATGCCGTAGGCCATCGCCTGATCCTGGAGATCGCACTCGCCGCCCTGATCGCAGATCGGGCAGTCGAGCGGATGGTTGATCAGCAGGAACTCCATCACGCCTTCGCGGGCGCGCTTGACCATCGGCGTGTTGGTGTAGACCTCCGGCGGCTCGCCGTTCGGGCCCGGGCGCAGGTCCTTGACCGACATGGCGCAGGAGGCCTGCGGCTTCGGCGGACCGCCCTTCACCTCGACCAGACACATGCGGCAATTGCCGGCGACCGACAGGCGCTCGTGGAAGCAGAAGCGCGGCACTTCCGCGCCGGCCGCTTCACAGGCCTGCAGCAGCGTCGCTTCCGCTGCGACGTCGATCTCGTTGCCGTCGATCTTGATCTTGGCCATGCCCGTTCCTCACTCCGCCGCCACGCGCATCGACTTCTTGGAAGCGATGCGCTCTTCGATCAGGGGGCGGAAATGCTTGATCAGTCCCTGGATCGGCCACGCTGCGGCGTCGCCGAGCGCGCAGATGGTGTGTCCCTCGACCTGCTTGGTGACCTGGAGGAGCATGTCGATCTCCGACATCTCGGCCTCGCCCTTCACCAGACGTTCCATGACGCGCCACATCCAGCCGGTGCCCTCGCGGCACGGCGTGCACTGGCCGCAGCTCTCGTGGCGATAGAAGTAGGACAACCGCGCGATCGCCCGGATGACGTCGGTCGACTTGTCCATGACGATGACCGCCGCGGTGCCGAGCGACGAACCGACGCCCTTGAGGCCGTCGAAGTCCATCGGCGCGTCGAGGATGTCCGCGGCCGGCACCAGCGGCACCGAGGAGCCGCCCGGGATGACGCACAGCAGGTTGTCCCAGCCGCCGCGGATGCCGCCGCAGTGCTTGTCGATGAGTTCCTTGAAGGGAACGCCCATCTCCTCTTCGAAGGTCGCCGGCCGATTGACGTGGCCGGAGACGCAGAAGAGCTTGGTGCCGGTGTTGTTCGGGCGGCCGAAGCCGGCGAACCAGGCACCGCCGCGGCGCAGGATGGTCGGCGCCACCGCGATCGATTCGACGTTGTTGACCGTCGTCGGGCAACCGTAGAGGCCGACGTTGGCCGGGAACGGCGGCTTCAGACGCGGCTGGCCCTTCTTGCCCTCGAGAGACTCGAGCAGCGCCGTCTCTTCGCCGCAGATGTAGGCGCCGGCGCCATGATGGACGTAGAGGTCGAAGGGATAGCCGTGGACGTTGTCCTTGCCGATCAGCTTCGCCGCGTAGCACTCGTCGATCGCCGCCTGCAGCGCCTCGCGCTCGCGGATGAACTCGCCGCGCACGTAGATGTAGGCGACGTTCGCCCCCATCGCGAAGGAGGCCAGGAGGCAGCCCTCGATCAGGTGGTGCGGGTCGTTGCGCAGGATCTCGCGATCCTTGCAGGTGCCCGGTTCGGACTCGTCGGCGTTGACCACCAGATAGTGCGGCCGGCCGTCGGAGACCTTGGGCATGAACGACCACTTGAGGCCGGTCGGGAAGCCGGCGCCGCCGCGGCCGCGCAGGCCCGAGGCCTTCATCTGGTCGATGATCCAATCGCGACCCATTTCCAGGATCTGCTTGGTGCCGTCCCAGAGGCCACGCGACATCGCGCCCTTCAGGCTCTTGTCCTGAAGACCGTAGATGTTGGTGAAGATGCGGTCCTTGTCGTGGAGCATCGGTCTCTTCCCAGTCGCCTCTCGAACACCACCCGACGTCGCCGCCGGATCGTTCCGCCGTCCGTCGCCGGACGGCGTCCTCGTCACTTGCCCTGCGTCACGATGTTGACGCGGTACGAACCGTCGTAGAGCCCCGGATCGGTCAGCGACGTCTGGCCGCCCTCGGCCATGGCGCCGTTGCGGCCGTTCTGCGGGCCGGGTGCAGGCGTCTCGCCGCGCTCGAAGGCATCGAGCACCGCGTTGAACGTGTCGATCGTCAGGTCCTCGTAAGTGTCGCTGGCCACCGCCACCATCGGGGCGTTGACGCAGGCACCCAGGCACTCGACCTCTTCCCACGAGAACCTGCCGTCGGCGGAGAGCTCGTGGGCGTGATGGGCGATGCGGGTCTTGCAGACCTCGATGATGCCGTCGGAGCCGCGCAGCATGCAGGGCGTCGTACCGCACACCTGGATGTGCGCGACCGACCCCACCGGCGCCAGCTGGAACTGAGTGTAGAAGGTCGCCACCTCCAGCACCCGGATGTGCTTCATGCCGAGCCGGTCGGCGATCGTCTCGATCGCCGCCTTGGAGACCCAACCCTCCTGCTCCTGCGCCCGCATCAGGAACGGGATCACGGCGGAGGCCTGCTTGCCGGCCGGAAACTTGGCGATGACCGTCGCGGCCCAGGCCTCGTTCTCGGGGCTGAAGGCGAAGGAGGCCGGTTGGACCTCGGTGGCGGCGAGCCTGCGGACGCTCATGAAATCCTCGGACGGTCGATCGTACGTGTATTCGTTCGACGGGGTTCTTCACTCCGCCGGTTCATTCCGGCCTCACCGGTCGACGTCGCCGAAGACGATGTCGAGCGATCCCAGGATCGCCGCCACGTCGGCGAGCATGTGACCGCGGTTGAGGAAGTCCATCGCCTGGAGATGCGCGAAGCCGGGCGCCCGGATCTTGCAGCGATAGGGCTTGTTGGAGCCGTCGGAGACGAGATAGACGCCGAATTCGCCCTTCGGCGCCTCGACGGCGGCATAGATCTCGCCTTCCGGAACATGGAAGCCTTCGGTGAAGAGCTTGAAGTGGTGGATCAGCGCTTCCATCGAGCGCTTCATGTCGCCGCGCTTGGGCGGCACCACCTTGTGCGTCTCGGCCGACACCGGCCCGACGCGCTCCTTGCCGAGCAGCCGCTCGACGCACTGCTTCATGATGCGGTTCGACTGGCGCATCTCGAACATGCGGATGAGATAGCGGTCGTAGCAGTCGCCGTTCTTGCCGATGGCGATGTCGAAATCCATCTCGTCGTAGCACTCGTAGGGCTGCGACTTGCGCAGGTCCCACTTGGCGCCCGAGCCGCGCAGCATGACGCCGGTGAAGCCCCAGTTGAGCGCGTCCTCGAGACTGACGACGCCGATGTCGACGTTGCGCTGCTTGAAGATGCGGTTCTCGGTCAGGAGGCCTTCGAGATCGTCGACCACCTTGTCGAAGTTGTCGCAGAACTTGCCGATGTCCTCGACCAGCTTCTCCGGCAGGTCCTGGTGGACGCCGCCGACGCGGAAGTAGTTGGCGTGCATACGAGCGCCGGAGGCGCGCTCGTAGAAGATCATCAGCTTCTCGCGCTCCTCGTAGCCCCACAGCGGCGGGGTCAGCGCGCCGACGTCGAGCGCCTGAGAGGTGACGTTGAGAAGATGGGAGAGAAGACGGCCGATCTCGCAGTAGAGCACGCGGACGAGCTGACCGCGCTTCGGCACGGTGAGGCCGATGAGCCGCTCGGCGGCGAGCACGAAGGCGTGCTCCTGGTTCATCGGGGCGCAGTAGTCGAGCCGGTCGAAATACGGGGTGGCCTGGGCGTAGGTCTTGTTCTCGATCAGCTTCTCGGTGCCGCGGTGAAGCAGACCGATGTGCGGGTCGGCGCGGGTGACGACTTCGCCGTCGAGCTCCAGCACCAGACGCAGCACGCCGTGCGCGGACGGGTGCTGCGGCCCGAAGTTGATGTTGAAGTTGCGTACCGTCGCTTCGGCGCCCATCGCGCGGTCCCTCGATCCATCGTGGTTCTCCCGGTCAGGGGAGAATTCCGAACCTGGCGATCAGCCACCCGATCACCGATCCGGTCACCACCAGCGCCAACCAGCGCCAGTTGCGACCCCATGTTCGCTCCCAGACCGTGGAGCCCACCTGCATCGCGGTGGTCACGATCGGGATCAGGAGAACGACGAACAGCAGAAGCAGGACGATCGGTCCGATGCTCGGCTGTGTCATTCCCCCTCCCCTGCCGCTATCCGGCCTTCTCGTCGCCGGGCAGGACGTAGTCGGGTCCTTCCCAGGGGCTGAGGAAGTCGAAGTTGCGGTATTCCTGCGTGAGCTTCACCGGCTCGTAGACCACCCGCTTCTCGGTCTCGTCGTAGCGAACCTCGACGTAGCCCGACATCGGGAAGTCCTTGCGCAGCGGATGACCGTCGAAGCCGTAGTCCGTGAGGATGCGACGCAGGTCGTGGTGCCCGGTGAAGAGGATGCCGTAGAGGTCGTAGGTCTCGCGCTCGAACCAGTCGGCACCCTGGAAGAGGGCCGTCGCCGAGGGAACCGGGGTCACTTCGTCGGTCTCGAGCTTGATGCGGACGCGGGTGTTCTTCGTCGGCGACAACAGGTGATAGACGACGTCGAAGCGCTTCTCGCGCGCCGGCCGGTCGACCCCGCAGATGTCGGTGAAGGCGACGAACTTCAGGTCCGGATCGTCGCGGAGCGTCTTCAGCACGTCGAGGACGGTCTCCGGCGTCGCCTGAAGCACCACCATGTCGACGCCGACCGACCAGCCGGCGATCCTGTCGCCGAGCTTGGCCGCGATGGTCTCGCCGAGAGACTTGAGCGATTGAGCCATGCTTCCTCGACCTTTCCGGCGCCTCGCGGCACCGCCACGAGACTTCAGCGTTCGATGGTGCCGGTACGGCGGATCTTCTTCTGCAGCAGCAGCACGCCGTAGAGCAGCGCCTCCGCGGTGGGCGGGCAGCCCGGCACGTAGACGTCGACCGGCACGATGCGATCGCAGCCGCGCACCACCGAGTAGGAATAGTGATAGTAGCCGCCGCCGTTGGCGCAGGAGCCCATCGAGATGACGTAGCGCGGCTCCGGCATCTGGTCGTAGACCTTGCGCATCGCCGGGGCCATCTTGTTGGTCAAGGTGCCGGCGACGATCATCACGTCGGACTGGCGCGGTGAGGCGCGCGGAGCGAAGCCGAAGCGCTCGCAGTCGTAGCGCGGCATCGCCATCTGGATCATCTCGACCGCGCAACAGGCCAGACCGAAGGTCATCCACATCAGCGAGCCGGTGCGCGCCCAGTTGATGAGGTCGTCCGTCGCGGTGACGATGAAACCCTTGTCGGCGAGCTCGTCGTCGATCTTCAGGAAGAAGGGATCCTCCGCACCCACCGGCTTACCGGTGTTCGGATCGATGATCCCCTTGGGAGCGGGAGCGACCAGCGGCGAAGACGGTTGGATCAGTCCCATTCCAGGGCCCCCTTCTTCCACTCGTAGACGAAGCCGATGGTGAGGACGCCGAGGAAGATCATCATCGACCAGAAGCCGAACCAGCCGAGACCGCCGAAGGCCACCGCCCACGGGAACAGGAAGGCCACTTCGAGATCGAAGATGATGAAGAGGATCGACACCAGATAGAAGCGGACGTCGAACTTCATGCGCGCGTCGTCGAAGGCGTTGAATCCGCATTCGTAGGCCGACAGCTTCTCGGGATCCGGCTTCTTGTAGGCGACCAGGAAGGGCGCGATCATGAGAGCCAGGCCGATGACGCAGGCCAGCGCGAGAAAGACGACGATCGGCAGGTATTCGCTGAGCAGGGCTTGCATGGCGATCCCGTTCCTCTCCCCCGATCCGGGAAGCGATCCGCGATCCGAGATCGTGGATCGGACTGCTCTCGCCGGGTTCCTCGCGCCGATTCTGGGAACACGGCGCCGTCACGGCGAGGATACGACGAATTCGCGGCTGCGACCCGTCGTCACGACGGCACGCTTAGCTCAGCCACCCCCGCGACGCAAGCGCCTTCACCCGCTCTTTTGGTCGAGTGTGGGGGGACGATCGGAAGACCCCGCATCCCACACCCTACCGCGGCGCAACAAAGCGCACCGCCGCGGAATTTCGCGCTTTCCCCGCGGTTTCGGCGATTCGCCCATTTCTTCGCTCGGGCCCGCGCGTGCGGCCGCGACCCCGGGATCACAGGATGCGAGACCCTCGTCGACGGCCGCTCCGATCCGCCTCGCCGCGGCTCGCGAAAAGAGGGCGGCGAAAGGCTTTCCCGGGTTCAGCCGATTTGGCGCATTCTGGTATTACACAATAGGTCGACCTCGACCAAAGTTCCATCCACCTCACCCCGGTGCACCGGCGGTTCGCCGGCCGCGATCGGCGAGGATCGGAGAAAGCGCGGCGAAACCGGCTTTTCCACCGGCTGCCGACGACGCCGGAATCTTCGCCGGCAAGAGGTGCTTGACACCGGAAGCCGGGCACCTTAAACGACCCTCCATCGCCGACGGGGCACGCCCCCGAAGCGGTCCAGCGGGGGTGTAGCTCAGTCGGTTAGAGTGCCGGCCTGTCACGCCGGAGGTCGCGGGTTCGAGCCCCGTCACTCCCGCCATTTCTTCCTCGGAAGAATTCCGGACATCGAAGAATCCACGACATCGTCGAAACGAGTGGAACCGCGCCTCGCGCGGCTCTCGCCGTTCGACCGTTCCGCCCTCTCCTCCTCGATCCTCCTCCCCGTCTCGGCCCGACCTCCGCCGGATCGCCGACACCGCTCCGACATTGAGATTTCGCGCGCGCGTGCGCGCGAGGCCGGAAACCGCTCACACCACCGGCGAACCGTAGCCGAACGAGTAGGGAACCGGCCCGGAGAAGGCGAGAACGTCGCCTTCGTCGAGCGTCGCCTCGCGGTTGATCAGGCCGCCGCCGTAGACGCCGGGCGAGATGTCGCGACCGTTGCGCAACACCAGGAAGACGTCGGCCGGCGGCAGGCGCAATCGGTCGACGACGTCGCCGACGGTGGCGCCCGCCTCGAGTTCCATGCGCCGCACCGGCCCCTCCGGCCCGGCATGCCGAGTGAGGCTGTTGAACAGCCGCACCTCGATGGCGATCGTCGCCCCGCCGGCATTGTGTCCGAGCCCGGCCGGCGCCTGCTCGGGAACCTCGTCTCGCCGCATCGCCTTTTTCGCCTCCTCGCGCCCGCGCGCGTCGACCCGCGAAGATAGGCGACGACGGCGCGAACCCCTTGATCGCGGTCAAGACGGTCGCCGAGCGAAGTCGGTCCGGCCGCTTCGCCGTGCATCGCATCGCCCGCTCGCGAGGTCGCGCCCGACCGTCCACAGGCCTCCCGCGCCGACCGATTCCCTCTGGCCGAGCGACGGCCGACCCGCCATTATGGCGCCACGAACACGACGGATCGGCCCGGCACGCAACGGGATCGACGGAGGAAACGGGGATTCGATCCAGGATGAGCCGCGACGCGACGCCCGCCGCCCTCACGCCACTCTCCCGGCTCCGCGACGACATCATGAGATTCGCCGGTCCGGTGGCGCCGCGATCGGTGCCGTCGGCCGAGACGATCGGCGCGATCGCGGCCGAGGACGTCGTCGCCGCGACGGCGGTGCCGACGACGGCGGTGGCGCTGATCGCCGGCCATGCCGTCGCCTCGATCGAGACCGTCGGTGCCTCGCCCTATGCGCCGGCGAACCCCGCGCGGCTGGTTCCGGTCGCCGCCGGCGCCCCGATTCCCGACGGCTGCGACGCGGTGGTGCCCGCCGACGCCGTCACCCACGACTTCGGCCTCGCCTCGGTGCAGCAGGCGGTGGCGCCGGGCGAGAACCTGCGCCGCGCCGGCGAGGATTTCGCTGCCGGAACGCGCCTGGTGACGGCGGGGACGCGCATCGCACCGCATCTCGCCCTCCTCGCCGACGCGATCGGCCACGCGACCCTGTCGATTCGCCGTCCGCGCGTCGCGGTCCGCCACGCCGACGCGCCGGAGGCATCGCGATCGGCGCGGCTCGTCGCGGCGATGGTCGAGGCGGATGCCGAAACCACGATCGGAACCGTCGATGCACCGATCGGCGCGGCCGACCTCGTCCTCTTGGTCGGAAACGCCGAGATCGGCCCCGAAGACGCGGCGCTCGCCCTCCTCGACGGTACGGGCCGGCGTCTCGGCCACGGCGCGGCGCTCGCCGGGCTCGAATCGCTCGCCTGGGGGACGATCGCCGACCGCCCCGCCCTGGTGCTGCCGCATCGCCCGGAGGCGATCTTCGCCGCGCGCCTCACCCTGATCGAGCCGCTCCTCACCGCCCTCGCCGCGGCGCGCGAACCTCCGCCGACCGAGACCCGGCCGCTCACCCGCAAGATCGTGTCGCAGGTGGGGATGAGCGAGATCGCGCTCCTCGCCCGTGACGGCTCCGCGTGGCGACCGCTCGCCACCGGCGGCCTGTCGTGGTCGGCGATCGCCGCCGCCGACGCCTTCGTCGAACTGCCGCCGCAGAGCGAAGGACAGGCCGAAGGCACTCTCCTCACGGCCCGCGCCCTCACCTTTCCCCCGCTTCGGAGTACCCCATGAAACAGGACCAGTTTCTCACCGTTCTCGGCCGTGACGAGGCGCTCGCCCGGTTCGAGGCGGCGCTCGCGGCCGAACCGGTCGGGGTCGAGACGGTGCCTCTGGCCGCCGGCCTCGGCCGCGTGGTGGCCGAGAACGTCGTGCCGGCGATCGACGTGCCGCCGTTCGATCGCTCGACCATGGACGGCTTCGCGGTGCGCGCCGCCGACGTGGCCTCCGCCTCCGAAGTCGCTCCGGTGACGCTTCGCCTCACCGGCGAGACCATCGCCTGCGGCACCGCACCGAAGCACGCGGTCGCGGCCGGCATGGCGACGGTGATCGCCACCGGCGGGCCGATCCCGCGCGGCGCCGACGCGGTGGTGCCGGTGGAGTGGACCGAACCGGGCGCCGACGGTGCCGTCGTCGTCCGCCGCGCCGTGGCGAGCGGCCAGAATCTCGCCTACGCCGGCTCGGACCTCGCCCGCGGCGAGGTGCTGCTGCGCCGCGGATCGACCGTCGGCTCGCGCGAGATCGGCATGATGGCCGCCTGCGGCATCGGTTCGCTCGCCGTCTTCCGCCGACCGAAGGTGGCGGTGATCTCGACCGGCGACGAACTGGTCCAGCCGGGCGAGGCGCTGCGTCCCGCCGCCATCTACGATTCGAACGGGCCGATCGTCGCCGCGGCGGTCGCCGAGAACGGCGGCGAGGCCGTCGCCTACGGGGCGATCCCCGACGACGAGGAAAAGCTGCGCGCCGCGCTCCACGAAGCGCTCGCCACCTGCGACATGGTCATCCTTTCCGGCGGCACCTCCAAGGGCGCCGGTGACTACACCGCCCGCCTCGTCGGCGAACTGGGCTCGCCCGGCATCGTCGCCCACGGCGTGGCGCTGAAGCCGGGCAAGCCGTTGTGTCTGGCGGTGTGCGAGGGCAAGGCGGTGGTGGTGCTGCCGGGCTTCCCGACCTCGGCGATGTTCACCTTCCACGAATTCGTGGTGCCGTCGCTGCGCCGTCTCGCCGGGCTTCCCGCCCGCGCCGAGGCCAAGCTCGACGCCACCGTGCCGGTGCGCGTGCCGTCGGATCGCGGCCGCACCGAATTCGTCATGGTGTCGCTCGGCGAGGGCCCCGAAGGCGAACGCATCGCCCATCCGGTATTCAAGGGTTCCGGCTCGATCTCCGCCTTCGCCCAGGCCGACGGCTTCGTCATGGTCGACGCCCTCGCCGATCAGATGCCGGCGGGCACGCTGAGCGAGGTCACCCTGTTCTCTCCCGACGTGCGCATCCCCGATCTGGTGATCGCCGGATCGCACTGCGTCGGGCTCGAGCCGATCATCGATCGGCTGGCGGCCGAGGGCTGGGTGGTGCGCGTCCTCGCCCTCGGCTCGCTCGGCGGCATCCAGGCGGCCAAGCGCGGCGAATGCGACATCGCCCCGACCCACCTCCTCCACGCCGAGACCGGCGCGTGGAACCGCCCCTATCTCGGCGACGACATCGATCTCGTCGAAGGCTGGCGGCGCGTCCAGGGCATCGTCCACCGGCCCGGCGATCCCCGCTTCGAGGGCAAGACGGTGACCCAAGCGATCGAAACGGCGGCGAGCGCACCCGACTGCCTGATGGTCAACCGCAACCAGGGCGCCGGCACCCGCATCCTGCTCGACGGTCTGCTGGCCGGTCGACGTCCCGAGGGCTACTTCAACCAACCGCGCTCGCACGGCGCCGTCGCCGCCGCGGTCGCCCAGGGGCGGGCCGACTGGGGCATGGCGATCCGGGCGGTGGCCGAACCCTACGGCCTCGCCTTCATCCCGTACGGCGACGAGCACTACGACTTCGCCATCCCGAAGAATCGCATCGAACGCCCGGCGGTGAAGGCTTTCCTGAAGGCGCTGGCCGAGGAGAGCGTACGGGCGGAGTTGCGGAGGATCGGCTTCGAGCCGGCGTGAAGGGCAAGTCTCGCACGGCCGAGGGCGGAGATTCTGTGCGCATCCGAAGGGACGGCGTTTTCGGCCGGCACTCGTCCCGTCATCCCCGGCTGGAGCACTCGGAGAGTGCGGAGGGAAAGGGGATCCATCGGAGAGGCAACGGATTCATCCGGCACGATCGGGGGCGGCACGATCGGGGGCGGCACGATCGATGGCCCCCCTTCCCTCGCCCTTCGGGCTCGCCGGGGGTGACGGGCGGATGATGCCCATGACGTGCTCCGGAGACGTCCCCCTCAACAACCGTCGTCCAACCCGTCCTGCGCTTCCGGCGCCGCCATCAGCGCCTCGAGGGCGGCGACGTGCGGCGCGGCCGCCTCTTCGGTGGCGAGGAGCAGCGCCCGATAGCGCTCGACCACCTCGCGGCCGAGATCGGTGAGCGCCGCGCCCCCTCCCCCGGCGCCGCCGGTGTGGCCCTCGACCAGCGGCCGGCCGAAGGCCTTGTTGAGGTGGTCGATCAGCTCCCAGGCGCGCCGGTAGGTCATGCCGGTGGCGCGCCCTGCCGCCGAGATCGAGCCGGTCTCGGCGATCGCCTCGAGCAGCGACACCTTGCCGTGGCCGATGCGCGTCTCCGGGTCGAGCTTGAGGAACAGACGGATGGCGATCATGGCGGCGGCTCTCCCCGGGCGAATGCGATTTTCCCGCCCCCGACGGTCCACCCGTTCGGAAGCCGATTTCGGTCGATCTTATTCGAGTCCACGGCGAAACGAAGCGTTTCCCATCGCCGCCACGCTCTCGAGCGATCGAAAAAATCCCCCCGGCCGCGGATTGCAAAACCGCCTGCCACTGTTATGAATCGTTCCAACTACGAAGTAGTTCGGATGAAACGACGCGTTGTTCGCTTGTAAGCATAACGCTTTCGCTGCGATTTCGCATCGTTTTGCTCGAACGACCACAAAGATTTTCATATCGGGGGGAGACGCGGACGCCGCCACGGGGCGGAGTACGTCGGACTCCCTCTCCCGCAACCCAAGGGAGGGCGCTCGGCATGATGAATTCGCTGCACATCGACCCCTCGAAATGCACCGGCTGCCTCCAGTGCGAGATGGCCTGTTCGTTCGAGAACCACGGTGTCTTCGCCACCTCGAAGTCGCGCATCAAGGTGTTCGACTTCCATTCGACCGGCCGCAAGGTGCCCTACACCTGCACCCAGTGCGACGAAGCCTGGTGCATGCACGCTTGTCCCGTGGGCGCCATCTCGGAAGACAAGAAGACCGGCGCCAAGGTGGTCAACGAGACGACCTGCGTCGGCTGCAAGGTGTGCACGATCGCCTGCCCCTTCGGGACGATCAACTACGTCGCCGACACCGGCAAGGTGCAGAAGTGCGACCTGTGCGCCGGTTCGCCGGCCTGCGCCGAAGCATGCCCGACCGGTGCGATCACCTTCGTCGACGCCAACTGGACCGGCCTCGACCGCATGCGCGCCTGGGCCGAGAAGCTCGACACCCAGACGGCGACGGCCTGAGACGAGGAGGATCGAACATGTCCTGGCAACGCAAGATCCTGCGCGTCGACCTGACCGCCGGCACCTGCACCCCCGAAGACCTCAACATGGACTGGGCGCACGAGTATCTCGGCTCCCGCGGACTCGGGACGAAGTATTTCGTCGAGGAGGTCGGCGCCAAGGTCGACCCGCTGTCGCCCGCCAACAAGCTGATCTTCGCCACCGGGCCGCTCACCGGCACGATGGCTTCGACCGGCGGCCGCTACACCGTCATCACCAAGGGCCCGCTCACCGGCGCCATCGCCTGCTCCAACTCGGGCGGCTACTTCGGCGCCGAGTTGAAGATGGCCGGCTGGGACATGGTCATCCTCGAGGGCAGGTCGCCGAAGCCGGTCTATCTCCACATCGAGAACGACACGGCCGAACTCGTCGACGCCGCGGAGATCTGGGGCACGTCGGTGTGGCACACCGAGGAGCACCTGAAGAAGAAGCATCAGGACCCGCTGATGCGCGTCTCCTCGTGCGGCCGCGCCGCCGAGCAGGGCTGCCTCTACGCCGCGGTGGTCAACGACCTGCACCGCGCCGCCGGCCGCTCCGGCGTCGGCACCGTGATGGCCTCGAAGAACCTCAAGGCGATCGCGGTGCGCGGCACCAAGGGCGTCGCCACCATCCGTGACCCGAAGGCCTTCATGGAGGCCACCAAGGCGGGCAAGAAGGTGCTCGCCGACAACGCGGTCACCGGCCAGGGCCTGCCGGCCTACGGCACCCAGGTGCTGATGAACGTCATCAACGAGATCGGCGCGCTGCCGACCCGCAACCATCGCGACATCCAGTTCGAAGGCGCGCGGGACATCTCGGCAGAAGCCATGGCCGAGAAGCGTCCGACCGACGGCAAGGCCAATCTGGTCACCAACCAGGCCTGCTTCGGCTGCACCATCGCCTGCGGCCGCATCTCCCAGCTCGACAAGACGCACTACACCGTCGTCACCAAGCCGCAGTACTGGGGCGCCTCCGGCGGCCTCGAATACGAAGCGGCCTGGGCGCTGGGCGCCGCCAACGGCGTCGACGACCTCGAGGCGCTGACCTACGCCAACTTCATCTGCAACGAGGACGGCTTCGATCCGATCTCCTTCGGCGCCACCGTCGGCGCGGTGATGGAGCTCTATCAGATGGGCGTCCTCACCAAGGAGCAGATCGGCATCGAGGCGCCGTTCGGCTCGGCCCGGGCGCTGACGTTCCTGGCGGAGAAGGTGGCGCTCGGCGAGGGCTTCGGCCGCGAAGTCGCCATGGGTTCGAAGCGGCTCTGCGAGAAGTACGGCCATCCGGACCTGTCGATGTCGGTCAAGGGCCAGGAATTCCCGGCCTACGACAGCCGCGGCATCCAGGGCATGGGCCTGACCTACGCCACCTCCAACCGCGGCGCCTGCCACCTGCGCAGCTACACCGTGGCCTCGGAAGTGCTGGGCATCCCGATCAAGACCGACCCGTTGGCGACCGAAGGCAAGGCGGGCCTCGTCAAGGCCTTCCAGGATGCCACCGCCGCCTTCGACTCGGCCGGCATCTGCATCTTCACCTCCTTCGCCTGGACGCTGGCGGACGTCGCACCGCAGCTGCAGGCCGCCTGTGAAGGCGACTGGAGCCTGGAGAACCTGGAGAAGGTCGGCGAACGCATCTGGAACATGGAGCGCATGTTCAACAACGCCGCCGGCTTCACTTCGAAGGACGACAGCCTGCCCAAGCGCCTCCTGACCGAACCGGCCAAGACCGGCCCGGCCAAGGGTCTGGTCAACGGCCTCGACAAGATGCTGCCGGAATACTACCAGCTGCGCGGCTGGACGCAGGATGGCGTGCCGACCAACGAGACGCGCGTGCGCCTCGGGCTCTGACCACGCCCCATCATCGCGGGCCGCGCGGGGCGAGACCTCCGCGCGGCTCTCTTCGTCCGAGACCGGACCTGCGGGAGCGCCTCATGAGACACGTCATCATCGGCAACGGTCCGACCGGTGTCGTCGCCGCCGAAACCATCCGCAAGAAGAACCCGACCGACGAGATCGTCATCGTCGGCGACGAACACGAGCGGCCCTATTCGCGCATGGCGATCCCCTACCTGCTGGAGGGCAAGATCGCCGAGAGCGGCACGCTGCTGCGCCACGATCCGCACCATTGGGAACGGACCGGCATCTCCCTCGTCGAAGCGCGCGCCACCTCGATCGACGCGGCGGCGGGTCGGGTGTCGCTGTCGAACGGCGACGCCCTCCCCTACGACCGGCTGCTGATCGCCACCGGCTCGCACCCCGTCCGCCCGCCGATCCCGGGTATGGACCTTCCCGACGTCGTCTCCTGTTGGACGCTCGACGACGCCCGCAAGATCCAGGACCGCCTGCGCCCCGGCGCCAAGGTGCTGCAGATGGGCGCCGGCTTCATCGGCATGATCATCATGGAGGCGATCGCCACCACGGTGAACAAGACCGGCGGCAAGCTCACCGTCGTCGAGATGGGCGACCGCGTCGTGCCGCGGATGATGACGCCCGAGGCGAGCCGGCTCATCCAGGGCTGGAGCGAGAAGGCCGGCGTCGAGATCCTCTGTTCGACCCGCGTCGCCTCGGTCGCGGCGAAGGCGAGTGGCGGTCTCACCGTCACCTTCGGCGACGGCGCGTCGCGCGACTTCGACTTCGTCATCTGCGCCACCGGCGTGGTGCCGACCATCGACTACCTGAAGGGCTCCGGCGTCGAGATCGGCAAGCTCGGCGGCATCGTCGTCGACGCCCGCATGCAGACCACGGTCCCCGACATCTACGCCGCCGGCGACTGCACCGAGTCGGTCGATCTCTCCACCGGTGAGTTCATGGTCAACGCCATCCAGCCCAACGCCGCCGATCAGGCGCTGGTCGCCGGCGCCAACATGGCCGGCGGCGCTGCCCTCACCCGCGGCGGCCTCAGGATGAACGTGCTCGAGACCTTCGGTCTGATCTCCACCTCCTACGGCCAGTGGTGGGGCGCGGAAGGCGGCGAGCACGTCGAGGAGGTCGACGCCGACGAATTCCGCTACATCCGGCTGGAGTTCATGGGCGATCGAGTGATCGGCGCCACCGTGGTCGGCCGCACCCACCACATCGGCGCCCTGCGCGGCCTCATCCAGACCGGCGTCAAGTTGACGGCGGAGTGGAAGGCGCGCCTGATGACCGACCCGAACAAGTTCATGGACGCCTACCTCGCCTGCGGGCAGTCGGCGGCCTGATCCGAGGTTCGAACGATCCGTTCGAGCCTCTTCGGCGGTGCAGCGATGCCGCCTCGCCCGACGGTGGGCGGCTTCGACGAGGGGGTTCGGCGTCGCGAAGGACCCGCCGAATCCCGAAGCCGAGAAACATGCGAGAAAATACCTAGATCACCCCTTGATCCGTCGCATCGTCGCGCCAGATCACAAGACGACGGCGGGGAAACTCGCCGGACGGCTGGTCGAAGGGGGGCCGAGGAGGACCCGATGATCCATTCTCTTCCGATGAGGGGGTTGGTGCCGGAGACCGGTCGGACCGTGACGATCACGTTCAAGCTCTTCGCCCTGCTCGAGCGCTTCCTGCCCGAGGGTGCGAGCCGCAACGAGATCCGACTGTCGGTACCCGACGCCACCACGCCGGGTGCCATCATCGCCGCCCTCGACCTGCCGGTGGCGCTCTGCGCCCTCGTCATCCTCAACGGTGTCTTCGTCCCTCCGGAGGCCCGTGATACGCAGGCCCTCGTCGACGGCGATGTTCTGGCGATCTGGCCGCCGATCGCCGGTGGCTGATCGCATCAATCCCCCGCAAGGCAACTGGCCCCTGGTTCCCTCCCCGGAACCGGGGGTCTTCGTCGTGACCTACGAGATGGCGTTGACGCCGGCCGAACTGCACCGGCTGGCGGTGCATCTCGACGGCGGGGCGGAGATGGAACGCGGCGAGCGCTTCGCCGCGGCGCGTCTCGCCGACGGGAGGGCATGGCGGATCACGCTGGGTCCCGAACGCGAGCGCCGCATCGCCCTGATGCGCTTCCCCATCTGCGACGCCGAGATCCGCCTCGAAGGCTTCGAACGCCCGGCGGCCGATGCCTTCCTGACGCGGTTCCACAAGGTCTTCCAGAAGGGCGGCGGCTGACCCCGCGGGGTGTCCCCGCCCGCGACGCCGCGATCAGTCGACCGCCTCGACTTCGACGCTGCCGCCGTCGCGCGCCGCCCGCGCAATCGCCTCGATCACCGCCAGGGTGCGGGCGCCGTCGACGAGGCTGCAACGCGGCGTCTCGCCGTCTCGGATCACCCGGCGGAAATGGGCGACCTGCTCGACGAGCGGGTCGACCGGCTCGGGGGCGAGCGACGAGCGCTCGAGCGGCTCCCACCATCCCGCCTTCGTGCCGTAGCGCCACAGCGTCAGGTCGGGCAGCGACAGCGCCCCGCGGGTGCCGGCGATGTGGAAACAGTGCTCGCTCTGCCGCGGATAGACCGGCGCCTCGCCCGCTGTCATCTCCCAACTCCACGGCGCCGCGGCGGTGTCGGAGAGGAGGAAGGTGCCGAGTGCCCCGCCGGCGAAGCGAACCAGCACCGCGGCGGTGTCCTCGACCTCGAAGCCGCGACGGACGTTCGAGGTGATCGCCTGGACATGCGTGATCTCGCCGACGATGGCGCGGATCAGATCGACATCGTGGACGAGGTTGATCAGGATCGGTCCGGCGCCGGCACGACGACGCCAGGCGACATCGAAATAGTCGTCGGGTTTGAGGAACAGGGTGAGCCCGGAGACCGCCACCGGCGTGCCGATGTCGCCGCGCGCCACGATCTCCTGCGCGCCGCGCACGATCGAGCCGTGGCGGCGGTGATGGCCGACGAGCACCGGCACCCCGACGTCCCGGGCCGCTGCGATCATCCGCCGGGCGGCGGCGAGATCGCCGGCCACCGGCTTCTCGACCAGCAGCGGCAGGCGATGAGCGAGGACCGCGAGGGTGCCCTCCTCGTGCAGCTGATTGGGCGTGGCGAGGATCACCCCTTCCGGCCGGGTGTCGGTGATCGCCCGTTCGAGATCGGCGAAATGCGGTGCGCCGTATTCGGCGGCGACGGTCGCCCCGGCGACGGCCGGATCGACGATGCCGACGAGCCGACACATGGGATCGGCGGCGAGACGCGCCGCATGGACGCGGCCGATCAGCCCGGCGCCGACGAGGAGGATGCGGACGGGTTCGGTGGATCCGCTGGTGTTCATCGATCGATCGCTCCCTCCCGCCTGCCGAACGTCGCTCGTCGTCGTCACGCCGCCGCCTCGGCGAGCGAACCGCCGAGGAAGAGCTGGCCGACGCGCGGGTCGTTCAGGATCTTGTCGGCCCGGTCGAACATACGCGTCCGGCCGAGCTCGAGCACCAGTCCCCAATCGGACATCGCCAGCGCCGAACGGGCGTTCTGCTCGATCATCAGGATCGAGACGCCCTGGTCGCGCTGTTCGATGAGGAAGCGGAAGGTCTCCTCGACGAGCAGCGGCGACAGGCCGATCGACGGCTCGTCGATGAGGATCAGCTTCGGGTCGAGCAGCAGGCCGCGGGCGATCTCGAGCTGCTTCTGTTGTCCCCCCGACAGCGTCCCGGCCTGGACGTCGCGCTTCTCGCGCAGCGCCGGGAAGCGGTCGAGCGCCTTGTCGATCCGGGCCGGCATGTCGGTGAGGCCGCGCCCGGCGGCGATGCCGCCGAGCTCGATGTTGTGGAACACCGACAGCTCCGGGAAGATGTTGCGGCCCTGCGGCACGTAACAGATCCCCGCCTCCAGCAGGGCGCGCGGTTCGAGGTTGGTGACGTCGCGCCCGGCGTACGCGACGCGCCCCTCCCGCGCGCGAAGAAGCCCGAACAACGTCTTGAAGACGGTGGACTTTCCCGCGCCGTTCGGGCCGATCACGGTGGTGATCGAGCCCTTCGGAACTTCGAAGGTGGTGCCGTTGAGGATGGTCATCTTGCCGTAGCCGGCGACGAGACCTTCGACCCTCAGGATCGGTTCTTCGCTCATGGCTCAGTGTCCCAGATAGGCTTCGACGACGGCCGGATCGGCACGGACTTCGGCCGGTGTTCCCTGCGCCAACACCCGGCCCTCGGCCATGACGACGACGCGCGAGCACAGGCTCATGACGAAGTCCATGTTGTGTTCGATGACGACGAAGGTCGCCCCCTGCTCGCGGTTGATCGCCTCCAGCCGCTCCTTCAGCGCCGCCAGCATGGTCGGGTTGACGCCGCCGGCCGGCTCGTCGAGCAGCACCAGCTTCGGCCCGGCCATGAAGGCCATCGCCGCGTCGAGCAGCTTCTGCTGGCCGTAGGAGAGGCCGCCGGCCTTCTGATCGGCGAGATGATCGAGCTCGAAGAAGGCGATCATCCGATTCGCCGCATCGGTGAGCCCGGCATCGCCGCGGCCGAAGAGGCGGGAGAGCTTGGTGCCCCGGTGCTCCTGGCCGGCGAGGATGAGGTTCTCGCGCACCGACAGGGTCGGGAAGACCTGGAGGAGCTGAAAGGTGCGGCTGACGCCGAGCTTGGCGAGCTCGGACGGGTAGAGGCCGGTGACCGGCCGCCCCTCCAAGAGCACCTCGCCGTCGGTCGGCGTGAGCTGGCCGAGGATGCAGTTGAACAGGGTCGACTTGCCGCAACCGTTGGGGCCGATGATGCCGAGGATCTCGCCCTTGTTCACGTGGAAGTCGACACCGTCGACGGCGCGGATGCCGCCGAAGTACTTCCGCATGCCCTTCACTTCGAGAACGCGGGTCATCGGGCCTCACTCCCCTCCAGCATCGGACGGGCGGCGGCGCGCATCTCGGCAGCACGGCGTTGAGCCACGTGTTCGCGAGCGCGCTCGACGAGGCCGAGGATCCCGGTCGGGCTGAACACCAAGAGGATCAGCACCACCGAGGCGTAGACCAGCAGGTACCAGCCGCCGGTGGCGCGCAAGAGTTCCGGCAGCACGAAGGAGAGGAAAGCGCCGACGAACGGGCCGAGGAAGAAGCCCGAACCGCCGACCACCACCGTCAGCAGCATGACGAAGGAGGCGGAGATGGCGAAGGGCGCCGGATCGATGAACTCGACCAGCGGCGCATAGAGCGCCCCGGCGAAACCGCCCCAGGCGGAACCGATGGCGAAGGCGAGGAGCGTGTAGGTGCGGATGTCGACGCCGAGCGAAGCCGCCCGCATCCAGTTCTCGCGCAGCGCCTGGAAGGCGCGGCCCCAGGGCGACCGCAACAGCCACCACATGGCCAGCGACAGCCCCACCGTCACCACCAGCACGAAGCGGTAGAACGGCAGGGCGCGCGACAGGTCGAGCCCGAAGATCACCGGTCGCGGGATGTTGGAGAAGCCGTAGACGCCGCCGGTCAGCCATTCCTCGTTGCGGGCGACGAGGAAGACGAACATGGCGAAGGCCAGCGTCACGAAGGCGAGATGGTGGAACTTGACCCTGAGCGCCGGAAAGCCGAGGACGACGCCGACGCCGAAGGACAGCGCCCCCGAGACGAGAAAGGCGACCGGCCACGCCACGCCGTGGTTCTTGGTGAGGATCGCCGTCGTGTAGGCGCCGATGCCGACGAAGGCCGCCTGGGCGAGCGATTTCAGGCCGGCGTAGCCGAGGGTGAGGTTCAGCCCCATGGCGGCGATCGCCATCACCAGCCACAGCGACACGACGTAGAGGCCGTAGGCCTTGAAGCCGACCGGGATGAACCACAGGAGCGGCGCGGCGATCGCGATCACCACGAGATTCGGGTCGAGGCGGCGGATCATACGGTGCGCTCCTCGCGACGGCCGAGAAGACCCTCGGGCTTGAACAGGATGAAGACGACGAGGAGGCCGAGCGGCACGGCGGTGCGGTAGCCCGACGAGACGTAGGCCGCGGCGAGATTGTCGACGAGGCCGACGATGAACCCGCCGGCGAGCGCGCCGCGCACCTGATTGAAGCCGCCGACGATCGCCGCGATGAAGGCGGAGAGGCCGATGACCTCGCCGTTGGAGAACTTGGCCAGATAGATCGGCGAGATCAGGTACGAGGCGAACACCGCCAGCCCGGCGTTGATCAGGAAGGTCAACAGGATCATCCGCTCGACGCGGACGCCGAGGATGCGGGCGACCGTCGGGTTCTGCGCCGTCGCTTGCATGGTGCGGCCGAGCCGGGTGCGGGTGACGAAGAGCTGCAGCGCCACGATCGCGGCGATCGCCACGACGAAGACGGCGACGTCGCGGAGCGACACCGCCGCGCCGAGGAGCGAGAACGTGCCCTCCGGCACCATCGACGGGAACTGCGCCGCCTGCGCGGAGTAGCCGTCCTTCGCCCCTTCCTTCATCAGGATCGACAGCGCCATGGTGGCGATGGCGAGCGGCAGCACCCCGTGCTTCAGCATCGGGTCGACCAGGAAACGCTTGAAGCCGACGCCGAAGAGCAGGAGGAACACGGCCGTCGCCAGCATCGCCGCCGCCCAGAACGGCAGATGCAGCAGATCGCGGGCGGCGAGCGCCAGGATCGCCGGCAGCATGACGAACTCGCCTTGGGCGAAGTTGATCGTCTGCGAGGTCTGCCAGACCAGGGTGAAGCCGATCGCCGCGAGCGCGTAGATCGCGCCCGTGGCGAGACCGGCGACCAGCAGCTGGAGGAACTGATCCATCGGGGAACCTCGGGGTTCGGTGGCCCGGCCGCGCCGCGTCCCTCGCCGTTCGGGAAATGCCGCCGCATCCACCGGTCGGGCGTCGCGGTGGACATCCGCTCTTCGGAAGAGACGGGCGGGAGGACGATGTCCCCCCCGCGCCGTCAGGTGCGGCATTCGTCGTGGGAGTTCGGCGGATGCCGGTCACGGAGCCGGATCAGGGGTTGATCATCGGCAGGACCTTGGTGATCACTTGGCGGCCGTCCTTGACCTCGGCGAGGAAGCTCTCGCGGTCGACGTCGCCGACGTCGTTCCACTTGGTCTCGATGAGGATGCCGGGGACATCCTTCGGCGAGATCCGGAAGCCGTGCATGGTCTTCATCAGGGCTTCACGGTCGAAGGAGCCGTTCTTCTCGGTGGCGGTCTTGATCGCCCACACCGAGGTGTAGCCTTTGATGCCGTTGTGGTCGGACTTGTAGTTGTACTTGGCCTGAAAGGCGTCGGAGAAGGTCTTGAAGCCGGGGATCGGCGCATCGACCGACAGACCGACGTGACCCTTGACGCCGTTGGCGGCGTCGCCGGCCAGTTCGATCACCTTGGCGCCGAGCAGTGTGGTCTCGCCGACCAGCGGCTTGTCGATGCCCTGCTGCTTGGCGGCGCGCAGGAAGCGGGCGCTCTCTTCTTCGTTGAGATAGACGAACACCGCGTCGGCGTTCGAGCCCTTCACCTTGATGGCGTCGGCGGCGAAATCGGCCTGACCGGATTCGGTGGCGATGTCGGCGGCCACCGCGATGCCGCGCTTCTGCAGCTCGGGGATCATCGCGTCGCGGCCGCCCTTGCCGAAGTCGTTGTTGACCCAGACGATCGCCACCGACTTGGCCTTGAGGTCGTCGCGGAACCAGTTGGCGAGCTTGGGCATCGCGTCGGCCTGATTGAGCGACGAGCGGAAGAGATAGGGGTTGCCCTGCTTGGTCAGTGAGGCCGCCTCGCCGCCGACGAACTGCGGCACACCGGCCTTCTGGGCGATCTGCATCGAGGCGCCGATCGGGCCGGAGAACACCGGTCCGAGGACGACGTAGGTGCCCTCGTCGATGGCGCGCTGCACGGCGGCGCGGGTGTTGCCCGGGTTGGTCTGGGTGTCGTAGTGGGCGATGTCGATCTTCTTGCCGAGGATGCCGCCCTTGGCGTTGATCTCGGCGACGGCGAGGTCGACGCCGTTCTTCCAGTTGGTGCCGGCGGTGGCGCCCGCGCCGGAGAGCTCGATGACGTCGATCAGCTTGACGCTGTCCTCGGCCGCGGCCGGGACGACGAAGGCGACGGTGGCGAAGAGAGCCGCGGCGAAGGTGATTTTCATTTCGGTTTCCTCCCGGTGACGGACGGTTCGTTGGACCGTCTCTCGTGTGGATCCCGGCCCGGGCGGGGTCGAGATCGATGGCGTGAAGTCGACCCTCGAGCCGCCCTCACAGATATTCGACGATGTCGCCGCGCCGGCGCAGCTCGGCGAGTGCGGCCATGCGGGCGGGCGCGTTGGCGGCGCCGTAGAGATCGTAGCCACCCTTGCGGCTCACCACTTCGAAGAAGAAGCGGTCCTGGAACGGCGTGCCGTAGAGGTGGAAGAACTCCGCCTCGCCGGTGCGATCGTAGAGGATGCCGAGGTGCTGCATCTCGTCGACCAGCGCGTCGTCGAGGCCGAAGCGGGCGGCGACGTCGGCGTAATAGTTGGGCGCGATCGACAGGATCGGCGCACCCGCCGCCTTCAGCGCCCGCGCCGCCGCCCAGATGTCGGCGGTCTCGAAGGCGATGTGGTGGACGCCGGCACCGGAATAGGTCGAGACCGACCGCGCCGTGGCGGTGCGCCGACCTTCCGAGATGTTGAGCGGCATACGGATGCGACGCGACGCATCGGAGACGGCGCGCGAGCGCACCAGACCGTAGGGGTCCGGCAGCAGCCAGGTGGTCTCCGGTTCCAGCCCGAGAACGGCCCGATGGAACAGCACCCAGCTGTCGAGATCGTCCTCCGGCAGCGCCTCGGCGACATGGTCGATGCGGCCGAGCCCGACGGGGGACCGATGCGGGATGCCCTCGAGGACGAAGTCGCTCTCGAAGGCGTAGCCGCCGCCGGCGTCGCGGCCGGTGAAATAGACGAGGCTGCCGTCGTGGTTGCGGATCGCCGGGATGGTCATCTCACCGGCACCGATGCGGCCCTCGAAACGAGCGGCGCCGTAGCTCTCGGCGCGGGCCAGTGCGGCGTGCGGATCGTCGGTCTCGAGCGCCAGCGCGCAGACCGACGGGCCGTGCATCAGGTAGTAGGCCTGAGCGACGCTGTCGCGCTCGGAGTTGATGACGAAGCGGATGTCGCCCTGCCCCCAGAGATCGACGTCCTTGGAGCGATGGCGGCCGAGCTTGGCGAAGCCGAAGGGCGCCAGCCACGCCTCGAGTTCGGCGCGCGCACCGTGATCGACGGCGAATTCTACGAAGGCGAAGCCGTCGAGATCGGCGGCCGGCGGCGGATCGAAGAGTTCGACCCGGCGGCGGATGCGCTTCTTCTCGCCGGCCGGCGCGGCGGCGGCGTCCGCCGCGAGCAGACCGCGGGTCTTCTCCTCCAGCCACAGCAGCGAGCGCATGGCGTCGCGGGCGGTGGTGCGCGGCGCAGCGCGGCGCAGTTCGTCGTTGAAGATCTCGAGGCTGATCGGCCCGGCGTAGCCGGCGGCGATCACCGCACGCAGGAAGGCCGGCACGTCGAACTCGCCCTGCCCCGGCAGGCAGCGGAAATGGCGCGACAGGGTCAGCGCCGACATGCCGAGACGCGGCGCGTCGGCGAGCTGGACGAAGAAGATGCGTTCGCCCGGCACCTCGGACAGGCCGCTCCGGTCGTCGGGCAGCGCCAGGGTGTGGAAGCTGTCGACGATGAGGCCGAGGTGGGGATGATCGGCCTTTTCGACCAACCGCCAAGCGTGATCGAAGGTCTTGATCCGGGTGCCCCAGGACAGCGCCTCGAAGCCGATCTTGAGGCCGCGCTTCGCCGCCCGCTCGGCCAGCGCCCGGAGCTGCGCCGCGGCGCGTTCGTCGTCGTCGATGGCGTCGGGCGAGACGTTGGAGCACACCAGCATCAAGGGCGCACCGAGATCG
Organism: uncultured Alphaproteobacteria bacterium; assembly: GCA_937892955.1. Taxonomy (GTDB): domain Bacteria; phylum Pseudomonadota; class Alphaproteobacteria; order Rhizobiales; family Ancalomicrobiaceae; genus CALBKH01. Next base: position 39,945 of record CALBKH010000096.1, read on the forward strand.
CCCATCAGGTCGAACTTGCGTTCGGCCCGATCGAGATTGCGGGCGAAGGTGGCGTCGTCGACGCCTTCGAGATCGCGAAAAGGTTGGAACAGCTCGATGGCGAGGCCGAGGTCGGCCGCCATCGCCGCCACCTGCCGGGGATTGCCGGGGAAGAAGGTCAGATCGTTCTCGAAGATCTCGACGCCGTCGAAGCGGGCGATGGAGATCGCCTCGAGCTTTTCCGGCAGCGTGCCCGACAGCGAGACGGTGGCGATCGAGCGCCGCATGTCGTTCTCTCCCTGAACCCCGGCCATCGTTTTCCGATGTGCCGCGCGGGCGCCGTCTTCGGCGTCTCCGCATTCGTTGCCGAACAATGTCCGACATGCCCGGGCACGCCGCACGGGGCGCTCGTCATGTTCCGACATGACGAAAGTCACTTTATACAATCGATTGAAATTCCGAAAAGACCGATGAAACCGTCGCGTTCCGTCGTTCCGAGGGGGAAAACTCGTCCCGTCGCCCGAAATCCTCTCACCGCCGCGGCCGGCCCAGCGCCTTCACCGCCAGTTCGGTGCGGGTCTGGACGTGCAGCTTCTCCATGATGCGGCTGACGTAGTTCTTCACCGTGCCCTCGGCGAGGTGGACAGCATCGGCGATCTCGCGGTTCGAGCGGCCCTTGGCGACGAGGGCGAGGATCTCCTCCTCGCGTTCGGTGAGCGGCTCGTCGGCCGCCTCCCCCTCCCCCGCCACCGGCACCTGCGGCCGGGCGCGGCGGAACTCCTCGAAGACTTTCCGCGCGACGAGCGGCGACAGGCGCGATTCGCCCCGCTTCACCGCGCGGATGGTGTCGAGGATCTCGTTCTCGGAGGTGTCCTTCAACAGATAGGCCTGTGCCCCGGCGGAGATCGCCTCGAACACCAGATCGTCGGTGTCGAAGGTGGAGAGCGCCACCACCTGGCTACCCGGATGTTCGGCGACGATGCGACGGGTGGCGGCGATGCCGCCGAGGCGCGGCATCTGGATGTCCATCAGCACGATGTCGGGGCGGTAGCGGCGGACGAGATCGATCGCCTCGACACCGTCGGCGGCCTGACCCACCACCTCGATGTCCGGCTCCATCTGGAACATGGTGGCGAAGGCGCGGCGGATCAGTTGCTGATCCTCGGCGATGACGACGCGGATCGCCTCGGCCGGCGCGGCGTCGGCATCCGTGGGGGGCTCGGGTCGGTCGCTCGGCGCCATGGTGTCTCGGTCTCGGTTCGATCGATGAGACGCCGTCCACGGACCCCGGTCAAGCGCTCGGTGGCTCCGCGGCATAGCGGGCGAGCCGTTCGCCGAGCGTGCCGGTGTGCAGTTCGAAGAGATGGCCGTCGTGGTCGTGGAAATAGATCGAGCGGCCCTCGCCGGGAACCCGTGGCCGCCCCTCGCGCAGGTCGAGGCCGAGCGAGCGAACCGCGGCGAGCGAGCGATCGTGGTCCGCCTCGGCGATGCGGAGGGCGACGTGGTCGTAGCTGCGCGTCGTCGGACGCTCGCCCTGCATGATGGCGATCCAGATCGGCGCCGGCGCATCCGCGTCGCCGGGCTCACCGCCGACCAGGAAGAAGCGTTCCGGCGACAGCGAGAAGGTGTTCGCGCCGCTGTCGTAGACCCGCCGCGCGCCGAGCACGGTGGTCAGGATCTCCTCCACGGACTCGAGATCGCGGACGACGAAGGTGATGTGGCTGAGACCCAGGACCATGGCGTGAGCAGAGCCCACGCAAGGGCCGAAGGCAACCGGAAAGCCCGGCCGCGAGGAGGATCGCGGGAAGAACGAGGGTCCCGCGCCCTGTGCGGGCGAGCAAGAATGCCGGGGAACGCATCGCGGCTGTCCGTTTCGTCTTGCGCGCCGACGCGCGCCTTTCCTTCTCCCCTTGCGGGAGAAGGATTCCGAGCCGTGTCCGGGGCGCCGAAAAGCACCTCGATCATTTGTTTCATCAGAAGGTTGGCGCATTCCTTCAGCCGCGGGACCGGACAGCCGTGGGGTTTCACCCGCCCCGCGCGAACCCTTCCGGCGTCGGCGCGACGAACTCGCGTTTCCCGCCGCGCCCATCCGGCAGCACCAGCCGATGGGCGTGCAGCATCAGCCGCGGCGCGGTGCGGCCGTCACCGTAGAGCCGATCGCCGAGGATCGGGTGGCCGAGAAGCTTCGCATGGATGCGCAACTGGTGCTGCCGACCGCTCTCCGGATGGAAGGCGACGAGGCTCGAGCGCCCGTCCGCCGCCGTCTCGACCACCTCCCAGCCGGTCGCCGCGGAAAGTCCTCGCGGGTCGTCCGGCGCGGCGGCGACCATGCGCCCACCCTTGGCGGTCGCGACCTTCTCGAGTGGCGTCGCGATCCGTCCCGTCGGTGGCTCGGGCACGCCCTCCACCACCGCCAGATAGGTCTTCTCCACCGCCCGCGAGGCGAAGGCGCGGCCGAGGCTCTCGGCGAGGCGGCCGTGTTTCGCCGCCACCAACAGGCCGGACGTGTCCTTGTCGAGCCGGTGGACGAGCCGCGGCCGCTCGCCCTCGGCGTCGACCAGCTTCGCCAGGATCGAATCGAGATCCTCCGTCGTGCGCGTCCCCCGGTGCACGGCGAGACCCGACGGCTTGTCGAAGACGATCAGATCATCGTCCTCGAAGAGCGTGATCCGGGCGAGGAGATCGCGCTCCACCGGGCTCGGGCCGGCCGCCTGTCCCGCCTCCACCACCGCCCGCTTCGCCGGTTCGGCGAGCCGCACCACCTGCCCCGCGGCGAGAACATCGCTCGCCCGCGCCTTGCGCCCATCGACGGTGAGCCGACCCTGTTTCAACAGGACGGCCGCCGTCGGCGCCCGCGGCGCATGGATGCGCAGGAAGCGGTCGAGCCGCATGCCCTTCTCGGAGGAGTGGACGATACGTTCCATGTCCGCTGTTTCGATCTCCGCCGACGCCGCCTCACGCCGCCCGCACTTCGGCCATGAACGCGTCGATCTCGGCGATCGCCTCCTCGCTCAGCCGCAATCCGAGCTTCGAACGCCGCCACACGACGTCCTCCGCCGTCACCGCCCATTCCTCGCCCATGAGGTGGCACACCTCGCGCTCGGTGAGGCCGGCGCCGAAGTCGCGCCCCAATCCGGCCGCGGTCTTCGTCTCGCCGATGATCCGCCGTGCCCGCGTCCCGTAGGCGCACACCAGCCGGCGGACGAGATCCGGTGCGAGGAACGCATACTCTCGCGTCATCTCGGCGATCAGCGCTTCGCGACCCTCGACGGGGAAGTCGCCGCCGGGCAGCGGCGCGTGAGCCGTCCACCCGGCCATCGCTGCGGTCCCCGCCGGCAACAGCGGACCGAGCTTCTTCAGCACCGCCTCGGCCAACATCCGATAGGTGGTGAGCTTGCCGCCGTAGATCGACAGCACCGGCGCCCGTCCCTCGGTCGCATCGAGATCGAGGACGTAGTCGCGCGTCGCCGCCTTGGCCTCGCTGGCGCCGTCGTCGTAGAGCGGCCGCACGCCGGCGAAGGTCCACACCACCTCCTCGTGCAGGATCGTCCGCGCGAAATACTCGCTCGCGGCCCGGATCAGATAGCCGATCTCCTCCTGCGAACACGCGACCGCCGCCGGATCGCCGCGGTAGTCGACGTCGGTGGTGCCGATCAGCGTGAAGTCGCCCTGATAGGGGATGGCGAAGATCACCCGCCCGTCGGCGTTCTGGAAGATGTAGGCGCGGTCGTGATCGAAGAGCCGCTTCACCACGATGTGCGAGCCCTTGACCAGCCGCACCCGCGCCGGCGTCGTCGACCCGAGCACCTGACCGACGACGTCCGCGACCCACGGACCCGCGGCATTGACCAGGATGCGCGCCGCGATCTCCTCGCGCGACCCGTCGGCCATTTCGAGCGTCACCCGCCAGTGGTCGGCTCCTCGCTCCGCCGCCACCACCTTCGTCCGTGTGGCGATGGTCGCCCCCCTCTCGGCGGCGTCGCGGGCGGTCAGAACCACGAGCCGGGCGTCGTCGACACGGGCGTCGGAATATTCGAAGCCGCGCTTGAACATGCCCGGCTTCAGCGGGCCACCGGCGGCGTCGTGCCTCAGATCGAGGGTGCGGGTGGGCGGCAGGAGCTTCCGTCCGCCGATGTGGTCGTAGAGGAAGAGGCCGAGACGCAGGAGCCAGGCGGGACGCAGACCGCGATGATGCGGCAGCACGAAGCGCAGCGGCTCGACGATGTGCGGCGCCATGCGCCAGACGATCTCGCGCTCGACGAGGCTCTCGCGCACGAGGCGGAACTCGTAGTGCTCGAGGTAGCGTAGGCCCCCGTGGATCAGCTTCGTCGACCACGACGAGGTGCCCGAGGCGAGATCGTTCATCTCGCTGAGGTGAACCTTCAGCCCGCGCCCGGCCGCGTCGCGGGCGATGCCGCAGCCGTTGATGCCACCGCCGATCACCGCGAGATCGTACATCGTGCTCACGCCGTTTCTCCGCATCTTCCCAGCCGTCACGTCGATTCCGGCGGCGGCATACTAGTACGACGAAACACCGACGCGGACGGCCTTGTCGCAGCTCTGCCCCTTCACTACCGTCGGGTTCACCGTCGGTCGGGGACGGACCCGCCGACGGCGCTCGTGAGGGGGGACCGATGAGCGCCTACGTCATCTTCGACGTCCGGATCGACGATCCGGCACGCTATCAGGAATTCATGATCGGTGTGAAACCGGCGCTGGAGGCGGCCGGCGCGAAATATCTCGCCCGCGGCGGCGAACACCGCGTCTACGAAGGCGATTGGGAACCGCGGCGCATCGTGCTGCTCGAATTCCCGACGCTCGCCGCCTGGGAGGGCTTCTATCACGGCCCGGTCTACCAGGGCCTGAAGGCCGTCCGCGACGCCTGCAGTTCGGCGCGGCTGGTCGGCGTCGAAGGGCTCTGACGCGCTCCCGCGCCGAGCCGAGAGCGGATACCGGGAGGTCCCGAGGGCGATTTTTCGCTTCGCCGGTGAAAATCGGCAATTCGGTGCTGGTCCCGACCGCCCTCGATCGAGTTGACTGAAGCGCGGCGCAGCAGCTCGTTGCGCCGCGACGGAATTGTTTCACCGCCCGGACCTCGACCGACATGTGCGAACTCCTCGGCATGAGCGCCAACGTGCCCACCGACATCCGCTTCTCCTTCGCCGGCTTGGCGCGACGCGGCGGCGAGACCGGTCCGCACGGCGACGGCTGGGGCATCACCTTCTATGAGGACCGCGGCTGCCGCTCCTTCCACGATCCCGAGCCCTCGGCGAAGTCCGACATCGCCCGCCTGCTGCGCGCCTATCCGATCCGCAGCCGCGTCGTCGTCGCCCACGTGCGCCGCGCCAACCGCGGGCGGGTGGCGCTGGAGAACACCCACCCCTTCACCCGCGAACTGTGGGGGCGGCCGTGGAGCTTCGCCCACAACGGTCAGCTGAAGGGCATCAAACGCCTACCCCTCGGCCGCTTCCGCCCGATCGGCGCCACCGACAGCGAGCACGCCTTCTGCCGCATCCTCGGCGACCTCGAAACGCGCTTCCCGTGCCTGCCCTCGCCCGCCCGGCTCGACGCGGCGCTGCCCGAACTCTTCGCCCGCCTCGCCGAGCTCGGCGTCTTCAACTGCCTGCTCAGCGACGGCCGTACCCTCTACGCCCACTGCGGCAAGCGCCTCGCGGTGATCACCCGCCGCGCCCCCTTCGGCAAGGCGACGCTGATCGACGACGACCTCCAGGTCGACTTCGCCGCCGAGACGACCCCGAACGACGTCGTCACAGTGGTCGCCACCCGCCCCCTCACCCGCGACGAGGAATGGCGCGACCTCGTCCCCGGCGAGACGCTGATCCTGCGCGACGGCGAGACCGTGTCGCGCCGCGCCGGCCGAGTGGTGCCGTGACGCGTTAGGCCGCCGTTCATCGCTGCGCGCTAAGGATCGATCCGTCCCGCGAAATCGTCGCACCGCCGGGCGGGGTACGGCGTCGATCTTCGCGGTGGAGCGGGCTCCGCCTGCCGGATCGTGTCGTGGCGACACGAGGGGACGGGCAACGATGTGACGGCGTATGGTCGGATGACCCCCATCGACGTGGTGATGATCGGCCCCTTCCCGTCCGACGCGGCGCGGATCGAAGGCGGCGTTCAGGCCTCGCTCTTCGGCTTGGCGAGCGAGCTGGCGAAGCACGCCGGGATCGCGAGCCTGCGCATCATGGCGACGCCGGTGCGCCCGACCTCCGGCATCCGACGCGACCGCGTCACCGGCATCGACGTCACCTTCCTCGACACGCCGGCGCGCCTTCTCGTCTCCTCGGTGCTCCGTGTCCCGGTGATCCTCGAGGCGCTCTCCGGCCCGAAAGCTCCGCTGCTTCATCTCCACGGCACCGGGATCGTCCAATCGGTGGTGTTGATCGCCGCCCGCCTCCACCGCATTCCGACCGTCTGGACCATGCACGGCATCACCGAGAAGGAGATGTGGGCGGCCCTGAAGCGCGAACCCGGGCTCAAGTCCGTCGCCCGTTTCCTGCTCTATGCCGGCTGCGAGCGCCTGCAACTTCGTCTGACGCGCCACCTCGTCGTCGACACGCCTTATGTCGGTCGCGAGATCCGCCGCCGGTCGCGGGCGAAGCCGCTCGCCATCCCGCAGGGGATCTTTCCCGAGGAGCTGACCGCCGCCCGCGTCGACGATCGGCCCGACCCGGTGGTGATCTCGCTCGGCGTCGTTCATCCGCGCAAGGGTCACCATCTCGCCCTCCGCGCCTTCGCCGATGTCGTCCGCACCGTGCCCGAAGCTCGCCTCCTCGTCGTCGGCTCGCTCGCCGACCCGGCCTATCACGACGAACTCGTGCGCACCGTCGCCGACCTCGGTCTCGTCGATCGGGTCGAGTTCCACATCGGCGTGTCGCGCGACGAGGTGCTCGCGGCGCTGCGCCGCGCCCGCGTCTTCGCTCTCCACTCCCAGGAGGAGAGCCAGGGCATCGCGCTGTGCGAGGCGATGGCGGTGGGACTACCGATCGTCGCCACCCGCGTCGGCGGTATCCCCGACGTGATCGGCGCCAGCGGCGCCGGCTATCTCGTCGAATACGGCGACGTCGCCGCCATGGCCGGTCATCTGACGCGGCTGCTCACCGACGACGATCTCCACCACACCATGGCCACCGCCGCGCTCGGCCGCGCCGGCGACTTCGCTTGGGGGCCGGTCACCGACCGCATCCTCGAGGTCTACCGCGACGCCCGCGGGGACTGAGCCCCGCCGCGTCGCGGCCTTTCCTCATCTCACACCGCGATCCGCCGCGCCGCCTCGTCGAGGCTCGCCCGGAGGGCGTCGACGAGAGTGTCGATCTGGCGCTCGGTGATGATCATCGGCGGGCAGAGGGCGAGCGCATCGCCCATGGCGCGGCTGATGACGCCGTTCTCCTGGAGGATGCCGGCGACCATCGCCCCGAGCTTGCCGACCGGATCGAGCGCCTTCTTCGCCGCCTTGTCGGTGACCACCTCGACCGCGGCGATGAGCCCGACGCTGCGCACCTCGCCGACCAGCGGATGATCGGCGAGCTGGCCGAGCCGCTTCTGCATGTGGGCGCCGACGGCGCGCACGTTGGCGACCAGATCTCGCTCCTCGATGATGGCGAGGTTCTCCAGCGCCACCGCCGCGGCGACCGGATGGCCGCCGGCGGTGAAACCGTGACCGAGGGTGCCGATGCGGTTGGATTCGTCGGCGATCGGCTCGAAGACCCGCTCGTTGATCATCAGCGCCGAGATCGGCAGGTAGGACGACGAGAGCTGCTTGGAGCACACCACCACGTCCGGCTTCATGCCGTAGGTGGTCGAGCCCCACATGTTTCCGGTACGCCCGAAGCCGCAGATCACCTCGTCGGCGACCAGCAGGATGCCGTACTTGTCGAGCACCACCTGGATCTTCTCCCAATAGGTCGCCGGCGGCACCACGACGCCGCCCGCGCCCATCACCGGCTCGGCGAAGAAGGCGGCGATGGTCTCCGGCCCCTCGGCGAGGATCAGCGCCTCGAGATCGGCGGCGAGCCGAGTGGCGAAGGCCTCCTCGCTCTCGCCCGGCAATCCCTCGCGCCAGTGGTGCGGGCTCGAGGTGTGCAGCACCCCCTCGATCGGCAGATCGAAGGAGCGGTGGTTGTTCGGCAGCCCGGTGAGGCTCGCCGAGGCCAGCGTCACGCCGTGATAGCCGCGAATCCGCGAGATGAACTTCTTGCGCTGCGGCTCGCCCAGCGAATTGGAGCGGTAACGCAGGAGCTTCATCACCGTGTCGTTGGCTTCCGAGCCCGAGTTGGTGAAGAACACCTTCGACATCGGCACCGGTGCGATCGAGACCAGCTTCTCGGCGAGGTCGATCACCGGTCCGTGCGATTTGTGGCCGAACGTGTGGTAGAACGGCAGCCGCCGCATCTGCTCGGCCGCAGCTGTGACCAGCCGCTCCTCCGAGAAGCCGACGCCGACGCTCCACAGCCCGGCCATCGCCTCGATGTAGCGCTTGCCGTGGATGTCGACGACGTGGACACCGTCGCCGCGCTCGACCACCAACGGCCCGATCTCCTGATGTCGCCGGGCGTCGGTATAGGCATGGAGATGATGGGCGATGTCGCGGGCTTCCGGCGAATTCGGCGCATGAGTCACGGGTGGGCTCCCTCGGTGCGGTACGCGGTGCCCGACGTCGCTGCGACGACGGAACCGCGGAAGAGCCGCACTCTAGCCGAGACGGCGCGAAACGCACCCCCGGATCGCGAAGGTCCGCCCCTCGCTCGCCGCCCTGCTTCGCCGAAGAATGCACGGCGCCCGAGCGTCGTCGCCCCGCCTCGTCGAGATGCTCGGCTCGATGCCTTCCCATGCCAATATTCGCCTCGTCAGAAATGACGAAGTCCGGATCTCCCGGCAGGAACACTCGGCGGCGATGGTATTCGACGACGCGCGATCGTATGGAATTCCGCGGATTCTGCGGCTTTGGTTTATGATTTGTTGACCTCTCGACCGCACGATTTTGGCTGAGATTCCGTGGAGACGTGAGATGGCCTATTCACTACGAACCCTGGCGGCGGCCGGAGTGATCCTCCTGGTGCTGTTCAACGTCGCCACGATCGGGCTGATCTCCCGGGCGAAATCCGTGAGCCTGTCGAGCTCCGACAACGTCGCCCAACACTTCGATCTTCTGACCGGCGACGTGATCCCGCTCGGCACGAACATCAAATCGATTCAGATCGACGTGATCCAGGTCCAGCAGTTCCTCCAGGACGTCTCCGCCACCCGCGGCGAGAACGGGCTCGACGACGGCTTCAACAAGGCGGCCGAATTCGCGAAGAAGTTCGAGGAGGATGTCGAAGCGGCTCGCGCCATCGCCGTGAAGCTCGGCCGCATCGACATGCGCGACAAGCTCGACGCCACGACCGCCGCCTTCGCCGATTTCTATCGGGTCGGCAAGGAGATGGCCGAAGCCTACGTCGCCGGCGGCCCGTCCGCCGGCAACAAGATGATGCCGGAATTCGACGAACGCAGCGACGCCATGAACGCGACCATGGAAGCACTGCTGGCGACCCGCGACGGCATCATCGAGGGCACCACCCTGCGCATCGCAGAAGAAGTCGAGGCGGTGAAGACGACCATCGCCGGAACGGCGACGATCACCTCCGCCGCTGCGGCCCTGGCCACGCTCGGCCTCGTCCTCGCCGCCCTCGCCTTCCTGCGCTTCGTCGTCCGTCCGATCGGCGCCCTCACCGGCGTGATGGAGCAACTGACCTCCGGCCGCCGCGGCATCGCCGTACCGCATACCCGCAATCGCACCGAGATCGGCCGCATGGCGCGCGCCACCGACGTCTTCCGCGTCGCCATCGAGGAGCGCGAGACGCTCCAGGCCGAACGCGCTCAGGAAGAACAACGCATGGAGGCCGAACGCCGGAGCGAACGTCTCGCCCTCGCCGACAATTTCGCCGCCACCGTCGCCGGCGTCGTCGAGACCGTCGGCCACGTCGCCGAGACCATCGCCGCCGGCGCCCACCGGGTCGACACCATCGCCCACACCACCGCCGGCAGCGCCGGCGCCGCCGCCACCGCGGTCGCCGCCGCCTCCGGCAACGTCTCCACCGTCGCCACCGCGACAGAGGAACTGTCGAGCGCCATCGACGAGGTCGGCCGCCGGATGCATCAGGCCGGCACCGTCTCCGCCACCGCGGCGCAGCAGGCCGAGCGCACCAACGTCATCGTCCGCGAACTTTCGGACGCCACGCTGCGAATCGGCGAGATCGTCGACCTGATCAACGCCATCGCCTCGCAGACCAACCTGCTCGCCCTCAACGCCACCATCGAGGCGGCGCGCGCCGGCGAGGCCGGGCGCGGTTTCGCGGTGGTTGCCCAGGAGGTCAAGAACCTCGCCCAGCAGACCGCCAAGGCGACCGAGGAGATCGCCCAGCAGATCGGCACCGTCCAGAACGTCACCGGCAGCGCCGTCGACGCGATCCGCGACATCACCACCACCGTCGACGAGATCTCGGCGATCTCCCGCTCGATCATCTCGGCGATCGACGAACAGGCCGCCGCCACCCGCGAGATCGCCCGCTCGATCGACGATGCCGCGACCGGTACCGATCGGGTCCATGCCAACATCACCGCGGTGGACCGCTCGACGCGCGAGACTTCGGACGCCGCCGGCTCGATGGTCTCGGCCTCGGACGAACTCGGCGCCGTCGCGACGCGCCTGCGCTCGGAAGTCGCCGGCTTCGTCGCCCGCATCCGCGCCTGAACGTCGCGGCCGGCGCTCTGCCGCCGGCCGCGATCCGCGACACCACCGCCACGGCGGCGCACACGCGTCTTCGCCCCGCGTCCGGCCGCCCCGCGACCAACCTTCGCGCCCCCTCTGCGACGGCGAGAAGTCGTTGACCGGTCTCGCAAATGAGCTAAGGTCCGATCGCCTCCGGAGATCATCGGTCCCGGTCGGCGATGCGCTTCGTCCACCCGCTGCGCGTCGGCGAGGATCGATGCCGGTCGGAGGCGGCCCTTCGCCGTAATTCCGGCCATCTTTCGGCCGACGGACTCGCCCATGGACCGCCGCGCATTCCTCTCCTCGTCGCTTTCCCTCGCCGCCGCCCTCGGCCTGGGAGCGAACGTCACACCCGCGCAGGCGCAGGCGCCGGCGCCGCCACCCCAGACCCCGGTGGGAACCCCCTTCGGTTTCGCCTGGCTCAAGGACGAGGCCCGCCGACTGGCCGCAGCCCCGCGCAAGGCGCCGAGCACGCCGGTTCCCGCCCGCTTCGCCGACATCGCTCACGATCAGTATCGCGACATTCGCTGGAAGCCCGATCTCCTGATCTGGCGCGACGAGAAGCGCGGCTTCCGTCTCGAGCCGCTTCCCGCCGGCTTCGTCTATCGCACCCCGGTCGAGATCCATCTCGTCGACGAGGGGCTGGCGTTGCCCATCCCCTTCGACCGCGATCGCTTCGACTGGGGCTCGAACGTCGCCCCGCCCGAGGACGGGGTCGTGCTGCCCTTCTCCGGCCTCAAGCTGCGCCGACCGCGTGATGCCGATCGCTGGCAGGAGTTCGCGGTCTTCCAGGGCGCGACCTACTTCAAGGCGATCGCTCGCGATCAGGTCTACGGCCTGACGGCGCGCGGGCTCGCCATCAACACCGCCGAACCCGACGGCGAGGAGTTCCCCTATTTCTCGCGCTTCTACGTCGAGAAGCCGGAAGAGAACGCCCAGACGGTGCGGCTCTACGCCCTCCTCGACAGCAAGATGGTGACCGGCGCCTATCGCTTCACCATCCGCTCCGGCGACGAGACCAACATCGACGTCGAACTGACGCTGTTTCCGCGCGAGGATCTCGGCCACGTCGGCCTCGGCGCCCTCAATTCGATGTTCTTCTACGGACCGATCGGCCGCGGCCGCAGCGACGAGATCCGCCCGGCGGTGCATCTCTCCGACGGCCTCGCCGTCGTCACCGGTCTCGGCGAACGTCTGTGGCGGCCGCTCGCCAACCCGCGCACCCTGCAGATCTCCGCCTTCGGCGACGAGAACCCGCACGGCTTCGGCCTCGCCCAACGGGCGCGCAGCTTCGCCGAATATCAGGATCTCGAACGGCGCTGGGATCTCTGCCCCTCCGCCTGGGTCGAACCGGTCGGCGACTGGGGCAAGGGCTCGGTCGTCCTGGTCGAGATCCCGTCCGACAGCGAGATCCACGAGAACATCACCGCCTATTGGCGGCCGAAGGCCAAGATCCCGGCCGGCCAGGAATTCTCCGCCGCCTATCGGCTGCGCTGGACCGGCGCCGGCCTCGCCCCGAACGATATCGGCCGGGTGGCCGAGAGCCGTGAAGGCCAGGGCGCGGAAGGCGCGTGGCGGCGCTATGCGATCGACTTCGTCGGCCCGATGCCGCCGGTCGGCGCCGTCAAGCTCGTCGCCACCACCTCCGCCGGCCGGATCGTCTCGCCGGTGCTGAGGCCCAATCCTGCGACCGGCGGCTATCGCGTCACCTTCGATCTCGACCCCAAGAATGCGCCGATGAGCGAACTCAGGGTACAGTTGACCGACGGCCAGAAGCCGATCAGCGAGACTTGGCTCTATCGCTGGGTCGCCGCGTGACCGGCGCCGCGAACACCGATATCTCGGGAACCATCGTGACCACCGACGTCGACCTCGCCTCCCCCGATCTTCTCGGACCGGTTCCGCCGGAAATGCCGCTCGACATGCCGGTGCAACGGCTCGATCGATGGGACGGCCCGCGACCGACCGTCGTCGACGGCAAGCCGACATGGTCGGTGCGCGCGATCCGGTTCTTCGTCTTCGGCCTCGCCTTCGCCATCTCCTTCTACGGCGTCCGCGAGATGGTGGGCGTCGTGTCGGCCGGCGGCATCGTCGGCCTCGAGTGGCCGCTGATCGTCTTCTTCGGCATCACCTTCTCGTGGATCGCGCTGTCCGCCGCCTCCGGCATCGCCGGGTTCTTCGCCGGCTTCTTCGAGGGCCGCGCCATCCGCACCATCGACCGGACGCTGCGCTCGAAGACGGCGCTCCTGATGCCCGTCTACAACGAGAGCCCGGCGCGCACCATCGGCGCCCTCGAGGCCATGGCCGAGAGCATCGTCGCCCTCGGCGAGGGTGCGAATTTCGAGATCTTCGTCTGCTCCGACACCACCGACCAGACCTGTTGGGTGGAGGAGGAACTGGCGATCGACCGCCTGCGCCGCCGCCTCGGCGACCGCATGGCGGTGTGGTATCGCCGCCGCCACAAGAACATCGCCCGCAAGGCCGGCAACGTCGCCGACTTCGTCACCCGCTGGGGCGGTCGCTACGACCACATGCTGGTGCTCGACGCCGACAGCCTGATGAAGGGTGAGACCATCGTCACCCTCGCCCTGCTGATGGAGGAGGACCCGCGCGCCGGCATCATCCAGACGCTGCCGGTGATCGCCAACCGCAACACCCTCTTCGCCCGCCTGCAGCAGTTCGCCGGCAAGGTCTACGGCCCGGTGATCGCCCGCGGCCTCGCGGCATGGTCGGGCCGCGACGGCAACTACTGGGGCCACAACGCCATCATCCGGACGAAGGCCTTCGCCGAGGCCTGCGGTCTACCGGATCTGCCCGGCCGCAAGCCCTTCGGCGGCCACATCATGAGCCACGACTTCGTCGAGGCGGCGCTGATCCGCCGCTCCGGCTGGGGCGTCTACATGGTGCCGTGGCTCGGCGGCTCCTACGAGGAGAGCCCGCCGTCGCTTCTCGACGTCGCCATGCGCGACCGCCGGTGGGCCCAGGGCAACCTCCAGCACATGAAGGTGCTGCCGACCAAGGGCCTCGCCTGGCCGTCGCGCATCCACTTCGCCACCGGCATCATGAGCTACCTCGCCTCGCCGATCTGGCTGATGCTGCTGATGGTCGGCCTGGCGCTCGCCTTGCAGGCGAAATTCATCCGGCCGGAGTACTTCTCCAAGGAATTCTCGCTCTATCCGGCGTGGCCGCGCTTCGACTCGGAACGCGCGTTGCAGCTCTTCGTCGTCACCATGGGCGTGCTGCTGCTGCCCAAGCTCCTCGGCGTGATCGAGACGATCCTGCGTTCCGACCTGCGCAAGCGCTGCGGCGGCGGCTTCGCCATCGTCGTCGGCATGGTGCTGGAGACGCTGATCTCGGCCCTCGTCGCCCCTGTCATGATGCTCCTCCAGTCGCGCCACGTCGCCGAGATCCTGCTCGGCCGCGACAGTGGCTGGAAGACCCAGCGCCGCGACGATGGCGGCATCCCGCTCGCCGAGGTCATCCGCCATCATTGGCAGCACGCCACCATCGGCGTCTTCATGGCGCTCGCGGCCTACGTCATCTCGCCCGCCATCCTCGCCTGGATGGCGCCGACGCTGATCGGCCTCGTCCTCGCCGTGCCGATCTCCTGGACCTCGGGCTCGCTCGCCGCCGGCCTCGGGCTGAAGAAGATCCGCCTGCTCCTCATCCCCGAGGAGACCGACCCGCCGGCGATCGTCGGCGCCGCCCACGACGCCCAGCACCTCGCCGAAGCCGAACTGCCGGAGGTCGAAGACGGCCTCACCTCGGTGGTCGAGACCCCGCACGCCCGCGCCGTCCACGCCCGCATGCACCTGCCGGTGCCGCTCCGCGCTCGCGGCAAGCCCGAACTCGATCCGGTGATGGCCGCCGCCAAGATCCACGAGGCGACCAATTTCGCCGAAGTGCTCGCCTGGCTCGGGCCGAAGGAGCGCATGGCGGTGCTGTGCGAGCCGCAGCTGATCGAGACCATCGACCGGTTGATCGTCAAACCCGAGCCGCCGCCGGATCTGGTGGCGATCGAGGAGATGCGGGTGCGCCCCTACCCGGCGGAAGTGCCGCCCGGCGCCCATGAGGCGGCGCATCCCGAAGAGGCCCTCGCCGACGGCGAACCGGCGAGCCCGACGCGAGCCGCCGCCGCGCCGCCCGCCTGATGCGACCGTCGGGATCGCCCACGACGCGCGATCCCGACGCGCGTCACATCACCAGCGCCACGCGCCCACCCGATTGACGATCGAGCCGCCCGGCGAGCGTCAGTTCCATCAGGATCAGGTGCAGCTCGCCGGCCCGCACGCCGGTCGCCCGCAGGATCTCGTCGATCGTCACCGGCGTCGGTCCCAACGCTTCCAGCACCAGCCGCCGCGCGTCGTCGCCGACGTCGAGAGGCCGTTCGAGATCGTCGGACCCGGAGGTGGCGAGCACCGTCGGATCCGGTCGACGCCCGAGAATCGGTGTCAGGCCCTCGATCACGTGGGCGGCATTCGCCACCAGCGTCGCGCCGTTGCGGATCAGCTCGTTGGTCCCCTCGGCTCGCGGATCGAGCGGGCTGCCCGGCACCGCGAAGACCTCGCGCCCCTGCTCGGCGGCGAAGCGCGCCGTGTGCAGCGAACCCGACCGTGCCGCCGCCTCGATCACCACGACGCCGAGAGCGATCCCCGAGATCAAACGGTTGCGGCGAGGGAAGTCGCGCGCCCGCGGTTCCCAACCGAACGGCATCTCGGAGACGAGCGCCCCGCCGGTCTCGACGATACGGGCGGCCAGCCCCTCGTGCTCCGGCGGATAGAGCCGGTCGAGCCCGCCGGC
Source organism: uncultured Alphaproteobacteria bacterium (assembly GCA_937892955.1). GTDB lineage: Bacteria > Pseudomonadota > Alphaproteobacteria > Rhizobiales > Ancalomicrobiaceae > CALBKH01. The sequence continues at coordinate 55,489 of CALBKH010000096.1, forward strand.
GAAGACGGCGATGGTGCCGGTGTCGAGGCTCGCCTCGTGCGCCGCCGCGTCGATGCCGCGAGCGAGACCGGACACGGTGACGAAGCCCGCCTCGCCGATGCCGCGCGCCATCAGCGCCGCCATCTTGCGCCCGGCGAGCGAAGCGTTGCGCGCCCCGACGATCGCCACCGCGTGGCGCCGGCACACCCCCGGCCCGCCCTTCACCGCGAGAAGCGGCGGCGGCCCTTCGATGGTGAGGAGGTGGGCCGGGTAGTCCGCCTCGCCCATGGCGACGAACCGGGCCCCCGCCGCCCGCGCCGCCGCCAACTCACGCTCGACCTCCGCTTCCGAGGCGATGCGGATGCGGCCGCGCGCGCCGCCGCGGCGCGCCAGTTCCGGCAGAGCCTCGAGCGCCGCCCGCGCCGAACCGAAGTGATTGATCAGTTCGCGGAAGGTGATCGGCCCGACGTTCTCCGACCGGATCAGCCGGAGCCACGCGGCGCGGCTCGCCTCCCCCATCTCGGGACCGGCGGCATCCGCCGCGTCGTCGGCGTCGTCGAAGGCATGTAGGCTCACCGTTCGCTCTCCTGATCGGCCCGTGACGATCATGGTGAGCGGAGACCGGAGACACAACCCCTAATATGCGGCCGAGCCACCGTCGGTGGTGCCGCGAGGTCCCGACGCCCCGGTCAGCGGCCGAGCCAGCGGGCCATCGCCGCGTTCACCGCGGCAGGCGCTTCGAGCGTCGACAGGTGACCGCTGTCGGCGATCACCTCGAGCACCGCCCCGGGAATCGCCTCGACCATCTCGCGAGCGAGATCCACGGGCGTGATGACGTCCTCGGCGCCGACGATCACCGTCGTCGGGCAGGCGATCGCGGCGAGCGACGGCCGGCAGTCGATCCGCCCGAGGATCGCCTTCTGCTGACGGACGAAGGCCTCGGCCCCGGTGTCCGCCGCCATGCGCCGGACGATGTCGACGAGGCGGGGCTCCGACTGATGCGCCGGCGAGAGAAGTCGCGGGATCTGGAGGTCGGCGATGCGATCGAAGCCGCCGGACTCGGCGATCTCGATCTGTTGTAGACGCGCCGCCTTCGCCTCGTCGCCGTCGGCACGCGCCTGGGTGTCGAGGAGCGCCAGCCGATCCACCCGCTCGGGCGCCCGCCTCAGGATCTCCATGGCGACGTATCCGCCCATCGACAGGCCGGCGAGGGCGAAACGCGGCGGCGCCTCGGCGAGGATCTGCGCCGCGATCGCCGCCATCGTGTCGGCACGGCCGTGATCGGCGACGACGACCGACCGGTCGGTGGCGAAGGCGGCGATCTGCGCACCCCACAAGTCCGACGTGCAGTCGAGGCCCGGAACCAGCAGAAGCGGTATCTTCGTCATCGTGCACGACCTCGTCCGAACGACCTTCCCCCGAGGCGGGAAACCGAGGCGACCGACGATGGAACCGTCGAAGCCCCGCCGCGACCTCGTCGGCGACACTATAGTCGCGCCTATCCATCGGCAAATCTCGACAGAAACTGTCCGTTTCGTGCGCTCGGCGTTGACTTTCGGAGATGTTCGATCAATATGCCGCCCGAGATCTCGCATTGCACAAAAGATTCTGCGCGCGAGCGAGCCCGCCCTGTCGAGGCGCCCCCGATCGAGGACGTCGCAGGCCCGGCCGCGATGGCGCGCGACCCACGGGAACGAATGACCTTCAACGAACTCGGACTGTCCGACAAAGTCCTCGCGGCCGTCGCTGCGGCCGGCTACTCCACCCCCACGCCGATCCAGGAAAAGGCCATCCCGATCGTCCTCGAGATGAAGGACGTCTGCGGCATCGCCCAGACCGGTACCGGGAAGACCGCCGCCTTCGTGCTGCCCATGCTGACCCGCCTCGAGAGCGGACGGGCGCGGGCGCGCATGCCGCGCACCCTGATCCTCGAGCCGACGCGCGAACTCGCCGCCCAGGTCGAGGAGAACTTCGACAAGTACGGCGTCAACCACAAGCTCAACGTCGCTCTGCTGATCGGCGGCGTTTCATTCGACGACCAGTTGAAGAAGCTCGATCGCGGCGTCGACGTGCTGATCGCCACCCCCGGCCGCCTGCTCGACCTCTTCGGTCGCGGCCGCCTGTTGATGTCCGGCGTCGAGATCCTCGTCATCGACGAGGCCGACCGCATGCTCGACATGGGCTTCATCCCGGACATCGAGAAGATCTGCAAGCTGATCCCGCCGTCGCGCCAGACGCTGATGTTCTCGGCGACCATGCCGCCGGAGATCCAGCGCCTCGCCGACATGTTCCTGCGCAACCCGGTCCGCATCGAGGTGGCCAAGCCCGCCTCGACCGCCAAGACGGTGACGCAGAACCTGATCGCCTCGGGCCGCGAGCCGCACGACAAGCGCGACGTGCTGCGCGGTCTGATCCGCTCGGCCGAAGAGCTGAAGAACGGCATCATCTTCTGCAACCGCAAGCGCGACGTGCAGGTGGTCTACCGCAGCCTGGAGAAGCACGGCTTCTCGGTCGGTGCGCTCCACGGCGACATGGACCAGCGCGCCCGCATGGCCATGCTCGACGGCTTCCGCGGCAACAAGCTGACACTGCTGGTCGCCTCCGACGTCGCCGCCCGCGGTCTCGACATCCCGGATGTCTCCCACGTCTTCAACTACGACGTCCCCGTCCATGCCGAGGACTACGTCCACCGCATCGGCCGCACCGGCCGCGCCGGACGGTCGGGCACGGCGATCTCGATCGTCACCGACCTCGACATCAAGCATCTCGCCGCGATCGAGAAGCTGACCGGCGACAAGATCGCCTGGATCGGCCCGCACGTCTCCGAGCTGCCGCACGAGGACCGGCCCGCCCGCTCCCATCGCGGCGAACGTTCCGAACGGGGTGAGCGCTCGGAACGCGGCGGCGACCGTCGCCGTGGCGGCCGTGGTCGCTCGTCGGGCGACGCCGAGGCCCGCGAAGCCCGTCCGCGCCGCGCCGAAGGCTCGGCCGAACCGCGGGAGCGGACGCGCGAGGAGGCCCCTTCCGCCACCCGCGAACGGACCCGCCCGGAGCGCCCGCACGGCGGCCGTCCCGCCGCCGCCGATCACGCCCCGGTGCGCGCCGGCGATCGCCCGGCGCCGCGCTCCCGCCGCAACGAGGATCGCGACGAGCCCTCGGTCGTCGGTCTCGGCGATCACGTCCCGGCGTTCCTGCTCCGCCCGGTGCGAGCCAAGGACTGAGCCGGACGGGCCGGCGACGCGATCTCCGGCCCGTCCGCGCCTCGACCACCATCACGCGAATCACCTGTTCTCCAGCGATTGTGGCTTGTACCGAGTGGGTCGCGCGGTGCGAGCGTGACTCTTCTCTCGGTGACGGTCCGCCGTCGCCGATGACGCCCGCCCGTGACGCGCGGCCGGCAAAAACACGCGAAAAACCCGTATTCGCAGCGTGGCGACCGCGCGAACCTTTACCATGGGTTAAGTCGTTCCTGACACTTTGATGGAGAGGCCGAAGGGAGATCGGCCGAGCCTCTCGCCTTCGGGGAGTGGCGGAATGCGAGGGATGGCGACAATGAGCGAGCGGGACGATTTCAAGCGCACCATCGTCTACGGCGAGAATGCCGTCGGACACCTGCGCAAGAACGAGATCCCGGCCTACCCACGCAACTACGAGCTCTGGTACACCTATGCTGCCGGCTTCAACCACGCGCTGAACAAGTCGATCAACGACATCATCCGTCAGCGCGGCAAGATCACGCCGGTCGAGGTCAACCGCATCTACGACCAGTTCATCGCCCCCACTCGTATCGGTGAGCGCATCGACGAGGTCGGCGGGCGCCTCTCCGAAGAGATCAAGGGCGTCGCCGGCATGTTGGCGACCCAGATGGAATCGACCTCGAGCTACTCCTCCTCGCTCGGCGAAGCGCGCACCGCGCTGGCCGGCGCCAAGGACACCGGTTCGGTCGAGACCATCGTCCAGGGCCTCATCGACGTCACCCACCGGACCGAGCGCACCAACCGCGAGCTCGAGGGCCAACTCGCCGAGTCGCGCCGCCAGATCGCCGAGTTGCAGGAGAGCCTGGAGGCGATCCGTTACGAGAGTCTGGTCGACGACCTGACGACGCTGGCCAACCGCAAACACTTCGAGCAATCGCTCGACCGCCTCATGGCCGAAGCGCAGCAGACCAACGTGCCGTTCTCGCTGCTGTTCACCGACATCGACCATTTCAAGAAGTTCAACGACACCTTCGGTCATCAGACCGGCGACCAGGTGCTGCGCCTCGTGGCGCTGGCGCTGAAGCAGAACATCAAGGGCCAGGACATCGCCTGCCGCTTCGGCGGCGAGGAGTTCGCCGTCCTGCTGCCGCGCACCGACATCGCCCAGTCGGTGGTCGTCGCCGAACACATCCGCGAGGCGGTGTTCTCCAAGGAACTGGTCAAGCGCTCGACCGGCGAGAACCTCGGCCGCATCACCATCTCGATCGGCGTCGCCGAATGGCGTCGCGGCGACACCGCCCAGTCGATCGTCGAGCGCGCCGACGTCTGCCTCTATGCCGCCAAGCGCGGCGGCCGCAACATGGTGATCAGCGAGAAGGACGACGGCGCCTTCGATCACAAGGTGGCGTGACCCGTCGATCCTCGGAACGGAGATGGGCTCGGAACCGGCCGGTTCCGAGCCCATCGTCTTTCGTGATCGCGCGCGAACTCGACCCGCGTCGCACCGCGATCGGTTCGCCGCGTCACTTGACGTCGGCGGCGACCTGCAGCTTGAGGATCTTGTCGGGATCGACGACCGTGCCGTTGGTCGCCTTGTCGCCCTTCTTGATCATGTCGACGAACTCCATGCCGGACACGACCTCGCCGAAGGCGGTGTACTTGCCGTTCAGGAACGAGCCGTTGGTGAACATGATGAAGAACTGCGAGTTGGCGGAATCGGGGCTCTGAGACCGCGCCATGCCGAGGGTGCCGCGCTCGAACGGCATCGGATTGAACTCCGCCGGCAGGTTCGGCAGGTCCGAGCCGCCGGTGCCGTTGCCGCGCGGATCGCCGGTCTGGGCCATGAAGCCGTCGATCACCCGATGGAACTTGAGCCCGTCGTAGAAGCCCTTGCGCGCCAGCGTCTTCAGCCGCTCGACGTGCTTGGGCGCGATGTCGGGACGCAGGCGGATCACCACCTTGCCGTCCTTCAAGGTCAGGATCAGCGTGTTCTCCGGATCGTTGGCGGCGGGACCCGCGGCGAAGGCCGCCCCGGCGGCGAGGAAAGTGGCGCCGGCGATGGCGGAGAGGAGCGTTCTGCGCAGCAAGGGATCGGTCTCCCGTGGTTGTCGAGGCGTCGCCTCGGGTGAAATCGGACGATCCGGCGATCAGCCGCGATCGGCGAAGCGAGCCTTCAGGCGGGCTGCGACCTTCTCCGGCACGAAGCTCGAGACGTCGCCGCCCATTGCCGCGATCTGCCGGACCAGCGTGGCGGTGATGTGGCGCACCCCCGGCGACGCCGGGAAGAACAGGGTGCGCACCGTCGGCGCCATCGCGCCGTTCATGCCGGCCATCTGCATCTCGTAATCGAGATCGGTGCCGTCGCGCAGGCCCCGCACGATCGCTGCCGCCCCGGCGCGGCGCGCCGCTTCGACCACCAGATCGGAGAAGGCGACGACCTCGACCCGCGACTGGTCGACGCCGAGGTCGGTCACGACCTCGCGGATCATCGCCACGCGCTCGTCGAAGTCGAACAGCGGCTTCTTCGCCGGATGGACGCCGATGGCGACGACGACGCGATCGGCGATGTCGAGCGACTGGGCGAGGACGTCGACATGGCCGTTGGTGACCGGGTCGAAAGAGCCCGAATAGAGCACCGTGCGCGTCATCGCTCCCCCATCCGAACGCCGTTCTCGAATCGCTCGTCGGCGCAGGTGACGCGCCTCCGTCGCGTTCCGCATTAGCGCTCCGCGCCGGCTGCCGCAAGCCGCCCCACCCGACCGCGAACCTCGAACGCCTCGCCACGGCGAATTGTTGCGTCTCGCCGTCGCGACGAAACATCGACGTAACCCGATTTCGCCGCCACGAAAAACCGGCGACATGCCCCAAGGGTAGGTTGCACACGGTTCGAACGGGACACGGCGTCGATCGACCGCCATCGATCGGTGTCGTGGGGAGTTCCGGATCTCTCCCGATCCGGGACTCCCTCTCGCTCGGACTTTCCTCTCGATGCGGCCTCCGGTTCGCATCCGGCGTCGACGCTCCGTCTCCCGAGCGTCGACGCCCTCCGTTTCTTCGCGGGCCGTCGTTCCCCCCGGACGTCCGCAGACCGGTCAGCGGCCCGCCATCCGGCCGCCACCTCGAGAGGGCGAGCCTTCACCGGCCGCCCTCTCCCTTTTTCAGGCGACCCGCGCCGCCTCCCCCGATCGGCCGCGGCCTCGTCCCGACGAAACGCGAAACGCCGACGCGATGGGCGCCGGCGTTTCCGTGTTCTACGTGATCGTGGGCGAAGACGGCCTCAGCCCTCGGCCGCCTCCTCCTCGTCCTCTTCCTCACGGATGCGCTCGACCGAGACGACCTTCTCGCTCTCCGCCGTGTCGAAGACGATGACGCCCTGCGTCGAGCGGCCGGCGAGGCGGATACCGTCGACCGGGCAGCGGATCAGCTGACCGCCGTCGGTGACCAGCATGATCTGGTCGGCGTGCTCGACCGGGAAGGAGGCGACGAGGCGGCCGTTGCGCGGCCCCGTCGACATGGCGACGATGCCTTTACCGCCGCGCCCGGTGATCCGGTACTCGAACGACGACGTGCGCTTGCCGTAGCCGTTCTCCGACACGGTGAGGACGAACTGCTCGGCGCCTCCCATCTCGGCGTAACGCGCCGTGTCGAGCTGGCCGCCCGCGACCTCCTCCTCGGCCTCGCTCCCCGCCTCGGCTTCCGTCTCGCCGCGCATCAGACGCGCCTGCTTGAGATAGAGGGTGCGTTCGTCGGGCTTGGCCTCGAAGTGGTGCAGGATCGCCATCGAGATGACGGTGTCGTCGTCGGCCAGGGTGATACCGCGCACGCCCATCGAGTCGCGGCCCTTGAAGACGCGCACGTCCGGCACCGCGAAGCGGATGCACTGCCCGCCGGCTGTCGTCAGCAACACATCGTCGCCCTCGGTGCAGGTGTCGACGCCGACGATGCCCTCGCCCTCGTCGAGCTTCATGGCGATCTTGCCGTTGCGATTCACCTGGACGAAGTCGGAGAGCTTGTTGCGCCGGACGGTGCCGCGGGTCGTCGCGAACATCACGTCGAGAGCGCCCCAACTCTCCTCGTCCTCCGGCAGCGGCAGGATCGAGGTGATGCGCTCGCCCGGCTCCAGCGGGAACATGTTGACCAACGCCTTGCCGCGCGCCTGCGGCGTCGCCTGCTGCAGACGCCACACCTTGGTCTTGTAGACCTGACCGCGCGACGAGAAGAACAGGATCGGCGCATGAGTCGAGGCGACGAACAGACGGACGACGAAATCCTCGTCCTTGGTCGCCATGCCCGAGCGGCCCTTGCCGCCGCGCCGCTGTGCCCGATACATCGACAACGGCACCCGCTTGATCCAGCCGGCGTGGGTGACGGTGACCACCATGTCCTCGCGGGCGATCAGGTCCTCGTCGTCGACGTCGCCCTCGACGTCGAGGATCTCGGTCTTGCGCGCCGTCGCGAATTCGGCCCGGACCTCCATCAGCTCCGCCTTGACGATGCCGAGGATGCGCTCGCGCGAGGCGAGGATCTCGAGATAGTCGGCGATCTCGGCGGCGAGCTTGTTCAGCTCCTCGGCGATCTCGTCGCGGCCGAGCGCGGTCAGGCGCTGCAGACGCAGATCGAGGATGGCGCGGGCCTGCTCTTCCGACAGGCGATAGGTGCCGTCCTCGGCGACCACGTGGCGCGGATCGGCGATCAGCGCGATCAGCGGCGCCATGTCCTTCGCCGGCCAGTCGCGCTCCATCAACTGGGCACGCGCCGTCGCCGGATCGGGAGCGGCGCGGATCAGGCGGATGACCTCGTCGATGTTGGCGACCGCGATGGCGAGGCCGACCAACACGTGGGCGCGATCGCGCGCCTTGCCGAGCAGGAAGCGCGTGCGCCGGCCGATCACCTCCTCGCGGAAGGCGACGAAGGCGACGAGCATGTCCTTCAGATTCATCAACATCGGCCGGCCGCCGTTGAGGGCGACCATGTTGCAGCCGAAGGTCGATTGCAGCTGGGTGAAGCGATAGAGCTGGTTCAGCACCACGTCGCTCATGGCGTCGCGCTTCAGCTCGATGACGACGCGATAGCCCTCGCGATCGGACTCGTCGCGCACCTCGGCGATGCCCTCGACCTTCTTCTCGCGGACCAGTTCGCCGATGCGCTCGACCATCGACGCCTTGTTCACCTGATACGGGATCTCGGTGATGACGATCGCCTCGCGGCCGCGGATGGTCTCGGTCTTGACCCGCCCGCGCATGGTGATCGAGCCGCGCCCGGTGGCATAGGCCGAACGGATGCCGGAGCGGCCGAGGATGATCGCCCCGGTCGGGAAGTCCGGCCCCGGCACGATCTCGGTCAGGTCCTCGACCGACATCTCCGGCCGTTCGATCAGCGCCACGGTGGCGTCGATCACTTCGCCGAGATTGTGCGGCGGGATGTTGGTCGCCATGCCGACGGCGATGCCGCCGGCGCCGTTGGCGAGCAGATTGGGGAAGCGCGCCGGCAGCACCGAGGGTTCCTTCTCGGTGTTGTCGTAGTTCGCCTGGAAGTCGACGGTGTCCTCGTCGATGTTCTCGAGCAGCTTGTGAGCCGGCTTGGCGAGGCGCACCTCGGTATATCGCATCGCCGCCGCGGCATCGCCGTCGACCGAGCCGAAGTTGCCCTGGCCGTCGACCAGGGTGAGGCGCATCGAGAAGTCCTGCGCCATGCGGACGAGCGCGTCGTAGACCGCCTGATCGCCGTGCGGATGATACTTACCGATGACGTCGCCGACGACGCGGGCCGACTTGCGATAGGCCTTGTTCCAGTCGTAGCCGTTCTCGTGCATCGAGAAGAGGATGCGCCGGTGCACCGGCTTCAGGCCGTCGCGCACGTCGGGAAGCGCGCGGGAGACGATCACACTCATGGCGTAATCGAGATAGCTGCGCTTCATCTCGTCGGCGATGGAGATCGGCTTGATGTCGGAGGGGTGATCCCCGCCGTGGGTCGTGTCGTCGCGGCCGGACAAATGCGGTCTCTCTTTCGCGGATTCGGGCGCCCTCGGGCGATCCGTCTCAATAGACGATTCCGCCCGCGAAAGCCAATCGCGATGCCCTCGCCACGGCGATCAGCGGGTAGATTTTCCGAGGTTTTTCGCGCTGTCGGGCGGTTCGCGCCCGGATCGCGCCGCCTCGTTCCGCGCCGTTCCCCACACCCGCATCGCAGCGCACTGGCATTCCGGCGCGGGAGCGGGCACTGTGGGCGGCGGACACCGCGGGTGAGCCATGCTCGACTATCTTCTGGAAGCCTTCGTCACGCTCTTCGTCACCGTCGACCCGCTCGGGCTGGCGCCGCTGTTCATCGGCCTGACCGCCGGGTTGAGCGCCGCCGACAGGCGCCGGATCGCGGTGCGCGCCACCTCGATCGCCGCGGTGATCCTGCTGTTCTTCGCCTTCGCCGGCGGCAAGCTTCTGTCGCTGATGGGGATCTCGCTCGCCGCCTTCCGCATCGCCGGCGGCCTGCTGCTGTTCTCCACCGCCTTCCAGATGGTGTTCTCGCAGAAGGAGCCGCGCGACAAGTCGGACGCCGATCGCGCCGTCGGCGTCGATCACGTCCGCGACATCGCCGCCTTCCCGCTGGCGATCCCGCTGCTCGCCGGCCCCGGCGCCATCTCCGCCACCATCCTCGCCGCCACCAAGGCGCCGACCTGGATGCATCTCGCCGGCTTCCTCGGCCTCGTCGCCGCGGTGCTGGCGATCAGCCTGATGGTCTTCCTGCTGGCCGATCCGATCGACCGGCGCATCGGCGAAACCGGGCGCGTCGTCATCGGCCGCCTGCTCGGCCTGCTCCTCGCCGCCCTCGCCGTCCAGTTCGTCGCCGACGGCGTCAAGGCGATCATGACCACGTGACACGCGGTACGAACGCCGGCCTCCCGCCCGCCGCGCACGGCGCCGCGGCACCGAGAGGCGCGACGGCCGATGCGGCTCTCACGTCTCGCGGTTTGCCGATCCCTGCGGCCCCGAACGTCTCGAGCCGCCTCTCGTCCGACCGCTCCGTCCCCCCTCAGAACGGGATCTCGTCGTCCATGTCGGCGGACGGCGGCGGATTGTTGAAACCGCCGGAGCGCTGCCCGCCCCCGCCGCCGCCCGAGCGCGCCTGCGACCCGCCGCCACCACCGTAGCCGCCGCGACCGCCGCCGCCGCCCCGGCCGTAGCCGCCACCGAAGTCGTCGCCGCCACCACCGAAGTCGTCGCCACCACCGGCGCCGCCGCGGCCGCCGCCGGGGCTGTCGAGCATGGTCAGCGTCGAGTTGAAGCCCTGCAGCACCACCTCGGTCGAATAGCGCTTCTGGCCCTGCTGGTCCTCCCACTCGCGGGTCTGCAGCGCGCCCTCGATGTAGACCTTCATGCCCTTCTTCAGATACTGCTCGCAGACCTTGGCGAGACCCTCGTTGAAGATCACCACCCGGTGCCACTCGGTCTTCTCGCGCCGTTCGCCGGAGTTGCGGTCGCGCCAGCTCTCGGAGGTGGCGATGCGCAGGTTGACGATCGGCCGGCCGTCCTGGGTCCGGCGGATCTCCGGATCGGCGCCGAGATTGCCGACGAGAATGACCTTGTTCACGCTGCCCGACATGTCGTCCTCCCGACCGCGCCCACCGGCGGGTCCGTCATCCGGCCACCCCACCCGGCGGCCGCCTTCCTGTCTCCCGACGCCCCTACCCCTCGTGGCCGAGAGGCACGGAATCGCCGATCTTCCCACAAGCTCTAGACCCTCCCTCCGTCGGCGGCGACGCGACCGGCGGTCCGAAACGCCGCCGCGAGACGTTCTCCACAGGCTTGTCCACAGCCCCGGCCCGCAACGCTTCCCCGCGCCCACCGCGAAGCTCCTCGAGCTAACATGCCGCCGGCGCGAAGGCGGCCGGGACCGCTTGCCTTTGTTCCTCTTATGTTCTATTCGATGAACCACGACGGCGCAAGCCCGGATTCGGGAGCCCGGCGCGGAACGACGCGAGGCCGAAGCGCACCAGCGCGGCGACCGATCGCGAGGATCGCGGAGACGAAATGACGGACCGGTCGAGCGAGGCGAAGATCTCCGCCTCCGAACGCGAAGCGGCGGCGATCGCCACCCGGCGGCTGTTCGAGCACGCCCAGAAGACGATCTCGATCCGCGGCGCGCGCGAGCACAATCTCAAGAACGTCGACCTCGACCTGCCGCGCGACAGTCTCGTCGTCATGACCGGCCTCTCCGGCTCGGGCAAATCGTCGCTCGCCTTCGACACCATCTACGCCGAGGGCCAGCGCCGCTACGTCGAGAGCCTCTCGGCCTACGCCCGCCAGTTCCTCGAGATGATGCAGAAGCCCGACGTCGACCAGATCGACGGCCTCTCGCCGGCGATCTCGATCGAGCAGAAGACGACGTCGAAGAACCCGCGCTCCACCGTCGGCACGGTGACCGAGATCTACGACTACATGCGCCTGCTCTTCGCCCGCATCGGTGTACCCTATTCGCCGGCGACCGGCCTGCCGATCGAGAGCCAGACCGTCTCCCTGATGGTCGACAAGGTGCTGGCCCTGCCCGAGCGCACCCGCCTCTTCCTGCTCGCCCCCGTGGTGCGCGGCCGAAAGGGCGAATATCGCAAGGAACTCATGGAGTTCCAGAAGAAGGGCTTCCAGCGCGTCAAGGTCGACGGCACCTTCTACGAGATCGCCGACGCCCCGGCGCTCGACAAGAAGCTGAAGCACGACATCGAAGTGGTGGTCGACCGCATCGCCGTCCGCCCCGACCTCGGCACCCGCCTCGCCGATAGTTTCGAGACCGCGCTGAAGCTCGCCGACGGCATCGCCTTCATCGAATACGCCGACGAGACGGAGGCCGACGGCTCGCCGAAGCGCATCGTCTTTTCGGAAAAATTCGCCTGCCCGGTCTCCGGCTTCACCATCGCCGAGATCGAGCCGCGGCTCTTCTCCTTCAACAACCCCTTCGGCGCCTGTCCGACCTGCGGCGGCCTCGGCTCGGAACAGAAGATCGACCCGGAGCTGGTCGTCCCCGATCCGTCGCTGTCGCTGAAGAAGGGCGCCGTCGCGCCCTGGGCGAAGTCGACCTCGCCCTTCTACATGCAGACGCTCGAGGCGCTCGCCGCCCACTACGGCTTCTCGATGACCAAGCCGTGGAAGGACCTTCCGCAGGAGGGGCGCGACGCCATCCTCTACGGCACCGGCCGCACCGCGATCGAATTCGCCTACGACGACGGTCTCCGGCATCACAAGACGCGCAAGACCTTCGAGGGCCTGATCCCGAACTTCGAGCGGCGCTGGCGCGAGACCGAGAGCGAATGGTCGCGCGAGGAGATCGAGCGCTATTTCGCCACCACGCCGTGCCGTGATTGCGCCGGCCATCGCCTCAAGCCCGAGGCGCTGGCGGTGAAGATCGACACCCTCCACATCGGCGAAGTCGCCGAGATGTCGATCCGCAAGGCGCTGCCGTGGTTCAGCGGGCTCCCCGACCGCCTGACGGGAAAGCAGAACGAAATCGCGGTGCGCATCCTCAAGGAGATCCGCGAGCGCTTGCAGTTCCTCGACGACGTCGGCCTCGAATACCTGACGCTCGCCCGTAACTCCGGCACGCTCTCCGGCGGCGAGAGCCAGCGCATCCGCCTGGCGAGCCAGATCGGCTCGGGCCTCACCGGTGTGCTCTACGTCCTCGACGAACCGTCGATCGGCCTGCATCAGCGCGACAACGCCCGCCTCCTCGACACGCTGAAACACCTGCGCGACCTCGGCAACACGGTGATCGTCGTCGAACATGACGAGGACGCCATCCTCACGGCGGATTACGTCGTCGACGTCGGCCCCGGCGCCGGCATCCACGGCGGCCACGTCGTCGCTCGAGGAACTCCCGCCGAGGTCATGGCGAACCCGGATTCGCTCACCGGGAAATATCTCTCCGGCGCCCTCGCCGTGGCGGTGCCGAAGAAGCGCCGGCGCATCGACAAGGGCCGGGCGTTGAAGGTCGTCGGCGCCCGCGGCAACAATCTGAAGTCCGTCACCGCCGAGATCCCGCTCGGCGTCTTCACCTGCGTCACCGGCGTCTCCGGCGGCGGCAAGTCGACCTTCCTGATCGACACGCTGTTCCGCGCCGTGTCGCGCAAGCTCAACAATTCCAAGGAGAATCCGGCGCCGCACGAGCGCATCGAAGGGCTCGAGTTCATCGACAAGGTGATCGACATCGACCAGTCGCCGATCGGCCGCACGCCGCGATCCAACCCCGCGACCTACACCGGCGCCTTCACCCCGATCCGCGAGTGGTTCGCCGGCCTGCCGGAGGCCAAGGCGCGCGGCTACGAGCCGGGCCGCTTCTCCTTCAACGTCAAGGGCGGGCGCTGCGAGGCATGTCAGGGCGACGGCGTCATCAAGATCGAGATGCACTTCCTGCCCGACGTCTACGTCACCTGCGACACCTGCAAGGGCAAACGCTACAATCGCGAGACCCTCGAGGTGCTGTTCAAGGGTCGCTCGATCGCCGACGTGCTCGACATGACGGTGGACGAGGGCGTCGACTTCTTCGCCGCCGTGCCGGCGATCCGCGACAAGCTCGTCACCCTCTCCCAGGTCGGCCTCGGCTACATCCACATCGGCCAACAGGCGACGACGCTGTCCGGCGGCGAGGCGCAGCGCGTCAAACTGTCGAAGGAACTGGCCCGCCGCTCGACCGGCAAGACGCTCTACATCCTCGACGAGCCGACCACCGGCCTGCACTTCCACGACGTCGCCAAACTGCTCGAGGTGCTGCACGAATTGGTCGACCAGGGCAACACCGTGGTGGTGATCGAGCACAATCTCGAGGTGATCAAGACCGCCGATTGGATCCTCGATCTCGGCCCCGAGGGCGGCGACGGCGGCGGCGAGATCGTCGCGGCCGGCCGTCCCGAGGACGTGGTGAAGGAGCCGCGCAGCCACACCGGCCGCTTCCTCGCCGAACTGTTGGCCCGCCGCCCGCAGTCGATCGGCTGATGTCGGCGCCGGGCGACGCCACGCCAGGACCGGCCTCCACGGATCGGTGCCGGCCATGCGTCCGGAGAAGTCTCGTGATCACAGACCGCTTCTTTTTGCATGCTCGACATGCGGTCGAGCTGCTGTGTAGGACAGCGAACTTGTCCTATCTGGAGACATGGAACGGTTCGAACGTTTCGCTGGCCGCGTGATCCCTCCCGACGCGACCGGATCTTGAAACGGACCCGTCGATCGGACCGGGGATACCCTCCCCGATCGGCCGTTCGCCCATCCGCTCTGCGGATGGCGGCTCGGAGCGCGTATCTCCTCCCCCGCGCCCGAGCGACCCGGACGAGCCTCCTCCCGGTTCGTCCCGGTTTTTCGAACGCCCGCCGGCTCCTCCCGCCGGCGGGCGTTTCGATTCACACCAGAGGCGGGAGGTCCCGGACCGAGACCGAATGGCGGCCCGTCGACGGAGCGCCGTAGCGGCGTCGCGCGCTTTCCGCCCGGGTTCAGTCGGTCGGATCGACGTAGGCGAGCGAGAACCACTTCTCCAGCGGCATGATGTCGATGCGATCGCCGCTGTCGCGCATCCAGCTGTCGGCGACCCAGTCGATGTCGGTGGTCTTGTCGGTCATCACCGCCGTGGCGTGGGCATAGAGGAAGGCGCCGCGTGATTCCGGCCGCCGGACGCGGTGATGCCGCAGAAGTCCGTTCCCCTCGAGCCAGGTGAGCAGCGTCGTGGTGTTGGTCGCCTCGTCGATGCAGTCGGTCTGCCCCGGCTTGTGGGCGTCCTTCAATTCGGAGCCGCGATGGTCGGGCGGCGCGCCGATGACGCTGTCCGCCTTCTTCTCCCACCACTGATCGGCGAGATTGATCGCCACGCGCTCGTCCGCCGGCGACGCCTTGTGCCCGTCGAAGATCTTCTTCAGATGGGCGATGTCCGCCTCACCGAACGGAATGGTCGTCTTGAACTCGCAGCCGAAGCCGTGACAGTAGGGCAGATGGTCGCTCGCCGGCAGGGCGATGCCGCGCTCCCGCGCCCAACTCTTGGCCTCGTCCGAAATGCCGCTGCGCACATCGTCCCGACCGCCCCCGCGCACCGAGCCGGTCGCGATCGGATCGACCTCGGAGGTCAGCGCCACCTTGGGCTTCTCCTCCTTGCCGTCGGACTTACACCCGGCGAGCCCGAAGCCGGCCACCAGGATCGCCAGGAATGCCGCGCGCATGGATACCTCTCGGACTGGAGCGAATCGGTCGATCACGGCTTCCCATTAAATAGCTTCTCCACAGTCGTTCCACAGGCAATATCTGCCCAGTGGCGGCGGAAAACCGCCGCGGTTCGCGCCTCGCCCGTGGGGCGGCGAGACGGCCGCACGGACCGATCCGCGCCGCCGTCCACGGCCGCGGTCGGCGCGGGCGGACGCGAAAATCCGCTTCGCTCCCGCGCCCGCGGATGCTAACCGGAGCGGCATGATCGACACCTCCAAGTCCCCCTCGCCCGTCCACGTCGTCGGCGGCGGCCTCGCCGGCTCGGAAGCCGCCTGGGCGCTCGCCGGCCGCGGCGTCCCCGTCGTCCTCCACGAGATGCGCCCGGTGCGTGGCACCGAAGCGCACCGGACCGATCGGCTGGGCGAACTCGTCTGCTCCAACTCGCTGCGCTCCGACGACGCCGAGACCAACGCGGTCGGCGTCCTCCATGCCGAGTTGCGAGCCTGCGGCTCGATCGTCATGGCCGCCGCCGACGCCCATCAGGTGCCGGCCGGCGGCGCGCTCGCCGTCGATCGCGAGGCCTTCGCCGCCGCGATCACCGAGGCGCTCGAGCGCCATCCGCTGATCGAGATCCGCCGCGAGGAGATCGCCGGCCTGCCCGACGCCGCCTGGGACAGCGTCGTCGTCGCCACCGGCCCCCTCACCTCGCCGGCGCTCGCCGCGGCCGTCGCCGCCCTCACCGGCGAGAAGGAGCTGGCCTTCTTCGACGCCATCGCCCCGATCGTCCATTTCGACAGTATCGACATGGGCAAGGCGTGGATGCAGTCGCGCTACGACAAGGCCGGCCCCGGCGGCACCGGCGCCGACTACCTCAACTGCCCGATGAACCGCGAGGAATACGAAGCCTTCGTCGACGCGCTCATCACCGGCGACAAGGTCTCCTTCAAGGACTGGGAGGCGACGACGCCCTATTTCGACGGTTGCCTGCCGGTCGAGGTGATGGCCGAGCGCGGCCGCGAGACGCTCCGCCACGGCCCGATGAAGCCGGTCGGCCTCACCGACCCGCGCAACCCGACGGTCAAGCCCCACGCCATCGTCCAACTGCGCCAGGACAACGCCTTCGGCACGCTGTGGAACCTCGTCGGCTTCCAGACCAAGCTGAAGCACGGCGAGCAGGTTCGGGTGTTCCGCATGATCCCCGGGCTCGAGAACGCCGAGTTCGCCCGGCTCGGCGGCCTCCACCGCAACACCTACCTGAACTCGCCGAAGCTGCTCGATGCGTCTCTGCGGCTGAAGTCCGAGCCGCGGCTGCGCTTCGCCGGCCAGATCACCGGCTGCGAGGGTTATGTCGAGAGCGCCGCCATCGGCCATCTCGCCGGGCGCTTCGCCGCCGCCGACCGTCTCGGCCGCGCCCCCCTGCCGCCGCCGACGACGACCGCCATGGGCGCGCTGCTCGGCCACATCACCGGCGGCCACCTCGCCGAGAGCGGCGAGGAAGCCGCCGGCGGCCGGCCGCGCGCCTTCCAGCCGATGAACGTCAACTTCGGCCTCTTTCCGCCGATCGAGGCGCCGAAGACCAAGGACGGCCGCCGCCTGCGCGGCTCCGAGAAGACGGTGGAAAAGAAGCGCGCCATGGCCGCCCGCGCCCGCGCCGATCTCGCCGCCTGGAACGCCGCCGAAGCGCAGACGTGACGCGATCGCCGACCGCGGCGGACCCGGCGGCGTTCGGCGGCGCCGTTTCATACCAGCCGGATGAATTTCTGACTCGTGGGGGATTTTCACGAAGGCGCGAAG
>CALBKH010000097.1 GCA_937892955.1 uncultured Alphaproteobacteria bacterium
ACATTCGGACGCCGACGGGAATCGCCGGGCGCGAATTTCAAAACGGCCTCTCAGAGATCCGGTCGACAGCTACCTGTCGATGGTCGCCTACGGCTGGCAGCATCACTTTTCGCCGTCCACTTTCGACGAATATTGTCGCCGCTATCTGATCTTTCTCGATCGTTACCAAGGTGTCGACATCATTCGTTACGAAGATTTCGTCGACGACCCCGCACGCGCGATGCGCCACATCTGCACCACTCTGGATCTGACGTATTCCGATGAATTCATCGATCTGTTCGATGCACTGAGGTTGTCCGGCGACAGTGGACGCAGCGGGAGTATCATAGAGAAGAGAGTTCGCAGGATCGATGCCGTAGACATTTCGGAGATGACGAAGGATTCAAATCATTACCGAGATCTCGCACGGCTGCTCCGATACGAGATTGTCTGATCGAGATGGAATTTCGAATGACCACGAATATAAATTTGATCAATCGAGCCATCTCCGCCGCCAAGAGCGGCGATCGTGATGTCGCGGAGCGGCTTCTCGAGGAGATCGAACGGCGAATGGACGCCGACCCGCAGGCGCCGGGGAACGCATCGGTGCGCAAGGTCGTCGAGTTCGTCCGACGAACCTACGACGTCCACCGACCGGTCCAGCCCTCAGAGGTGTCGGCGGCGCCGGCACCCTCCGGCGCAGACGTCTCCGCCGACGGTGGCGTGTCGGTGGTCACCTGCTGCATGAATCGCACGGAAAACCTCCTGAAGGCCCTACCGACCTGGCTGGCTCTGCCGGAGATCGGCGAAGTCGTCATCGTCGACTGGTCGTCGAGAGACCCGGTCGACGTCTCCCTCCGCGAGGCGGGTATCGCCGACCCACGGATCCGCATCGTGCGAGCCGTCGACGAGCCGCGCTGGATCTTGTCCTATGCTTTCAATCTCGGGTTCCGGCACGCTCGGCACGAACGTATCCTCAAAGTCGATGCCGATATCACCCTGAAACCGACATTCTTCAGCAGCAATATTCTGAAGCATGGAACATTCATCGCCGGCAATTGGGAAGTCGCGGAAAAGGGTCAGGAACACATCAATGGATTCTTCTATCTGTTCCGTGAAGACCTTTTGAATATACGTGGATTCAATGAATATATTACGACTTATGGATGGGATGATGATGACATATATTCGCGTCTCGGGAACTATGGTCTGAAGCGCATCTGCGTGGACACGAGTTCGATCTATCATATTCCTCATGACGATGCTCAGCGGCTCGGCCATGCGGGGGATGAGACGATCCACGCCGTCGACGAGTTGCATACCGATCCGCTGTTCAAGATTCGCGGCAATCGCTACCTCGCGATGGTCATGCCACCGTGGAAGATCGATCGTCAATTCGCCCCGTTCGACATCCTGCGGGACGAAGGCTCCTATATCGAGGTGCGTCGGAAGAAGAACGAAATGCCGCATTATGTCGGCGACGACATCAAGCAGGATGCGGAATACTACGCTGCCCTCGAACTCGTTTCGTGGCGTGTCGGGATGCAGGCCTATCATCTTTCCCGCGCCGGCTTCTACAGGCTGCTCGAGAGCAAGCGGCTCGGCGAGATCACCACGGCCGACATCGACGCGTTGGTCGCCGCCGAAGCGACGGCGAAGAACGCTGCGCCCGCCTCCGGCGGTCCGGCCGCGCCGCAGATATCTTCGCCGCGCCGCAAGCTCTTCATCGACACCCAGCACGGGCTCGGCAACCGTCTCCGCGCCATGGCGTCGGCCGCCGTGATCGCCGATGCGACCGATCGCGAAGTCGTCGTCGTCTGGCAGCCGGACCATCATTGCGACGGCCGCATCTTCGATCTCTTCGACTATCCCGGAGCGGTGATCGAAACGACCTTCGTCGATGCGGCGCGCTCGAAGGGGATGTCGGTCTTCAACTACATGGAGGTCGAAGACGGAGCCGACAAGGACGGACCCGTCGTCCTCGACCCGACCAGAGACGCCTACGCTCGCTCCGCCTATGTGCTCAACAACCCTCATACGAGTTGGGACCTCGAGAACCGGTGGCTGCAGAATCTGACGCCCACCGCGTCGGTCCTCGATCTCGTGAACCGGGTGCGGCAGCCGAACGATCTCTCGGCCCACGTGCGCATGGAGGCGGGCGCCGGCCTCGATCACAACACCTACGATTCCCAGGAGAACTGGACCGAGGAAGGCCACAGACTGCTGCACGAATGGCGTGCCAAGAGCCATTTCTCCCACTTCATGAAGCGGATCGACGCACTGATCGAGCAGGGCGCGGCGCGACACATCTTTCTCGCCGCCGATCGCCCGGAGACCTATGAGGAATTCCTCGGGCGCTACGGCGATCGCGTTGCCTTCCTGTCCAGGGATGTCTATGATCGCTCCGCAACGCAGCTGCGTTACGCTCTCGCGGATGCGATTCTATTGAGTTCGGCGCCGCGAATGCTCGGATCGACATGGAGTTCGTTTTCCGAGTTGGCGATGCGGTTATCAAAATCGAAGATGACCGTAGAGATGAGCGGTAGGGATTTCTGACTTGACTTCACCGAAGATCGCTGTTTTGGGCCCTCCGGGCCATGTGCGCGAACCGGAACGGTTCGACGACGCGACGTTGCTGAAGGTCCTCGGCAACAATTCTGGAAATCTCATGTTCCAGTATGCCACCACGCGGATCCTCGACGGCGAGATGGTTCACCTCGGACTCTCCGAGGTCGACTACACCGACAGAGAGGCTCTGAAAGGCGTCGAATTCGTCGTCTTTCCAGCCGCCAACCACCTCCGCCTGGGAGCCGATTGGACCGGCCTGAACAACTTCCTCGCCGGCACCAGGCGGCGTCTGATCATATTCGGGCTGGGGGCCCAGTCTCCGAAGATCGGGGGTGAGGCCGAGACCATCGCCGCGCTGAAGGCCGACCCGCACGTTCGTCGCATGGTGGACATCTTCCGGGACCAGGCGGCGTTCGTTTCGGTGCGTGGGGAGTATTCGCGGCAGGTCTGCGAAGCTCTCGGGCTTCCGGATGTTCGGGTGCTCGGCTGCCCTTCGGCGCTGCTCAATCCGGATCCGACGATCGGTCGCAAGATGGAGGCGCGATTGAAGGAACTCGCGGCGAGGGATACCCCGCCGCGGTTCGGTCTGACGGCCGCCGCCCCCTTCGAGATCTCGGGCGACCCGGTCAAACGGGATCTGGAGAGGCGCCTCTTCTCGTGGCTGGCGGGAAGCGATGGCGTCTACGTCCAACAGTCGGGCGGCCAGAACGCGATCGATGCCTCCAATGGACGTTGGTTCCGGATCAGCAGTCAGGTGCGCGCCTCGATCGCCGCCATTCTGGCGCCCGACATGGACCTGAACGACTTCTGGGCCTTCATGGCGCGGGCGGGCCGCTTCTATACCTCGGCACCGCAGTGGATCCACGACAACGCCAAGATGGAGATGTTCATCGGAACCCGTCTGCACGGCAACATGGCGGCGATCGCCGCCGGCACACCCGGTGTGATCGTGGCCCACGACAGCCGGACCGATGAACTGGCCAACACCATGCTTCTGCCGAGGATCGGCATCGCACAGGTCGAGGCGGCGCGCGATCTCCACGATGCGCTCGCCCGTATCGAATTCGACGGCGCCGCATTCGACCGCTGGCGGGCGAGTGTGGCGAGGGAACTGATCGCGGCCCTCGGAGCCCTCGGGATTCCCGTCAAGCCGAACATCCACGACATCGCCGCGTGACGGAGGAAACTCCGGCGCAACCTCGTTCCGAGAAGGGTCGAGGGCGTCTCGACCGGGTGAGGCGAGCCCGGTTCACGAAGGGAACGGAAGATGGATTGGACCAACACGATCGATCGCCCGCCGAACGAGAACCTCGCCCGCGTGAGCGGGGCGACGACGTTCGAGAGGTTCGTCTCCGCCGGTCGCGGCATCGCGCGGACCGTCAACGCCCACATCGACGAATTCCTCGGTGGCCGCAGCGACTTGAAGGTTCTCGACTTCGGCTGCGGCTGTGGCCGCGTCGGGCTACCGATGTTCTTCGACCACGGAAAGTTGACCCACGCCTGCGATATCGACGCCAGCGCCACCGCCTATCTCGGTCGAGTATTGCCGGACGTCGACGTTCGCACCACCAGCTTCAAGCCGCCACTGCCCTATGACGACGACACTTTCGACGTCGTCTATTCGATTTCGATATGGACGCATCTGTTGGAGGCCGACCAATTGGCTTGGCTCGCGGAGATGCGGCGCATCATCCGCCCCGGCGGCTACCTCATGGCGACGACCTCGAGTTACAAAGCGATCGAGCATCGCAAGGTCGCCATGAAGATTCCCGCTTGGCAGGACGTCGATCCGGAGACCCTGAGGACCGCGGGTATCCTCTACCGGGAATCCGCCACGCTGAAGAGCCATGCGGACAAGTATTTCCCCGGCGTCACCGATTCATACGGCCAGACCTCGAATGATCCGGCCTACCTGATCAACAAGTGGTCCGACTATTTCGTCTTCAAGCGCCATCTGATCAACAACATCGGTGGCGTGCAGGACATGAATATTCTTCTCAACGCGAAGTGATCGTTCGACGCGATGGGATCGTGACGCGGACGCCGAGCCGGTCAGAGCTTTTCCGAGGCCCGAGCGCCGCGATCCGGCGATCTCGGTCGCTCGGCGTACCGAGGTGAGAGGATCCGAGACGGGCGGACGCCCGAGCGGAGGGCAGGATGGAACGGCTGAAGTTCACCGCGGTCAGGTTGCCGGGGGTCGCCACGCCGGCGGTCGTGTCGCCCTTCTCCTTCTTCCTGAAACCGGTCGGGCCACGCGTGCAACGTGCGGCTTTCGACGGTGAACACATCTTCGATCGTTCTGCCTACCTGGTCTTCACTCTGTACTCACCCGTAGCGAAGGGCATGAAGGCCGACATAATCAATGGAGATGTCGGCTTTCCTTCTGTTCATCTCGTTAATTCAAACAATTCCGTCTTCCGTTTTTCTCGCGGAAACCTGAAGGATTTCTTCGACATTTCGAGGGCCGGCGAACCACAAGAGATTCGCCTGCCGCTTTCGGCGTTCATCTACGATCGAGATCTGCGCACGAATATACCGGTCGAGGGTGACTTCTTCGATGCCGGGATCGTCAGGATCTACTTCGATTTTCTCGCCGACACCGAGAACGACGTCGACATCCGTCTCGAAGACCTCGCCATATGCCCCGGGTCGGACGATCACTCGTTGAACGTCCAAGACCTGGTCGTCTTCGAACGGATGAACCAGAGCCGATCCTTTCCCAAGTTCTCGACGCAGTCGCACGAGATGGCGTTCAGCATCTCGCTGAGCGCCGTGGGATTGGCGGTCGGAGCCATCGGTGGAAAACTCGCGATCGAAGTTCTCGCCGATGCCGTCACGGTCGACTCCTTCTCCTGCATCCTCAAGGAGGAGCACCTCTCCGGAGCCTTGAAACTACCTCGCGTCGGCAGTTACCTGGTGTCGGCGACCGTGACGTCGCCCGCCGGTGACGTCCTGGCCCGGTCTCGGTGGCCCGTCGTTCGCTGCTTGCCGATGGACGAGGACGGGTGGGGCGATGTGCTCGGCATGTCGGACGAACAACACTACGAGTTGATCGCCGCCTGTGGAGGGGCCTGGGATCGCTTCGTCCTTTCGTTGCAGAAAGTGATCAGAGTCGGCGACCGGTTCCGCTTC
Organism: uncultured Alphaproteobacteria bacterium; assembly: GCA_937892955.1. Classification (GTDB taxonomy): domain Bacteria; phylum Pseudomonadota; class Alphaproteobacteria; order Rhizobiales; family Ancalomicrobiaceae; genus CALBKH01. The sequence continues at coordinate 5,680 of CALBKH010000097.1, forward strand.
ACGCGCGGGGTCGGCCTGATGCCGTCGCTACCCCCGGGGATCGGACGCAAACGCGTGCTGGCGGTGTTCGGGATGCCGCGTTGGCTGTCGCGCCGCAGCGATCTTCCCGACTACTATCGCTATGGTCCCGCGGATTGGGACGAATACCGGCGTCTGATCGGTTGGATCGGCGAGCGTGCGGTCCGCGCCGGCATCACGCACTACGAAGTCTGGAACGAGGCGACCGCTCTCGGACACTGGAACGACGACTTCGACGTTCTGATGCGTATGCATCGGATCGTGCGCGAGACCTTCGCCGAGGTGGCGCCGAGCCTGACGATCATCGGCGGGTGCACCCACAGCTGGCACTTCGACTTCATCGAGAAGTTCCTCGTGGCCGGCGGGCACGAGACCTGCGACGGCCTGGCCATCCACGGCTACACCTATCAGCCGGAGGACTACGTCCGGTTCTTCGATCGGATGGAGAGGCTGGTCGAAGCTCACGTCCCCGCCGAGAGGGATTTCGGCATCCACATCACCGAGCTGGGTTTCCGCTATCCGGTGTTCTCCCTCGACAGCCAGGCCGATTGGTTGATGCTCTTCACGCTCGAAGCGGCCAGTCGGAAACGCTATGAAGCCGTCCTGTGGTTCAGGTTCGCGAACCCGAGAGTCGAGATCACATCGGGCTATCGGCAGAGTTCGGCGACCGGATATGCGCTGGTCGGCAACGCCGAGAGCTACTGCCGCCCGGCGCTCGTGGCCTACTCCATCACCAACTATCTGCTCGCCACGGCCGATCGGGTCGTGGCCGAGGGGCAGGCAGACCAGCGATGCTATCGCTTCTATCGCGGTGACGAACTCTTCGCGATGGTCCACCGCGATCGCGGTCGGCTCGAAGGAGAGTTGCCGAAAGGGTGGCGGCTGTTCGATCTGCAACGGTTGGAGACGGCCGGCACCGCGCTCGGCATCTCCATCCGCCCTGGTTTCCATCAGGCGGGCTGAAACCAATGGCCTTTGACAATGACCGAAGGCGTTCCTCGCACGAGTTTCGCGTGCCTTCGATCGCGAATGAGGAAGTCGCGTTCCTCCGATGGTCGGATGCATCGGCGCCGCGGGCCTCCGGCATGACAGGTTTCGCCTCGGGCATCGTGGGAGCGGCTCGACGGCGGGTCGCGCCGGGCGCCGGTGGGCCGGACCAAGGGCACGCCGATCGTCGTCGACCGTCGATCGGCTCGGGTTCTCTACCGGGAACGCCCTCGTGTCGGGTGTCCGACGTATTTCATTTTCCGGGTGGGATCGACGTTCGCGCCCGGGATAATTCCGCCATAATCGGCGGCAGGATCGGGAGTTCGCGGACCGACGTGGTCCGAGTGGGAAACACGACATGGCACGGGATCGGGAACGAGCCTCCTTCGTCGCGGTGCGTCGATTCGGGCTCGGCGCCCGGCCCGGTGAGATCGTCGCCCTTCGCGACGACCCTCGTGGTGCCGTACTGGCACAATTGCAGCCACGAGCCGGATTGCTCGCCTCTTCGGATCTTCCGTCGACGGTGGAAGCGCTCCGCCGTTATTGGGTCTACATCGCCGAGGTGAAGCGACTGCGGGAAGCCGAGCCGCCGAAACCGATGGCGGCGGCGGCGCCGAACTCCCCTTCCACCGCTGCGATGTCGCCGATGCCGGCGCCGATGCCGGCGTCGGTTCCCGAACAACTCCACCGCGGCGAGTTCGAAGCGCGGCTCGACCGTCAGCTCTCGACGACGACGCCGATGGTCGAGCGCCTGGTGAACTTCTGGTCCAACCACTTCTGTGTCGCCAGCCGCAAGGGCCCGATGCTCCGAACCGTCGCCGGCGCCTATGAACGCGAAGTCGTTCGCCCTCACGTCTTCGGCCGCTTCGCCGACATGCTGTCGGCGAGCGCGCACCACCCGGCGATGCTCGCCTATCTCGACAACAACGTGTCGATCGGACCGTCGTCCAAAGTCGGTCAGCGGAGCAAGAAGGGCCTCAACGAGAACCTCGGACGCGAGATCCTCGAACTCCACACGCTGGGTGTCGAGGGCGGCTATTCGCAGGCCGACGTCACCGCTCTTTCGGCGGCGTTGACGGGTTGGGGCTTCGCCGGAATGACGGCGAAGTCCGGAGAGCCCGGCACGTTCCTGTTCTCCCCCGAGCGCCACCAACCCGGACCGGTTCGCGTCCTCGGCAAGGAGTATGCTCAGGGCGGTGCAGATCAGGCCGAAGCGATCTTCGAGGACCTCGCCCGCCACCCGGCGACCGCGCGCCACGTCGCCCGCAAACTGGTCCGACACTTCGTCGGCGACCAGGAGCCGGCCGGGTTGGTCGCCCGACTGACGCGCGTCTTTCTCGACACCGACGGTGATCTGCGCGCGGTCTCGTCGGCTCTCGTCGGCTCCGACGAGGCGTGGCGGGCGCCGCCGGCCAAAGTTCTTCCTCCTTGGGACTTCCTCGTCGCCACCGGCCGGATGCTCGGGATCGATTGGCGTTTCGGCGAAGCGAACCGCATGCTCTCGCTGTTCGGCCAGCCATTGTGGAACGTTCCGTTCCCGAGTGGATGGCCCGACGACGACGATGCCTGGGCCGCCCCCGCCTCCCTCCTCGAGCTTCTCGACGCCGTGGCGGCACTCGCCAGGCGCAACGCCGGAGATCGGAACGTGCCGCGTCTGGCCGACGAGACCATCGGGGCATTCCTTCATCCCGAGACACGCCGAACGATCGAGCGGGCGGAAACGCCCGAGATCGCTCTGACGCTTCTCCTGATGTCTCCCGATTTCCTGCGGAGGTGACGAGATGGACCCGGTTCTTCACTCGCGTCGCGGCGTGATGACGGCGATGGGGACGCTCGTCGCCTCCGCGGTCATCCCCCGTGTGTCGATCGCCGCCCCCGGACGCGATCCGCGCTTCCTGTTCCTGTTCCTACGCGGCGGGCTCGACGGTCTCGCCGCGGTCGCTCCGGTCGGCGATCCGCACTACGAGGCGGCGCGCGGCGGGCTGGATCTCGCACGAACCGGTGAAAACGCGGGGATTCCACTCGACGGCACCTTCGTCCTCAATCCGAACATGCCATTCCTCGGCTCGCTCTTTCGCAACGGCGAAGCCGCGATCGTCCACGCGACGGCCTCCCCCTATCGCGAACGGTCGCATTTCGATGGCCAGGATGTCGTGGAGAGCGGGCTCGGCGGCGTCGGGCGGGTCGACAGCGGTTGGATGAACCGCCTGATCGGGCTTCTCGGATCGCAGGAGCGCATCGGCCGGCACGGCGGTCTGGCGATCGGGTCGAGCCTCCCCCTCCTGATGCACGGTCCGGCACCCGTCGTCTCGTGGCTGCCTCCTGGCTACCCCCCGGTGAAGGAAGATCTCCGCATGCGCCTCCTCGACCTCTATCGCGGGGTCGATCCGAAACTGGCGGCGAGTTACGAGAAGGCCCTGGAGCTGAATCGTGCGGTCGGCGGCGAGGCCTCGGTCGAAAAGGTCGTCGCCGAGGCGATGAAGGCCGAGAAGCCCCGGGGCGCCGCTCTCTTCCGCTACTCCGGTCTGGCGGCGGGAAATCTGATGGCGCGGGACGACGGCCCACGCATCGCCACCATGAGTTTCGTCGGCTGGGACACCCACGCCGCCGAAGGTCCGGTGGGAGGCGCGCTCGGCCGGACGCTCGAATCGCTCGACGCCGCCCTCGAAGGGCTAGCCCATGCCATGTCGCCGGTGTGGAAGGACACCGTCGTCGTCGTCGCCACCGAGTTCGGCCGGACCGTCCGGATGAACGGCACGGCCGGCTCGGACCATGGGACCGCCTCGGTCGCGCTGGTGATCGGGGGCGGGGTGAAAGGCGGTCGCGTGATCGGCGATTGGCCCGGCCTCGGCGAAGCCGATCTGTACGAGAAGCGGGACCTGAGACCGACGACGGACCTTCGCGCCGTCCTCAAGGGCGTCGCGCTCGACCATCTCGGCGTCGACCGACGTCGGCTCGCCGAGATCGTCTTCCCCGACAGCGCTTCGGTCGACCCGCTTCGCGGCCTCCTCGCCTGATCCTCCGGGGTGAAACGCCGGATCGTCTCGGCGTCGGGAACCGTATCCTCGAGCCCGAGCCGCAGGAACCGCACGAACGACAGGCGGTCCCGGATCCGGGACCCGATCGCGTCGTCCGGCAGCGTGTGGAGCGTCTGCAGGATCAGGATCTTGAACATCGGGATCGGATCGTAGGGCGGGCGGCCGCTCTTGCACCCATCCGATCGCGTCAGCGCACCGGCGAGGCAGGGCCGGAAAACCTCGAAGTCCACGAGAGCCGAGAGCTTCACCAGCGGATCGCACAGGGTTCACGAAATTCCGACTCGTCCGAATTTCGTGAATTTCGGCCTGACCGGCCGACGCCCGCTCGGGCTCGCCTTCACCCCGTCCGGCGACCCGGGCCAAACTTCAGCATGACTTCCGATTGCAATCTGCCGGATCCGTATCCTAATTTGATGAGTGCCCTCCAAGGCAGGTCCGCGCTACCCTTCACTCGGACGCGGCGAATCCGGAAGTCTGGCCGTTCGAGACTCCGTGGCTCGGAGGGATTTCGTCGAGCGTCGGCCGTCGAACGCTCATTTGGCGAGGAAAGGTCATGACCAGAACAGCTGAATTGTTGATTGCAGCAGGATTGGCCTGCGTGACGGCCATCGGCACACCCGTGGCGGCCGCCGAGAAGGGCGGCGCTGACGGGGGTAAGAAGAGCCCGGCCGCAGCCGTCTTGAAAGAAATTTCCGCGAGCGGCACGGCGCGTGTCATCGTGACGGTCCGGACCCGGGCGAGCGCGTCCGCACTCGGCGCGGCGATGGCCGATCCGTCGAAGCGAACCGCCGCCAAGGCGGAGATCGCTTCGGCGATCGACAAGGTCGCGGTCACTCATTTCGGCATCGGCAAGCGGATGAACGGGGGCGCCATCGTCAAACTGAGCACGGTCCCCGCCTTCTCGGTGCTGGTCACCAAGGGTCAATTGGAACGCCTCCTGGCCGACCCGTCGGTCCTGTCGGTACGAGTCGACCACAGAGCCTCGAAGGTTCTCGATACCACGACGGTGACGATCGGCATGCCCGCCGCCTGGTCGCATTACATCGCCGGGTCCGGCCGTACGGCGGCGGTTCTCGACACCGGCGTTCAGGCCAATCATCCGTTCCTCGGAACTTCCCGTGTCCTCGGAGAGGCCTGCTTCACCACCGATTCCACGTGCAACAACAGCGACGTCTCCGACTCCGGTCCGGGGACGTCCTATCCCTACAACACCGGCTCGTCTCACGGCACCCACGTCTCCGGCATCACCCTCGGCCTGAACACCGTATCCGGAGGAGCGCCGAAGGCCGGCGTCGCCAAGTATGCCAAGCTGATCGCCGCCAATGTTTTCGACAGCAGCGGCTACACATACGAATCGACGATGACCCAGGGTCTCGAATGGGTGGAGAGCCAAGACATCGCCCATCCGACCTGGTACATCCGGGCGATCAACATGAGCATCGGCGGCGGCATCTACGGCGGCTATTGCGACGAAACGACGCCGGCGTTCTTCACGGTGGTCAATCGTCTGCGGGCTCGCAACATCCCGTTGATCGTCGCGGCGGGCAACGACTCCTATCCGAATGCCATGTCCTGGCCGGGGTGCCTGTCGAACGTTGTATCCGTCGGAGCCACCAACCGGGCCGGCACTGCGGTGTCCTACTACTCGAACCTGTCGTCGAAGACGCGGGTGCTCGCGCCGGGTGGCGACACCAACGACGATGGCGCGGTGATCTCGTCGGTGCTCGGCGGTCTCTATGAAGGCTATCAGGGAACTTCGATGGCCGCTCCCCACGTCACCGGCGCCTTGGCCGCGTTGCGGGGGGGCTTCCCGTCCACCAGACTCGCCTACCTCGAGGATGCGTTGCGGCGGTCGGGGCCGCTGGTCACGGATGGACGTTACGGCACCGGTCAGACGCTTCCGCGCCTCAACGTGGAGGCCGCGCGGGCGTTTCTCGCTGCGCCGGTCGCTCCGACGAACGACGCATTCGCGTCGGCGATCCCGATCACCACGCGCTTCAGCGAGATCTTCGGCTCGACCAGTGGCGCGACGCGGCAAAGCGGTGAACCCGCTCCGTTGTCGGCCCAGGGGCCGTCCGCATGGTGGAAGGTGACGCCCACGGCAACCCAGAAGATGAGTTTCTCGACCTTCGGATCGAACTTCGACACGGTTCTCGGCGTCTACACAGGCAACACGGTGTCCAGCCTGACGCAGGTCACGGCCAACGACAACGCCAGTTCCTCGACGAAATCGAGCCAGGTCACCTTCTGGGCTTCGGTCGGCAAGACCTACTACCTCCAAGTGTCGGGCAAGGCGGCGGCCGACGGCGGCATCATCCGGCTCGAAGGCATGAGCTATCCGGCGAACGACAATTTCGCTTCGGCGCGCTCGGTCTGGGTTTACGATACCGCGATGACCTTGGCGACCGGCAACAACTACATGGCCACGACCGAGGTGAACGAGCCGCTGACCGTCCAGGGCAACACGGTCTGGTGGAAATTCACGGCTCACCTCAGCGGCGCCTATACTATCGATACCATCGGATCGATGACGACGTCGGGTGCCGGTGCGGATACGGTTTTGGCGGTCTACACGGGAACGACGCTGTCCGGTCTGACCCAGATCGCCTACGACGACGACAGCGGCTTGGATTTGACGAGCCGGCTCACCTTCAACGCCACCGCCGGGCAGACCTACCTCATCCAGGTCGGTACGTTCTCGAAGGGAAACCCGCTGGATGCGGGGCCGATCCGGCTGAACTTCACGCCTCCGGGCTTCGAGTACTCGAGTGCGATGGCCAAGACGAAGCCGCGCTTCGTGGTCGACCAGCAGTGATGCTGTTCGGCGAATTTTTCTGATCATGACGAAACCGTCGAGTTCCGGGCATCGAGGCATCTCGGTGCCCGGAGCGCGTTCCGCTCATTCGATTGCGCTGTATTCGCCTGCTGCTCTCGGCCATAGAGCCCGACCCAGAAGATCATCAAACTCGGTATGGTTGTGTGCTTCACCGGTTTCGGGACGTTCGAAGCGGTGAGTCGGGATGTGGGCGGCGGTCGAAAAGGGCGCGGTCAAGACGACGCAGCGGGTTACGACGCCGGCAAGAACGTCGAAGGGCGGCAAGCCATGCCCTCGTCGACACCATCGGCCTGCCGATGCGTGTCCTCGTCCATTCCGCCGGCATTCGGGCGGGGACGGGGCGGGCTTTGTCCTCGACGAGATCAGAGCGCGCTTCCCGGGGCTCGAAATGGTCTGGGCCGACGGCGGCTACAATGCCCATCAGGTGAAGAACGAGGTCGCCGCCGTGCCGACCTTCCGCATGGAGATCGTGAAGCGGACCGACGACATGAAGGGCTTCGTCGTCCTGCCGCGTCGCCGGGTGGTCGAGCGGTCCTTCTCGTGGTTCGGCCGCAACCGTCGGCTCGCCAAGGGCCAGGAGAACCCGGCCGACGGCACCGCCGGGACGGAGCCGATCCGGTCACATCGGTTCGCGACCCGTTTCGTCTCGTTCGCGCGGCTCATCCCTTCCGATCGGGTCAATTCGGCTGGACCCGATCATGTTCCGGCGAGTTCATCACCCCCGATGAATTCCGCTGAATTGCTCCTTTTCGTACACTCGATCTTAATCGTCAGGCGCCGGAATCGCCTGTAGCCAAGCGGCAACATGGCCTCGTCAAATAGGTCGAGATTCCACCTCGAGGTTGTCCGAAATCCCTCGAGTTGTTAATCAGATGCGGCAATCGGACAAGGAGCGGCGCGTGAATAGATGGTTTTTTGTAGCGCCTTCCGCCCTCGCGCTCGCCCTCGCCCTCGCCGGTTGCTCCGCCATGCCCACCTCCGGGCCGAGCACGGACGCGATCGTTTCGGCCCGTCAATCCGATCAGCTGCCGGATGGGCTCGAGCTCTTCGACATCGATGCGACGGTCGCTCGGATCGTCGAAGCCTATCGTACTCTGCCGCTCTCGGGCCGTTTCGCCGATAAGCGGCCCACCCCCAGCCAGACGATCGGCATCGGTGACGCGGTCGGCATCGCCATCTTCGAGGCCGGCGCCGGCGGTCTGTTCTCCACCTCCAACGGTCAACTCGGCGGCGGAAGCAAGCATGTCGGCTTGCCGCCCCAGGATGTCGGCGCCGACGGGACGGTCAGCGTGCCCTATGCCGGCCGCATCCCCGTCGCCGGCCGCACCACCGCTCAGGTCGAGAAGGAAATCGTCGATCGACTGCGCGACAAGGCGATCGAACCGCAGGCGGTGGTGACGCTCCACGCTCGCCGCTCCGGCCTGGTGAGCGTCAACGGCGACGTCGGCGGCCCCGGCCGGTTTCCGTTGTCGCCGCGCGGCGACCGGATCATGGACGTGGTCTCCATGGCAGGCGGCACCAAGGGGGTGCCGAACGAGCTCTTCATCCGGCTGACCCGTCACGGTTCCACCGGCTCGGTGCCGGTGCGGACGATCCTCGAGGATCCGGCACAGAACATCTGGGCCTGGCCCGGCGACGAGATCTTCGTCTATCGCGAACCGCAACGCTTCACCGCCATCGGCGCCACCGGTCGCTCGGGCAACTTCGAAATCGAGTACGAGCGCACATCTCTGATCGAAGCGATCGGCGCCGCCGCGGGTCTTCACGACGATCGCGCCGAGCCCGCCGGCATCTTCGTCTATCGCCAGGAGCGCGCCGATCTCGTCTGCGCTCTGAAGGGCGAAAAGCCCTGCGCGGCACCGGATCGGCCGCGGCCGATCGTCTACCGTCTCAATCTGCGCCAACCCGAAGGCTTCGCCCTCGCTCAGCGCATCCCGCTGCGCAACAAGGACGTCGTCTACGTGGCCAACGCCGACGGCACAGAATTGCTCAAATTCATCCGTCTAATGCAAGCGACGACCGGTGTCGTGGCATCGACGGCCAATCAGACCAGTTCGACCGTCACGCGGATCAAGAATTGGTAGGCCCCGCGGCGAGGAGAGGTCGTCTCGGTCGATGGGCGAGGCGACCGGATCGTCATGACGATGCGGCCGTCGTGATGGTGAGAGGCGAATGGCGGGATCGATCTCCGGCGCGGAACTGAAGCGAGGCTTCGCGCTCCAGTCACGCATCGTCGGCGCCCTCATCCTTCGGGAGATGCGAACCCGTTTCGGTGAGCGCCAGTTCGGCTATGCCTGGGCGCTGCTCGAACCGCTCGTCCAGATCGGTATCCTGTCGGGCATGTTCTTCCTGACCGGGGCGCGGCCGCCCTTGGGCGGCTCCTACGAGACCTTCTTCCTCACCGGGTTCATCACCTTCGCCTTCTTCCGCGGGCCCGCCACTCAGGCGGCGCAATCGATCACCGCCAATCGGGCCCTCCTGTCGTTTCCACCGGTCCGCAACATAGACACGGTGTGGGCGCGCATCATCCTGGAAGTCGTCACCAACATCGCCGCCCTCGGCTTCGTCGTCCTCATCTTCGTTTTTCTCGAAATCCAGGTCGCTCCGAACGACCCGCTGCGGGTCACCTATGGACTCCTGTCGATGACCGTCCTCGGCGCGGGGTTCGGCATCTTCAATGCCATCATCGCCACATTCTTCAAGTCATGGATGATGCTCTGGGGATGGTTCATGCGAGTTCAGTATTTCACAACCGGAATCTTCTTCATTCCAGAGAAACTTCCACCTTTTGCACTCGAATACATGAAGTGGAATCCATCCATGCAGGGTGTCATCATCGTGCGGGAAGGCTTCTACAACGGATATAAGAGCGCTCTCTTGATCGAATCTCTACCGTTTGTCGTCGGACTATCTTTCGCCCTGCTCGGACTCGTAATCGAAAGACTGTACCGGCGGCGAGTATCACGGCTATGATCCGGTTCGAGAACGTCACCAAGCGCTACCGCTTGAAGGCCGGGGTGAAGACGATCCTGGAGAACGCCAGTTTCGAAATACCGCGCGGCCGCAGCCTCGGCGTGCTCGGGGTGAACGGCGCGGGAAAATCGACGCTGCTGCGTCTGGTCAGCGGCAGTGAACTGCCCGATCGCGGACGCATCACTCGCAACGGCGTGTCCATCTCCTGGCCGCTGGGCTTCTCGGGGAGCTTCCACGGCAGCCTGAGCGGTCGCGACAATCTCAAATTCGCCTGCCGGGTCTATTCGCGCGACGTCGAGGCCGTGACGGACTTCGTCCAATCGTTCGCCGAACTCGGCGCTCATCTGGACGAACCGGTGAACACCTACTCGTCCGGGATGAAGGCGCGTCTCGCTTTCGGCTTGTCGATGGCTTTCAATTTCGACGTCTATCTCGTGGACGAGATCACCGCGGTCGGAGACGCGCGATTCAAGGCCAAATGCGCCGCCGTATTCACCAATAAACTAGAAAAATCCGACATCATCATGGTATCACACAGCATGGCGACCCTGGCGCAGTACTGCTCCGTCGGCTGTGTTCTGAGAGACGGAAAGTTGGAGTTCTACGACTCGATCGACGATGCGATCGCCGTCTACAACAGCCTCATGAAGGATCAACCATGAAGGCCAAGGAAGCGACTTCGGAAAGGACCTCCGAACCGGCACGCAAGCCGGCGGTCGTCATTCCGCTCGGAAAGAGCCGATCGATCCCGATCCCGCGCAGCCGAGGCCTCCTGGCGTGGGCGAAGCGGCATTGGATCATGGCGTCGGCGCTCGCCTGCGTCGCCTTGCCGACTCTCGTCGTCGCGCTCCATCTCCTGTTGTTCGCCAGCGAACGGTATGCGGTGAAGGTGAAGTTCGCGGTCCGGGGGCAGGAGACTCCCGCGGTCGACATGCTCGGCATCCTCGGCAACTTCGGCGGGAGTTCCGGCATGTCCGCCGACTCCTACATCCTGATCGACTACGTTCTCGGACGTGGCATGATCGACGATCTCAAGAGTTCGATCGACGTTCGAGCGCTCTACTCGAAGCCCTCGATCGACTGGTTGTCGCGGATGTCCGGCAACGAGAAGATCGAGGACGTTCTCGACTACTGGCAGAAGATGGTCTCGGCCAATTTCGAGCCCTCGACCGGGATCATCCGTCTCGAAGTGACGGCCTACGACCCCAAGGAAGCATTCGATCTGGCGAACGCGATCACCGCGGCGGCCGATCGACTGATCAACCAGTTGTCGACCGAATCGCGGCGCGACGCTCTGAAGGCGGCGACCACCGAGGTCGAGCGCGCCGAGCAGCGCCAGCGGATGCTGCGCTCCGGTATGCGGAAGTTCCGCGAACAGGAGCAGATCGCCGATCCGGTTCGACGGGCCGGCTTCCAGCAGGAGATGATCGAAAAGAGCAAGGCGGAACTGACCCGCGTCGACACCGAACTCCAGGCGGCGCGCGGCTTCATGAAGGAGGATGCGCCGTCGATCGTGGTGCTGAAGAACCAGCGCGCAGCCCTGCTGAAGCAACTCGCCGTGCTCCAGAGGGAAGTGAGCGGCGAATCGGCGGCGACCTCGGAGAAGCAGGTCGACGGCACACGCACCGTGGCACGGATGCTGTCGTCCTACGAGGAGCTCGAGGCCGAGCGGATCTTCGCCGAGAAGGCCTATCTCACCGCTCTGGCATCCCTGGAACGGGCGCGTTACGAGGCGGATCGCAAGGTTCGCTATCTGGCGATATTCGAAACCGCCGCGATGCCGGAGGAAGCGAAGTACCCGCGGACCGCCCGAGACATCACCATGGTCGCGCTCGGATCGACCATTCTCTGGGGAATCGGATTGTTCTTCGTCTTCGGGGCGCGCGAGCACGCCTGACCTTCGGATCGCGAGACCGTGCGTCGGCCGCTGCGGCCGACAAGATTCAGGTGACACACCCCTGTTCGGCGACGGCGGGCTCGTAGCTCGCCGAGGGTGAGGCTCGCGCCGCTTCGATCCATACGAGGATCAGATCGGCGTAGGCATCGAGCCGCCGGGCCGGACCGGCGATCTCCGCCGAGCGCCTCGGGTCGTGCATCGCCCTGAAGTCGTTCCCGCGCACGCCATCCGATCTCGCTGGCGGCACCGATGCCGAAGCGCTCGGCTGCCCGACGGCAAGAGGCCTCCGCGCCGATCATCTTCGCTCACCGCGCCCGATGCTACGGTTGCGGATGCTCGCGAACCACGAATCTCTTCCGCCTCGTGATGCGGGAGGGTGGCATGATCGGCCGACGCTTCGATTTTCGAAGGGCTCCGCCCTCAACTCCTGTTGTAGGCGTCCTCGTAGCGGACGATATCGTCCTCGCCGAGATAGGAGCCGGACTGGACCTCGATGAGGTCGAGCGGGATCTTGCCGGGGTTCTCCAGCCGATGCGTGGCGCCGAGCGGGATGTAGACCGACTGGTTCTCCGAGGCGATGGTCACCGTGTCGTTCACCGTGATGCGCGCCGTGCCCGACACCACCACCCAGTGCTCGGCGCGATGGAAATGGCTCTGCAGCGACAGTTTGCAGCCGGGATCGACGGAGATCCGCTTCACCTGATGGCGCGGGCCGTGATCGATACTGTCGTAGGAGCCCCAGGGGCGGAAGACCTTGAGGTTCTCGGTCGCCTCCTTGCGGCCGGCGGCGGTGAGGCGGGCGACCAGCCCCTTGACCTTCTCCGCCTGATCGCGCGCCACCACCAGCACCGCGTCGCGGGTCGTCACCACCACCACGTCGTCGAGGCCGACCACCGTCGTCAGCCGGTCGGGCGAATGGACGTAGCAGTTCGCGGCGTCGAGGAAGGCGGCGTCGCCCTTGGCGGCGTTGCCGTAGGCGTCCTTGGCGGCGAGATCCCAGATGGCGCCCCAGGCGCCGACGTCGGACCAGGCGAAATCGGAGGGGACGACGGCGGCGAGCGCGGTCTTCTCCATCACCGCGTAGTCGACCGACTTCGGCACGGCGATCGAGAAGGCCTCTTCCTCGAGCCGCAGGAAGTCGAGATCGCGGGCGGCATGGGTGACGGCTTCGGCCACCGGACGGCCGATCTCCGGCGCCAGCCGGTCGAGTTCGTCGAGGAAGACCCGGGCGCGGAACAGGAAGTTGCCGGAGTTCCAGAGATAGCCCTCGGCGACGTAACGCTCGGCGGTGGCCTCGTCCGGCTTCTCGACGAAGGCGGCGATGGTCGACACCCCCTCCTCGGCCAGCGGTTCGCCGGGGCGGATGTAGCCGTAGCCGGTGGCGGCGCGGGTCGGGTGGATGCCGAAGGTGACGATGCGGCCGGCGCGGGCGGCGGCGGCGGCGCGGCGGACGTGGACGAGGAAACCCTCGAGGTCGGGCATGGCGTGGTCGGCGGCGAGCACCAGCACCAGCGCTTCCGGATCACGGGCGAGCGCCAGACGGGCGGCGGCGGCGATGGCGGCGCAGCTGTCGCGGCGCATCGGCTCCAGCACGATGTCGCCCTTCACGCCGACGGCGCGCATCTGCTCGGCGACGAGGAAGCGATAGTCGGAACCGGTGACGACGATCGGTGCGTCGAAGCCGGGTCCGACGACCCGCTTCAGCGTGTCCTGGAACAGCGAGATCTCGCCGGTCAGGGCCAGGAACTGCTTGGGAAAGCTCTCCCGCGACGCCGGCCACAGGCGCGAGCCGGAACCACCACACAGCACGACGGGAACGATCTGCGACATCGATTTGCTCCGAGATCCGCCTTTGATCCAATCAGGCGGCCTTCGCGGCCGGTACCGGGTGCGCGGCCAGGATCGCCTCGATCTCGGCGCGAAATCCTCCCTCAGATAGTTGCGCTCCAGCCCGTAGGCAATGACCTTGCCCCGAGCCGTCCTCGTCTCGCTCAGCGACCTGGCTTGCTCACGAACCGAGACGGCCATATTCGACGCTCGGTTCGAGCGGGCGTTGGCCTCTTGGGACGAATGCGAAGCTCCTCCCGCTTACCGAGGTTCGCCTCGCCGTCCGTCGTTGCGACCCCCGCGCCCTTCCAAGCCGAAACGATCGCCCCGGTGCGAGGTTCGACGGGCGACGCAGGCTCCGCCCTCACGGGTCGCCTTCGCGAGGGATCGTTCATGGTCATCGGAAACTCGCGGGTCCGATACCGACGCGAACACACGGTGTTCGGCTGGTCGATGCCTCGAACCGACTCGGCGTCTGTCGTTTCATCACGACCCGATCGCCGAGTGGTGACGATACACGGCGCCGCACCCCTGGTATGCGCGGTCGTTCGCGGCGACCTTCTTCGGTGAGACGGGTCTGCGGTCGACAGCTCAGATCGTCTGATTGTAGGCGCCGACTTCCGGGTTCTGGCGCAGGACGGCGTCGATGTCGGCGAACATCTCCTCGAGGCGGGTGCGCGACACCGGGCTCTCGATCACCACCACCAGCTCGGGCTTGTTGGAGGAGGCGCGCACCAGACCCCAGGTGCCGTCCTCGACGGTGACGCGGATGCCGTTGACGGTGTTCACCTCGACGATCCGCTGGCCGCGGATCGTCTCGCCCTCGTCCTTCATGGCGAGGAGGCGGGCGATCACCTTGTCCACCACGCCGTATTTCTTCTCGTCGTCGCAGTGCGGCGACATGGTCGGGCTCGACCAGGTCTTGGGCAAGGTCTTCTCCAGGTCCGACATGCGTTTGCCCGGGTTGCGGTCGAGCATGTCGAGGATGGCGATGGCGGAGACGAAACCGTCGTCGTAGCCGCGGCCGATCGGGGCATTGAAGAAGTAGTGGCCGGATTTTTCGAAGCCGGCGAGCGCGCCGAGTTCGTTGACCCGGCGCTTGATGTAGCTGTGGCCGGTCTTCCAGTAGTCGGTGGTCACTCCGAGGTCCTTCAGGACGGGATCGGAGTGGTAGAGGCCGGTCGACTTGACGTCGACGACGAAGGTCGGCTTGTCGTGCACCCGGGCGAGGTCGCGGGCGAGCATGACACCGACCTTGTCGGCGAAGATCTCCTCGCCGGCGTCGTCGATGACGCCGCAGCGGTCGCCGTCGCCGTCGAAACCGAGGCCGACGTCGGCGCCGTGCTCCAGCACCGCGTCGCGGATGGCATGGAGCATCTCCATGTCCTCCGGGTTGGGGTTGTAGCGCGGGAAGGAGTGGTCGAGCGTCGTGTCGAGCGGGATCACCTCGGCACCGAGGGCCGCGAGGATCTCCTCGGCGAAGGCGCCGGCGGTGCCGTTGCCGCAGGCGGCGACCACCTTGATCGGCCGGGAGAGCTTCGGCCGCGCCGTCAGATCGGCGATGTAGCGGGCGGGGAAGTCCGCGACGTGAGCGTAGGCGCCGCCGCCGCAGAGGTCGAACTTTCCGGCGAGCACGATCTCCTTCAGCCGGCTCATCTCGTCGGGACCGAAGGTGAGCGGCCGGGCGCAGCCCATCTTGACGCCGGTCCAGCCGTTCTCGTTGTGCGAGGCGGTGACCATGGCGACGGCGGGGACGTCGAGGTCGAACTGGGCGAAATAGGCCATCGGGGTGATGGCGAGACCGATGTCGTGGACGGTGCAGCCCGACGCCATCAGGCCGGTCACCAGCGCCAGTTTGATCGAGGCGGAATAGGAACGGTAGTCGTGGCCGACGACGATCTCGCGCTTCACGCCGAGTTCGCCGAGCAGCGTGCCGAGCCCCATGCCGAGCGCCTGGACGCCCATCATGTTGATCTCCTTGCCGAAGATCCAGCGGGCGTCGTACTCGCGGAAGCCCGTGCGCTTGACCATCGGCCGCGCCTCGTAGGCGTAGGTGTTGGGCAGGAGCTGCTGTTCGGGGACCGGGAACATGGCGGACGTGTCCTCGTGAGGTGGGATCGAAGCGGGCGACGCCCGGGCGGGCGGAAAAGCAAGGCGCCATCCTAGTCGTGCGTTCCCAAAGGAAGCGTTGCGTTGGACGGATACGGCAGGCTCACGCGTCGTCGCGCCAGAGGAGATCGCCGGAGGCGGTGCGGAGTTCGTCGCCCCGCCACAGGAGACCGCGGTGCGACCGCAGCCGGTCGATGCGGATCGTCGGATCTCCCGGTTCGATCCGCGCGGTCGTGGTGGCGTCTGGGCCGAGGGCCTCGTCGGAGGTCGCGGTGAGGACGGTAACGCCGCCGGCGGTCGGGGCGAGACAGGCGGCGAGGGCGGCGGCGGGATCGGCGAGGCCGAGGTCCGGCAGGTGGAGCCGGTCGTCTCGGGTCAGGCCGAGCGCGGCGGCGGCGGCGTGGAGGCGGCGGATCACCCGGCGGTGGTCGAGGCGCGTCGCTCCACCGGTCGCCCCGGCGATCCACAGCGCCGTGTCGGTCGCGGCGATCGGCCGGCGGTCGGCCGGGCGCAGGCGCTCCGGCGACAGTTCGGCGAGCGCTTCGTCGAGGCGGGGGTAGGCCATCGTATGAGGGCCGTGGACCCAGACGGCGGCGGCCGACGTGAGATGCGGGGCGGCGGTCTCGAACAGCGGCAGGAGCGTGCCGTCGACGACGACGTGGCGCGGCGCGACGATGGCGATCGCCGCGGCGAGGGTCTCCCCGTCGACCGTCGGATCGAGCAGAGCGGCGACCGCGCCCGAGGCGGCGACGCCGAGCCAGGCGGCGACGCGTTCCGGCCGGTTCGCCATCAGAAGGGCGACCGGCTCGCCGCGCGCCACGCCGTGGAGGATGCACCAGCGGGCCCAGCGGGCGGCGCGGCCGACGAGATCCTCGTAGCTCAGGCGTTCGACGCCGTCGGCGGAGACGAGGGCGAGGCGATCACGATGCTCCGCCGCCCATTCCTCGATCTCGTCGCGCAGCGTCTGGGTCGGCGCCACGTCGAGTTCGGCGAGGCGGCGGGCGACGGCGCGACGGTCGCGCGTCAGGGCGAGCTTGTCGGCGGCCGTATCCCAGAGGCCCATGGGCGTCGTTCCTCGCGCCGCCGACCGTCAGGAGAAGGTGCCGGAGAAGCCGGAGACCGACAGCGGATTGTCGGTGACGGCGACGCGGTCCGGCGTGTCCGGGGCGAGTTGGCCGACGAAGGCATCGAACATGCGTTTGACGAAGCCTTCTTCGAGATCGCGGGTGATGAACACCAGCCGCGAGCGATGGTCGGCGTCGGGCCAGTGGTCGAGCTGTGCGACCGGATGGACGACGTGCTGGACGACGTGCAGCACCAGCGGCCGCTCCGGATCCTCGGCGAGCCGGACCACTCCCTTGACGCGGAGCAGCTTCGGGCCGTGAGCCGAGCGCAACAGATCGAGGAAGAGATCGAGCGAGGCGGCGGCGATCGGCCGATCGGTGGTCAGGCAGAAGGCGCGGATGTGGGCGTCGTGGCGATTGGGATCGTGGATGTGGTGATCGGGATGATCGCAGTCGGCGCCACAGGCCGAGCCGTCGGCGTGGTGGTGATCGTCGTGATGGCCGTGCCCGTGGTGGTGATCACCGTGATGGTGGTCGTGCCCGTGGCCGGCAGCCTCTTGGCGGCGGCGCTCGGCCTCGCGATCGCGATAGGCCTCTTCGGCGAGCCAACGGGTGACGTCGGCGGATTTGGTCTCCGGCCGCCACAGGCCGCTCTCGAGCAGCGCCGCCGGGGTCGCCTCGCCGGCCGCGGCGTCGAGGAGGGGGGCGGCGGGGTTCAGCACCCTGAGCCGGGTGCGCAGGGCGACGAGGGAGCGTTTCGTCTCGGGCGTGTCGCAGAGGTCGGACTTGGTGAGGACCAGTCGATCGGCGACGGCGGCCTGTTTCACCGCCTCCTCCTGGGCGTCGAGGGTCGCCATGCCGTTGACCGCGTCGATCAGGGTGACGACGCCGTCGAGGCGGTAGCGGCGCACCAGATAGGGGTGGCGCATCACGGTGTGGAGGATCGGCGCCGGATCGGCGAGACCGGTGGTTTCGATCACCACCCGCTTCAGCGCCTTCAGGCGGCCGTTGTCGAGGCGCTTCAACAGATCTTCCAACGTCGAGACGAGGTCGCCGCGGATGGTGCAGCACAGGCACCCGGAGGAGAGTTCGACGACGCCGTCGTCGGCGCGCTCGACCAGGACGTGGTCGATGCCGACTTCGCCGAATTCGTTGATGATCACCGCCGCATCGGCCATCGCCGGATC
This sequence comes from uncultured Alphaproteobacteria bacterium, assembly GCA_937892955.1. Lineage (GTDB taxonomy): Bacteria > Pseudomonadota > Alphaproteobacteria > Rhizobiales > Ancalomicrobiaceae > CALBKH01. The sequence goes on from CALBKH010000097.1 coordinate 23,616, forward strand.
GTGGAGCAGGCGGTTGAGCAGGGTCGTCTTGCCGGCGCCGAGGAAGCCGGTGATGACGGTGAGCGGGATCGGCTCCGGCGGGCGCGGGGCGGTCGGGTCGGACATCGATGGCGTCTCCTCGGTCGAACCGCTGCGGTCGACGGGCGGCGCCGGAGGGGACCGGCGCCGGGGCGGGCTCGATCAGCCGCCGGTTTTCTTCTTCGGCTTGGCCGCCGGCATCGGAACGGCGGCGGCCTTCGATTTCGGCTTCGCGACCGATTTCGGTTTCGCCTTGGCGCCGGTCGCGGCCCGCGTCGGCGCGGGCTTCGCCGCGACCCTGGCGGTCGCGGGGCGTGCGACGGGAAGCGCGGCGGCAGGCATGACGCCGGGGGCGGTGATGACCATCGGCGAACCGCTCGCCGGCGGCAACACCGCGCCGAGGCCGGCGCCCGAGCCGGGTCCGGTCGGCGGTTGATCGCCGGGAGCGCGCGGACGAATGGCGCCGGGGGCGGAGGCGGTGGAGAAGGTCGGGGCCGCCATCAACGCCGAAGGGTTGTCGGTCGGGGCGAGCGCCAGCATCTCGCCGGCGTCGCTCGGCGCGGCATCGGCGCCGCCGATCCAGACGCGCACCGGCGGACCGATGTCGAAGCGTTCGGTGAGATAGGTGGCCGGCTTGACCGGGGCCCAGCCGGGTTCGCCCGGCCGGATCACGCCGGACTGGTCGCGGCCGCCGCTCACGGTCGCGCGGGCGGATTCGCCGATCTCTTCCGGGTCGGGGGTGCGTTCGCGCTTCTTGCCGCAGATCTGCGGCTTCATGTCGACGACCGGCCGGCCGGCCTCGGGGCCGCGCGACATGTGGTCGAGGGTCTCGGCGGCGGAGAACCGGCCGAAGAGGCCGCCGCTCTCCTCGAAGCCCTTGGTGAAGAGTTCGGCGGCGAGTTCGGCGCGGACCCGGGTGTTGCGGGCGCCGAGCACCACCGCCACCAGTTTGCGACCGCCGCGCGTCGCCGAGGCGACGACGTTGAAGCCGGAGGAACAGATGAAGCCGGTCTTCATGCCGTCGGCGCCGGGGAAGCGGTCGAGCAGGTGGTTGTGGTTGCGGATGACCTCGTCGCCGATCTGGATGCCGGGCAGATGCCAGAGGCCGGAGGCTTCCGGAAACTCGGTGAGGAGGGCGCGGGCGAGGAGGCCGAGGTCGCGGGCGGTGGTCACCTGACCGGCGTCGGGCAGGCCGTGGGGGTTGCCCCACCGGGTCGAGCGCATACCGAGGAGGCGGGCCTGCCGGTTCATCTCGGCGACGAAGGCCTCCTTCGAGCCACCGACGGCTTCGGCGAGCGCCCAGGAGACGTCGTTGGCCGACTTCACCATGATGATCTTCAGGGCGTTGTCGACGGTGACCACCTCGCCGACCTTGAAGCCCATCTTGCTCGGCGGCTGGCGCGCGGCGGTGGCGGTCATCGGCACCGGCGAGGTGGTGCGGATGCGCCCCGAACGGATCGCCTGGAGCGTCACCCAGGCGGTCATCAGTTTGGTCACCGAGGCCGGATACCAGGCCTGATCGGCGTTGTGGCGGGCGACGATCTCACCGGAACGGGCGTCGAAGACGAGATAGGCGCCGGCCGTCGGCGCCGCGACCACGCTCGCCGTCAGGGCGAGGAGGCCGGCGAGCGCCGCGGTGAGCGCGATCGAGGCGCGGCGGCGAAGGGAGAGCGGGCGCGTCGAGAGCGGGCGGTTCACGGGACGTCGTCTCTCCGTTCGGCGCGGGACCGCTGCGAGGCGACGGCGGGCGGCGCGGGTCCTCGAGAGGTCGGATCGGGCATCGATAGCCGATTTGCGAGGCGCCGGCCAATAGGTCGACGCGCGGAGGCCGTCGACAACATCGTGGTACGGCCGTCACCGGTCGCAGCTTGCTCGAGAATGAGCCGAAATCGCGGCACGACGTCGGCGCGCCGCGAAAGCGCTGGACGCGGCGGTGCGGACGTGCACATCCACGGAAGGACCGATCGCCGCAGACGGGCGGCGCGGACGGAGTTCGACCATGACCTCGACGTCGCTCGATCGCACCGATCCTTCGCCGCCGTTGCGCCTGGAGCGGGCGCGCGGCCGGGCCGAGGTCGGCTTCAAACTGCGCGACGGCAAGACGGTGCTCGATCGGCTGTTCCAGGAGGGGCAGGCGAAGATTCGGCTGCCGAAGAGCCACGGGGGCGAGCCGACGACGGCGGTGCTGATCAACACCGCCGGCGGCATCGCCGGGGGCGATCGGCTCGCCTACGCGGCGCGGTTCGCAGCGGGGACGACGGCGGTGGTGACGAGCCAAGCGGCGGAGCGGGTCTATCGCTCGTCGGCGACCGACGGGTCGCTCTCCGGCGAGGTCACGACCCGGATCGAGGTGGAGAGCGGAGCTTTCGCCGAATGGCTGCCGCAGGAGACCATCCTCTTCGACGGTGCGGCGCTCGACCGACGACTCGAGGTGGAGATGGCGGCCGACGCGCGGCTCCTGATGGCCGAGACGGTGGTGCTCGGGCGCGCCGCCATGGGCGAACGGGTCGAGACCTGCCGGCTGGTCGACCGCTTCCGCATCCGCCGCGGCGGGCGGTTGATCTTCGCCGATACGCTCCGGCTCGAAGGCGAGGCCGGGGCGATCCTCGCCGGGACCGCGACGGGACGGGGCGCCACCGCCCTCTCGACGGTTCTCCTGGTGGCGCCGGACGCGGAGGCGCGGGTCGAGGCTCTGCGCGAGGTCCTGGAGGGTTGCGGCTCGGAAGTGGGGGTCAGCGCCTGGGACGGGATGCTGTGTCTCCGGCTGGCGCACGCCTCGGCACGGACGCTGCGTGATGACCTCGTGCGCATCATGTTGCACATTCGGCGGGCAGATCTGCCGCGTGTCTGGTCTTGCTGACCGCCTGTATCCGCCGCAGACTGCTCGAGAACCCATCGCTGCCCGCGTCCCCGCCGCCCGGTCGTCCCGCGATCGACGGCGCCGGGGACATTCGCGGGCGATCCGTCGGAAGAGCGCGCATGAACCTCACCCCTCGCGAGAAGGACAAGTTGCTCATCGCCATGGCGGCCGTCGTGGCGCGCCGGCGGCTGGAGCGCGGCGTCAAGCTCAACCATCCGGAGGCGGTGGCGCTGATCACCGACTTCGTCGTCGAGGGCGCGCGCGACGGCCGCACCGTCGCCGAGCTGATGGAGGCCGGGGCGCACGTGATCACCCGCGAACAGGTGATGCCGGGGATCGCCGAGATGATCCACGACGTCCAGGTCGAGGCGACCTTCCCGGACGGCACCAAGCTCGTCACCGTGCACCATCCGATCCGCTGAACCGTCGTTTTCGAGGAGGCGTCGATGCTCGAACTGCGCCCCAACTGCGAATGCTGCGATCGCGACCTGCCGCCCGACGCCGAGGCGTACATCTGTACGTTCGAGTGCACGTGGTGCCGGACCTGCGCCTTCGAGGTGCTGAAGGGCGTCTGCCCCAACTGCGGCGGCGGCTTCGAGCGCCGTCCGGTGCGGCCCGCCGCCAATCTCGTCAACAATCCCGCCTCCACCGTGCGCGTCTTCCGGGCCGAGCCCTGCGCGCCGGGCGAAGCGGCGTGAGGGAGACCCAGGCATGATCCCCGGTGAGATCTTCGCCGCCCCCGGCGACATCGAACTCAACGCCGGTCTCGAGGTGACCGAGATCGAGGTCGCCAACACCGGCGATCGGCCGGTGCAGGTCGGCTCGCACTACCATTTCGCCGAGACCAATCCCGGCCTCGCCTTCGATCGGGCGGCGGCGAAGGGCAGGCGGCTCGACATTCCGGCGGGAACCGCGGTGCGTTTCGAGCCGGGGCAGTCGCGCCGGGTGCGGTTGGTGCCGTTCCGGGGCAAGCGCGAGGTCTACGGCTTCCGTGGCGACGTCCAGGGGAAGCTCTGATGGGCGTGCGGGTTCTCCTCGTGACGACGGTGATCGGCTCGGCGTTCGCCTCCGCGATGACGGCGTTCGCCGCCGATTGCGCCGGCTCCGATCAACACAGCCTCAATCGCTGTGCAGAGGATGAATATCGCGCCGCCGACCGCTCGCTCAACGCCCAATACAAGGTGACGCGCAAGGCGATGGCCGCCGCCGATCCGGACGCCGAGCGTCTGCTGATCGCGGCGCAGCGGGCGTGGATCGGGTTCCGCGATGCCCATTGCGAGGCCTCGGCTCACGTCAACCACGGCGGCAGCATGGAGCCGTTGACGCGGTTCGGCTGTCTCGCCGAGGCGACGGCGGTGCGTACCGAACAACTGAAGCAACTCGCCGAAGACTACGGCAACTGATCCGACCGAGGAGCCCTCGCGATGTCGTTCAAGATGTCCCGCTCGGCCTATGCCGACATGTTCGGCCCCACCGTCGGCGACAAGGTGCGGCTCGCCGACACCGACCTGATCGTCGAGGTGGAGAAGGACTTCACCACCTACGGCGAGGAGGTGAAGTTCGGCGGCGGCAAGGTGATCCGCGACGGTATGGGTCAGGCGCAGTCGACGCGGGCCGGCGGCGCGGTCGACACCGTCATCACCAACGCGCTGATCATCGACGCCAAGCTCGGCATCGTGAAGGCCGACGTCGGCCTCAAGGACGGCCGTATCGTCGGCATCGGCAAGGCGGGCAATCCGGACGTCCAGCCGGGCGTCGACATCGTCGTCGGACCGGGGACGGAGGCGATCGCCGGCGAGGGCAAGATCCTCACCGCCGGCGGCCTCGACACCCACATCCACTTCATCGCGCCGCAGCAGATCGACGAGGCGCTGATGTCGGGCGTCACCACCATGCTCGGCGGTGGCACCGGCCCGGCGACCGGCACGGCGGCGACCACATGCACCCCCGGTCCGTGGCATCTCGCCCGCATGCTCCAGGCGGCCGACGCCTTCCCGATGAACCTCGCCTTCACCGGCAAGGGCAACGCCTCGCTGCCGGAGGCGCTCATCGAGCAGGTCGTGGCCGGGGCCTGCGGCCTCAAGCTGCACGAGGACTGGGGGACGACGCCGGCGGCGATCCGCAATTGTCTCACGGTCGCCGACAAATACGACGTCCAGGTCGCCATCCACACCGATACGCTGAACGAATCCGGCTTCGTCGAGGACACGATCGCCGCCTTCGAGGGGCGCACCATCCACGCCTATCACACCGAGGGTGCAGGCGGAGGTCACGCGCCGGACATCATCCGGGTGGCGGGCCTGCCCAACGTCATCCCGTCGTCGACCAACCCGACGCGGCCCTACACCCGCAACACGCTCGACGAACATCTCGACATGCTGATGGTCTGCCATCACCTCGACGGGTCGATCCCGGAGGATGTCGCCTTCGCCGAGAGCCGCATCCGGCGCGAGACCATCGCGGCCGAGGACATCCTCCACGACATCGGCGCCTTCTCGATCATCTCGTCGGACAGTCAGGCGATGGGCCGTGTCGGCGAGGTGATCATCCGCACCTTCCAGACCGCCCACAAGATGAAGGTGCAGCGCGGGCGTCTCGCGGGGGAAGCGGGCGACAACGACAATCTCCGGGTCCGTCGCTACATCGCCAAGGTGACGATCAATCCGGCGATCGCCCACGGGCTCTCCAAGCACGTCGGCTCGGTCGAGGTCGGCAAGTTCGCCGATCTGGTGTTGTGGACGCCCGCCTTCTTCGGGGTGAAGCCGGATCTGGTGTTGAAGCTCGGCACCATCGCCGCCGCGCCGATGGGCGACCCCAACGCCTCGATCCCGACGCCGCAGCCGGTCCACTATCGGCCGATGTTCGGCGCCTTCGGCGGGGCGCTCACCGCCTCGCGGCTGACCTTCGTGTCGAAGGCGGCGGCGGAAGCGGGGATCGCCGAGAGGCTCGGTCTGACCTCGCACGTGGTGGCGGTCGAGAACTGCCGGTCGATCGGCAAGAAGGACATGGTGCTCAACGACGCCATGCCGATGATCGAGGTCGATCCCGAGACCTACGAGGTGCGCGCCGACGGCGAGTTGCTCACCTGTGAGCCGGCCGAAGTGCTGCCGATGGCGCAGCGGTATTTCCTGTTCTGAGGGGCGGGCCAGCCGGTCGCAGGTGTTCGATCGGATGGCGATGGCGCCGCGGTGATCCCTTCTCCCCTTGCGGGAGAAGGTGGCCGAAGGCCGGATGAGGGGTCCGGGCCTCTCTTCCGGCTCGGATCTCGCGGTGTGGCCCGGCCGCCGCTTCGCGGCGCCCCCTCATCCGCCCCTGCGGGGCCCCTTCTCCCGCGAGGGGAGAAGGGGGAGGCCAGCGGGCTCGCCGTCGGAACGACGCACGGCGGGTTCGATCGGCGGGCCCATTCCCACCCGCCGGCCTTGCCATCGCCGCCGTTCGGGACAAATGTCCGTCTCTCCTTCGAGGTCGCGGGTTCCGCGGTCTCCGCCCTTTCGAGGTTTTCGCATGATCCGCGCCACCACCGTTCTTGCCGCCGGTTCGTTCCGGCCCGATCTCGCCCGCGACACCGTGGTGCTCGACTTCGACGAGCGGCGGCGGCGGCGCGGTGTGGTGATGGGGGAGAAGGGCGTCGAGTTCCTGGTCGACCTCGCCGAGACACCGACGCTTTCGCACGGTGACGCCTTCGAGCTCGAGGACGGGCGGCTGGTGCTGATCGCGGCGCGGCCCGAGAAGCTGGTCGAGTTCCGCGTCGCCGACGCCTTCGCGCTCACCCGCCTCGCCTGGCACCTCGGCAATCGCCACACGCCGACGCAGATCCTGCCCGGCTGCCTTCGCATCCGCGACGATTACGTGCTGGTCGAGATGGTCAAGAAGATGGGTGGCGCGTTGGTGGGCTTCGTCGAGGCGCCGTTCGATCCGGAAGGCGGGGCCTACGGTCACGGCGCGACGATGGGCCACGATCACGGGCACGGGGCTTCCCACGCGCCCGAAGCGCCCGAAGCGGCCGATCCGGCGGTCGCGGCGGCGTTGGAGCGCCGCGCCAAGCGGCGGGCGGCGCGAACGCCGCATGTGCACGGACCGGACTGTGGTCCCGATTGCGGCCACGACCATGACCACGGGCACGACCATGACCACGGGCACGACCACGACCATGGCCATTCCCACGGGCATTCCCATGACCATGGGCATTCGCACGCCCACGGCCACGATCATTCCCATGATCACGGCCACGACCACGACCACGACCACGATCATGGTCACGGGCACGATCATGGTCACGGGCACGGCCACAAGCATGGCTGAGCCACGGGTCGTCGCTCGCCTCGGCCGTCATCCCCGGCCGGAGCGCAGCGGAGGGGAAGGGGATCCAGAGCGGTGGTGCCTTCCGGAACAGCGATGCGATCGTGGAGGGAGAGGCCCTTCTGGTTCCCCTTCCCTCGCTTCGCTCGCCGGGGATGA
>CALBKH010000098.1 GCA_937892955.1 uncultured Alphaproteobacteria bacterium
GTGAATCACGTCAGTAGACGGTCGTCGAGGGCTATCCGCGCACAGGTCTCATCAGCCGGTACCGCGCCAGGGTTCGTCGGTCTCTTCGAACCACGATTTCGGCGTGCCGCAGACCGGGCAGAGCCAATCCGCCGGCAGGTCCTCGAAGGCGGTCCCCGGTGGGATCGGATGGGTTCCGGCGATGTTGTCGGGATCCCCGTGGACGGGGTCGTAGACGAAAGGAAGGCACTCGTTGTAGGTGCAGACCCAGCGCCCCGAGCCGGAGGCGGCGACCGCACGCCGCCCTGCGAGCGACGAGAGCGCGGCGAGGAACGCGAAGACGGCGCGGCGGGTGACGGCGACCATCGAGCGCCTCCGCTCACGGGTTCGCCCACGGCGACGTGCCGAGGCACGCACAATCTAGGCGGAGGCGGGCCGTGACGCCCGTGAATTGTCGATGACGCCGATCACGCCGCCCGGCGAACGAAGGCGCCGAAACGAAAAAGCCGCCCGGAAGGGCGGCTCTTCGGTGTCGTCGAAGGCGAGAATGGTGGGCGCTATAGGATTCGAACCTATGACCCGCTGATTAAGAGTCAGCTGCTCTACCAACTGAGCTAAGCGCCCATTCTCGTTCGTCCGACGGTGTCCCGCCGGCCGCGACGGGGCCTTCTATAGCGGGGTCGGCGGCGCGATGCAACAGGAAGCGACAAGTTTCTTGTGCCACCTGCAACACCTTGGCGCGACATGGAAAAAGGCCGCGAGGGAACATCCCCGCGGCCTCCGCTCGGCCTTTCGGCGGCGCCGTCCGCCGCCTCAGATCCGCTCGCCCACCCGAACCGGCTCGACGCCTTCGCTCTCGGCCAGGGCGACGTCCGTCGCCTTCTGGCGGCGGATCGACAGCTTGTTCAGCGCCGAGACATAGGCCTTGGCCGAGGACACCAGCGTGTCGACGTCGGCGCCGCGGCCGGTCGCCACCCGGCCTTCTTCCTCGAGCCGCACCGACACCTCGGCCTGCGCGTCGGTGCCCTCGGTCACCGCGTGGACCTGATAGAGCGACAGCTTGGCCTCGTGCGGCAGGATCGCCTTGACGGCGTTGAAGGTGGCGTCGACCGGTCCGGTGCCGGTCGCCTCCTTGGTGACGTGGTGGCCGTCGACGTCCATGGTGATGATCGCCTTCTGCGGCCCGCCGGTGCCGGCGATGACCGTCAGCGCGATCACCTTGGCGCCCTCGGCCTGCGAGACGATGCCGTCCTCGACCAGCGCCTCGATGTCCTCGTCGTAGACGTGCTTCTTGCGGTCGGCCAGGTCCTTCATCCGCTTGAAGGCGTCCTCGAAGGCGTTCTCGCCCAGGTCGTAGCCCAGGTCCTTCAGCTTCTCGCGGAAGGCGTGACGGCCGGAGTGCTTGCCCATGACCAGATTGGTCTCGCGCACGCCGACGTCTTCGGGGCGCATGATCTCGTAGGTCTCGACGTGCTTCAGCATGCCGTCCTGGTGGATGCCGGACTCGTGCGCGAAGGCGTTCTTGCCGACGATCGCCTTGTTGTACTGCACCGGGAAGCCCGAGACGGTGGAGACCAGCTTCGAGGCCTGGGTCAGCATCGGCGTCCGGATGCCGGTGGTGAAGGGCAGCACGTCGGCGCGGGTGCGGATGGCCATCACCACCTCCTCCAGCGCGGCGTTGCCGGCGCGCTCGCCCAGCCCGTTGACGGTGCACTCGATCTGCCGCGCCCCGCCCATGACGCCGGCCAGCGAATTGGCCACCGCCATGCCCAGATCGTTGTGGCAATGGGTCGAGAACACCGCCTTGTCGGCGTTCGGCACCCGGTTGATCAGCATCTCGAACAGCGCCCGGTATTCCTCCGGCGTGGTGTAGCCGACGGTGTCGGGGATGTTGATGGTGGTGGCGCCCGCCTTGATCGCCGCCTCGACGCAGCGGCACAGGAAGTCGTGCTCGGTGCGGGTCGCATCCTCGGCCGACCATTCGACGTCGTCGGTGTGCGAGCGGGCGCGCGTCACCGAGGCGATGATCTTCTCGAACACCGCCTCCGGCTCCAGCTGCAGCTTGTACTTCATGTGTACCGGCGAGGTGGAGATGAAGGTGTGGATGCGGAAGTGGTGCGCATTCTTCAGCGCCTCGGCCGCCCGGTCGATGTCCTTGTTGGCGGCGCGCGCCAGACCGGCGGGGACCGAGGTGTGCAGCCGCGCGGCGATCGCCGAGACGGCCTCGAAGTCGCCCTGGGAGGCGATCGGGAAGCCGGCCTCGATGACGTCGACACCCATGGCGTCGAGCAACTCGGCGACCTGGATCTTCTCCTCGAAGGTCATCGAGGCGCCGGCGGACTGCTCGCCGTCGCGCAGGGTGGTGTCGAAGATGACGACGCGGTCACGGGCGGAAGTGTCGATCTGGTTCATCGCGGTGGTCCTCTGGATCGTCTCGGGGCCGCGGGGGTCGTGTCGCTCGTGACCTCGCCGGCGGCGCCGAATGGGTTCGGTGGCCGTTTCCGTTTTCATCCCCTGAGAGCCCGCCCGCCTCGTTCACGAGGGAGCCTGTCGGCGCTCAGGGGCCGATAAGAAGGAGAAGCGAGGAGATGAGGAGGGCGAGCGGAGCCGTGGCGCCGTGCGGCGCATCGATCGTCGGCAGAGAAGCGTCTCGCGCGATCATCCGGTCTTCGTCCCTCGGAGGCCTCGATCCCGTGAGGGGGGCGAGGTCCGTTTCTCGAACGCCCCCTCGAAAACAGGTTCGTCGGGGATGCGCTCACGGAGGCCTCCCGATGCGACGCACCACGAGAGCCTCCTCGTCGAATAACTGCGATGGCCGGCGGACGCAAGCGCGATTTTCGCCCGCGCCCTCGACCGAAGGAAGACGGCGGCCCGCCGTCTTCGTACCTCGCCGTCCGAGCCTCCCCGGCCCGGCCTCAGGCGGCGGCGCCGCGCCGCCCGGTCGAGATCAGTTGTTCGGCCAGCCGCCCAAGGGTCACCGCGTCGAGCGGTGCCGCGAAACGTACGCCCATCTCCCCGCCGTTCTGCCAGATCACGGAGGCCTCGATCCGCTTCTCGTCGACCACGATCCGCGCCCGTGTCCCGTCGGCGACGCCCGAGACCGGCCCGACGCGGGCGCCGTCGCGCGACACGTCGATGAGGTTGACGTCGTGGGACCGTCCGCCGATCTCCAACCGCACGGAGGCGGAGCTCGCGAAGCGATCGCTCTCGCGCTGTTCGGCCTTGCGGGTCGCCTCCTGGACGATCGCCGGGATCTCGGAACGCACCCGCTCGGACGAGTGGCGCATGTCGTCGGAAACGCCGGCTACCGCTTCCGCCGACGACGTCGATTGGGTGACCATGCCGGCGATGTCGATCATCCGCTCGGCCACGTCCTCGACCGCCGCACTCGTCTGGCGGATCGAGGTGGAGAAGGAGCCCATCGCGGTGCGTTGCTCCTCCATCGCCGCGGCGATCGCCGCCGAGACGCCGTCGAGCGTACCGATCTGGTCGGTGATCGCGCCGATCGAGGCCACCGCTTCGCGGGTGGCCTTCTGGATCTCGCCGACCTTGCGGCCGATCTCTTCGGTCGACTGCGCCGTCTGACCGGCGAGCCCCTTGACCTCCTGAGCGACGATGGCGAAGCCGCGGCCGGCCTCTCCCGCCCGTGCCGCCTCGATGGTGGCGTTGAGGGCGAGGAGATTGGTCTGTTCGGCGATCTGGGTGATCGAGGCGACGATGGTGCCGATGTCGGCGGTGACCCGGGTCAGTCCGTCGATGACGGCGCGCGACTGCGCGGCACGGTCTACGGCGTCGCGGGTGAGCGCCGAGGAGCGACCGATCTGATCGGCGATCTCGCCGATCGCCAGGATCACCTGCTCGGTCATCTGCGACGCCTGGGCGTTGAGTTCGCGGGTTTCCGCCGCCGAGGTCGCCGCGTCCTTGGCCGCGCCGTGGACGGCGCGCAACGCCTGCAGCATCTCCCGGGCCTGAGCCTGGACCGCGCCGGATCCCTGGACGATCTCGGCCATGCCCTTTTCGGTCGCCCGCTCCACCTCCTGCGCCATGCTCATCAGGATGGTCCGACGGCTCGTCGCCATCTGCGCCTCGTGATTGCGCCGCTCCATCTCCAGGCGCCGCTGCTCCGCGAGCGTGTCGAGGAAAGCCCGCAGCGCATTGGACACACGGCCGATCTCGCTGCGCGGCGACAGCGGCGCCGGGGCCTCCACGCCGGTCTCGCCGGCATTGATCGCATCGATCACCCGGGCCGCCCGACGCATCGGTTGAGCGATCGAGCGGGCGACGAAGAAGCCGAACGCCGCCGTGAACAGGAGGACGGCGCCGCCGCCCGCCGCGTAGATGACGAATTGCCGCTGCGCCGCCGCCGCCGCTCCTTCGCTGTCGCGGGCGATGTCGCGATTGAGTTCGTCTTCCGCCGCCTTCAGCGTGTCGATCCACGCGGTGGTCGCCGCCCACCAGTCCTTCGGCGTGACGCCGTCGAGCGACCCGGTGTCGAGCGACGAGATCAGGATGGTGCGCAGCCGTTCGACGGCGGCGCGAGCCGGCGCGCTCGCCAACGACCCGATCAGCGCATCCTCGGTCCCCTCGGCGAGGGCGGCGAATTCACCGTAGCGGTCGTTCTCCCGCGCCAGCGCCTCGACGAACCCGCGATAGCGGGCCGCTTCGACGACACCGCCGGAGACCAGCGCGTTGCCGGTGGCTCGCTCGAGGCCGGCGTTCTCCTTCGCCTCGCTCAGCGCCTGGAGGGTGAAGAGCGACAGCGAAGCACGCCCGTCGTCCACCGCCTTCACCGCTTCCGTCGAGGACGTCATGAGTTTGCGGATCAGGCCGGTGTACCATCCGACCACCGCCGGAACGGGTTTGGTCAGGTCGTCGACCGCCTTCCGCTCGGTCGCGATCCGCGCCAGATCGGTCTCCGCCGTCGCCAGGGTCGCCTCGAACCGCGCCGCCGCATCGAAGCGCTTGTCGGTGCGTAGGGACCGATAGGCGGCGAGCGCCGCGTTCGTGCGTTCACGCTGCGCCTCGAGCAGCGAGACGGCCTCCGGTTTCTGCCTCTTGGAGGCGACGACACCGACCGAGGCCCCGCGTTCACGCTGCAATTCGTGCACCAGATCCGAGATGGCGCGGGTCGTCTCCGCATAGCCGACGACGGCCGAGGAATGGACCTGCTCGGCCCGGCGATCCGCCACGAAGGCGACGAGCAGGGCGGCGAAGAGGGCGAGCGGCGGCAGAACTGCCAGTGTCAGGCGTTCGGAGACGGTAAAGCGTTGCATGGACGATCCGATGGCTAGAAACTGTTTCTAGATTGCAACCGATGGGTTAATGTTCCGTTGAGTGACCCAACGTCACCTTGGTGCCGCCCGAGAACTTCGCAGGTATCCATAATTACGTAGAGTAATATTGGTCCGGAGGTGAGGTGACCGACATTTTCGACAGTGGCATTCGTCTCGCGAGCATGAAGGAAGAGCCCCTCGCCACTACCGACGCGGTCCCGAACGACTGACACGGCCCGTCGGACGACCGTACAGGAACTCGAACCGAACCGGCGCCGCGATCGGCGCGCCGCGCCAGACACGAGAAAAGAGAGAACTTCGCGAGTGAAGGCGAGCGCGAATGCGCATCGGCGGGTCGGGCCGTGACGCTCCTGAATTCCCGACGAGTCCGGCGTTCGCGAGCCCGGCGTCAGTCGTTCGCAGCGGTGGCGCGCGACACGTCGATCGTGCCCTCGGCGACGCGCACCGCCGAGCCGCCGATACGGACCGCCACCAGCTCCTTGCCGTCGATCTCGAGCGTCAGATCGATCAGGCTCGGCCGCCCCATCTCGAAGCCCTGCTCGATGCCGTGCGGGTGGCCGCCCTTGGTCGGCAGATCGAAGCGGGTGATCACGCCGGCGAAGGCCGCCGCCGCCGATCCCGTCGCCGGATCCTCGACGATGCCGAAGCCGACGTCGAACATGCGGGCGTGGAAGGTCGAGTCGTGGTGGATGGTCTCGCGGCAGTAGACGTAGACCGGCAGCGCCGGGGCCGTGTCGCAGGCCCGCTTCCAGGTCGCGACGTCGAGCCGCGCCCGCCGGATCGCCGCGAGATCGGCGACCGGAACGAAGGCGAAGGGCACCCCCGCCTCGAAGGCCGAGGGCACGTGGTTCTCGAAGCCGATCTCGGTGGCGTCGAGGCCGAGGGCGTCGGCGATCGCTCCCTTCGACGGCAGTTCGGCGGCGACCGGTTTCGGCAGCCGCGGCGCGTCGAATTCGGCGAAGGTCGGCCGCTTCGGATCGAGCCGCACCGCGGCGCGCACCACCCCGACCTTCTCCTCGAGCACCACCACCGCGTCGATCGCGGTGGCGACGTCGCCGAAGCGTTCCTCGGCGAGGAGGGCGGCGGTGCCGACCGTCGGATGGCCGGCGAAGGGCAGTTCCGTGCCCGGCGTGAAGATCCGCACCTCGGCCGTATGGGTCGGATGGACGGCGCGGCGCACGAACACCGTCTCCGAGAGATTGAACTCGCGGGCGATGCGCTGCATCGCCGCCGTGTCGAGATCCTCCGCGTCGAGCACCACGGCGAGCGGATTGCCCGCGAGCGGCCGGTCGGTGAAGACGTCGAGGACGACGTAACGGCGCTTCATGGGGGATCGCTCCGGTGCTCTCGGGATCGGGATTCGCGGCGGGATGATAGCCTTGCGCCCCGGTGAGCGATACCGCTTCGCCGCGGCGGTCAGGCGCTCGTCTCGAGCAGCCCCAACAGAGTGTTGACGTAGCCGACGGTGCGGTCCGCCTCGAGCCGCCGATCGAAGCCGACGAAGTCGAAACCGCCGAGCTCGGGGTCGTGCTCGCGCCCGAGATGCTCGGCGATCGCCGTCGCCAGATCGGCCGCGACGCGCGGGGTGCGCCAGCGCTTGACCAGCGCCAGCCGCCGCGGCCCGGAGGCGATCACCGTGAAGCCGGGATCGGGCGCGAACTCGGCCGCATCGATCCCGACTTCCTCGGCGAGCTCCCGCACCATGTTGGCGACCGGGTCGAGCCGATCGCCGACGACGTCGAGATGGTCGAACGACCCCGACGGCGGATAGGCGAGACCGGCGTTGGCGGTCGTCCGCCCCATCACCCCGACGAGCAGGCGCCGGTCGGCGGTGGTCAGCGCCGGGACGGGGAAGATGTGGGCATGGGTGTCGCCGGGAAAGCCGCGCCCGCGCCATTCGAGGAAGGTGGCGTAGTCGGTCGGCCGCGCCGTGGCGCGAAAGGTGTCGCCGTCGAACCCGGCATCCTCGAACAGGAAGAACGGACCGTTCCACAGCGCCGGATTGGCGGCGTGCATCGTCGCGAAATGGTCCTCGACCGCCCGCCGCCGATCGCCGTCGAGGTCGAGCGCCGCTCCGACCGTCAGGTCGATCCGCTCCGCCCGCCGCCCAGTCTCGCCGACCGGGCTCATCGCGCCGCCTCGCTCGAAAGACGCAGCGACACCGCCACCGGGCAGTGGTCGGACGCCTTCGGCCGATCGAAGCCGACGCGCGGATAGCGCGGGATCGGCGCCTGCGGCGGCGTCATCCGGTCGAGCGGCACCCGATGGGGCAGGCCGGCGCGGATCACCGTCGGCCGCACCCGGTGATTGGCGCGGGCCAGCGCCGGCGAAACGAAGAGATGGTCGAGGGCCGAGAGCTCCCGCTCCTCCGGATAGAAATGGGTCCAACGCTCCGCCGGATCGAGCCGTTCGATCAGGTCGGTGGCGAAGTGGTCGGCGTGGAGCGGATCGAGCCCGGTCGCGTCGACCCGCTCGTGACGCCCCGCCAGCCGCCCGTCACCGAGCCGCTCCAGCCGGATCTTGTCGCGATAGTCGTTGAGGTCGCCGACGATCATCCAATCGGCCTTGTCGACGCGATCGCCGAACTTGCGCTCGACCAGACGCCGCACCGCGTGCGCCTCGGCGCGTCGGATGCCCATGGTGCGCTCGCGCCCCTCGCTCATCGACTTGAAATGGCAGACCCAGATGGTCAGCGGTCCGGCCGGTGTCTCGACCTCGACCTCGAGCGCGTCGCGTTTGAACACCCGATCGTCGAGGTCCGCCCCCCAACGCCGGAGGTCGTCGTTGAAGAGGCCGAGATCGCGATGGGTCAGCGAGGCGTTCGACATCACCCGGATCGGGAAGCCGCGCCGGCTCATCACCGCCACGTCGATGCCACGCCGATCGTTGCCCTCGAGCAGGGCGAAATGTTCGTAGGGCTCGTCGATCGCCCGCCTCAGATAGCGGTCGTGGAACCAGCGCAGTACCTCGAGCCCGTCGACCTCCTGCAGGCACAGCACGTCGGCGTCGCAGTCGCGGATCGCCTGGGCGGTCATCTGTCGCTGATCGTCGGAGACGGCGACCTGGAAGGCCTTTTCGATCAGCCGTCCCTCCGCCTCCGAGGCGTGCTCGAAGAGCCCGACCGCCGGATCCGGCACCCACACGCCGGTCCGCTTGTCGCGGTCCGGAGTGAAGCGCCGGAGCAGGTTCTCGACGTTGAAGGTTGCGATGCGCAGGGGCACGGCGAAAGCCTCCCGAACCGATTCGGCCACCCGTCACACGACGGTCGACCTCACCCGTCTAGACCATTTTTCCGAGGAAAGGGATTCGTCCCCGTCACCGCGGCGAAGGCGTGGCGAAACACGGCCCGGCGATCGCGCGAAAACGCCGCGTCGCCGCCTTGATGCTGACTGATTGGGAATTATATTGACGTATTGGGAAAGGTATGAGACAGAGTCCTCCGTCGTTCCCCGGAAGGCTCCGCAGCGAGGGATACCATCGTGGCCAGTGATGTCCTGGAAGCCAAACTCGAATCGGTTCTACCGGCGCTCTCCCGCGTCGGTGCGGTGGTGAAGTTCGATCTCGGCGACGACGGGTCCGAGATCCTCGATGCGCGCAGTGCGCCGGCGAAGCTGGTCGCCGACCTCGACGTGCCGCCGGACTGCACGATCAAGATCACCCAGGACAATCTCTTGAAGCTGCTCGACGGCAAGCTCGACCCGATGCTCGGTTACACGCTCGGCAAGATCAAGGTCGCCGGTTCGCTCGGCGTCGCCATGAAGCTGATCGGCGCTCTCGGTTGAACCACCCGCCGCGAGGGTGGTGAGAGGTGGGGAAGTGGTGCTGCGGTCTCGGTCGAGACGCGGCGCCCCGTGGGCGGTCCCGAGCGCTCCTCCCCACCCACGAATTCGACGTCGGCGGCGCGCCGACGTCACGACCATCTCGACGAGAATTCCCGCGGCGACCGCTCGAAGAGGGGTCGACCGACGCGAACGGGTTGGAGGAAACCATGGCGGTGGCGACGGGTCCGGCGACGGGCATCATCGAGGCGGCGGTCTCCCGCTGGCCCGAACGTCCGTGCATCGATTTTCTCGGCGCGAAATGGACCTACCGCGAGGTCGGCGATCTGATCGATCGCGCCGCCGCCGGCTTCCGCCGCCTCGGTGTCGAGAAGGGCACCCGCGTCGGCCTTTGCCTGCCCAACACGCCCTATTACGTCATCTGCTGGTTCGCCGTGCTGAAGGCCGGCGGCATCGTCGTCAACTTCAATCCGCTCTACGTCGAGCGCGAGCTGAAGCACCAGATCGACGACGCCGGCACCACCATCATGGTGACCCTCGACCTCGAGGTCATGTACCCCAAGGTCGCCGGCCTCCTCGGCAGGTCGGCGCTCCAGAAGGTGGTCGTCTGCCCGATGGCCGGCATCCTGCCGCCGTTGAAGCGGGTGCTCTTCACCCTGTTCAAGGGCAAGGAGCGGTCGAAGATCCCCGCCGACGGCCGTCACGTCTCCTTCGCCGAGCTGACATCGAAGCGCGAGACGCTTCCGGCCATGAAGGTCGACCCCGAGAACGACATCGCCGTGCTCCAGTACACCGGCGGCACCACCGGCGTGCCCAAGGGCGCGATGCTCACCCACGCCAACATCACCGCCAACGCCGAACAGATCGTCCAGTGGGTGCCGGAACGCTTCCTCGGCGAGCGGCCGAAGATGCTCGGCGTGCTGCCGCTGTTCCACGTCTTCGCCATGACGGTGGTGCAGAACTTCGGCCTGCGCCTCGGCGCCGAGCTGATCCTGCTGCCGCGCTTCGAGCTGGGCCAGGTGATGGACGTCATCGAGAAGCAGAAGCCGTCGGTCTTCCCCGGCGTGCCGACCATCTACACCGCGATCAATTCCGCCGCCGAGAAGGGCGGACGCGATCTCTCCTCGGTGCAGATCTGCATCTCCGGCGGCGCGCCGCTGCCGGTCGAGGTGCGCACCCGCTTCGAGGCGCTGACCGGCTGCAAGCTGGTGGAAGGCTACGGTCTGACCGAGGCCTCGCCGGTGGTCACCTGCAACCCGGTCGATGGTGTGGTCAAGGCCGGGTCGATCGGTCTGGCCCTGCCCGACACCACCCTGTCGATCCGCACCCCGGTCACCTGCGAAACGGAGATGGCGACGGGCGAGAAGGGCGAGGTCTGTGTCAAGGGTCCGCAGGTCATGCGCGGCTACTGGAAGCGCCCCGGCGAGACCGCCGAGCAGTTCCACGCCGGTTGGCTGAGGACCGGCGACATCGGTTACCGCGACGAAGACGGCTACGTCTTCCTCGTCGATCGCATCAAGGACATCATCATCTGCGGCGGCTACAACGTCTATCCGCGCGCCATCGAGGAAGCCCTCAACCATCACCCCGCGGTCGAGGAGGTGACGGTCATCGGTGTGCCCGACAAGTACCGCGGCCAGGCGCCCAAGGCCTTCGTCAAACTGCGCGACGGCCAGTCGGCGACGCCCGAAGAACTCAACGCCTTCCTCGGTGACTGGCTCTCCAAGATCGAGATGCCGCGCGAGATCGAGATCCGCGACACCTTGCCCAAAACCATGGTCGGCAAGCTGTCCAAGAAGGAACTGGTGGCCGAGGAGGCGGCGAGCGTCGACCTCTCCGGCGCCGTCGCGCCCGAATCGGGGACACCCCGAGACGGCTGATCGATCCGGCGAGGGGCTCTCTCGCCCGCCGGACCCGCGCCGCACCTCGTGCGGCTTGCTCCGCCGGTCCCTCCGGGCGATCGGCGAGAGAATGGAGAATTCGACCGTTTTCGGCGTTTTTCGTCGGGAAGCGGTGGTGTGGGCGTCCCGTGGAAGCGAACAGAGATCGAGCCGATGTCGAATTCGCGTGACAGGAAAGTGACGTATAGGGCAATATCCGGCCCCAACGGTCATTTCTCGCAGGTCGCGGAGCCCCTCCGTCATGGACAAGATCTATTCGGTCACCGAGCTCGCTCGGGATCTCAGCGTCACGCCGCGCACCATCCGCTTCTACGAGGACCAGGGGCTGATCTCGCCGCAGCGCGCCGGCAACACCCGCGTCTACACCCATCGCGACCGGGCGCGGATGATCCTCATCCTGCGCGGCAAGCAGCTCGGCTTCTCGCTGCGCGACATCAAGGAATACCTGGACCTCTACGCGCTGGACGCCACCCAGACGGAACAGGTCCAGCATCTCGCCCGCAAGGCACGCGAGCGCATCGATATGCTCGAGTCGCAGCTGCAGGCGGTCAAGACCACGCTCTCCGAGCTCAAGGAGATCGAGCGCGCCGCGCTCGAGACCTTGACGGAGCGCGGCTCAGCTCCCGGGACGGTCTGAGGATCCGGCCGACGTTCGGCCACTTCTCCTCGACGACCGTCCCCCTCGAAATCCACCGTATGGAGACACGTCGATGAAGAAGGTCGTCGTCGCGGGCTATGCCCGTTCGCCGTTCACCCTCGCCAAGAAGGGCGAACTCGCCACCGTCCGTCCCGATCGCCTCGCCGCCCAGGTGATCGCCGGCCTCGTCGCCCGCACCAAGGTCAATGTCGACGACATCGAGGATCTCATCCTCGGCTGCGCCTTCCCCGAAGGTGAGCAGGGCCTCAACATGGCTCGCCTCGTCGGCATGATGGCCGGCCTGCCGCAGTCGGTCGCCGGTCAGACCATCAACCGCTTCTGCGGGTCGTCGATGCAGTCGATCCACTCCGCCGCCGGCGCCATCCAGATGGGCGCGGGCGAGGTCTTCGTCTGCGCCGGCATCGAGTCCATGACCCGCGTGCCGATGATGGGCTTCAACCCGATGCCCGACCCGGATCTCGCCGCCGCCATGCCGGGCGCCTACATCGGCATGGGCGACACCGCCGAGAACGTCGCGGCGCGCTGGGGCATCACCCGCGCCCAGATGGAAGAGTTCGCCGTCGCCTCGCACGTCAAAGCGAACGCCGCCCGCGCCGCGGGCAAGTTCGAGGCCGAGATCGTCCCGGTCACCGACAAGAAGGGCAAGGTCGTCTCGACCGACGGCTGCATCCGTCCGGAGACCACGGCCGAAGGCCTCGCCACGCTGAAGCCGGCCTTCTCGGCCACCGGCCTCGTCACCGCCGGCACCTCGTCGCCGCTCACCGACGGCGCCTCCGCCACCCTGATCTGCTCGCTCGACTACGCCGAGAAGCACGGCCTCGAGCCGCTCGCGGCGATCAGGTCGATCGCGGTGTCGGGCTGCGATCCGGAGATCATGGGCATCGGCCCGGTCGGCTCGTCGCTCAAGGCGGCGGCGCGCGCCGGTATCGACGTCAAGTCGATCGACGTCGTCGAACTCAACGAGGCCTTCGCCAGCCAGGCGCTCGCCTGCATCCGCGACCTCGGCCTCGACCCGGCGAAGATCAACCTCGACGGCGGCGCCATCGCTCTCGGTCATCCGCTCGGCGCCACCGGCGCCCGCATCGTCGGCAAGGCCGCCTCGCTGATGAAGCGCGAAGGCCTCAAGACCGGTCTCGCCACCCAGTGCATCGGCGGCGGCCAGGGTATCGCCACCATCCTGGAGGCGCTGTGATGTCCAACTCCCCCATCAAGAAGGTCGCCGTCATCGGCGCCGGCGTCATGGGTGCGGGGATCGCCGCCCATGTCGCCAACTCGGGGACGCCCGTCGTCCTCCTCGACATCGTGCCCCCCAACCTTCCCGAGGGCGGGGACCGTTCCGCCATCGCCAAGGGCGCGGTGGAGAAGCTCCTGAAGGCGGATCCCGCCGCCTTCATGTCGAAGTCGGCGGCCCGGCTCGTCACCACCGGCAACATCGAGGACGATCTCGCCCTCCTCGCCGATTGCGACTGGATCGTCGAGGCGATCATCGAGCGGCTCGACCTCAAGCAGGCGCTCTACGCCAAGATCGACGCGGTCCGGAAGCCCGGCTCGGCGGTGTCGTCGAACACCTCGACCATCCCGCTCGACAAGCTGGTCTCCGGCCTCTCGCCGAAGTTCGCCGAGGACTTCCTCGTCACCCACTTCTTCAACCCGCCGCGCTACATGCGGCTCTTGGAAGTCGTGGCCGGCGCGAAGACCCGTCCCGAGGCGGTCGCCGCGGTTTCGCACTTCGCCGATCATCGTCTCGGCAAGTCGGTGGTGGCGTGCAAGGACCGTCCCGGCTTCATCGCCAACCGTCTCGGCGTCATGTGGCTGCAGGCGGCGGTGGTCGAAGCCTTCGATCTGAACGTCGCCATCGAGGACGCCGACGCGATCATCGGTCGGCCCTTCGGTATCCCCAAGACCGGCGTCTTCGGCCTGCTCGACCTCGTCGGCCTCGACCTGATGCCGCACGTCAACGCCTCGCTGGCGGGCGCGCTGCCGGCCGACGACATGTTCCACGTCATGAACCGTCCAGCGCCGCTGATCGAGCGGATGATCGCCGACGGCTACACCGGCCGTAAGGGCAAGGGCGGCTTCTACCGGCTGAACCGCGAGAAGGGGAAGGTCAAGGAAGCGATGGATCTCGCCTCCGGCACCTACCGCACCCAGCGCAAGGCCGACGTCCCCGCCCTCGGCGAGGCCCGCAAGTCGCTCGGCAAGCTCCTCGACCACGACAGCCTCCACGGCCGCTACGCCTGGAACGTCATGGGCCGCACGCTCGCCTATGCGGCGCTGCTGGTCGGCGACGCAGCCGACGAGGTCGATTCGATCGATGAGGCCATGCGCCTCGGCTACAATTGGAAGAAGGGGCCGTTCGAGCTGATCGACGAGATCGGTGTCGACGGTTTCGTGAGCCGGCTCGAGAAGGCCGGTCTGCCGGTCGCGCCGATCCTCAAGGCGGCCGCCGGCAAGAGCTTCTACCGCATCGAGAACGGCAAGCGGCAGGTCCTCGGCCTCGACGGCGCCTATCGCGACATGATGCGCCCCGAGGGCGTGATCATGCTCTCGGACATCAAGCTGAACGCCCAGCCGATCCTCAAGAACGGCTCCGCGTCTCTGTGGGACATCGGCGACGGCGTCGTCTGCTTCGAGTTCACCTCGAAGATGAACTCGCTCGACCCCGACATCATCGCGCTTCTGGGCAAGTCGATCGCGCTGGTGAAGAAGTCCTACAAGGCGATGGTCGTCTACAACGAGGGCTCGCAGTTCTCGGTCGGCGCCAATCTCGGCCTCGCGCTCTTCGCCGCCAACATCGCGGCTTGGCCCGAGATCGAGAATCTGGTGGCCTCCGGTCAGTCGACCTACAAGGCCCTGCGCTACGCGCCGTTCCCGACGGTCGCCGCGCCCTCGGGCATGGCGCTCGGCGGCGGCTGCGAGATCCTGATGCATTGCTCGGCCATCCAGGCCCATGCCGAGACCTACACCGGCCTCGTCGAGGTCGGCGTCGGCCTCTTGCCCGGTTGGGGCGGCTGCAAGGAGCTGCTGCGCCGCTGGACCGCCTACGGCCGCCTGCCGCGCGGTCCGATGCCGGCCGTCGCCAAGGTCTTCGAGATGGTCTCCACCGCCCAGGTCGCCAAGTCGGCGGCCGAGGCCAAGGAGATGATGATCATGGCCCCGACCGACGGCATCACCATGAACCGCTATCGCCTTCTAGCCGACGCCAAGGCCAAGGCGTTGTCGATGCTGGAAGGCTATCAGCCGCCGGAGGCTCCGACCTTCGTGCTGCCCGGTCTCTCGGCCCGCTCCGGCCTCAACATGGCGGTCGCCGGCTTCGCCCGCCTCGGCAAGGCGACGCCGCACGACGTGGTGGTCTCCGACGAGGTCGCCGGCGTGCTCTCCGGCGGCGACACCGACGTGACCACGCCGGTCACCGAGGATCGCCTCTACGAACTCGAACGCGAGGGCTTCATGCGCCTCGTCCGGACCGCAGGCTCTCTCGCCCGTGTCGAGCACATGCTCGAAACCGGCAAGCCGCTGCGCAACTGAGGAGCGACACATGCCCGAATACAAGGCTCCCCTGCGCGACATGCGCTTCTGCCTCTACGAACTGATGGACGGCGAAAGCCTCACCCAGCTCCCCGGCTACGAGGAGTTCGGCCGCGATCTCGTCGATCCGGTCCTCGAGGAGGCGGCCAAGCTCTGTGAAGAGGTCCTCTTCCCGATCAATCGCTCCGGCGACGAAGAGGGCTGCACCTTCGAGAACGGCGTCGTCCGTACCCCGAAGGGCTTCAAGGAGGCCTATCGCCAGTTCCGCGACGGCGGCTGGACCTCGATCGCCTGTGATCCGGCCTACGGCGGCCAGGGCCTGCCCTTCGCCGTCGACACGCTGATCACCGAGATGATCTGCTCGTCGAACCTCTCCTTCGGCATGTATCCCGGCCTCTCCCACGGCGCCTACGTGTCGCTGTCGGGCTACGGCTCGGACGAACTGAAGGCGAAGTATCTGCCCAAGATGGTCGAGGGCGTGTGGTCCGGCACCATGTGCCTGACCGAGCCGCACTGCGGCACCGACCTCGGCCTCCTGCGCACCTCCGCCGTTCCCAAGGACGACGGCTCCTACGCCATCACCGGCACCAAGATCTTCATCTCCGCCGGT
This sequence comes from uncultured Alphaproteobacteria bacterium, assembly GCA_937892955.1. Taxonomy (GTDB): domain Bacteria; phylum Pseudomonadota; class Alphaproteobacteria; order Rhizobiales; family Ancalomicrobiaceae; genus CALBKH01. The sequence continues at coordinate 15,750 of CALBKH010000098.1, forward strand.
GAGCACGACCTGACCGAGAACATCGTCCACCTCGTGCTCGCCCGCATCCAGGGCGCGCCCAAGGGCGTGAAGGGCATCTCGCTCTTCCTCGTGCCGAAGTTCATGGTCGAGGACGACGGCTCGCTCGGCGCCCGCAACGGCGTCGCCTGCGGCTCGATCGAGCACAAGATGGGCATCAAGGCCTCGTCGACCTGCGTCATGAACTTCGACGATGCCACCGGCTGGCTGATCGGCGAGCCGGGCAAGGGCCTGAACGCCATGTTCGCCATGATGAACACCGAGCGTCTGGCGGTCGGCATGCAGGGTCTCGGCCTCGCCGAGGTGTCGCGGCAGAACGCCGTGATCTACGCCCGCGATCGCATCCAGGGTCGGTCGATCTCCGGCACCAAGGCGCCGGACAAGGCCGCCGACCCGATCATCGTCCACCCCGACGTGCGCCGCATGCTCTTGACGCAGAAGGCCTTCGTCGAGGGCTGCCGGGCTCTCGCCACCTGGGTGGCGACCTCGCTCGACGTCGCCAAGCACCATCCCGACCCGGTGAAGCGCCAGGAGGCCGACGACTTCGTCGCCCTCACCACCCCGGTGGTCAAGGCGCTGATGACCGATCTCGGCTCCGAGATGGCCAACATCGGCGTCCAGGTCTTCGGCGGTCACGGCTACATCCGTGAGCACGGCCAGGAGCAGTACGTCCGCGACGCCCGCATCACCCAGATCTACGAGGGCACCAACGGCGTCCAGGCGCTCGACCTCGTCGGTCGCAAGATGCCGGCCCACGCCGGTCGCTACCTGCGTCGCTTCTTCCATCCGGTCCAGGCCTACATCGAAGCCAAGATGGACGACGACGCGCTCGGCGAATTCGTCCAGCCGCTGGCCAAGGCTTTCGTCCGCCTGCAACAGGCGACCGGACAGATCGCCCGGGTCGGCATGGCCAAGCCCGACGAGGCCGGCGCGGCGTCGTCCGACTACCTGCGCCTCTTCGGTCTGACCGCGCTCGCCTTCCTGTGGGCGCGCATGGCCGAAACCGCCCTCGCCAAGGTCGGCACGGCGGAAGACGACGGCTTCTACGCCGCCAAGGTGGCCACCGCTCGCTTCTACATGGAGCGGCTGTTGCCCGAGACCGGCTGGCGCTTCTCGGCGATCATGGCCGGCGGCAAGACCATGATGGCCTTCCCCGACGACGCCTTCTGATCACCGAATTCGCGGCGTTTCGACCCGTTCGAGACGCCGCGGAGCGGAAGCCGGCCCGAGCCGACCGTGATCCGGCGGATGCGAGACGAAGCGGAGAAAAGAGAGGCGCCGCATCCGACGAGGATGCGGCGCCTCTCTCGTTTTCTGCGAGCGATCGCGCGGGGGCCGCACGATCGCCGTCACGTCAGCACCGGCGACCCGGCGGGCAGACGCGCCGTGCCGGCGCCTGCGGACGCGGAGCCTGCACGCGCGGCGCCTGCATGCGAGGAGCCTGCATCCGCTGCTGCGGAGCCCGCATCTGCGGACGCGGCTGGACCCGCTGCTGCATCTGCGGACGCGGCTGGACCCGCTGCTGCATCTGCGGCCGTTGCTGGACCCGCTGCTGCATCTGCGGCCGTTGCTGGACCCGCTGCTGCATCTGCGGCCGTTGCTGGATCCGCTGCTGCTGCATCTGCGGACGCTGCTGCACCCGCTGCTGCTGCATACGCTGTTGCTGCATGCGTTGCTGCATCTGCGGCCGTTGCTGGACCCGCTGCTGCTGCATCGACCTCTGCTGTTGCATCGACCGCTGCGGCTGCGAGCGCAGTTGCTGCGACCGCGTCTGCTGCTGCTGCATCATGCGTTGCTGCTGTTGCTGGCTACGCATCTGCTGGCCCGGAAGCCCCGGTCGTCCGGTCATGCCCGGTCGACCGATACCGGTCTGGCTCGGCAGCCCCGGCCGTCCGGTCATGCCCGGCCGACCGATACCGGTCTGGCTCGGCAGTCCCGGCCGTCCGGTCATGCCCGGGCGTCCGATGCCGGTCTGGCTCGGCAGTCCCGGCCGTCCGGTCATGCCCGGGCGTCCGATGCCGGTCTGGCTCGGCAGTCCCGGCCGTCCGGTGAGACCCGGCCGCCCGGTGAGGCCCGGCTGGCTCGGCAGACCCGGTCGTCCGATGCCGGGCTGACCCGGCAGCCCCGGCCGTCCGGTGAGACCCGGCCGCCCGGTGAGGCCCGGCTGGCTCGGCAGACCCGGTCGTCCGATGCCGGGCTGACCCGGCAGCCCCGGTCGTCCGGTGAGACCCGGCCGCCCGGTGAGGCCCGGCTGGCTCGGCAGACCCGGTCGTCCGATGCCGGGCTGACCCGGCAGCCCCGGTCGTCCGGTGAGACCCGGCCGCCCGGTGAGGCCCGGCTGGCTCGGCAGACCCGGTCGTCCGATGCCGGGCTGACCCGGCAGCCCCGGTCGTCCGGTGAGACCCGGCCGTCCGGTGAGGCCCGGCTGGCTCGGCAGACCCGGCCGTCCGGTGAGACCCGGCTGGCCCGGCTGACCCGGTCGACCGATGCCGGTCTGGCCCGGCAGACCCGGCCGTCCGGTGAGACCCGGCTGGCCCGGCTGACCCGGTCGACCGATGCCGGTCTGACCCGGCAGTCCCGGCCGTCCGGTGGTTCCCGGCCGACCGATGCCGGTCAGGCCCGGCTTGCCCGACTGTCCCGGCAATCCGGTCGCGCCCGGCCGTCCGATCAGACCCTGCTGACCCGGCCGTCCGATACCGGCCTGGCCCGGCAGACCCGGCTTACCCGGTTGACCCGGGCTTCCGATACCGGCCTGTCCCGGCAGGCCCGGCTGACCGGGGCGTCCGATACCGGCCTGCCCCGGCATACCCGGTCCGCGACCCGGATTGCGGATCAGACCGGGACCCTTGCCGGGCTGCTGCGCCAAGATGTTCT
>CALBKH010000099.1 GCA_937892955.1 uncultured Alphaproteobacteria bacterium
ATCCGGCGATCGCGACGCGGCGGAGGACGAGATCGCCGCACGTATCGGCACCGCTCTCGGCGAGGTCGCCTCGCTCGACGACGACACGGTGTTGCGCCGTTTCGCCGAGGTGATCCGGGCGATGGTGCGGACCGATTTCTTCCGTCCGGAGGCGGACGGGCGGCCGCGCGACACGCTCGCCTTCAAACTCGCGCCGGAGAAGCTGGGGCGTCTGCCCGAGCCGCGGCCGCATCGCGAGATCTGGGTGTGCGGGCCGACGGTGGAGGGCGTGCATCTGCGCTTCGGGCCGGTGGCGCGCGGGGGACTCAGGTGGTCCGACCGAGCGCTCGATTTCCGCACCGAGGTGTTGGGTCTGGTCAAGGCGCAGCAGGTGAAGAACGCGGTGATCGTGCCGGTCGGTGCCAAGGGCGGCTTCTTCCCGAAACGGCTGACGCCGGGGATGAACCGCGACGCCTTCCTCGCCGAGGGCACGGCGGCCTACCGCACCTTCGTCGGCCGTCTCCTCGACCTCACCGACGATCTCCGCGACGGGGCGATCGTGGCGCCGCCGCGGGTGGTGCGCCACGACGGCGACGACCCCTATCTCGTGGTCGCCGCCGACAAGGGCACGGCGACCTTCTCCGACACGGCGAACGCCATCGCCCTCGACCACGGCTTCTGGCTCGGCGACGCCTTCGCCTCGGGCGGTTCGGCCGGCTACGACCACAAGAAGATGGGCATCACGGCGCGCGGCGCCTTCGAAGCGGTGAAGCGGCATTTCCGCGAGATGGACCGCGACATCCTCACCGAGCCCTTCACCGTCGTCGGCGTCGGCGACATGTCGGGCGACGTCTTCGGCAACGGCATGTTGCTGTCGCGGGCGATCCGCCTCGTCGCCGCCTTCGATCATCGCGACATCTTCCTCGATCCCGATCCCGATCCGGCGACGAGTTTCGAGGAGCGCGCTCGGCTCTTCGCCCTGCCGCGGTCGAGTTGGGCCGATTACGACAAGGCGAAGATCTCGGCCGGCGGCGGCGTCTTCTCTCGGGCGTCGAAGACCGTCCCGCTCTCGCCGGAGGTCCGCGCGTCACTCGGGCTCGACGTCGATCATGCGACCCCGGCGGAGGTGATGCGGGCGATCCTGAAGGCGCGGGCCGACCTCCTGTGGTTCGGCGGCATCGGCACCTACGTGCGGGCGGCGGGCGAGACCGACGCCGAGGTCGGCGACAAGGCCAACGATGCGATCCGCATCACCGGTGCCGAGATCGGCGCCAAGGTGGTGGGCGAGGGCGCCAATCTCGGCCTGACGCAGCGGGCGCGCATCGAATACGGCGGTGCCGGCGGTCGCTGCAATTCCGATGCGATCGACAACTCGGCCGGGGTCAACTGCTCCGACGTCGAGGTCAACATCAAGATCGCCCTGGCGACGGCAGTGGCGGACGGGCGGCTCTCGGGGCCGGATCGCGACACGCTGCTCGCAGCGATGACCGACGAAGTGGCGGCGCTGGTACTCGCCAACAACCATTCGCAGACCCTGTCGATCTCGCTCGCCGAACGACTCGGGGTGACCGACCTGCCGTTCCAGCGGCGGATGGTGGCCGGGCTCGAGCGCGCCGGCCGGCTCGACCGCAAGGTCGAGACCCTGCCGAACGACGCCGGTTTCGCGTCGCGCGAGGCGGCGGGGCGGCCGCTGACGCGAGCGGAGATCGGCGTGCTGCTCGCCTATGCGAAGCTGTCGGCCAAGGTCGATCTTCTGGCCTCGGACGCGCCGGACGATCCGTCCTTCGCCGCCGAACTCGCCGCCTATTTCCCCGAGCGCCTGCGCGCCGACTACGCCGACTGCATCGATGGACACCGGCTGAAGCGGGAGATCGTCGCCACCCGCCTCGCCAACATGGTGGTCGACCGCGGCGGACCGACCTTCTTCACCCGCGTCGCCGACCGGACGGGGGCGGGGGTGCCGGCGATCGTCCGCGCCTTCGCCGCGGCGCGCGGGGTCTTCGGCCTCGCCGAACTGGAGCAGGGGCTCGACGGTCTCGACGGGCGCATCTCCGGCGCCTTGCAGCTCCAGCTCTATGGCCGGGTGCGGGATCTGGCGACGACCGGCACCGTCTGGTTCCTGCGCCACGTGTCGTTCCGCGACGGCGTCGGGGCGGTGATCGAACGCTTCGGCGCGGCGATCGCCTCGCTCGAGCCGGAGTTGGAGGCGCTGTTGCCGGTGGCGATCCTCGCCACGGTCGAAGCGGAGCGCGAGCGGTTGGTGACGGCCGGCGTGCCGGCCGATCTCGCCGACCGCCTCGCCCATCTCGACGTGGTGATCGAGATCCCCGACATCACTCTCACGGTCGAACGCACGGCGAAACCCGCGGCGGAGGTGGCGATCGCCCATTTCGCGGTCGCCGACCGGCTGTCGATCGATCGGCTGGAGGCGATGGTGCGCGGACTGCCGGTCGCCGACTACTACGACGGCCTCGCCCTCGACCGGGCGGCGCGGACGCTCGACGACGCCCATCGCGGCATCGTCGCCGAGGCGCTGGCCTGCGGTGGGGTGGAGGCCTGGGAGGCGCGCTACGGCGCGGAGATCGGCCGGGCGCTGGCGGTGGTCGACGAGACGCTGGGCGAGGCCGCGACGCCGAGCGTGTCGCGCTTCACCGTCGCCGCCTCCCTCCTCGCCGATCTGGCGGAGAAGGGGTGAGGAGCGGTCGGCGGCTCCGCCGCCGACGAAACGCTCCGGTGGAGCGTTTCGAGCGACGAACGCGCCGCGCGTTTCGCGCCGGGCCGGGCAGGGGTGCGGCTCACTCGGCGCGAGCGACGAACGCGCCGCGCGTTTCGCGCCGGGTCGGGCGGGTGGCGTCCCGCTCCACGCGAGCCGAGGAACGCCCCGAGCGGGGCGAGGGCCGGGTGTCGCACGGTTGGCGCCGCGTTCCACCGCCGCCCGCGACGGATCCGCATCCCTCGCTCGACCGCGCCACCCCATTTCGCCACGATCCGGTATATGAGTGAGGCGCCGTGCGTCGCGGCGGGAGAGGGAATCGCATGGCGAACACACACGGTACGCCCCCCACGCCGCGCACGTCTCGTGCCGGGCTCGTCGGCTGGGTGATGTTCGATTGGGCGATGCAGCCGTTCTTCACCCTGGTGACGACCTTCGTCTTCGCGCCGTGGTTCGCCGCCCATCTCGCTCGCGATCCCGCCTCGGGTCAGGCGCAGTGGGGCTATGCCACCGCGACGGCGGGTCTGGTCATCGCGGTGCTGTCGCCGGTGCTCGGCTCGATCGCCGACGCGCTCGGCCGTCACAAGCCGTGGGTCGGGGCCTTCGGGGCGTTGATGATGGTGGGATCGTCGGCGCTGTGGCTGGCCACGCCCGGGCATCCGGCTTCGGTGGCGCTGGCGCTCGCCGGTTTCATCATCGGCACGATCGGGGCCGAATTCGCCACCGTCTTCAACAACGCGATGATGCCGCGACTGGTGCCGCCGTCGGAGCTCGGCCGGTTGTCGGGTACCGGCTGGGCGGTCGGCTATGCCGGCGGCCTCGTCAGTCTGGTGGTGGTGCTCGGCTTTCTCGCCGCCGAGACGGCGACGGGCCGGACGCTGTTCGGCCTGACGCCGCTGTTCGGGCTCGATCCGGCGGCGGGCGAGGGGGCGCGGGTGACCGGCCCCTTGTCGGCGCTGTGGTTCGTCGTCTTCGCCCTGCCGATGTTCCTCTTCACCCCCGACAGCAACCACGGCGGCAAGGCGGCGGAGACGATCGGCACGGGGATCGCGCGGCTCGCCGATACGGCGCGCGACCTGAAGGCGGTGCCGAGCCTCGGGCGCTTCCTCCTCGCCAACATGATCTACACCGACGGCCTCGTCGCCCTCTTCGCCTTCGGCGGCATCTACGCGGCGGGTGTCTTCGGCTGGTCGACGATCGAGCTCGGCCTCTTCGGCATCTTCCTCACCATCACCGGGACGATCGGCGCCTATACCGGCGGCCGGCTCGACGACCGCTTCGGCTCCAAGGTGGTAGTGCTCGGGGCGCTGATCGTGCTGTTCCTCACCCTGGTGCTCGTCGTCTCGATCGATCGCACCCACGTGTTCTTCGTGGTGCCGGTGGCGGCGGGGCAGGGTGGGCTCTACGCCGGTACGGCGGCCAAGGTCTATCTTCTTGCCGGCGGCATCCTCGGCCTCGCGGCCGGGCCGCTGCAGGCCGCCTCGCGCACCCAGCTCGCCCGCATGGCGCCGGCCGACGCGATCGCCCGGTTCTACGGCTTCTTCGCGCTTTCGGGGAAGGTGACGAGCTTCATGGGGCCGCTCGCGGTGGCCATGGTCACCGATTGGACCGAGAGCCAACGCGCCGGCGCGGCGGTGTTGGCGGTGTTCCTGGTGACGGGCTTCGTCCTGATGGCCGGGGTGAAGACGCCGCGGCGGTGAAGGCGTGGGATGGTGGACCGTAGGGGCGATGAGCCGAAGGCGAATTGTACCGGCGTCGTCCGAGGGGAACGTCGGCGCCGCCGACGAGCGCCGCTGGTGCAATTCGCTCACGCTCATTGCACGATTCGGATCACAAAAACGACGACGGGGGCCGCGTCGCCACGGCCCCCGCTGCGATCTCGTCCGATGATCCGCCTCAGTGGCGGAAGTGGCGCATGCCGGTGGTGACCATGGCGATGCCGGCCTTGTTCGCGGCGTCGATGACCTCCTGGTCGCGCATCGAGCCGCCCGGCTGGACGACGGCGGTGGCGCCCGCCTCGACCACGACCTCGAGGCCGTCGGCGAAGGGGAAGAAGGCATCGGACGCGGCGACCGAACCCTTGGTCAGCGGCTCGCTCTCACCCGCCGCGGCGGCCGCGTCGGCGGCCTTGCGATAGGCGATGCGGGCGGAATCGACGCGGCTCATCTGGCCGGCGCCGATGCCGACGGTGGCGAGATCCTTCACGTAGACGATGGCGTTCGACTTGACGTGCTTGCAGACGCGGAAGGCGAAGGCGAGGTCGGCCGCTTCCCGCTCGGAGGGGGCGCGGGCGGTGACGGTCTTCAGTTCGACGGCGTCGACGGTGCCCGAGTCGCGGCTCTGCACCAGCATGCCGCCGGCGACGGTCTTGGCGGTGAGGCCGGCGGCGGCGGGCTTCGGCAGGCCGCCGGCGAGAAGCAGGCGCAGGTTCTTCTTGGTGGCGACGATCGCTTTCGCCTCGTCGGTGGCGTCGGGGGCGATGATCACCTCGGTGAAGATCTTCACGATCTCGGTGGCGGCCTCGGCGTCGAGCGTCCGGTTGAAGGCGATGATGCCGCCGAAGGCGGAGACGGGATCGCAGCGCAGCGCCTTGGTGTAGGCCTCGGCGAGGCTTCCGCCTTCCGCCACGCCGCAGGGGTTGGCGTGCTTGATGATGGCGCAGGCGGCGGTGCGGGCCGGGTCGAACTCGGCGACGAGTTCGTAGGCCGCGTCGGTGTCGTTGATGTTGTTGTAGGAGAGCTGCTTGCCCTGCACCTGCACGGCGGTCGCCACTCCCGGGCGAACCTCGGCGGTCTTGTAGAAGGCGGCCGACTGGTGCGGGTTCTCGCCGTAGCGCATCGGCTCGACGAGGGTGCCGCCGAAGGCGCGGTACTTGGGGTTCACCTCGCCGATCTCGGCGGCCATCCAGTTGGAGATGGCGGCGTCGTAGGTGGCGGTGCGGCCGAAGGCCTCGAGGGCGAGAGCCTTGCGCAGCTCCAGCGTGGTCGACCCGTCGTTGGCGTCGAGCGCGGCGAGGACATCCGAGTAACGGGCCGGGTCGACGACGACGGCGACATAGGCGTGGTTCTTGGAGGCGGCGCGGATCATCGCCGGGCCGCCGATGTCGATGTTCTCGATGCCGGTCGCCCAATCTGCTCCGCGAGCGACCGTCGCCTCGAACGGGTAGAGGTTCACCACCAGCAGATCGATGCCCTCGATGTCGTGGGCCTTCATCGCCTCGACGTGTTCGGGGTCGTTGCGGACGGCGAGGAGGCCGCCGTGGACCTTCGGGTGCAGCGTCTTGACGCGGCCGTCCATGATCTCGGGGAAGCCGGTCACTTCCGAGACGTCCTTCACCGCGATGCCGGCTTCGGCGATCGACTTGCAGGTGCCGCCGGTCGACAGCAGCTCGACGCCGCGGGCGGCCAGCGCCCGGGCGAAGTCGATCAGCCCGGTCTTGTCGGAGACCGACAGGAGGGCGCGCTTCAGGGGAACGCGATCGGGCGGGGTGATGTTCTTGACGGTGATCGACATGGGTTCGGCTTCGCCTTCTTGCGAAATGGATCGAGAAATCGCGGAACGGATGGCGGCCGTTCGGCTCTTCGGTCTCGGGATCCGGGAGATTTCGGCGAGGGCGTTAGCACGAATCCGCCGCGGGGCAAACCCGACGGTGGACGGAGAGGGGGCGCGGGCGGTGCGGCGTCGCGTCACCGCCCCTTGGCGTGGGACCGCGCGGTGCGGGAGAAGCGCCAGCGGATCTCGCGCGGGCCGTCCTCGCCGCTCGCCAGGACGATCTGCGAGGTGCGGCGCAGGCCGTGGAGATCGGCGAGATGGACCGATTCCTCGACCTCCGGGGTGAGATCGTCGCAGGTGAACTCCCAGCCCTCGCCTGCATGTCCGATGAGCACGACGCCGTGGTCGCCGAGGCGGCCGACCTTGACCGAGGGGTGCAGGTGGAAACGGATGACGAAGGGAACGTCGTCGGTGCCGCCTTCGAAGGGGACGACGCGGTCGCGGCCGTCGAGGATGTCGCCGTTCGCCGAGAGCCTCAGCGTGCGTTCGTGGACGACGCCGTAGTCGGCGGCGTAGCCGTCGTGCGAGGCGGTGACGGCGACGGCGCCGTCGGCTTCCGCGCGATCGACCGGCACGTCGCTCGGACCGCCGATCAGGATCGGTCCGAGGAGATCGACGAAGGCGCCCTCGTCGCGGATGCGCGCCGAGGAATGGTCGTCGACCACCAGGGTCGAGTGGGCGGCGGTCGAGCGGGCGACGCGGCGCCAGTCCTTGACCGGTCGGAAGGGCGCGCCGCAGTTGACGACGAAGCGGGCGGCGGCGGACGAGAGTTCGAAGGCGAGGGTGCCGGCGTGGGCGGTGCGGGCGAACTCCGGCGGCGGCGGCGCGCCGGTGTCCATCACCACGACGGTCTTCTCCGCTTCGAGGCGCTGATAGCCGGAATGCGGGGCGTTGCCGTGGGGCCGGCCCTGGGCGTCGTCGTAGGCCAGCACGGTGGCGACGAGGTCGGTCGGCGTCGTCGTCGCGCCGTTGAAGAGGGCGAAGGCGCCGTCGCCGTGGCGGAAGAAGCGCAGCATCGGCATCATCCGATCGATCGCCCCCATCATCGCCGGCGAGACGGGATGGCCGCGCGCGGCCAGCGCCTGGCGGACGGGGAGGAGGTCGATCAGCACCTCGAGGATGGTCACCGGATTGCGGCCGACATGGCCGCCATCCGGCAGAATCTGGCGCTTCAGCTCGTCGTCGAGGCGGCGCGACGCGGTCTTGATGTGGCGGCGGAAACCGTCGACGGCGATGGCGGTGGCGAGCACGGCGATCGCCACCTTCAGCCGCGGCAGGCCGGTCGGTTCCTCGCCCCAGCGGACGCGCAGCCAACGGAATTGACGGGTCAGGCCGGCGAGGAAGCGGTGATAGGTGGTCCGGTCGGCTTCCGCCAGGATCATCGGCGACTGGGCGAGCCAAGCCATGGTGCGGCGCGCCACCACTTCCGGCTCCCAGGCGATGGGCGGATGATCGGCGATGCGCAGCCAGTCGTCGACGAGGATGCGGGCGTTGGAGCGGGCGGAGGCGGTGTCGGCGGCGCGCAGGTGGCGCAACCAGCCGAAGCCGTGCAGCACGCGCGCCCAATCCTCGCTCGGCGGCGCCATCTCGAAGGGCGAACGGCCGTTGCACTCGACGATCTGGCCGGAGAACACGAAGACGCCGGCATAGATGTCGGTCGCCACCGTCGGGTCGGCGGTGCGCAGGTCCTGCGGCGCGATGAGCAGGCGATCGGCGGCCGGTTCGACGAAGGCGCGGATGGAACGGGTGGCACGGACGAAGGGCGCACCGGCGCGGTCCGCGAGCGCGCGGCCGATCAGTTTCCACTCGAGGAGCCTATCGGCCATGCCCCGTGTCGTCATGCGCTCCCATCGTCTCCCCGCACCGCGACGGCGGTACGAGGGCGACCCTCGCCCATCCTCCAAGGCACCCCAACAGGGTTAACGCCCGGTTAAATTCCCGCTCGCATTTCAGAGTGTGAGCGATGTTCGGCGGCCACCGTTGCGCGAGCGTCGTCAGGTGCGACGACGCAGGCGGGCGGCGAAGAAGCCGTCGAGCCCGGCGAGGCGGGGCTCGGGATCGGGAAGCATGTCGGGCAGGGTGCGCAGGTCACCGTCCGCGGTGATCGCCGGCGCGAGCCCGCCGATCTCCTCCGCCGCGACGGGGGCACGCTCGTAGTCCGGGTGTTCGGCGAGGAAGCGGGCGATCTGCTCCTCGCCTTCGGCCGTCTGCAGCGAGCAGGTGCAGTAGACGAGGAGGCCGCCGGGCTTCACCCAGCCGGCCGCCCGGTCGAGCAGGCGATGTTGCAGCTCGGCGAGTTCCTCGACCTGGGCGCTCTTCTTCAGCCGGCCGACGTCCGGATTACGACGCAGGGTGCCGGTGGCGGAGCAGGGGGCGTCGAGGAGGACGGCATCGAAGGGTGCCTTCGGCGTCCACGTCTCGAGATCGGCGGCGATCGTCGCGACATCACTCAGGCGCAGGCGCGCGAGGTTCTGCTTCAGCCGATCGAGGCGGTGGGGCGAAAGATCGACGGCGGTGACCTTCGCCCCGGCCGCGGCGAGCTGCGCGGTCTTGCCGCCCGGGGCGGCGCAGAGGTCGGCGACCTCTTTTCCCGCGACGTCGCCGAGGAGGCGGGCGGGCAGCGCCGCGGCGGCGTCCTGCACCCACCATTCGCCGGCCTCGAACCCCTCCATCTCGGGCACCGCGCCGTGCGGCAGCAGGCGGACCGATCCGGTCGGCAGCACCCGGCCGCCGAGCCGTTCGGCCCAGCCGGCAGCGTCCGACTTGACGGTGAGGTCGAGCGCCGGTTCGACCATGTGAGCGGAAGCGAAGGCGCGGGTCTCGTCCTCTCCCCAGGTCTCGACCCAGTCGCGCCACAGCCACAGCGGCGTGACGAGACGGGTGGCGTCCTGGGTCTCGAGGATCTCGTCGCGGGAGCGGGCGACGGCACGCAGCACGCCGTTGACCATCGCCTTCCAGGGGCGTGTCTCGCGATCGCGATCGGCGAGCTCGGTCGCCAGCGACACGGCGGCGTGGTCGGGCACCTCCATGAACAGGAGTTGCGCCGCACCGACGCGCAGGATCTGGCGGACCCGCGTCGCCTTGCCCGGCAGCGGGCGCTTCATCTGGCGCTTCAGCGCGTCGTCGACGAGGCCGAGACGGCGGAGCGTCGTCGAGACGATGGCGCGCACCAGGGCGCGGTCGGCGGGCGAAAGCGCACGCCAGGCCGGCATCGAGGCGCGATGGTCGAGCACCTGATCGAGCGGTCGGCCGTCGTCGAGGACGTTGCCGAGGATATCGACGGCGAAGCGGCGGGTGGCGAGACCCGGCTCGTCGCGGCGTTCCTCGCGCACGGCCTTCTCGCCGGACGGAGCGTCCGGACGGGGGCCGCGTGGGCGAGCGGGGTCGGAGCGGCCGGGGCGCGGGGGGCGACCCCCTCTGCCGGATTCGTTCATGGGTATCCTCGACGTGCGATGCGAACCGGCGATGGTTCGACGGGCAAGCGCTTATCATGCTAGTGGAACGAATTCGACATTCGAATTCCGCTGCCGCACGGGTCGCGTTCGAATGTCGAATTCGAAAGTTCCACTAGAAACATAAGCTTGCTAGTGGTCCTCATGACTCCGACATTCGCACGACGAGGCTTCCACAGGGGATGCGAATGTCGGAGTCGGACCACTAGAAGCCGGCGCGGGAGACGAACTCGCCCGATCACCCGCGATCCGACCGGGACGACCCATGACCGCCGACGAAACACCCGCCGAGACACCCGCCGAACCGGACGCCGCCGAGGCGGCTGCGGCCGAGCCGCCGCGTCGCCGTTTCGAGGACCTGCCGCCGGCGGCTCAGCGCGCGCTGCTCGAGGCCGAGGAGCGGCGCAAGGCGGCGGATGCGGCGGCGAAGCCCGTCCCGAAGGAGATCGCCGGCCGCGACGGCCCAGAACCGGTGCGCTACGGCGACTGGGAGAAGAAGGGCATCGCCTCGGATTTCTGAGAGCGTCGTTCTCGACCCGTAGGGAGGAAAGAGCGAAGCGAATTCCACCGCCACGCCAGGAGATCACGGCGGCCCCGACCACGACGGCCCGGAGGCGGTTCAGTGAGGGGCGCGCACGTCCCAACCCGACGGCCGCCGGTGCAATTCGCTCGCGCTCTTTGCACCCCACCGTGCCCCAAGGCGGGCCTCGATCAGCCGAACAGCCGCTTGTTCAACGCCGTGAAGAAGTCCGGCGGGGTGAGGCCGCGGCGGCGGTGGGCGGCGATGAGGGTGTTGGCGAGCAGCGTCGCCACCGTCATCAGGCCGACGCCGCCGGGAACCGGCGTGATGGCGCCGGCGACCTTCACGGCCGAATCGAAGTCGACGTCGCCGACGAGGCGGGTCTTGCCCTCGCCCTTCTCCGGCGCCGGGATGCGGTTGATGCCGACGTCGATCACCGTCGCGCCGGGCTTCACCCAGTCGCCCGGGATCATCAGCGGCCGGCCGACGGCGGCCACCAACACGTCGGCGCGGCGGCAGACCTCGGCGAGATCGCGGGTGCGGGAATGGGCGATGGTGACGGTGCAGTTCGCCATCACGAGGAGCTGGGCCATCGGCCGGCCGACCAGCTCGGAGCGGCCGACGACGACGGCTTCCAGGCCGGAGAGCGGGCGGCCGACCCAGTCGAGCATCATCATCGAGCCGTAGGGCGTGCACGGCACCAGGCCGGGGCGACCGGCAGCGAGGCGGCCGGCGTTGACCTCGGTGAGGCCGTCGACGTCCTTGGCCGGATCGATCGCCGAGATCACCCGCCCGGTGTCGATGTGCTTGGGCAGCGGCAGCTGGACGAGGATGCCGTCGACGGCGTCGTCGGCGTTGAGCTTGGCGATCAGCGTCAGCAGCTCGGCCTCCGGCGTCGCAGCGTCGAGGCGATACTCGAAGGAGCGCATGCCGACTTCGACGGTCTGCTTGGTCTTGGAGGCGACGTAGACGCGGCTCGCCGGATCTTCGCCGACCAACACCACCGCGAGGCCGGGGGCGGTACCGTGGGCGGCGGTGAAGCGGGCGACGTCGGCCGTCACCTCCTGGCGCAGGGCTTCGGATCTGGCTTTGCCGTCGATGATGCGTGCCGTCATGGGATCACCTCCTCGTCCGAGAAACCCGCCGACGGCTGCGTAGCATCACTTCGCCGCCGCCGCCAGTGTCGCGAGGCGCTTCGCCAGGGCGGATCCGTCACCCTCGATCTTCAGCGTCTTCACCCGCGCGGTGTGGCCCGAAACGAGTTCGACCTTGGACTTCGCGACGTCGAGGACATCGGCGAGGAGGCGGGTGAGGGCGGCGTTGGCGGCGCCCTCGGAGGGGGCGGCACGGACGTGGACGATCAGCACCTCGGCTCCGTCGGCGAGGCGCTCCAGGCGACCGACGGCGTCGCGAGACGCCTTGGGCGTCAGGCGGACCCGCAGGCGCAGACCGTCGGCTTCGACGCGAACGGCTTCGGAAGGGCCGGCCGGCACGCTCACCAGCGGGCGAGCATGTGTAGGTACTGGCGGATGATGAAGATCGCCAGGAAAACGACGATCGGCGACAGATCCAGACCGCCGAGATTGGGCATGAAGCGGCGAATGGGCGCGAGTACCGGTTCGGTCAGGCGATAGAGCACGTCGCCGATGGTCGACACCGCCTGATTGCGGGTGTTGACCACGCCGAAGGCATGGAGCCAGGAGAAGACGATCATGGCGATCAGCACCCAACCGTAGAGGTCGAGGACGAGATCGACGGCCATGAGGATCGGAGAGGCCAGGGACATGGGTTCTTCCGCTCGAGGGATGGTCTGCCTCCCATGTAGACACGGCCCGACGAAATGCCAAGAGCGGGGCCGTATTCGCCGTCGGGGATGGTTTCCGGGCGCCGCCGAAACGTCCTCGGAGGTCCGCGGCGGAGCGGAAAAGCGGGATGGAAATCCGCAGGTCGAGACGGCCCGGCGTCGTCGGATCGGATGCTGTCGCCTCCCGCCGGTGCCGGCGCGGGTGCTGCAGAGAATTGGCGCGGCGGTGGTCGCGAGCGGGCTCGCGAGCGCGCTTGACAGAGGGGGGAGGCCTCCCCTAAATGGCGCCCATCCGACGCGGGGCTCCCATCCCCGCCTCGTTCGGTCGGGGCTGTAGCTCAGATGGGAGAGCGCTGCAATCGCACTGCAGAGGTCAGGGGTTCGATTCCCCTCAGCTCCACCAATTCCCTGAGAGAAAACCGCGGATTTCCGCGGTTTTTTATTGTCCGCCTTTTGACGACCCATCATCCCACCCATCATCGCGACGTGGTTCACGGTGGATCGCGGCGGACGAAGGCGGATGATAGGTGCTGCGAAGACGTCGTGCTGATTGGGCGACAGGTCGATCGCGTGTGATGTCACTAAAGCCGCCGCAAACGGTTGCCGCGTTTTTCTGCCTCCGAATATTGTCGCCCTCACGCGCGCGTAGTTGTCGCGGAATTCCTCGCACGCTCGGCGAGGGGCCTCCGCCCTTCGCTTTGGAGTTCCTCTAGCCCCTGCCCACCGTGCCAAGCCGGCTTGTGTGATTTTCGATTCCTCGCGCGCGCGAAATTGTCCTGAAATCCTCTTTGCCGGTCATATTCACTTCCTGTGCCGGGGCGTCGGTCGGGTAGGTGCCCAGTCACACAATCCGGATCACCTGCCAACCTAAAGATTGAGGGCCGACTCGACGCGAACCATGAGGTGTGATTGGATCAGGCGCCCATAAGGGAGACGGCCATGAAATGGATTTTTGCGACAGCGGTGGCGTTCGCGCTCGGTGGCTGTTCAATGACATTGCCGGTTACCGGTCAGTCAGATGCAGGTGATGAAATATTCACCGGCTCTGCAACGGGGGAATTAGATGGAGCGGGCACACTCACCATTCGAAGCGATAGAGGGAAAGTCTGCTCAGGAACGTTTGTCTACGTCACGCGTCGCAATGGCGAAGGAACATTCAACTGCACGAATGGGCAGAGTGGATCTTTCTCTTTTGTCTCGACGGGCACCAGAGGTACCGGTCGCGGCTCGATAGGTGGCAAGCCTTTCACTTTTACCTTCGGATAAGCGGTACGGGTGATGACGCACAAGCCCCATAGGAACCGACGAAAAATCGGCCTTGGTGTAGGGCTGATGTTGCTGATTGGTAGTGCAAATTCAGCAAAGGCCGGCTTTTTAGACGAGTCAGAGTGCAAGAATGGAGCTTTTATATCCAATTCTGGACTAAGCGGTGCGATTTCGGATGTCGATAGGCGTGTTGTTGCGTGTTTCAACTATCAGAATACGATTCTAAAGAGCGTTTATGAAGAGTTTTCATCAGATATTGCAATATTGAAATCTCGAATCAATTTGATAGAAATTGAAAATAAGCGGCTAAAGGCGGAAATTGAAGCGCTAAAGTCGAAGTGACACACGCGGCAGACGTCGTGAACTGATGCCGGCGAGTGCGGGGATCTAATGGCTTCTTATCGCAGAACAGTTCCCCATTTCGCAATGAGCGCCGCCTCGGCTCGTCCGTGGTCCTTCTTCCGGGCGAAGAGGTGAGCTTGTCGCGGCCATAGCTCGATCGCTCTGCGCCGGGCGTCCTCCTTCGCCGCAGAGAGGTGGTGGAACCGCTTCCAGGTTCCGGGCGGTACGTATGTCGTCGGGATCGCCAACGCCCCCAGGACACCCGCCAGGACGCCCACAGCGCGGCCGAAGGCGAAGGTCGAGGCGACACCCTGTTTCGGCATCGCTCCCACTTGTTCGGCCACCGCTGATGCCGGGGCGAACTCTTCGATCAGGCGAGCGAGAAGGTTCGCGTCGATCCGAGCGGCCTTGCCTTCACCCATCATCGGCAGGTCGAAGACGGCGACGAGATCGCCCGAAGGCGTGACCACCGCCCCGGCACCGGATAGGCCGGGGTCAAACCCGACGATGGGACGCACGGGACAAGAGGGCGGGACATCCGAGACACACCCCTTTAGGGGTGTCTCGCGTGTCCCGTCTGTCCCGCCCCCAGCGGAGACCGAGACATTCGGGACATTTGTCCCGGTTGTCCGGTTTGTCCCGGCGAAATGTTCAGGGGTCACGGTGTCGACCTCCACAGGTAGCCGACCGTTCCGACGTCGGCGGAGAGAACGAGCTTGCTGCTGCTCGCAGCGCTGAGGGCTCGGGTGAAAGCCTTCCGTCTCGAGGCGAGTTCGTCGGCAGCGTGCGAGCGGATGAATTCGTCGCGAACCATCTCGACCCGGACGGCGCGAACCGAACCGCTGTAGCCGGGGGGCTGCATGTCCTCGCCGAAGTCGACCAAGGCGTTTTCGAAGGCGGTGACGAACAGGCGCTGAGAAGCGGGAACCGGCATCTTCCGGGCCGACTTGCCGCCGTCGCCATAGGTCGGTTCGGTCACGTTGGTGACGATGCAAGTCGTGATCGGCTCGCCTTCGTCGTCCTGCCCGATCTCGACGACGTCGAGGCCGAAGGTCCACGTCGCGTTGTCGGCCCCGTCTTTCGACTTCGCGAGCCGAACCGTACGCACGCCGTTCTCGACTGAGATCGACCATTCGATGTCCGCCGCGCCGTGTAGGGCGGAACTTCCCCGCATCCCCGCTTCGGCGTTCTTGCCCGCGTGATGCACCGCGAGCACCAGGCACCGCAGTTCCCGTGAGATCCGGTCGGCGTTCGCGATGAACACCCCCATTTCCTTCGCCGAGTTCTCGTCGATGCCGGTGGTGGCGCGGGCGACGGTGTCGAGCACGACGACGCCGGGGCTCCAGCCGGCCGGGAAGGTGTGAGATCTGATCGCCGAGACGAGGGCGTCGGTGTCACCGCTCGCCGTGCCGAGGTTAGGGGTCGCAGCGATCATAGAGAACGGTGCGCCCCAGGCGTCGAGGCGATCCCGAGCAGCGACGGCGCGACGCCGGAAGCCTTCGGCCCCCTCGGCTGCGACAAAGACGACGCCCGTCTGTTCGACTCTCTGCCCCGCCCACCGCTTACCGAGGGCGATGTGAAGCGCGGCGTCGAGGGCGACAAAGGATTTCCCCGAGCCCGGCGGACCGTAGATCACGCCGAGACCGGATCGGGGGAGGAGGCCCCGCACCAGGTCCGTCGAGCCGCGGGCGAAGTCGATCTCGTCGAGTGGGATCGGCCGAAATTTTTCGGCAGGAGACTGGGGCGATCGGAGGGGTTCACCGCGCATCGGCAAGCCTCCCCTGGATCGAGGCGAGGGCCGCGTCGCGGGCGATCCGGTCGTGGACTCGGTCTTCCGCCTCGATCATCGCGAGCATGGCGTCCCGCCCCGCTGCTACGGCTCGAAAGGCCGAAGCCTGCGTCCGACCGCATGCGCAGAGCGTATTGACCATCCCGATCGAGAGATCATCCCACGCCATCTCGACGGCATCGATGAGGCTGTCTTCCGCTCGGCGGATGTGGGGAGAGTGGCGAACGATCATGAACGCACCTCCCCGAAGACTAGGAGGGCGAGCGCTGCCGCCGTGTCTGGCATGAGCGCCAACGCATGACCGAGCTTGGCGGCTTGGAACCGCGCGAGGGCGGTGGTATCCTTGAAATCGTTCAGGCTGCCCGCGTGAACTGTTTCCAGAGCCCCGCCGCGATGCCAGCCGCGCGCGGGGTTCTTCGTCGAGAGGGTCATTCGAAAACCTCCTCGGTTTGAAGATTGTCGATGGGGATGTCGGCCGGCTCGTAGCGCTCGGGAAGCGCGAGGAGAGCCGACCACGCGATGGGGTCGCAGTCGCCCGCCTTGGCGTGCGTGACTCCCATGAGGGCTTCGCGGGTGCGGAAGTAGCTGTCACCGGTCCAACGCGGCGCAGCACCGGTCCAGCCCTTACGGCGTTGCAGAATCCATTGGATGTCGTCGCGACACCGGCTGACGCGCCAGCGAGTGTTGAGCTTGGCGACGACCGCCCCATAGGCATCGTCGGTTTCGTTCGCTGAGGATCGAGCAAGGTGGGAGATCATGCCGCACCTCGCTCGTTGCGGAGGTCGACGACGCGAGCGCCGCAGGACCGCCAGACTGCGAGGGTGTGGTCGATGGTTCCTTCATCGCCCGAGCGCCAGACGATCGCGGCGCCGTGGCGGTGGGAGAGTGTAAGGGCGTCGATCGGAAGGCCGGTCGCAGTGCGAAGGCGCTCTACGTGGATCGTGTGAGCGCCGCCACCGAGGGAAAGTCGGATAGCGTCGCCCATCAAACCGCCTCCGAGATGAGGCGTTCGAGTTCAGCGTGGGGGATAAGTGTTCGTCCGGCGATCTTGATCGCCTTCAGCTTCCCCTCGCCGATCAGCTTATAAAGTGTGCTTCGACCGAGCCCTACTTGACCGCAGGCGTCATTGATACGATGCGCCAAAGGGCAGATCTGGTCTTTGGGAAGTTTCGGAGCCATGGGCTTACCTCGTTGTTCGAGTCAGCCCATTCTTGTCTGTGTCCGTATCGCCAGCTTGTGGAAAAAATTATCGGGACTTCGCAGACTTTTCCCCACTTGCAATGTCTCTGCCTTCCTTCGCCCGTGCCTTGTTGTCCGCCTTCACGATTTGCGAAACGGCATAGGCAAATGTTTCGAGAGACGGGCTGTGTTGACGGAGATGACTTGGGACAAAATTTTCCGATAAAATGTAGCAGATTTTATCTAGATTGCCGATACGAACAGTATTCCGTCCGCTCGATCCATTCGGTAATTTGTATTTTTGTAGGATTGATCTTATGGAAAGAACCCAATTTTCCCAAGCCTCTCCCGGCTTGGCGCCATACTCGCTCGGATTGGCCTCAAGATTATTGATAGTTCTTTTAATTTCAAATTCTATTAAATGAAATTGCTCTGTAGAAAATTGAACCCCTTTCAAGGACAATCGATTGCTAAGTATTTCCGCAGCAATACGATAGGCTCCTTTGTATTCATCCACAAGCAGCTGCGTTAGCCTACTTGCCTCATTGTTTATTTCACGTTCTTTTGCAAATACTTTATATTCGTCACAGGTCAGTACGCAACCAGTGTCATCTCTTAATGTTCTACCTTCTTTGATTTTGTCGTTTAATTCAATTTCTACACGCTTATCTGCATCGTTATTCCATTTTTTGTCATTGACGACTTTTTTGTAGAAGGACGGTCTCTTGCTTCTAAATATTGACCGAGATACTTTTTCTGTATTGTTAAACGCCTTGATTGAATCAAGCATGCTTCTGAGTACTTTGCGAATATATTCGCCTTCCCCAACTGATTCACTCTCCCCGTCGCGTTTAGTTGGCATTCGTGGGATGACTTCGACATGCCGCCTTCCAACATACTTGCATGTCGCAGATGCGAGGTCTTTCCTTACATCGTCCCGAAGTATGTGACCGTAGGTTTCTTCAACATTATTCCACTTGGCATCGCGGATATCGATTTTATGCCCGATAGGAGCTTCTAGGCGAAATCGCGTTCTAGTCATGGATCACTCCGCAGCGACCAACGCAACCACCGCTCGCCGCCCGAGGGCGCGGGCGTAGCGCTCCACGGTCTCCCACGTTGGCTTGACCTTGCCGCCTTCCATGCGCGCCACCGCCGCCTGTGAGGTTCCCATGCGGCGCGCCACCTCCACCTGAGTGAGGCCGGCTTCCCGACGCGCCTCGGAAAGCGCGAAGGCGAGTTCCATGTCGGGGCCGATGCGCTCGTATTCGGCGACGAAGGCGGGGTCCGTCTTCCATTCGTCGGAGAGCTTGGAGAAGGGAACGGTGTCGGTCATGGCTGCAATTCCTTCGCTCGTTCCAAGGCCCGATCGATGTACCGGCGCGGCGTCTTCTGCGTCCTCTTCTCGAACGCCAGCAGGATCACCACCCGCCGGCCGGTCGCGGTCACGTAGAGCGCCCGCCCTTCGATCCGCCGCCCCGAGGGTCGCACCTCCCAGAGCTTGCCTTCGAGGTGTTTCACGAAGGGCTCGCCCAACCGTTCGAGGCCGACGTGCTCGACCCGCTCGACGATCCTCGCCAGCGACGCACGAAGTTCGACCGGCCATTCGGCGAGTTCGGCTCGCGCTTCAATCGTCACCTCAATCGTCCAACGATCCATATATCACACTCGGCATATTGGTTGAAGGCTTTTCGGACGACGCCGGACGTGGATGGACGTTCGCGAGCGGTTTCGGAGGGAAAGGCGGCGGTCACGAAACCACCGCCGATCAGGTCACGCCGCCGACAGCTTCAGCAAGCCATAGCGACGGTCCCTTCGTCGTTGTGGTGAGGCCGGGAACGGTGACGCAACCACCGCCCCGGCCGCTATCGCCCGGTCACGCGACCGGGGATTTCGGTTTGAGCTTGAGGGTGACGACGTTCGCCGCCTTGGGCTCGACAAAGCCTTCCCAAGCTTCCATGAGCTTACGCCGCTTTTCCAGCGCATCGCCGCGCCGGTAAGCCTGCTCGACCGCGTTGCCGACGATATGAGCGAGCGCCGACTCGGCGACTTCACGCGGGAAGGGCGTGCACTCGCCGCACCAGTCGCGGAAGCTCGATCGGAAGCCGTGGGGGACGAAGCCCGTCTCGCCCATGCGCTCCAGCAGTTGTTTGAACGCCATATTGGAGAGAGGGCGCCCGGCACGACCACCGGGGAAGACGTAGGAGGCGGGATCGGCGGTGGTCCGCAGCTTGACCGCCTCGTCGAGGATCGCCAGCGCACGAGCCGTCAGCGGCACACGGTGCGGCTTCCGCGCCTTCATTCTCTCGGCGGGGATGGTCCAGAGCTTGGCGGTGGTGTCGATCTCACCCCACGTCGCACCGAACACCTCACCGGCACGCCCGGCCGTGAGGATCAGGAATTCGAGGGCGCGCGCCGCGACGGCTTCCCGCTCACGCAACCGACCGACGAAGCCAGGGACGTCTTCGAAGTGCAGCGCCGGCATGTGGCCGCGCGCCATGAGCTTCTGACGGCGAGGGAGGAGGTTCGCGAGGTGCCCACGCCAACGGGCGGGGTTCTCGCCCGAGCGGAGCCCCTTCGCCTTGGCTGCGTCCAGCACCTTTTCGATGCGACCGCGAAGCCGTGAGGCGGTTTCCTGCTTCGCCTGCCAGACAGGCTTGAGCACCGCGAGGACGTCGGCGGTGTCGATCTCAGAGACCAGCTTCGACCGGATCGGGCCGCAATAGGCGTCGCCGAGCGTCTGTTCCCACTGGTAGACATGCTTGTCGTTCGAGAAGCCGGCCTTGAGCGTTTCGACCAGTTCATCGGCGAAGGTGCCGAAGGTCGGGATGGTGGGACGTTCGGCCTTGCGCGCGTCGACGGGGTCGATGCCGTCGCGGAGTGATCGTTTCGCCGCATCCACCGCGTCGCGGGCGTCCTTCAGGCTCACGTCGGCCGTCGAGCCGAGCCCCATGTCGCGCCGCTTGCCGGCGACCTGATAGCGGAAGATCCAGGCCCGGGCCGATCCCTTGATCTGGAGATAGAGCCCTTCGCCACAGGCGTGGAGACCATCGGCCTTGATCGCCTTCACCTGCCGATCGTTGAGCTTCGCGACCACCTTCGGCATGTCCGCCACCCATCATCCGACCCATCATCAATTCGCGCATTATAGCGGATGGTTGCGAACGACGATAGACATTCAACCGGCAAAATCGGCAGAAAACAGCCAGTTAATTGGACGCCAAAACTCAATGGTGAACGTTAGTTTGGTGGTCCTTGGCTCCACCAATTCTCTCCCGAAAAGCCGCGGATTTCCGCGGATTTTGTTTTCTGGGGCTGATTTCTCCCGCTACTCGAGTTCGGTCGTGGGTGGATGACCGTGGGCGTATGTGAAGCGCTTCGAGCCCTCGCGGCTCGGCGAACATCGGCAGACGCTTCGAAGTCTTCATCGGCCCTGCTCCTTCCCGCCTCGGGAAATGCGGCCGAAAACTCCAACTCCGAATGCTCCGGTTTTCAAGGATCGGAGCAGGACCGAACCTTCTGCAAAATTCGGGGATTGCAATAAAATTGAGCGCCCCCCGAATCTTTCGGCGGGCGCTCATTCCGGCGGAACTTCGAATATCGGGATTTTTTTCAATCTGGGCGGATCGCGGCAACGACCGGACCAACCGGGTCTTCAGAAGCGGTATGCGATACCACTATAGATGACGGTCGGATCGAGACGAACCTTGGCCGTCACCGGCGTCGGACCGAGGTTGCCCGACGCGTCCACGGACAGGAACAGTTGTTTCACGTCCACGAAGGCCGCCCAGTTGCGATCGATGGCGAAGTCGAAGCCTGCCTGGAGAACGAAAGCGGGTGCGCCTTTGACCGAGAGATTGGAGACGGAGCCGTCTTTGGAATCGAAAATGAAGCCGTAGCCGCCGCCGAGACCGGCGTAGGGCTGGAAGGCGCCGAAGTCGCGGAAGTGGTAGGTCGCGGTCAACGTCGCCGGACCATAGGTCACCTTGCCGGCCGTACCCAGAGCGGACGCCGTACCGCGACCGCCGAGGCTTGCGGTCGGCGGAATCCCCAAGCCGACTTCGACCGCGATGTCGTGTGTCACGAAGTAGCCGATGCCGAATAGCGCAGCAAAATTGTTGGACGCTCGGGCAGATGCGCCCGGCACCTGGCCAGCCGGCGTGTAGAGTTTCGCGCTCGAATTGAAGAAGACACCGCCGGGACCGATTTTGAAGAACCATTTCGGCTCTTCCGGCTTGGCCGGTGCGCCGAGATCGGCAGCGCTCACGCCGGTACCCGCGATCGTCACCAGGGCGGTCGCGCACGCCAACGCGTGGAGCATGGATTTCACACAGGTCTTCATATCGTCCCCCCTTTGGATCGAATTCTCTCTGAAGACGCCATCCACTTTTCCCGAAGGACCCGATGTGGCTTCAGAGTAGCATCTGGCTTTTCCGATATTATGGAGGACTGTCGGATGCTATGAAAGGCGATCGCGAAATATATGATATCACCGGATGAAATAGTTCTTCCTTTCGCATGAGTTCAGAGGCCGCCGAACTTCGATGGCTCGACAGCGAGACGCGCGCGTTGGGTCGACGTCTGAACGTGAGGATGGATATCAGGGCGATCTGTTCTCTTTCTTTCTACCGCTTGGACATGTTTTTCCAGAAAATGATCGTGATATGGACCACGGCTCGTTCGTGTCCTCGGTGCTTTCTGCCGGAAGCAGGTTCTACAGCGGCCGGCGAGACTACTTCACCGGTCACTTGCCGATCTTCGCCAGTTCGGCGGCCATTTCCGGGAGTGCGGTGAAGATG
>CALBKH010000100.1 GCA_937892955.1 uncultured Alphaproteobacteria bacterium
TGACCGGCCGACGCGCGTTCGCGCTTGCCTTCACTCACGAAGTTTCGAACAGGTCGAAACTTCGTGAGTTCGGTATCAATCGATCGTACGGCGATCAGACCGCGACCTTCTCCGCCACTTCGACGAACTCGGGGATCTGGTCGAAGTTCATGTAGCGGTAGACCTCGGCGGTCTTGCCGGCGAGACCGCCGACCGCCGCCATGTACTCTTCGGTGGTCGGGATCTTGCCGAGGAGCGCGCCGACCGCGGCGAGTTCGGCCGAGGACAGGTACACCCGGGTGTCGATGCCGAGGCGGTTGGGGAAGTTGCGGGTCGAGGTCGAGAGCGCCGTCGAGCCCTTGCGGATCTGCGCCTGGTTGCCCATGCAGAGCGAGCAGCCGGGCATCTCCATGCGGGCGCCGGACTTGCCGAGGGTGGCGTAGTAGCCCTCCTCGGTCAGCATCATGGCGTCCATCTTGGTCGGCGGGGCGATCCACAGACGGGTCGGGATGTCCGACTTGCCGGCGAGGATCTTACCGGCGGCGCGGAAGTGACCGATGTTGGTCATGCACGAGCCGATGAAGACCTCGTCGATCTTGTCGCCGGCGACCTCGCTGAGCGTCTTGACGTCGTCGGGGTCGTTCGGGCAGGCGAGGATCGGCTCCTTGATCTGATCCATGTCGATCTCGAACACCGCCGCGTATTCGGCGTCGGCATCGGGCTGGAGCAGGACCGGGTCGGCGATCCAGGCTTCCATCGCCTTGATGCGACGCTCGAGCGAGCGGACATCCTGGTAGCCGTTGGCGATCATCCACTTCATCAGCACGATGTTCGAGTTCATGTACTCGATGATCGGCTCCTTGTTCAGGCGCACCGTGCAGGCGGCGGCGGAGCGCTCGGCGGAGGCGTCGGAGAGCTCGAAGGCCTGCTCGACCTTGAGATCCGGCAGACCTTCGATCTCGAGAATACGGCCGTTGAAGACGTTCTTCTTGCCCTTCTTCTCGACCGTCAGGCTGCCTTCCTTGATCGCGGCGAGCGGAATGGCGTTGACGAGGTCGCGCAGGGTGACGCCCGGCTGCATGGTGCCCTTGAAGCGCACCAGCACCGATTCCGGCATGTCGAGCGGCATGACGCCGGTCGCAGCGGCGAAGGCGACGAGGCCGGAGCCGGCCGGGAAGGAGATGCCGATCGGGAAGCGGGTGTGGCTGTCGCCGCCGGTGCCGACGGTGTCGGGCAGCAGCAGACGGTTGAGCCAGGAGTGGATGACGCCGTCACCCGGACGCAGGGCGATGCCGCCGCGGTTGGAGATGAAGGTCGGCAGTTCGTGATGGGTCTGGACGTCGACCAGCTTCGGATAGGCGGCGGTGTGGCAGAAGGACTGCATCACCAGATCGGCGGAGAAGCCGAGGCAGGCGAGGTCCTTCAACTCGTCGCGGGTCATCGGGCCGGTGGTATCCTGCGACCCCACGGTGGTCATCTTCGGCTCGCAATAAGTGCCCGGGCGGATGCCCTTGCCCTCGGGCAGGCCACAGGCGCGGCCGACCATCTTCTGGGCGAGGGTGAAGCCCTTGCCACTGTCGGCCGGCTCGGCCGGCAGGCGGAAGAGGTCGGAGGCCGGCATGCCGAGGGCCTCGCGGGCCTTGGCGGTGAGGCCGCGGCCGATGATCAGCGGGATGCGGCCGCCGGCGCGCACCTCGTCGAAGATCACGTCGGACTTCACCTTGAACTCGGAGATCACCGAGCCGTTGAGGAGCGCCTTGCCCTCGTAGGGGCGCAGCTCGACGACGTCGCCCATCTCCATCTTGGAGACGTCGAGTTCGATCGGCAGCGCGCCGGCGTCTTCCATGGTGTTGTAGAAGATCGGGGCGATCTTGGAGCCGAGGCAGACGCCGCCGAAGCGCTTGTTGGGGACATACGGGATGTCCTCGCCGGTGAACCACAGCACGGAGTTGGTCGCCGACTTGCGCGACGAGCCGGTGCCGACGACGTCGCCGACATAGGCGACGGGGTTGCCCATGGCGATGAGCTCGGCGAGCTGCTTCACCGGACCGCGGACGCCCGGCTCGTCCGGGGTGATGCCCGGACGCGGGTTCTTCAGCATGGCCAGCGCATGCAGCGGGATGTCGGGGCGGGTCGAGGCGTCGGGCGCCGGCGACAGGTCGTCGGTGTTGGTCTCGCCCGACACCTTGAAGACGGTGACGTTCATCGACTGCGGCACTTCGGGACGCGAGGTGAACCACTCGCCGTCGGCCCAGGAGCGCACGACCGACGCGGCATTGGCGTTGCCCTTGTCGGCGAGGTCCTTCACGTCGTGGAAGTAGTCGAACATCAACAGGGTCTTCTTCAGACCCTCGGCCGCCACGGCGCCGACTTCGCCGTCGGCGAGCAGGTCGATCAGCGGCTTGATGTTGAAGCCGCCGAGCATGGTGGCGAGCAGTTCGGTGGCGAGCTTGCGGGAAACCAGCCCGTTCTTCTCCTTGCCCTTGGCGACGGCCTCGAGGAAGCCGGCCTTGAGGCGGGCCGCGTCGTCGACGCCGGCGGGCACGCGATGGGTCAGCAGTTCGACGAGGAAGGCCTCCTCACCCTTCGGCGGATCGCGGAGCAGCGCGATCAACGCTTCGGTCTGCTTGGCCGAGAGCGGCAGCGGCGGAATGCCGAGAGCACCGCGTTCGGCGACATGGGCACGATAGGATTCGAGCATCGACATGAGTGACCCTTCCGATGGATCGAGGGGCGCGCATCGGGTGCGACAGAATGACCGCGCTCTGATAGCAGGGACGCACCCGCGAGAGAAGCGATCGAAAAGGCGTAGGCGCCATGTCGGGAAGGTGGCGCGGAAGCCGTCGGGGGGCAAGGGAGGCATCGCCGAAATCGCGGGCAGCTCGGAGCGAGGCGAGATTTCACCGCGGTGGCTCGTCGTCGGGCGGCGGCACGGCGGGGGCGAGCGCGCAATCGCGATTGGCGCCGGTGCCGGGGGCGTTCTCGAAGACGCAGAGCTTCGGCGAGGGAGGATCGCCGCATTTCGCCGCGAGATCGCGGAAACCGACGCAGCGCCCGCTGGCGATGTGACGCCAGCCGGGACCACCCTTGCAGCCGCAGCCCCGGCACGGGGTGGGATCGAGGACGCAGCGCGCCTCGGCGTCCACGACGGTGAGCGTCAGGACGGCGGCGACGGCGACCAGACCCCGAAGCGGAAACACGGACGGCCTCCCGATCGAAGAACGGGAGCCATTCGACGCTCACGCATGAGTCCGCGCAACACGCGTTTCACGTGCTCCGGGTTGTGTCGCTGCTTCGTCGTCGATCTCGAGAGACTGGATGGGGCGGCAGGATTCGAACCTGCGAATGGTGGAATCAAAATCCACTGCCTTACCACTTGGCGACGCCCCAACGACGCATCCGCCGGGGCGGATCATCGAGCGCGGTTCCTATATCGACTTAGCCCGAGGCGAGCAACAGGGGGGCGAGGCGGCGGCGACGCCGCGTGACGGCGGACGCGCGGCCGGCCGGACGGCGTTCGCGGAAGGCGGAGCCGGCCCGACGGTCGCCTGCGGCGCGTGCGCAGCGGCCGGAATTCCGCGGCGGGGCACGGCGCCGGCGGAAAGCGACCGGTGTCTCCGTCCACAGGATTGCCGGACTTGGAAAAACGGGCTTGCGGGGGCGGGGCTCGGTCGCTATACAGCGCCTCGCGGTCACGGAGTGTAGCGCAGTCTGGTAGCGCACCTCGTTCGGGACGAGGGGGTCGCAGGTTCAAATCCTGCCACTCCGACCATCCGCATCAGCCCGGTCCCGGCGGGCTCTTCACGCAGGCATCTCGGACAGGACACGGCGCCCCCCCCCGCGCCGCTCCCGAGCGTTTCGGCCGCGCCGCGCCCGGTTCGCCGCGGCTCGGCATCGCTCCTTTCCAGGGCCGAGACTTTGCGCGGCGGGCACGACGGGGCATGCTGCCCTCTTCGCACCATCGCGCGCCACGGGACGGGAGAAGGGAAACCCATGTCGCTCCGCCCACCCGGCCGCTCCGCGCCTACCGGTCTGCCACCACAGGGTATGGTGGCGCTCGACTACGAGATCGCCGGCGAACAGGCCTCGGCGCTGGGCCGCGCCGGCCGGCGGGTCGAGGAGAGCCTCGCCGCGCTTTCCGTCTGCGACGGACCGATGCAAGTGCGGGATGCCTTGCTGCGCGAGGCGGCGCAGGCGGTGTGGGCCTATTTCGTCCAGCGTGAGATGATCGGCTTCCGTCGCCACGACGATGCGGTGCGCATCTACGGCATACCGGGCGAGGTCCTGGCGCGACTCGGGGCGGGGTGAGCCCCTCCCCTCACACCCCCACGACGTGGCGGTAGAGCACCGGCAGCGCTTCGGCCAATTTGCCCGGGCGGCCGATGACGGCGAAGCCGTTGGCGCCGAAGATGCGGGGGATGTAGGCGCGGGCCTCCTTGTCGACGGTGATGCCGAAGACCGAGCAGCCTTGGGCGCGCGCTTCCTCGATCGCCTTGCGGCTGTCCTCGATGCCGAAGCGGCCCTCGTAGTGGTCGAGGTCGTTGGGCTTGCCGTCGGTCAGCACGATCAACAGGCGGCGACGGTTGGGGCGTTTCGCAAGCCCCACGGTGGCGTGGCGGATGGCGGCGCCGAGGCGGGTGTAGTGGCCCGGCCGCATGGCGCCGATGCGCGCCTTGACCGTGGCGGAGAGCGGCTCCTCGAAGGTCTTCAGCGTCTCGACCCTCACCCGGCTACGTTTCAGCGACGAGAAGGACAGGATCTCGTGGGCGTCGCCGATGGCGGTGAGCCCTTCGGTGAAGGCGATCAGCGCCTCCTTCTCGACCTCGATCACCGGCCGGTCGTCGGCGTAGCTCTCGGTCGAGCGCGAGGTGTCGACCAGCACGGTGACGGCGAGATCTCGTTCGGTCGTCCGCACCTGTTCGAAGACGCGGTCAGAGCCCTCGCCGCAGGCACGCAGGTCGGCGGTCGAGCGCACCACGGCGTCGACATCGAGTTCGGCGCCGTCGACCTGGGCGCGGTGGCGCACGCGGCCGGCGGTCAGCGCCTCGAAGCGGCGTTTGACCTCGCGGATGCGACGACGGGCGCCGGCGTCGAGTTTCCACGTGTCCTCCGCCGCAGGTTCGGCGAGGCCGGCGAGCACCGAGGTGTGATCGGGCAGATAGACGCCCTTGCGGCAATCCCATTCGGGATAGGTGTGGCGGCCGGCAAGCCTGTCGCCGGCGACTTCTTCCGGCGCGAGATCGAGATCGAAGGCGAGCTTGGTCGCCGCCTTCTTGGTGATGCGGGCGAGGCCGATCTCGTCCTGATCGTCCATCGCCTTCTTGGCCTGCTCCTCCTCGTCGTCCTCGACGTCGCGGTGGAGGTTGAGGAACTCGGCCCAGGACAGGATCTTGTCGAAGCGGTGCATGAAGAAGGCGTCGGGGCGCTCGACCTGATCGCTCTTCTTCCGCTTGGCGCGGCGGGACTTCTTCTCGCCACCGTCCGATTTGCCGGACCCGGCGTCGGTACCGTCGTCGGAGCGCTCGCCGGAGCGGGCGGTGCGGGTCGGATCGAAGTCGCCCCACAGCGCCACCGGCAGATAGGGCTTGTAGTCGCCCGGCCCGAGGAGGCGATCGAGCGGCAGGCTGGCATCGGTCACCAGCTCGGCGAGACGCAGCGGATCGGCGGTCGGCGCCGGGCGGCCGAGGAGATGGGTCACCACGGCCTCGACCGCGGCCTCGGTCGCGGTGAGGCGGCGGTCGGGCCGCGCCGCGAGGGTCGCGGCGGCGAGCATCGACCAGAAGCGGGCGAGGCCGGGGAAGCGTTCGACGGTGAGGAGGGTGGCGCGGTGGGCGTGGCGCAGCCGAGCGACGTCGCGGGCGAGCGGATCCCAGGCCTTGTCGAGCGGCACCTCGGCCGCCGCCACCGCCCAGCCGGCGAGCCACAGATAGAGGGCGCGGTTGAGGTCGGTCTCGGGGAAGAGGGCGATCTCGGCCGGCAGCAACAGCGCCTCGCCGGTGAAGCGCGCCGCGGTCACCCGCTCGTCGTCGCGGGCGAGACGTTGGCGCCACGACAGGCGATGGGTGGAGACGGCGTCCTCGGCCGCCTTGATCTCGACCGAGGCGAGGCCGCCGAGACCGCGGAAGACGACGCCGATCGAGCGCGACACCGCGGCGAAGGGAACCGCCGCCTCGTCGTGACGCGGCAGCGTCGCCTTCTCGCCGACCAGCCGGTTCCACAACCGGCCGACGGTCTCCTCGGGCTCGAACAAGGCATGCCAGTCCATCGGGGTCCCCTCCCCTCGCGGGTCGCGCCGGACCATCCCCGTCGCACCAGACCCGACGTCTCCGGCCGGAGGCCGGTTCTTCCTTCTCCCCTTGCGGGAGAAGGTGCCCGAAGGGCGGATGAGGGGTCTCGGCCCCTCGGCGCATACCGCGTCCTCGCGGGTCTTCCCCGATGCCGCTACGCGGCGCCCCCTCATCCGGCCCTGCGGGCCACCGTCTCCCGCGAGGGGAGAAGGGGTCGCGCCGTCGGCGCGCCGGGGCGGGAGATCCCCTCCCCCTCAGCCGAACACCGCCGAGACGAGATCGCGCAGGCCCTGCTTGACGTCGCGGTCGTCGGAGAGCGGTTCGATCATCGCCACTTCGATGGCGTCCTCGGTCTTCAGACCGTCGTGGATCAGAGAGGCGGCGTAGACGACGAGGCGGGTGGAGCAGCCCTCCTCGAGGTCCTGACCTTTGAGGCCGCGCAGGCGGCCGGCGAGGTCGACGAGGCGGCGGCACCTGTCCAGCGCCAGACCGGATTCGGCGGCGACGATCTCGGCCTCGACGAGCGGCTTCGGATAGTCGAACTCGATCGCCAGGAAGCGCTGGCGAGTCGAAGGCTTCAGCGACTTCAACAGATTCTGGTAGCCCGGGTTGTAGGAGACCACGAGCATGAAGTCGGCGGGCGCGGTCAGCACCTCGCCGGTGCGCTCGAGCGGCAGGATGCGCCGGTCGTCGGTCAGCGGGTGGAGAACCACGGTGACGTCCTTGCGCGCCTCGACCACCTCGTCGAGATAGGCGACGCCGCCGGAGCGGACGGCGCGGGTGAGCGGACCGTCGGCCCACACCGTCTCGCCGCCCTTGAGGAGATAGCGGCCGGTGAGGTCGGCGGCGGTGAGATCGTCGTGGCAGGCGACCGTGTGGAGGGGCAGCCCGAGCCGCGCCGACATGTGGGCGACGAAGCGGGTCTTGCCGCAACCGGTCGGTCCCTTGAGGAGCAGCGGCAGGCGCAGGCGGAAGGCGCGCTCGAAGATGGCGCATTCGTCGCCGACCGGACGATAGTACGGGACATCGGCGGTGGGCCGGCCGGTCTCGCCGGCGAGCGGGGCGTTCATCGGATCCATCTCCGGTCCATTCTCGTGTCTGTCGTGCACACGCCCTCGGCCGGGGTCCGTCCGAGGGCGTGCGACCGATAGGATCGACGGGGGCGGGTGATCCCGTCCCCGTCGGGATCACGTCATTCGGCCGGGGCGGCGTTGGCGTCGCGCGAGACGAGCTCGGGCTTCACCGGTCCGAAGATCGACCACAGATACATCAGCGCACCGATGACGACGACCGCGCCGGAACCGAGGCGCAGGACGTAGAAGAGCGTCATCTGGTCCTGAACCTCCATGTAGCCCTGGCCGAGGACGCGCTGCAGATGGGTCTGCACCACGCC
This sequence comes from uncultured Alphaproteobacteria bacterium, assembly GCA_937892955.1. GTDB lineage: Bacteria > Pseudomonadota > Alphaproteobacteria > Rhizobiales > Ancalomicrobiaceae > CALBKH01. The sequence continues at coordinate 7,660 of CALBKH010000100.1, forward strand.
GGCGAAGGTCAGCGTGAAGGTCATGAAGGCCATGGCCGAGGACATCACCCAGAAGCTCAGCATGTTGAGCACCTGGTTGTAGGGCTGACGGCCGAGCAGGTAGGGCATGGCGTAGGTCATGATCGCCAGGTTCAGCGAGACGTAGGCGCCGAAGAAGGCGAGATGGCCGTGGGCCGCGGTCACCTGGGTGCCGTGGGTGTAGTAGTTCACGCCGTGCAGGGTGTGCATGAAGCCCCACACGCCGGCGCCGAAGAAGGCGAGCACCGCACAGCCGAGCGCCCACAGGAGCGCGGCATTGTTGGGATGCTCACGCCGACGCTTCCACACCATGTTGAAGGTGAACAGCACCATGGCGAAGAAGGGCAGCACTTCGAGGCTCGAGAAGATCGAGCCGATCCACTGCCAGTAGGACGGCGTGCCGATCCAGTAGTAGTGGTGGCCGGTGCCGAGCAGGCCGGTGAAGAGCGACAGGGCGACGATGGCGTAGAGCCACTTCTCGATCACCTCGCGGTCGACGCCGGTCATCTTCAGCATCAGGAAGGCGAGCACCGCGGCCATCACCAGTTCCCACACGCCCTCGACCCACAGATGGACGACGTACCACCAGTACATCTTGTCCACCGAGAGGTTCGACGGATTGTAGAGCGAGAACAGGAAGAAGATGGCGATGCCCCACAGGCCGAGGAGCAGGACGTTGGTGATCGCGGTCTTGCGGCCCTTCAACACCGTCATCGAGACGTTGAAGAGGAAGATCAGCGCACCGACGATGATGCCGAGCTTGACCCAGAGCGGCTGCTCGAGGAACTCGCGGCCTTCGTGGATGCGGAAGACGTAGCCGATCACCGCACCGAGCGCGCCGACCACGAGGATCGCGAGCTGGATGTAGGCGAGCTTGACCGAATGGATCTCGGTCTCGGATTCTTCCGGAACGAGATAGTAGGCGGCGCCGAAGAAGCCGAGCAGCAACCACACGATCAGCGAGTTGGTGTGCAGCATGCGGAGAATGTTGAAGGGCAACAGCTCCGACAGGAAGTTCGGCGCGACGTAGACGTAGCCGGCGATCAGGCCGACGGTCACCTGGACGGCGAAAAGGGCGAGCGCGACGATGAAGTAGGCGAGCGCCACCTTCTGGCTTTCGTATTTCATGACTTCATCCCCCTCCCTCAGCCCGAGACCTTGGGCGGCCAATTCTGAGTATCGATCTTCGAAACCCAGGCGAAGAAGTCGACGAGGCCGTCGAGTTCCTTCTCGGAGAGATTGAACTGCGGCATCTGACGCCGGCCCTCGATGTGGGTCGGCTGGGCCTTCATCCAGGCCTTGATCGTCTCGCGAGCCGCCGCCGGATCCTTGTCGCCGCCGTAGCGGACGAAGACGTTGCCGAGTTCCGGCGCGAAGTAGGCGCCTTCACCCAGCAGGGTGTGGCAGTTGATGCAGGAGTTCTTCTCCCACACGTGTTTACCGAGCACGACGCCGTCGGTGATCGGCGCCTTGGCGGTCGAGGTATTGACCACGTAGTAGTGGCTCTGGGCGGTCAGCGAAACGAAGATCAACAGGAAGGCGAGCGACCCCCCGTAGAAGATGTTTCGCGCCGCTGATTTGGTGAGCGCGTCGAACATAGAGTCCCCCGTTCTGATCGGATCAGCTCCGAGTGGACGATGCCGAGGGCGAGATTTCGAAGCCTTGATATTTGGTAATCTCGGTGTTTCACACCATGGACGAGGTGGCACCGCAGCAAAAAAAGCGCGGCATCGAAGCTCTCACCGAGAGCGCCGATGCCGCGAACAGTCATTCAGGGCAATCCGATGGATCCCGACCCGTTCGAGATCGTTATCCGAGACGAACATTGCGCGCCTTTTCCCGATACGTACTTGATAGTAGTCAAGTCGGACAAATTTCCTGAGACGGAGACGACCGCGAGATCATCCGTGCTCGATAGACGAATGGTGAGCCGTACCACCCGTTTCAGCGAATTTCTCGTCGACGTTCTTCCTCGGGGAGAGAACAGTCCGTCGAAAGTCGAGACGAATTCACGCAGGGATACGAAGAACCCGGTCGAACCGGCGGCACAGGGAACCGTCCTGCGACTCGTGACGGATCCTTCGACCTGCCGTTCGTCGTGAATCGGGAGGCCGAGCCGCCGCTATTCACGGTTCGTCATCCGCAAAACGACAGAGCGACACCGAAGCCGGTTGATCAAGACGTACTCATCATGCCAAAAAGGCCGGCATCCGGATCGATGGTCGCGTACGCACGTGGCGCGACCTTCAGGCGCATCGGAGGGGTGTTCATGTGCGGTGAACAGATCGGAGACGGGACGACCCACAGATTCGATCCGACTCGTTGCCCCCTTCTCCAGGGTCTGACCTCGGAGGAGGCCGATCGGATGATGCGCACGGATCCGCGCATCCGCGCCTGCATCGCCGCTTCCGAATCGGGGGCCGCGAACATCGAGCCCTGCGTCGCCAAGATGGTGCGCGCCCACGATGCGAGGACCGCGCGCGTCGCTTGACGCGGAGTTCCGGTTTCAGTTCGACCACCGCCCCAACCGTTCGATCAGCGCCCCGCGATCACCGCGCGCGGCGGCGTTCCAACGTTCGACGTTGGCCATGGCGCCGGCGGCGGCGGTGAGGAAGACGTCGGGGCGGGTGACCAGCCGGTCGATGGCCTCGGCGGCGGCGGCCGGATCGGACGGATCGACGAATTCGCCCGAGGTGTCGAGCACCTCGCGGAACACCGGCTTGTCCGGCGCCACCACCGGCAGCCCGGCGTATTGCGCCTCGAGCAGCGGCAGACCGAGCCCCTCGTCGTGCGAGGTGGAGAGGAAGACGTGGGCGCTCGCGAGGAGATCGCGCACCTCCTGCGGCCCGCGATAGCCGTGCATCGCCACGCCGGGGCGATCCTTCAGGCGATCCGCTTCACCACCCCATCCCGGCCGGCCGACGACGTGGAGGCAGGCGTCCCAGCCGTATCGGGTGCGCAGCGCTTCGACGATCGCGGCGGCGGCGAGGAGGTTCTTGCGCGGCTCGACGGTCCCGAGCGCGATCAGATCGAGGCGCCCGCCACGCTGCACCCGGCGGGCGGCGGCGGCGCGGGCGGCGGCTTCGGCGCCGATGGCGAAGACGTCGCGCACTTCGGGGCGGTAGAGGGTGATCTCGGCGTCGGGGCGACAGAAGGCCCGCAGTTCGGTCGCCGTGGTGCGCGAATTGACCAGGAACCAGGGCAAGGTCGTCACCGCGCGGCGGAAGGCCGGTGCCATGTAGAGGGCGGCGCGGCGGTTCAGATCCTGCGGACGCGTGAGGAGAAAGCAGTCGTGGACGTAGGGCACGACGCGGGCGCCGAAGAGCGAGGCGGGAATCGACGGCGGGAAGCCCGGCGCCAGCAGGATCGATCCGGGCGTGGCGAGGAGACGCGCCGGGATCGTCACCTGCTGGGCGAAGATCAGACCGGCGGTGCCCGAAGCGGTGATCGGATGGAGTTTCAACGGCGCCAGCGCGTCGGCGGCGAAGAGTTCCAGAGTGATGCGCTCGAGCCCGGTCACGGTGCGGCCGAGATGGGTGTGGTCGACGAAGATCACGCGGTCCCTCTCCCTTGCCGCCGGCGCGGCCCCGGCGGTGGCGACGACTTCATGCCGACGGCCCTGTCCGATGCCCGTCGCTCTCAGGCGCGACGGGAACGACGGCGATCGTCGCGGTGCGAGGACGATCCGTCGGCGACCCGGAGGACGACGATGCCGTCGAAGTGGGGCAGAAGACCCCGCATGACGTCGATCTCGCCGGCGACGCGGCGACCGCCGAGATCCTTGTCGTCGACCACCAGGGTGACGTGATCGGCGACCTCGGCCGCATCGAAGAGCACGGCGGCCGACGGCGATCCGCCGAGATGCAGCACCACGCCGTCGTGATCGCGCATCGCCGCGGCGACGAAATCGGCGAGGCGACCGGCGCGGCGCGACGGTCCGGCGGCGGCGAGATCGTCGGACGGGCGGGCGAAGCCGACGCCGTGTTCGTCGACGCGCACGTCGAAGCCGCTCTCGACCCGGCGCCGGCGCGAGCGGGCGATCGGCGCGGCCCGCTCGAAGGCCTCGTCGAAGGGCGACGGGTCGGCGGCGAGATCGATCACCATCATCGACGCGCCGCGCACCGCCTCGGCGCGGGCGAAGCCATGGGCGAGGGCGGCGACGATCGGGGTCGGAACCGAATTGGAGAAGAGGACACGGACCCGCGGCAGGCCTTCGCCGAGTTCGGCGGCGAGACGGCGCAGGCCGGCGAGGCCGGCGACGTCGGTGCGGCCGTCGGGGGCGACGACGAAGGCGTCGATCACCGCGCCGCCGCCTTCGGCGAGGCCGCCGAGACGGGCGATGCGTTCGGGCGTGAGGGCGAGATCGACCCGGACCGGCTCGACCGAGGCGCGGACGGGGCGCGACGGCGGCTCGGCCGTGGGCGCGGTCGTCGTGGGCGCCGGCTCGGCCCGGAGCTCGGTATCGGGGTCGGACGTCGGCGGCGGCTCGGCGACGGGGTCGTCCGCGAAGGTGGGAGCGGCGGCGGGAGCGACATCCTCCGGGATCACCGCGGCGAGCCGGCGCGCGACGGGAGGTTCGACCGAGGCGCTTTCGCGACGGCGCTCGGCGAGGAGGGCGGCGACGTCGCGGCGCCCCCGCAGCAACGCCGCCGAGATGCTGGAGCCGAGACCGGCGAGCAGGGCGAGACCGAGGATGATCGCGACCCGCGGTGAATAGGGCTTCAACGGCACCTGCGCCGGCGAGACGATGGTCGCGTCGGAGATCTGGGTCGACTTCTGCAGATGCGTCTCCTCCATGCGGGAGACGAAGGACTTGTAGAGTTCGCGGCGGGCCAGCGCCTCGTTCTCCAGCTCCTGCAGGGCGACGGTGGCCTCGCCCTTGTCGGCGAGGCGGGCCTGGGCGCGATCGAGGTTCTTGCGGACGTTGTCCTCGGCCGCGCGGGCGAGTTGGTAGTCCATCTCGGCGGTGGCGGTGAGCGACTTCACCTGATCGAGGATCAGCGCCCTGTCGCGGTCCATCTCGGCGGCGGCGGCGCGCGCCTTGGGATGGAGCGGACCGTAGTCCTGCTCGACCTCGGTGCGGCGCTTGGCGGCGAGCGCCGCTTCGATCTTCAGCCGAGACAGAACCGAAGAGCCGACACCGTCGAGACCGGCGGGAAACTGGATCTCGCCGGACTTGAGGACCTGCTTCAGCTTGTCCCAACGCTCCTTGGCGTCCTGGGCCTTCTGGCGCGCGGCGACGAGGCCTTCGTTCAACTGGCGCAGCGTCTCCTCGTCGACGAGGTTGCCGCGGGTGACGGCGATGCCGTTGGCGCGCTTGTATTCTTCGACCTTGGCCTCGGCCTCCATCATCTTCTGGCGCATGGTCTCGACCTGACGCGACAGAAGCGCGTTGGCCTGCTCGATCTGGGCGACCTTGGCCTGGGCGAGACCGGCGACGAAGGCCTCGGCGACCGCCTGGGAGAGGCGCGCCGACTTCTCCGCCGACTTCGTCGTGACGGTGACGTCGACGATGTTGTTCTCCTTCGGCCGCTCGACCACCACCATCTCGGCGAGATTGCGCACCGCGCGGGCGTCGAGCGCCTCGGGGCCGAGGTCGGCGGCGTTCGCCCCGACGATCTCGGGATCGGCGGCGAGCCCCTCCTTCTTCACCACCGCGGCGAGATTGCCGAAGGACTTCACCAGTTCGACCCGGGTCTCCACCCAACCGGCTTCGATCGAATATTGCGGCTTGTTGACGTCGGAGCCGACGAGTTGCTTGTCGCGCGGATCGAGCAGGACGCGGGTGGCGGCGCGCCAGGTCTTGGGCGCGAGGACGACGTAGGCGCCGGCGAGACCGAGAAAGAGCGCGGTGATCAGGGCGACGAGCCACCAGCGCCGGGCGAGCAGCCGGCCGACCACGGCGAGGTCGACGGCGGTCGCCTCGTCACCCGGGACGGCGGACGCCGTCGCGGCGACCGTGCGTTGCTCGAGGGGTACCCCGGACATGCGATCCCACCGTTCGGCCCGGCATCCGCGGCCATCTCGGCGGCGATGTCGGGAGAGTTCGACGTGTTGCGACCGGCGACCCGATCGACGAGGAGACCGTACGAGAAACGAACAAGGTCTTCGGAAATCCCACGCCCCAGATGAAGCCAAAGCCTTCAACAAATCGTTAACCATGTTCGCCTTCGCACAGATCGGCGCTTCGAGATCGAAGCGTCGGATCTCGGACCGCGACCCGGCGCGAGGCCGCGCCGATCCGCGGCGGATCCCCCGACATCCGCGGGTCGATCGGTCGAGGCGAATCGTGTGAGACTGGTGAGGCAGGGACGATTCTCGAGCGTCATGGAATTTCCGTTCATTTTCCGAATGTATTGGTTTCAGGACGACCGGCCCGGGCCGGAAACGCAGAGCGTGAGTGAGCCGGCCGATCATGACCACGCGACGCCGCCTCAGACTGCTGTTCACCACCCGCGCCTTCGGCGGCGGCGGGGCGGAACGGGTGTGGGCGACGCTGGCCGATCGTTTCGCGGCGCGCGGCGACGAGGTCGTCCTGGCGATCGATCTCGACGGCGGACGCCCGTCGTTCGCCGATCCGACGAACCCGCGGGTCGTCATCCTCGGCTCCGGTCATCTGCGCGCGACACGGCGGCTCGCCGACATCCTGCGCGAGTTCCGGCCGGACGTGGCGCTGGCCGCCATCTCGGGATCCTGCGTCAAGCTGGTGGCGGCGTCGGCGCTGGCGGGGACGCGGACGCCGGTCGTCGTCTCCTACCACGGCTTCCAGGAGTACCTGACCGGCCGGCTCGCCAAACTCGCCTATTGGGGCATGCCGGCGATGAACCGGCGGGCGGCGCGGATCGTCACCGTCTCCGACGGGCTGCGGCGAGAACTGATCGAACGCTGGGGCGCCGACCCGGCGAAGACGCTGCGCATCTACAATCCCGCCACCATCGATCTCGGCGACGCGGCGTCCACCGCCGCCGATCTCGCCGTGCGACCGGACGTGGTGCTGGCGGCCGGGCGGCTCAGCCACGAGAAGGGCGTCGACGTGCTGATCGACGCCTTCGCTCGGGTGAAGCGTCCCGGCGCGCGGCTGGTGATCGCCGGCGACGGCGGCGAGCGAGCGAAACTGACCCGTCAGGCCCGCGATCTCGGCATCGCCGATCGCGTCACCTTCCTCGGACAGGTGGACGACGTCCGGGCGCTCTACCGGCAGACGCGGGTCCTCGCCGTGCCGTCGCGGACCGAGGCCTTCGGCATGGTGCTGGTCGAGGCGCTGGCGCACGGGCTGCCGATCGTGGCGACCGCCTGCACCGGACCGACGGAGATCCTCGACGGCGGGCGCTTCGGGCGTCTCGTGCCGGTCGAAGATCCGGCGTCGCTGGCGGCCGGCATCGACATCGCGCTCGCCGACCCCGGCGATCCACGACCGCGGTTCGCCCGTGCCGAGACCTACTCCTTCGAAAAGGGGTTCGGCGAATGGGAGCGACTGGTGAACGAGATCGTCGCGACGTCCGAAGCGTGAGGGATCAGGCGGCGGCGTGCAGGCCGCGCCGGACGGCGTGGGCGTCGAAGAGCCGGCGATGGCGTTCCCACAGGCGGGCGACCTGTACGTCGCCGTCGAAGAGTGAGACGGTCGAGGCCTCTTCGCCGACGGGAAGAGCCAGCAATTCGGTCTTGGCGGCGATCGTCGGATGGGCATCGCGACACCGGCGGGCGAACCCCGGGTCGCAGGCCACCACACGGTCGGCCACTCGCAGCGCCAGCGATTCGCGCAGCGCCGTCCGCAGCGGCACACGCCCGGCGATCGCACCGGCGTGCGGATCGGCGTGGACCACCAGCACGATCGGCCGGCCGACGAGACGGGCGAGCGGCACCCAGGTGAAGTCGTGCACCGAAACGGAGGCGACCTCGGCGCGCGCGGCGGTGCGCACCGCGGAGAGATGACGCATCAATCCGGCGGCGAAGGACCCCGAGCCGCTGCGGCGCACCGGCAGGAAGTCGACCGATCGGCCGGCCACCGAGATCGCCGCACCGGTGCCGGGGCGGAGATCACCGACGTGGTCGGTGCCGACGAAGAGAACCGAGAAGTCCGAGGGCAGCGCCGACAGGACGGCATTCAGCCGGGTCTCGACGGCGCCCGCAGGCTCGATGCGCGGGTCGGTCGGGTGGATCAGGCACAGCCGATGCGAAGTCATCGTTTCACCTCCGAGGGGCGGAGAGCGGCGCCGGCGCGACGATCTTCGACTTCGACCGCGGTTCGACCGTGACCTCCGGCGGGAGGGGGCCGTCGCGGGTGATGCCGAGCGTCGAGCGCAACAGGTATCCGAACAGCCACACCGCCGATTTCAGGTAGCGCGGCAGCAGGCGGCGCGGTTCCTGAGCGGTGCGCCAGGCCCACTCGAGGCCGATGCGCTGCATCGCGTGTGGTGCGCGCCGGCGTTCGCCGGCGAGAAAATCGAGCGCCGCGCCGACGCCGAGATAGACGACGCCTTCCGACCAGGTCAGCGCCGCGTTGGCGAAGAGTTCCTGCTTCGGCGCGCCGAGGGCGACGAAACAGATGCCGGCGCCGGATCGGGCGATCCGTTCGGCCGCTTCGCGCGCCGCTTCACCGTGCGGGTCGAAGCCCATCGGCGGCGCTTCGACGCCGGAGACCCGGAGGCCGGGGATCTCATGACGCAGGTGCTCGACGGCGCGATCGAGGATCTCCGTGCGGGTGCCGTAGAAATAGACTGCGATGCCGACGGCGGCGGCGGCGCGACACAGCGGAAGCACCAGATCGGCGCCGGTGACGCGTTCGATGTCGACCCCGGTCGAGCGCGCCAGCAACACCACCGGCATGCCGTCGGCGGTGACGTAGGTGGCGCGTTCGTAGGCGGCGCGGAAGGCCGCGTCGTGGCGCAATTTGTGGAGATGGTCGAGATTGATGGTGAAGACGGTCCCGCCACGGCCCTCGCCGGCATCCTGGACGATGCGTTCGATCAGCCAGGCCTCGTCGGGCACGTTGATCCGCCAGGAATCGATCCGAGCGACGCCGGGACCGACCTGGTGTGTCTTCTTCTCCACGGCAGACTCGAGTGCGAAAGTCGTCACGGCGCCACCTCTCGAGGAGTGGATGAGGTTCTCCACCGCCACCCCGCCCGATCTCCGAGAAGCTAGGCAATTCATATCGAATTTTAAAGTCTTTCCCAATCTCTCGGTTAATGGAGATCAGGTCGGATACTTACAATTTTATCGATTTCGGTGACGAATTGTGAACCATCCCGAAGGACGTCGAAACGTGCCGTGGCGACGACGCGGGGAGGCGATGTTTCGGCGGACTTCAGCCGATCCCGGTGGCGGCAACCATCGATCAACCATGTCCGGAGATCGCACGCGGCGCATACCGGTTCTCCACCGGTCGCGGTGTCGGATGGGACGTCACGAAAGCCGCAACGGGCCGATCGCGTATCGACCCGTCCCGTCACCGAGAGCCGATCCCGTGAGTCTCGCCTTCTCGCCGGTCAGACCCCTCCCCGTCCTTTCGTCCGCGCCTCGCGCGCGGCCGACGACGGCCGGCCGGGTGACGACGTGGCTGGTGTGGGCGAGCGTGGCGGCGATGGCGATGATCTCGGCGATGGCGCTGGTCGCCCTCGGGGTTCCCTACGCCGTCTCGGGCGGGTCGTTCGTCACCAAGATCCATCCGGCGACCTGGTTCGCCGTCGCGGCGGTCGTCGCGGCGATGATCGAAGGCGGTGGAGCGGGGCACCGAGCGGCGGAGATCGCCGTCGATCATCCCGGCGTGATCGCGCTGGGCGCCGCCGTGGTGCTGGTGTTCGTCCACACCGCGCTGGTCCAACATCTGCCGCTGTCGGCGATCATCGACACCTTCGTCCTGCCGATCCTGGTGTTCGTGGCGATCGGCGCTCTCGATCCGGCTTCGCGGCGTCCGATCGGCACGGCGCTGCATCTGTTCTTCGCCGTCAACGCGATCGTCGGCCTCGTCGAATACTTCACCGGGTGGCGATTGACGCCGATGTACGACGTCGACGGCACGATCATCCACGATTGGCGGTCGACGGCGATCCTCGGCCATCCGCTCAACAACGCCTTCGCCACCGGCTGCTGGCTGGTGATGACGGCGACGGGAGGCGGTCGGTCGATGCCGCTCCTGCTGCGGATCGCGGCGATGTCCCTGGCGTCGGCGGCGCTGGTCGCGTTCGGCGGGCGCGTGGCGATGATCCTCGCCTTCGCGATCGTGGCGATGGCCGGCGCTCTCGGTGCATCGCGGGTGCTCGCCGGCCGGCGCTTCACGCTGACCGATGCGGCGATGGCGGTGGCGGCGGTGACGGTTCTCGCCGTGGTGGCGATCGTCGCCGTCGACGCCGGGGCGGCCGACCGGTTGATCCAGCGCTTCTCCGACGACTCGGGAAGCGCGGGAACGCGTATCGCCATGTTCCGCATCTTCGCCGATCTCGGTTGGGAGGAGTTCCTGTTCGGACCGCCGCCGGACCTGATGATCCAGGCGCAGCGGACCTGGGGCATCACCATCGGCATCGAGAGCACCGAAGTCGCCTTCGTCGCCTTCTACGGCCTGATCCCGGCGCTGCTGCTCCTCTCCGCGCTCGGCGCCTATCTCTTCGAACTGGTGCGCGCCACCTCGCGGGCGAGCCTGTGGCCGGTCGCCTTCTTCGTGGTGGTGATGTCGGCGTCGACGGGCCTCTCCAGCAAGTCGACCAATCTGGCGTTCTTCACCGTCATGGTGATGACGATGATGCCCACCGTCGGCGCGAGCGGCCGCGGCGCGGCACCCGTCGCCGCCGCGCATTAACCGCGAATCGTTCAATTTCGCCGAATTCGGCCGGTTCGGCTCCCGTTGTCCGGGCACTCCGCTTAGAGTTCGCGGGCGAGAGGTGGAGATGCAAACGGGACAGCCGAACGACGTCCGGTCGGTGAACGAGGTGGAGACGACGGAGAGGATGGTCGCCCCCGGGCGCCCGCCGCGTCGGCTCGACCGCGCCCACATCGCCGCGATCATCCAGCAGATCCCCTCCGATTCCTATACGCTCGTCCTGTGGCGACCCGACCCGGCGACCGGCCTCCCCCGGCCGCGGCGCGGTGTGATCGGCGACGCCGACGGACACGAGGTGCAGTCTCTGATCGATCGCGACGAAGCTCGACTGCACCTTCACGACATCGACGAGATCCTGCGCCATTTCGACATCACCTTCCCCGATACGCCGATCGTCCCGCCGCCGCGCCACCGTTTGCGGCACGGGCTGATGCTCGCTTCGCCCGGCATCCGCATACGGCTCGAGCCGACGACGGGGGAAGGTGCGGTGCGGATCCTCGCCGGCGCGGCGACGCTGCGCCCGACCTCCGGCTCGGCGGAGGCGATCCGCCGGGGCACGGTGACCTACGGTGTCGGAGCGGTGCTGCCGCGCCATCCGGGCGTCGCACGAACCATCGAGGTGGGCACGGAGACCCTGGTGGCGCTGACCTTCGAGGTCGTGCCGCGTCGACGCTTCGCCGCGCTCGGGGCCGAGGTGTCCGCTCTGGCGGCCGCGATTCGCGCGCGGCTCACGCACCCGGCCGGCGCCCACGGGGGCGAAACGGGGGCGATCGAGTTCCGCCTGACCCGGGCGCGATCGCAGGCCCGGGGGCTCCCCTGAGCATCGTCGCGCCGCCGGATTCACGGCCGATCCGCCCGGTTCGGCTTGCGCCATCCGGCATCCTCGGGCGACATCGGAGGCGACGCGATTCGAGCGGCCGGGCGCACCACGCCGGTGACCCCGGCGCCGCGCCGAATGCGGTGCCCGAGCGATGATGCTGAGACAGACGCTCCTCTACCTCCCGGCCCAGCTCCTGGGTCCGCTCGCCATGTTCGTGGCGGCGGTGGTGTGGACACATCTGCTCGACGCCGAGACCTACGGCGTCGTCTCCTACGTGCTCGCAGCACAGGAACTGGTCTACATGGTGACCATCGCCTGGTGGTCGCTCTATGCCCTGCGCTTCCGCGCGGCGATGGACGAGGACCGGCGGCGGCGTCTCGTCGAAGCCGACAATGCCGTGGTGCTCGGCGGCGCGCTCCTCCAGGTGGTCGCGGCGGTGCCACTGCTCCTCGCGCTCGACATGACGCCGAGCGCCGAGTTCTTCGTCGCCTCGGCCGTCCTCTTCGTCACCCGCTCGCTCCTCACCCACTACAGCGAGATCGCGCGTACCGAGCAGGCGATCGCCACCTACACCATCGCCCAGCTCGCCGGGCCGCTCGTCGGCACCCTCGCCTCCTTCGTCGGCGTCATCGCCTTCGGGGCGACGCCGACGGCGGCGCTCGCCGGCATCGCGGTGGTCCAGGTGCTCGGTCTCGCAGTGGTGATGATCCGTCTCGGGGTGAAGCCGAAGATCCCGATACCGGGCCGCGACGTGATCGGCGATGCACTCGTCTACGGACTGCCGATGCTGGCGACCGGAATGCTCGCCTGGATCGCCACCAACGGCATCCGGCTGGTCGTCGACCAACTCGCCGGCGCGGAGGCGCTCGGCCTCCTGTCGGTCGGATGGGGGCTCGGACAGCGGGTGTCGTCGGTGGCGGCGATGCTGCTCACCGCGGCCGCCTTCCCGATCGCGGTCAGGCTCTACGAGAGCGGCGACGAGGAAGGCGCGCTGAAGCAGCTCGCCGACAACGGGTCGATGCTCTTCGCCCTCCTCGCCCCGACCACCGCCGGGGTGGCGATGGTGAGCCGGCCGCTGGTCGAGGCGATGATCGCCGAGCCGTTCCGCGCCGCGACGATCGCCATCCTGCCGCTCGCCGTGCTCGCCGGATCGATCCGCAACCAGCGCGCCCACTACGTCGACCAGCTGTTCCTGCTCCACACCGCGCCCGGCCGGATGGTGCCGCTGATGGCCATCGAGGCGCTCGGCTGCGTCGTCGGCGTGGCGGTGGGGTTGGTGTGGGGCGGCGGCGGAATCGCCGGGCTGGTCTGGGCGACGGTGGGCTGCGTCGCCGGCACGCTGCTCGCCGCCCTTCTGACCATGGCGATCGCGATGAAGGACTACCGGCTCAGGCCGCAGTGGAGTCGCTGGGTCCGCATCCTCGGCTCGACCGGGGTGATGTGCGCGGTGCTGGCGGCCGTCCCCTGGGGCCGGGGAACCCTCGCGCTGATCGGCGAGATCATCGCCGGGGTGATCGTCTACGGCGCCGCCATGGCATTGCTCTTTCCAAGCGAGCGCGGATTCGTGATCACGAAATTGCGCAGGCGAACCGGCTGAGGAAGACAGTGCCCTCCTCGACGTGTTAGAGCGGAAAACTACGGACGCGCCATCCCGACACGGCCGCGCCTCGCCTGCCCCCGCGGACACCTCGATGACCCAGACCGCCACGACGGCACCGAACCCGGCTTCCGGCCGCGAGGTTCTTCGCTACGGCGATTTCCGTCTCTATCTCGGCGCACGCTTCGCCACCGGGCTCGCCATCCAGGTCCATGACGTCGGCGTCGGCTGGTACGTCTACGAGATCACCCGTTCGGCCTGGGCGCTCGGCCTCGTCGGACTGGCGGTGTTCCTGCCCAATCTCCTCTTCGCGCTGGTCGCCGGCGAGGTCGCCGACCGGTTCGATCGCCGTCTCGTCGTCACCGCCGCTTTCGCCACCATGGCGGCGGTGTCGCTCGGGTTGCTCGTCACGGTGATCGTCGGGACGACCTCCCCGGCCCCGGTCTACGGACTCGCGGCGCTGTTCGGCACGGCGCGCGCCTTCGCCATGCCGGCGTCGCAGGCGCTGGTGCCGATGCTGGTGCCGCGCGAGGAGTTTCCGCGGGCCATCGCCTGGGTGTCGTCGACGTGGCAACTGTCGACGATCGGCGGGCCGGCGCTCGGCGGCCTGCTCTATGCGTTCGGCCCGACGGTGGCCTTCGCCTCGGCCTTCGCCGCCTTCGCCGCCGGCGCGATCGCGGTCTTCTCCATCCCACCGCGACCGGTGAACGGTGTCGGCGGCAAGCCGAGCCTCGAACGGCTTCTCGCCGGCATCGCCTTCATCCGCTCCCGTCCGGTGATCCTCGGGGCGATCTCGCTCGATCTCTTCGCGGTGCTGCTCGGCGGGGCGACGGCGCTGTTGCCGATCTACGCCCGCGACATCCTGATGACCGGCCCGTGGGGGCTCGGCCTACTGCGCTCGGCGCCGGCGGTGGGCGCGGCGATCGTCGGCCTGTGGCTGGCGCGCCATCCCCTCGAACGCAACGCCGGCCGCATCATGTTCGCCGCGGTCGCCGGCTTCGGCCTCGCCACCGTCGGCTTCGGCCTCTCCGCCTCGCTGTGGCTGTCGCTCGCCTTCCTCGTCCTGCTCGGCGCCTCCGACATGGTGTCGGTGGTGATCCGCCAGACGCTGGTGCAGCAGGAGACGCCGGACGAGATGCGCGGCCGCGTCTCGGCGGTCAATTCGGTGTTCATCGGCGCCTCCAACGAGCTCGGGCAGTTCGAATCCGGGGCGCTCGCGGCGGCGATCGGGCCGGTCGGCTCGGTGGTTCTCGGCGGGGTCGGCACATTGGTGGTGGCTGGTCTGTGGATGCGGCTCTTCCCCGGCCTCGCACGGCGCGACAGACTGATCGACGACAGAGGAGCCTGATCTCGACGATGGGTGAATTCGATCTCGGCCAAATGGCCTTTCTCGCCTCGGTGCTGCTCGGCGCCGGTGTGATCTCCGGCCTGCTCGCCGGTCTCTTCGGCGTCGGCGGCGGCGCGGTGATGGTGCCGGTGCTGTTCCAGCTGTTCGGCGTCATCGGCGTCGCGGACGATCTCAAGATGCAGCTGGCGGTCGGCACCTCGCTCGCCGTCATCATCCCGACCTCGATCCGCTCCTTCATGGCGCATCGAGCGCGCGGCGCCGTCGACGAGGAACTGCTCAAGGCCTGGGCCATCCCGACGATCGTCGGCGTACTCCTCGGCTCGTGGATCGCCTCCTTCGCACCGCCGGCGGTGTTCAAGCTGGTGTTCGTCTTCGTCGCCTGGGCGACGGCGATCAAGCTGGGCTTCGGCAAGGACAGCTGGGCGATCGCCGAACGGGTGCCCGGCGAGCCGTGGCGCGCCGTGATCGGCGGCGTCACCGGCCTCCTGTCGGCGCTGATGGGCATCGGCGGCGGCTCGATCGTCAATCTGGTTCTGAGCTTCTGCAAGGTGCCGATCCACCGCTCGGTCGCCACCGCCTCGGGCATCGGCGTCCTCATCTCCATCCCCGGCGCCATCGGCTACGTGCTCGCCGGGTGGAGCAAGATGGGGGCTTTGCCGCCGCTCTCCCTCGGCTTCGTGTCGGTGATCGGCGCGGCGCTGGTCATGCCGACCAGCGTCTGGGTGGCGCCGATCGGTGCGCGCCTCGCCCATCGGCTGCCGAAGCGGACGCTGGAGATCGCCTTCGCGATCTTCCTGGCGCTGATGGGCCTGCGCTTCGTCGTCTCGCTCCTCAAGTGAGGGAACCGCCGATGGCCGCCGACGCGCCCCGTTTCGACCGCAGCTTCGACCCGCGCCACGGCGAGGCGGTGCGGCTCTCCGATCTCGTCACCCGCGTGGTGGCGAAGAACCCCGGGCCGTTCACCTTCCACGGTACCAACACCTTCCTGGTCGGGACACGGGATCTGGCGGTGATCGACCCGGGGCCGGACGATCCGTCCCACATCGACGCGCTGCTGCGGGCGATCGACGGCCGGCCGGTCTCGGCGATCCTCGCCACCCACACCCACCGCGACCATTCGCCGGCGGCGCGGGCGCTGGCGCGGGCGACCGGCGCCCGGGTCTACGGCGAAGGACCGCACCGGCCGGCGCGACCGCTCGATCTCGGCGAGATCAATCCGCTCGACGCCTCCGGCGACCACGAGTTCCGTCCCGACGTCACCCTCGGCGACGGCGACGTGGTGGCCGGCGAGGGCTGGGTGCTCGAGGCGATCGCCACGCCCGGCCACACCCCGAACCATCTGTGTTTCGTGCTGCCGCAGGAGGAGACGACCTTCACCGGCGATCACGTCATGGCGTGGTCGACGTCGATCGTCGCGCCGCCTGACGGCTCGATGGTCGACTACATGGCGTCGCTCCGCCGCCTGATCGACCGGCCGGAGAGCCTGCTGCTGCCCGCCCACGGCAACGGCATCGCCGATCCGGGCGAGTTCCTCGAGGCGCTGGTGCGCCATCGTCTCGGCCGCGAGAAGGCGGTGCTCGATCGGCTGGCGGCCGGCGACGAGACCATCCCCGACATGGTGCGCATCGTCTACGCCGAGGTCGACCGCTCGCTGCACGGCGCGGCGGCGCTGTCGATGCTCGCCCATGTCGAGGATCTGGTGGCGCGCGGTCTGGTGGCGAGCGACGGCCGGGTCGATCTGGCGGCGCGCTATCGATTGGCGTGAGGCGCAGGAGGCGACACGCACCCGAATCTCGGATCTTCGGGAACACGAGAACGAGGCCACGAGGGTCCCTTCTCCCCTTGCGGGAGAAGGTGGCCGAAGGCCGGATGAGGGGTTCGGGCCTCTCGCAGACCAAGGAGCCCGACGCTTCCACCCGGTTGCCGCTTCGCGGCACCCCCTCATCCGCCCCTGCGGGGCACCTTCTCCCGCGAGGGGAGAAGGGGGCGTCCCGCCATTTCCCTCCACTCCGCTTCGGCTCTATACTGCACTCATGTCGAAAGCCCTGCCCCGTCCCGTTCTCTATATCGGCACGCCGATCTTCGTGGCCGCGATGGGGCTCGCCGTCTGGGCGTGGTTGCGGTTCGGCGCCGGGGTGTGGTTCGACACCATCGCCACCGGCTTCGCCGCCTGTCTCTGAGCCCATGTCCCGCGAACGACTCGATCAGGCGCTGGTGCGACGCGGCCTCATGGCGACGCGGGCGCGGGCGGCCGATGCCATTCGACGCGGCGAGGTGACGATCGACGGCCGGGTCGAGACCAAGCCGGGCGCGGCGGTCGGTGAGGGTGCGACGCTCGTCGTCGCCGATCCGGCTGCTGCCTGGGTGTCGCGGGCGGCGTTGAAACTCACCGGCGCGCTCGACGCCTTCGCGCTGTCGCCCGAGGGCTGCGAGTGCCTCGACGTCGGGGCCTCGACCGGCGGCTTCACCCAGGTGCTCACGGCGCGCGGCGCGACGCGGGTCACCGCCATCGACGTCGGTCACGGGCAGTTGGCGGAGGTGGTCGCGACGGACCCGCGCGTCGTGGCGATCGAGGGGCTCAACGCCCGCGACCTGACCGCCGCGCATCTGCCGGCCGCGCCCGCCTTCGTCGTCGCCGACGTCTCCTTCATCTCGCTCGCGCTGGCGCTCCCCCCTGCCCTCGACCTCGCGGCGCCCGGCGCCGTCGGCGTCTTCCTGGTCAAGCCGCAGTTCGAGGTCGGGCGCGACCACATCGGCAAGGGCGGCATCGTCCGCGACGAGGCGCAGGCGACAGCCGCCGTCGATCGCATCGAAGCGATGCTCGTCGCCCACCGCTGGACGCCGATCGGCCGGGCGCCGGCGGCGATCACCGGGGGCGACGGCAACCGCGAATGGGTCGTGGCCGCCCGCAAAGCAGCGGCGTGATACCAAAGGCCGAAGGTGCCGACGCACCCCGCCTTCGACTGCACGCGAATTTCTCATTTGCGTCAGAGGCATGCGAAACTCGCGTCGGGAATACCATCGGTCTTTTCCAACGGCCGATGGTACGAGCCCGCTTTCCGCTCGCATTCACGGCCCGGTTGGGGCAGAAGCGCATGATGAACCGCGAAGAAGCCTCCCACCCGACCGCTCCCGCGACCGAGACGGTCACCATCAGCGACATCGCCCACAAGGGCGACGGCGTCGCCGTGTTCGAAACCGAGGCCGGCGAGAAGCGGCTGTTCGTCGGCGGGGCGCTGCCGGGCGAGACGGTTCGTGTCTCGATCACCGGGGAAGGGGTGAACGAACGTGGGCGCATCGAGGAGATCCTCCACGCCAGCCCCGACCGGATCGAGCCGGCCTGTCCGGTCTACGACCGCTGCGGCGGCTGCTCGCTGCAGCATTGGGGCGAACACGCCTATCTCGCCTGGAAGCGCCACCAGATCCTCGAGGCGTTCCTCGATCGCGGTCTCGAGATCGAGATCGGCGACTGCGTCGCCACCGGACCGGCGAGCCGCCGGCGGGCGGTGATCGCGGTGCAGCGGCGGACCGGCGCACCGGTCGCCGGGTTCCGCGAGCGGCTCTCCCACACGGTGGTGGAGGCCGACGGTTGTCTGGTGATCACCCCGCGCATCCGCGCCAGCCTGCCGAAGCTGATCAAGATCTCGCATCTCCTGACCTTCGGTGCGAAGGGGGCGATCTTCACCGTGCTCGACACCGAGACCGGGCTCGACGTTTCGGTCGGCGAGGCGGAACTGCCGCCGGAGCGGCGCCAGCAGGCGATCGCCCAGGCCCTCGATCTCGGCTTCGCCCGCTTCTCGGTCGGCCGGGAGATCGTGGTCGAGGCGCATCCGCCGGTGATCCGCTTCGGCGGCATCGCGGTGATGCCGCCGCCGGGCGCCTTCATCCAGGCGGTGGCGGTGGCCGAGGAAGCGATGGCGGGGCTGGTCGAGACGGCGGTCGTCGCGGCGCTGGCGGCGCGGCCGAAGAAGGCCAAGGGGCCGGCGCGGGTCGCCGATCTCTTCGCCGGCTGCGGCACCTTCGCCCTGCGCCTGTCGCGCCTCGCCCAGGTCCATGCGGTGGAGAACGACAAGCCGGCGCTCGAGGCGCTCTCCTATGCGGCGCGCCACACCCAGGGCCTCAAGCCGGTGACGGTCGAGGCGCGCGATCTCTATCGCCGGCCGCTGATGGCCAAGGAGCTCGCCGGCTACGATGCGGTGGTGTTCGATCCGCCACGCGACGGCGCCGCGCCGCAGGTCAAGGAACTGGCGAAGTCGGGCGTGCCGGTGATCGTCGCGGTGTCGTGCAATCCGGCGACGCTGGCGCGCGACGCGCGCTATCTCGTCGACGCCGGCTGGCGCATGAGCCCGGTGACGCCGATCGATCAGTTCCTGTGGTCGCATCACGTCGAGGCCGTGGTGGTGTTCGAGAAGCGCTGAGGGCGGCCGGACCGCCTTCGGGGAAGGTCGAACCACGGCCGCCGACGTCGTCGAACTCATGCGGTACCCGCGAAATTTCGAGCCAGTCGAAATATCGCGGGTACCGCATCATACCGAGTTCACGAAATTCGGACTCGTCCGAATTTCGTGAGTTGCGGCCTGACCGGCCGACGCCCGTTCGGGCTCGCCTTCGCGGATGAAGTTCCGAACAGGTCGGAACTTCATCCGCTCGGTATCAGAGGTCCTTCGCCGCTCGGCGTACCTCGCGATCGAGGGCCTGGAGGAAGGTCTGACGATCCTTCGGGGCGAAGGGCCGCGGGCCGCCGGTGACGGCGCCGGCCGAGCGCAGATCCTCCATCAGATCGCGGGTGGCGAGCGCCATGCCGATCGAGGCGGCATCGAAGGTGCGACCATTCGGCGCGACCACCCGGGCCCCCGCCTTCACGCAGCGGTCGGCGAGAGGCACGTCGGCGGTCACCACCACAGTCCCGCGCCCTGCCCGCTCGGCGATCCAGTCGTCGGCGATGTTCATCCCCTGGGCGACGACGACTCGTTCGACCAGCGGATCATCAGGTAATCTCATCCATGAATTGGAGACGAAGCACGTCTTCAACTTCAGTCTTCCTGCGACACGCAATATTTCATCCTTCACGGGGCAGGCATCTGCGTCGACGTAGAGTATGACGGGCACGTCCCCTCCATTACGTGGCGTAATACGGCGGCGACATCGGCCCCGTTCAGGGGAACCCCTGATGTCATTTGCTGAAGGTCAAAGGAAACCTCGGATCGAAATCGAAGTTCTTCGGTAAATTTAACATCCCGTCAACCGTGTCGGAGCGAGATTGTCCAATCGCATGGTTTCGCGGGGAACTTTCAATGCGCCTTCGTACACGCTTCGCGCTCGGCATCGGAGCCGGCATCACGGCCGCCGTCGCACTCTGCGTCGGCACGGGAATGTGGTTCATCGGCGGGTTGATCCAGGACGACGTTCAACGCCAACTCGCCGCCGGATCGCGCCAATTCAACGCCGAGATCGCGACCCAGGCACAACGGGCCCAGTCGATGGCGCGTCTGGTCGCCCACGTACCGACCTTCGTCGACGCCTTCGCGGCGCAGAACCGTGACGCGCTCGGCAAGGCGCTGCTTCCGGCTTTCCCGACGATCAAGGAAGACGGCTTCGACCAGTTCCAGTTCCACCTGCCGCCGGCCATCTCGTTCCTGCGGGTCCACAAGCCGGAGAAGTTCGGCGACGATCTCTCCGGCTTCCGCAAGACCGTGGTGGAGGCCAATCAGGGCTCCCGCGAGGTGCGCGGCCTCGAGGGCGGCGTCGCCGGCATGGGCATTCGCGCCGTCAGCCCGGTGACGAGCGGCGGCAAGCATCTCGGCACCGTCGAATTCGGCTTCGGCTTCGAACAGGAATTCGTCAAGGCCTTCACCGAGCGCACCGGCCTGCGTCTCGCCCTCCTCGTCGACACGAAGGAGAAAAACGGCACTTCGACGCGCAAGATGCTCGCCTCGAGCTTCCCGGCCGATCACGCCCTCTCGGCGGCGATCCAGGAGGGCGTGAGCGGCCGTTACGAGACGACCGCCTTCGAGGACCGTTCGTGGACGGTCGCCGGCGAGCCGCTCACCGATTTTTCGGGCCAGCGCATCGGCTCCTACGTGATGGCGGCGGACCGCACCGATCTCGATGCCGCTCGGACGCGGGCGATGCTGATCTTCGGCGTGTTGGCACTGGCGATGACGGTCGGCGGCGTCGCCATGGCCGTCTGGCTGCAGCACGACGTCGGACGGCCGCTCACCGCGCTCACCGGCGCGATGAAGACGATCGGCGAAGGCGGCCATGCCGTCGATCTGCCCGCCCCCGGCCCGATCGACGAGATCGCCGCCATGGTTCATGCGGCACAATCGTTGGAAGAAGCGGTCGAGGCGCGGCGCAAGGGCGAGGCCCAGGCGCGCGAGGACGCCGAGCATCGTCACCAGCGCGGCGTCCGGCGCGAGGAGCGCACCCAGACCTTCGGCCGGTCGATCGAGAAGCTGCTCGGCGACATGTCGGCCGCGGCCGACCGCATGGAAGCGACGGCGCGCGAGATGAACGCGGTCGCCGAACGCACCGCGTCCCGCTCGGGTGATGCGGCGCGCGAAGCGGAATCGACGTCGCGCACCGTCCAGGCCGTGGCGGCGGCGAGCGAGGAGCTGGCGAGCTCGGTACACGAGGTGCTGCGCCGGGTCGACCGCACCGCCGAGATCGCCGAACGGGCGCTGAGCGAGGCCGGCAACACCGATCAGGTGGTGCGCAATCTGGCGTCGAGCGGGGCGCGGATCGGCGAGGTGGTCGAACTCATCAACACCATCGCCTCGCAGACCAATCTCCTCGCCCTCAACGCCACCATCGAGGCGGCACGAGCCGGCGAGGCGGGGCGCGGCTTCGCCATCGTCGCGACCGAGGTCAAGGCGCTGGCCAACGAGACCACGCGGGCGACCGAGGCGATCAGTTCGCAGGTCGCCCACATCCAGGGCGACACGCAGAAGGTCGTCGACGCGATCGGCTCGATCGGCGACACCATCCGCGAATTGACCGAGATCGCCCGCGACATGGCCGGCACCATGGGCGACCAGGATCTCGCCACCAAGGAGATCGCCCAGAACATCCAGCAGGCGGCCGACGGCACCCGCATGGTCTCCAACGGGATCGGCGCGGTCGGCGAGGATGCCGGCCACACCGGCCGCGCCGCCGCAGGGGTGCTCGCCACCGCACACGAACTCGGCGAGTTCCGCACCGCGCTGCATCGCGAGATCGGCGTCTACATCGACGACCTCAAGCGGGTGTGACCCCGCTCGCGGATCGCACGACGAAGGGGCGGCGCCATCGGCGTCGCCCTTCTTCCTTCCGCCACCGCGCCTCGGCGTCATCCGGCGAGGTCGGCCCATTTCACTTCGTGATCGGTGTGCCTGGGCTTGCCGCCGACCCGCTTCACCGCATCGACGACGTCGTCGATCGTCAGGTTCGCCGGCACGTCGCGGATCTCGTAGACCACCACGCCGCCGGTGGTGGGACCGGCTTCGGCGCTCTTCAGCGCCTTCGTCACCGCCCCCTCGTAGGCGACCTTCACCATGTGTACCGCCATGATCGCGATCCTCTCGTCGGATTTCGTCGTCTTTCGACCGGACATGGTCGCGAGCCCGACACGAACGGTGGGTTCGCGCCGGGTTCGAGCGGATGTTTCGCATCGACCGTGCCAAACTCGGTGGAGAACCGCCGCTGCGCATGGCCGACATTCGAGCCGACCCGAGACGGCACGACACGCGTGCGTTTAGGATCTCGTCCATGCAGATCACCACGCTCCTCGCCTCGGCCGTGGCCGGATGTCTCTACGTCGTCTCGCCCGGGCCGGCGGTGTTGGCGCTCGTCGGCATCGGCGCCGCCAAGGGACGACGACCGGCGCTGTTCTTCCTCGCCGGACACCTGTTCGGCGACCTGCTGTGGTGCTCGCTGGCCATCCTGGCGCTGGTCGGGGCGCAGGTCTTCGATCCGCTGCTGTTCGATCTGGTGGCGCTGGCCTGCGGCCTCTATCTCGGCCATCTCGGTTGGCGGGCGGTGAACGCCGCCTCGGCGCGCGGCGCCGACGACCTCATCGGCCACCACCCCTATCGCCGCGGCGTGATGTTCGGGCTGACCAACCCGAAGAGCTATCCGGTGGCGCTCGCCATGTTCACCGCGCTCTTCACCGGTCAGTCGGAGAGCCTCTCCTTCGACGCCATGCCGGCGCTCCTCGCCGCCGCCTTCCTCGGCTTCCTCGCCGGCGATGTCATCCTCGCCTGGTTGGTCGGCACCTCGGTCATGCGGCGGCTCTACCTCACCCACGCGGTGTGGATCGTCCGCATCACCGGAGGCCTCTTCCTCGGCTTCGCCGCCGCGACGCTGTGGGACGCGGTGCCGCGTCTGTGGGCGCGGGTGTGAAGTGCGCACCATGGTCGTGAGCGACGACCTCACGGGCGAAACGATCGTCACCGAGCGCCTGATTCTGCGCGCCCACCGCGCCGCCGACATCGACGCCTACACGCCTTTGTGGGCGCCACCACCGGACGGCGTCTCCTTCACACCGATCCTCGACGCGGAAGGCGCCTGGGCGCGGCTGCTCAGGCTCGTCGGCCATCGTCGGGTCTTCGGCTTCGCCCCCTTCCTGGTGGAGGAGAAGGCGACCGGGCGCATCGTCGGCGAGGTCGGTTTCGCTCGTTTCCGCCGCGGGATCGGTGCGCATTTCGACGAGGCTCCGGAAGCGATGTGGATCATCGCCGGAGAGGCGCGCGGGAAGGGCTACGGCGGCGAGGCGATGGCGGCGGCGGTCGCGTGGTTCGACGGGCGGTTCCCCGCCGCACGCGGCGTCTGCATGATCGACCCGGCCAACACCGTGTCGCTCGGCCTCGCCGGCCGGCTCGGCTTTCGCCCCTTCGGCCGGACGACACGGCAAGGGCTCGAGCTGGTGCTGTTCGAGCGAACCGCACCTTTCGCGAGATGACGTCGGACACGGGACGCGACGGCGAAAACGAAGACACCGCGCCGGGGAGATCGGCGCGGGGCCTTTCTTTCTCCTCGGGAGACCGAGCGATCAGGCGGCGAGCGCCTTGGCGGTCGGCAGGAGATCGTAGCCGAGGGCTTCGGCCACCGCCGCGTAGGTGACGCGGCCGGCGTGGACGTTGAGGCCTTCGGCGAGGTGCGGATCCTCGGCGATGGCGCGCTTCCACCCCTTGTCGGCGAGCGCCAGGGTGAAGGGCAGGGTCGCGGCGTTGAGCGCGAAGGTCGAGGTGCGGGCGACACCGCCGGGCATGTTGGCGACGCAGTAGTGGACGACGCCGTCGACGACGTAGGTCGGGCGGGAGTGAGTCGTCGGACGCGAGGTCTCGGTGCAGCCGCCCTGGTCGATCGCCACGTCGACGATGACGGAACCGCGCTTCATGGTTTTGAGCATCGGCCGGGTGATCAGCTTCGGTGCGGCGGCGCCGGGGATCAGCACGGTGCCGATGACCAGATCGGCGTCGGCGACGAGATCGGCGATCGCCTCGCGGGTCGAGTAGGCGGTCTTCAGACGGGCGCCGAACTGGACGTTGAGGCGACGCAGCACGTCGAGCGAGCGGTCGACGACGGTGACGTCGGCGCCCATGCCCAGCGCTATGGTGGTGGCGTGGGTGCCGGAGACGCCGCCGCCGAGGACGACGACCTTGGCCGGGGCGACGCCGGGCACGCCGCCCATCAGGATGCCGCGGCCCTTGGAGGCGTTCTCCAGCGCATGGGCGCCGACCTGCGCCGCCATGCGGCCGGCGACCTCGGACATCGGGGTGAGCAGCGGCAGGCCGCCGGTCGGCGAGGTCACCGTCTCGTAGGCGATGCAGGTGGCGCCGCTGTCGACGAGATCGCGGGTCTGGTCCGGATCGGGGGCGAGGTGGAGGTAGGTGAAGAGGGTCTGGCCGGCGGAGAGCTTCTTGCGCTCGACGGCGAGCGGCTCCTTGACCTTGACGATCATCTCGGAGCCGGCCCAGATCGCGTCGGTCTCGTCGGTGATCTTGGCGCCGGCCTTGAGATAGTCCTTGTCGGCGATGCCGGCGCCTTTGCCGGCGCCCTTCTCGACCAGGACCTGATGGCCATGGGCGACGAGCTCACGCACCGAGGCCGGCACCAGGCCGACACGATCTTCGTGGTCCTTGATTTCCTTGGGCACACCGATGCGCATGGGATGATCCTCCTCGAGGTCGATCGGCGAGATCCCCGTCGCCGTCGAACGATGTTCGAATGATGCGGCCGCTCACACGCAATTTCTCGCCGAAGAGGGGATTTCAAACGGTTCGGAACGGTGATAAATTCGGCCACGTCTCGAATTGATCGAATTTTATGCCCATGACGTATCCGTCAACCTCCCTCGACGACCGCGACCGCCAGATCCTCTCCGAGCTGCAGACCGATGGCCGGCTGACCAATGCCGAGCTGGCCGAGCGGGTGCATCTGTCGGCTTCCGCTTGTCTCCGGCGGGTGAACCTGTTGATGGAGAGCGGCCTCGTCGCCGGCGCGCATCTGGTGCTCGACCAGCAGGAGGCGGGGTTCGAGGGCACCGCCTACGTGTCGATCACCCTCGACAGCCAGGACCGCGCCCGCCTCGACGCCTTCGAGGCCAAGGTGCGCCACGTCGCCCAGATCCAGGAGTGCTATCTCCTCGCCGGCCAGTCGGACTATCTGATGCGGGTGATCTTCCGCGACATGGCCGACCTCGAGCGCCTGCACTCGGAAGTGCTGACGCGCCTGCCGGGGGTGGTGCGGGTGCAGTCGCAGCTGACGCTCCGGACGGTCAAGCGGACGACGCGGGTGCCGGTGTGAGAGGGGCGCCGCGTACCCTCTTCCTTCCCCCCTCGCGGGGGAAGGTGGCCCGCAGGGCCGGATGAGGGGGCGCCGCGAAGCGGCAACTCGGAGGCGACCGCGGGTTCCGAGACAGGCGGAGGGGCCCAGCCCCCTCATCCGCCCTTCGGGCACCTTCTCCCGCGAGGGGAGAAGGGTTTCACGCTCGCGGCGCGACGCCTCTGCCCCTCACCTCACATCGATGTCCAACCCGATGTCCAACACCGGGGCGGAGTGGGTGATCCAGCCGGTCGAGATCAGGTCCACGCCGGTCTCGGCGATGGCGGCGACGGTCTCCAGCGTCACGCCGCCGGAGGCTTCCGTCGCGGCGCGGTGGGCCACGATCTTCACCGCCTCGCGCAACATGTCGGGGCCCATGTTGTCGAGGAGGACCGCGTCGGGGCGCTCGGTCATCGCTTCGACGAGCTGATCGAGTCGATCGACCTCGACCTCGATCTTCACGAGATGGCCGGCGAAGCCGCGGGCGCGGCGGATGGCTTCGGCGACGGAGCCGCACACCGCGATGTGGTTGTCCTTGATCAGGATGGCGTCGTCGAGGCCGAAGCGGTGGTTGGCGCCGCCGCCGCATTTCACCGCGTATTTCTCGAAGGCGCGCAGGCCCGGCGTCGTCTTGCGGGTGCAGACGATCTTGGCCTTCGTGTGCGCCACTTTGTCGGCGAACAGGCGGGTCGCCGAGGCGACGCCGGACAGGTGGCCGAGGAAATTCAGCGCCACCCGCTCCGCCGAGAGCACGGCGCGAGCCGAACCCTCGACGCGGGCGACGACATCGCCGGGCTTCAATCTGGTGCCGTCGGCGATCAGGGTGGAGAAGCGGATCGCCGGATCCATCATCGCCATCGCCCGGCGAGCGAAGTCGATGCCGGCGGAGACGCCGGGCTTGCGCGCGACGAAAGCGGCGATCGCCTTGGCTTCGGGGGGCAGCGTCGCCTGGGCGGTGATGTCGCCGGCGCGGCCGAGATCCTCGAGGAGGGCGGCTTCGACGGCACGATCGACGAACAGGCGCGGCAGTTCGGGCAGGTAGGCGGGCGCGGGCGCCGCCGGCTCACGAGCCTCGGTCATGCGGGGATGGTCTCCGGGGTGGAAGAGGCGCGGGCCTCCACCGACAGGCGGCGGGCGTCGGCCAGCGTCAGATAGGTGCGCTTCGCCCGGGCCGGATCGGTCTCGGGGAAGTCGGCGCGCCAGTGGCCGCCGCGGCTCTCGCGACGGCCCCAGGCAGCGGCGGCGATCAGGCGGGCGGCGATCAGCGAATTCGAGGTGGCGACGTCGCGGGTGCGGGCTTCGAGCTCGTCGAAGATCGCCAGCGCCTTGGCCAGGCCCTCGCCGGTGCGTACCACGCCGACGTGGTCGGTCATGGTGGTGCGGATGATGTCGATGGTGCCGGGGTCGGCCGGGCCGGGAAGCTCGGCCTCTTCGTCGGCGCGGCGCACCGACCAGCGCGCCACCCGCGGGCTGGGCATCAGCCCCTGGATGTCGCGGGCGATGCGCGAGCCGAAGACCACCGCCTCGAGCAGCGAGTTGGAGGCCAGCCGGTTGGCGCCGTGGACGCCGGTCGAGGCGACCTCGCCGCAGGCCCACAGGCCGTCGACGGAGGTGCGGCCGTTGGCGTCGGTGAGGACGCCGCCCATGTGGTAGTGCTGCGCCGGCGCGACGGGGATGGTGTCGCGGGTCGGATCGATGCCGGCGGAGACGCAGCTCTCCCACACGGTCGGGAACTTCTGCGGGAAGGCGGCGCCGACGGCGGTGCGGGCGTCGAGGAAGGCACCACGGCCGGCGAGGATCTCGGCATGGATGGCGCGGGCGACGATGTCGCGCGGCGCCAGTTCGAGGTCGCCGTGATAGTCGGCCATGAAGCGGCGGCCGTCGCGGTTCACCAGGATGGCGCCCTCGCCGCGCAACGCCTCGGTGGCGAGCGGCGCCGGATCGCGGCCGATGTCGATGGCGGTCGGGTGGAACTGGACGAATTCGGTGTCGGCCATGATCGCGCCGGCGCGCGCCGCCATGGCGAGGCCCTGGCCGTTGGCCTGGGGCGGGTTGGTGGTCACCCGGTAGAGATGGCCGATGCCGCCGGAGGCGAGCACCACGGCATGCGCCGGGAACTCCACCGTGGTCAGCGCCCGGCCTTCGCTCGGACGGGCGACGACGCCGCGAATCGACCGGCCGTCGCGGGTCAGGCTCTCGCCGACCCAGCCGGGCAGGATGCGGATCGACGGGGTGGCCAGCGCCCGCTCGACCAGCGCCGCCATGATCTCCTGGCCGGCGCGGTCGCCCTTGACGTGGACGATACGGCGTTCGGAATGGGCCGCCTCGCGGCCGACGGCGAGATCGCCGCTCGCGTCGCGGTCGAAGGGCACGCCGTAGCCGAGCAGGTCCTGGATGCGGGCTTCCGCCTCGCGGGTCATCAACCGGGCGACGCGCGCGTCGACCGTGCCGGCTCCCGCCGCGACCGTGTCGGCGAGGTGCTTCTCCGGGCTGTCGCCGCGGCCGACGGCGGCGGCCATGCCGCCTTGCGCCCACCACGAGGACCCGCCGCCGCCGAGCGGCGCGGCGGTCAACACCGTCACCGGGCGCGGTGCCAACGACAGGGCGCAGAAGATGCCGGCGAGCCCGCCGCCGATGATGACGACATCGTCGATGCCGTCGTGCGAGCGCGGGGTGGAGATGTCGTGGAATGCGCTGTCGGCCATGATGGCCTCCGCCCGGAGGTGGACGCAGCGGCGCGCGATGAGGCGCCGGGGGAGCGGGCGCCGACGCGCCCGGCGACGTGGGGCGGACGGGCCGCCCCACATCGGGACCTCAGTTCTTCAGGTGGATCATCCGCTCTACGGCGGCCTTGGCACGCTCGGCCACCTTCGGGTCGACGGTGACCTCCTCCTTCATCTCGAGCAGCGCGTCGAGAATCTTGGGCAGGGTGATGCGCTTCATGTGCGGGCAGAGATTGCACGGCCGCACGAAATCGACCTGCGGCGCTTCGGAGGCGACGTTGTCGGCCATCGAGCACTCGGTGACCAGCACGACGCGGCCGCCGGCGGGGACCGACTTGACGAAGTCGATCATCTTGGCGGTCGAACCGGCGAAGTCCGAGGCGGCGATGACGTCCGGCGGGCACTCCGGGTGGGCGATGATGCGCACGCCCGGATCGGCGTCGCGATAGGCGGCGAGTTCCTCGCCGGTGAAACGCTCGTGGACCTCGCAGGAGCCCTTCCAGGTGATGATCTTCACCTTGGAATTGGCCGCCACCCAGCGCGCCAGATACTGGTCGGGCAGGCAGATGACGCGATCGACGCCGAAGCTCTCGACCACCTCGACGGCGTTGGAGGAGGTGCAGGTCATGTCGACCTCCGCCTTCACCTCGGCCGAGGTGTTGACGTAGGCGACGATCGGCACGCCGGGGAAACGCCGGCGCAGCAGACGCACGTCGGCCGCGGTGATCGAGGCGGCGAGCGAGCAGCCGGCCCTGCCGTCGGGGATCAGCACGGTCTTCTCCGGCGACAGCACCTTCGAGGTCTCGGCCATGAAGTGCACGCCGCCCTGGACGATGACGTCGGCGTCGGTCTCGGCCGCCTTGCGGGCGAGCTGCAGGCTGTCGCCGACGACGTCGGCGACGCAGTGGTAGATCTCCGGCGTCATGTAGTTGTGCGCCAGGATGACGGCGTTGCGGACCTTCTTCAGGTCGTTGATCGCCTTGACGTAAGGGGCATGGAACGGCCATTCGACCGCCGGGATGACGTGGGCGACGCGCTCGTAGAGATGCGCCGTCGCGGCCGCGACCTCGGGGGTGTAGTCGAGGTTCGGACGAGGCAGCACGCCGAAACGCTCGGCGGCGGTCTTCGCGGCGTCGGACGTCGAGATGTCGGACGTCGCGGTGGCGGCCTTGCGCCGACCGCGGCCGGCGGCGGGCGTGGTCGGCTTCGCCGCGGCGCCACGGGTGCGCCGAGCCGGGGCCTTGCCCACGGAAACTTCGTTCGTCGCCTCGACCGTCTCGGTCATTCCACTTCTCCTTCCGGACTTATGCTCATATTGAGCATATCAACGGCCCGAAAAAACACCGGGAACATCCGGCGTTCGCCCTCATTCACGCGGGCGACAGGCAATATAGGGGCTCGTGAGCGGTTTGAACAGACCCCGTCGTCATACGCGCATCATCGAAATGCGCGTCGCGCCGCCCGCCGTCCCATCAACGCGGCGAATGGGAGACTTCGGCTCTTTTGACTTTTCCCCGGCACGTATTCCTGCGTAGATCGCCGCGAGTGGACCACCGACGCGACGACCGGTCGCGGCGCTGGCGAGTCGGCACGAGGGGGTGCTTCGGAGCATGACGCAGTCGTCGAGCGACACAGGGTCGCGCTTTCCGCTGTGGCTGATCGTGGTGTGCGGTTGCCTGATCACGGTGATCAATTTCGGCCCGCGCGCTTCGATGGGCTTCTATCTGACACCGATCACCGGGGATCGCGGCTGGGGGCGGGAGACCTTCGCTCTCGCCATGGCTTGGCAGAACCTCCTGTGGGGCATCGGCGGCGCCTTCTTCGGCGCCTTCGCCGACCGTTTCGGTACCGCCAGGACGCTGACCATCGGTGCCGGTCTCTACGCGCTCGGCCTCCTCGCCATGGGCTGGGCGACGACGCCGCTGGCCTTCCATGCCGCCGGCGTCACCGTCGGCCTCGGCATCGCCGGGTCGGCCTTCGGCATCGTCATGGCGGCGTTCGGCCGAGCGGTGACGCCCGAGAAGCGGACGATGGTCTTCGGTTTCGCCACCGCCGCCGGCTCGTTCGGACAGTTCCTGTTCTCGCCGGTGACGCAGGGGCTGATCCAGGCCTACGGCTGGTACGACAGCCTCACCATCCTCGCGGCGCTGATGGCCCTGATCCCGCTTCTCGCCATCCCGCTGATGGGCAAGCCGCCGGCGAAGATGTACCACGGCCACGATCAGTCGATCGGCGAGGCGCTCCGGGAAGCGCTCGGTCATCGCAGCTACCTGCTGCTCACCGCCGGCTACTTCGTCTGCGGCTTCCAGGTCGCCTTCATCGGCGTCCACTTTCCGGCCTATCTCGCCGACGTCGGGCTCGAGCCGAAGTGGGGTGTGATCGCGCTGATGCTGATCGGCGCCTTCAATGTGATCGGCTCGCTCGGCTCCGGTTTCATCGGCATGCGGGTGCCGAAGCGCTGGCTGCTGAGCTTCATCTATTTCGCCCGCTCTGTGGTCTTCACCGTCTTCCTGCTGGTACCGGCGACGCCGACGAGCGTGGTGATCTTCGCCTCGGTGCTCGGCGTCCTGTGGCTCTCCACCGTGCCGCCGACCAACGCATTGGTCGCACTGATGTTCGGCACGCGCTATCTGGCGATGCTCGGCGGGATCGTCTTCTTCTCCCACCAGATCGGCTCGTTCCTCGGCGTGTGGCTCGGCGGTTGGCTCTACGACCTGAACAAGAGCTACGATCCGGTGTGGTGGATCGGCGTGGCGCTCGGCATCTTCGCCGGCTTCATCCACCTGCCGATCCGCGAAGAGCCGGTCGAACGGCCGGTGCCGGGCGCGGCGGCGCAGCCGGCGGAGTGAGGGCGGCGTGACCGCTCAGGCGGTCGCGCGCGTCACCACGCTCTCGACGTCTTCGAAGAGGATGCGGCCGTCGACGCGGGTGACACCGGTCGCGGTGACGAGCAGCAGCGTCGGGACGCCGCGGGCGCCGACGCTCTCCATGAGATCGCGGGCGAGCGTGGCGCGCATGTTGAGCGCTTCGATGACCGCGTCGTCCTCGGCGAGGAAGGCGGCGATCGCCTCTTCCTTCGCCCCGGCGCGACGCAGCACGTCGGCGACCACGGGCTCCGCCGTGATGTCGAGGCCATCGGCCCAGCGTGCCGCCTGGAGTGCATGGAGGATGGAGAGCCCCTTCTCCGGCTCGACGAGCTGCACCGCCGTGAGCGCCAGCGTCGCCGGGCCGCTGTCGATCTTGCCGCCCTCCTGGCCGAGAACTTTTTCGCGATAGGCTTGCGAGAACGGCTGACTGGTGAGGGCGTGGATCTTCTGGTCGTTCTCCCAGGCGTAGCGGGCGAACTCGGGGGTCAACTCGCGATCCCCGATGAAGAGGCCCGAGGCCACCACCTCGAGCCGACGACCGCTCGCCGCGAGCTTCTGCAGCGCCGGCGCCGCGCCCCAGCACCAGCCGCACAGCGGATCGACCAGCGCGATCAGCGTGCCGGGGGCGAGGATGTCGACATCGGTCTCGGGCTCGATCGGCAGGTCGGCTTCGCTCATCTCTTCGATCCTCTCGCGACCGCGGGCCGCGTTGCGGCGACGATCTCGTCGCGGCGACGTCAGCGGCCGGTCTGGCCGCGATGGCGCAGCGCGTGGTCGGCCAGTACGATCGCCATCATGGCTTCCGCCACCGGCACCGCGCGGATGCCGACACAAGGGTCGTGGCGTCCTCGAGTGATCAGTTCGGTGTCACGGCCCTGGCGATCGACGGTGTGGCGCGGGGTGAGGATCGACGAGGTCGGCTTCACCGCGAAACGGGCGACGATGGTCTGGCCCGAGGAGATGCCGCCGAGGATGCCGCCGGCGTGGTTCGAGCGGAAGTTCGGGCCGTCGTTGCCGGCGAAGATCTCGTCGGCGTTCTCCTCGCCGGTCAGTTCCGCCGTTTCGAAGCCGTCGCCGATCTCGACGCCCTTGACGGCGTTGATCGACATCAGCGCCGCGGCGATGTCCTGATCGAGCTTGCCGTAGATCGGCGCGCCCCAGCCGGCGGGCACGCCCTCGGCCTGGACCTCGACGATCGCGCCGATCGACGAGCCGGCCTTGCGGATGCGATCGAGATACTCCTCGAAGCGGGGAACCGCGTCCGGGTCGGGACAGAAGAACGGGTTGATGCCGACTTGCGACCAGTCCCAGTTGGCGCGATCGATCGCTTCCGTTCCGATCTGCACCACCGCGGCGCGGACCTTCACCCCACCGGGGACGAGCGCATCGAGCACCTTGCGCGCCACCCCACCGGCGGCGACGCGGGCCGCGGTCTCGCGCGCCGACGATCGGCCGCCGCCGCGGTAGTCGCGGATGCCGTATTTGGCGTCGTAGGTGAAGTCGGCGTGGCCGGGGCGGAACTTGTCGCGGATGTCGCCGTAGTCCTTGGAGCGCTGGTCGGTGTTGCGGATCATCAGCGAGATCGGCGTCCCGGTGGTGCGCTGACCGTCGGTGGTGTCGTCCGCGAAGACGCCGGAGAGGATCTCGACGATATCGTCCTCGCGGCGCTGGGTGACGAAACGGCTCTGCCCGGGCTTGCGGCGATCGAGATCGGCCTGGATGTCGGCAGCGTCGAGCCGGATGCCGGGCGGGCAGCCGTCGACGACGGCGCCGAGCGCCGGGCCGTGGCTCTCGCCCCAGGTGGTGACACGGAAGAGATGGCCGAAGGTGTTGTGCGACATGGACGGTCCCCGGATCGAGCCTTCGATCTAGGGGATCGCCCCGGCGCGGTCAAATCGCCGAGGCCGTCTCACGCCAGCGCCTGTTTCAGGAAATGCAGGGTGCGGCTCCAGGCGAGCGCGGCGTCCTCGGCGTCGTAGCGGGCGCCGGTCGGATTGGCGAAGGCGTGGTCGGCGTCGTACCAGTAGACGGTGAGATTGTCGGCCTTGCCGGCCTGCTTCATCGCCGCTTCGAAACCGGCGACCATGGCGCCGTCGATCGACTTGTCGAGGGTGCCGAAGTGACCGATCACCGGGCCGGCGAGCGCCTTCAGTTGCTCGGGCGACTTCTTGACGTTGCCGTAGTAGATCACCGTGGCCTCGACAGGCACGGCGAGCGAGGTGTTGAGCGACCAGCCGCCGCCGAAGCACCAGCCGCAGGTCGCGACCTTGCCGGTGGAGCGCTCGTGGCGACGGGCCCATTGCACCGCGGCGACCATCGCCTGGGTCGCCCATTCCGGATCGAGCGCCTGCATCTGCGCCTTGGCTTCCTCGGCGCTGCCGGCGACCTTGCCGAAGAGATCGACGGCGATCGCCAGATAGCCCTCTTTGGCGAGTTCGGCGGCGACCGACTTGATCTGGTCGTTGAGACCCCACCACTCGTGGACGAGGATCACCGCCGGCCCCTTGGGCTGAGCCGGATAGGCGACGGCGAGGCTCAGGGAGCGGTCACGCTGGGTGGGGATCGTCACCATCTCGACGCGCGAGGCGGTCGCCTGCGCCAACGCCGGGTCGGCGAGGATGGCGGCGATGGGCAGAGAAGCCAGCCCGGCGAGGAAGGCGCGCCGATCGGCCTCCGGCACGACGATCGGCGGCAGATTGCTCTTGGTCCCGCATCCATCCAGGGTACACATTCCGTCTCTCCCGAAGTTCTTTCCGCGGATCCTCTTCGATCCGTCTCACCGCCGGTCCGTGTCTCCGGCACGAAAGCCCCCCGTCGCACGCCACGACATCGGGAAAAACTTTCTGCGGAACACTATAACCACGCCCCCCGGGCGTCCTGCCAGCGGAATATTCGGTCCTGCGGAACGTAGTATACGGCGAGGTCGGGATCGCGATTGTTCTCGATGGCGATGCGCAGCGCCCGGAAGGTTCCGCCGTGCGAGACGATCACCATGTCGCCCTCGGTGGTCGCCCACCAGCGGGCGACGCGGTCGGCGAGCATGACGTAGCTCTCGCCGCGCGGCGGGCAGTAGTGCCATTTGTCGTTGTTCAGCGCGTCTTCCGCCTCGGGATCGGCGACCGCGATCTCGGCGTGGGTCATGCCCTCGAAGACGCCGTAGCCGACCTCGCGCAGATCGCGTTCGGTCTCGTGCCCGTCGGGGCCGAGACCGACGGCGCGGCGGATCCGCGCCATCGTCTCGTGGGCGCGCATCAGCGGGCTCGACACCCAGCGCAGAGACGCGGGATCGCGGCCGGTTTCGGCGAAATGGGCGGCGAGCGCGACGCCGTTGGCTTCGGCCTGGGCACGGCCGGTGGCGTTGAGCGGGATGTCCTGCGCCCCCTGCAGCCGCTTGGCGACGTTCCAGTCGGTCAGGCCGTGGCGGATGTGATAGATCGTGCGGGTCACCGGCCGAACCTCGGGATGCGGAGCGTCGCCCGCGTCTTAGCCGAGGGAGGGAGGGATCTCAACCGGGGTCGATGCGGGAGCCCGCGAACGTGTCGCCGCATCTCCGTCGCTCCTGAACCAACCTCTCCGCATCCGTCATCGCCGGGCTCGACCCGGCGACCCGGCGGTGTATCGAAGCGTCGCGCAGCCCATGGGTCCCCGGGTCGAGCCCGGGGATGACGAGGAGGAGAGGTCAGCGAAGAAGCAGGCGCGTCAAAAGAGGGAGCGCCGCGTCGAAGTTTTGATAGGCCCCGAAAGCGGCGATGCTCGACAGAACCAGCCAACGCAGTGTCTTGTTCGTCAGTGCGATCGTCACCGCCTGACGGCCGCCGCCATCCAATGGCTTCTCGCGCTCGTACCGGAACACGGGATCCGGATCGGACGCGAGCGGTGACTTCGGTTTGGACGGGAGCTTCATCGTGGGCAGACCTCGCCATTAGCGAATCAATGGTCTCAACCCACAAGGGGTAGTAGGGGTGCCGAGGATTCAGTTGTAAAGAGTCCGAACTCCCCATACCGCGTTGTCCACAGGTTCCCCAACAGAACTCGGCCTCAATGAACTGACAAGATCGATGCACGTGCAGGGAACAGCCTCAGATTCCGTGCTCCCCGAGACGCCGTCGGGCGCTCCGGTTTCCCGGAGCGCCCGACGAAAATTCTCGTATCGACCGTCGCCCGATCTCAGTCCTTGACCACCGAGATGTCCGGCGCATCCACCGCCTTCATGCCGACGACGTGGTAGCCGGCGTCGACGTGGTGGATCTCGCCGGAGACGCCGCGGCCGAGGTCGGAAAGGAGGTAGAGCGCCGAAGCGCCGACCTCCTCGATCGACACGGTGCGCTTCAAGGGCGCGTTGTACTCGTTCCACTTCAGAATGTAGCGGAAGTCGCCGATGCCGGAGGCGGCGAGCGTCTTGATCGGGCCCGCGGAGATGGCGTTGACGCGGATACCCTTGCCGCCGAGGTCGACGGCGAGATAGCGCACCGACGCCTCGAGGGCCGCCTTGGCGACGCCCATGACGTTGTAGTGCGGCATGACCTTCTCGGCACCGTAGTAGGTGAGCGTGATCATCGAACCGCCGTCGGTCATCAGCTTCTCGGCGCGCTGGGCGACCGCCGTGAAGGAGTAGACCGAGATGTTCATGGTCTTGTCGAAGTTCTCCGCCGTGGTGTCGACGTAGCGGCCGGTGAGCTGGTCCTTGTCGGAGAAGGCGATGGCGTGGACAAGGAAGTCGATCTTGCCCCACACCCGCTCGACTTCGGCGAAGACCGCGTCGATGGAGGCCGCGTCGGTGACGTCGCAGTGGCCGGCGACGATGCCGCCGAGTTCGGCGGCGAGCGGCTCGACGCGCTTCTTCAGCGCATCGCCCTGATAGGTCAGCGCAACTTCCGCCCCCGCCTCGCGCACCGCCTTGGCGATGCCCCAGGCGATCGAGCGATTGTTGGCGACGCCCATCACGAGGCCACGCTTGCCGGCCATCAGGCCCTTGGTGTCGGCCATGGAAACTGCCCTTTTGTCTTCGTTCGAGTTCGGCGGGTTCTATGGCACGGACGCGGGCGCCCCCGCAAGCGGGCCGGGCCGGCGGAAACGGCGAGAAAACGCGCTTTCCTCCGAACGACGGGGTCGCACGCCCGCCGAACCATGGCCACGATCGGCCGGCAGGGTCTTTCGAGATCCGAATCGGAAGGAGAGAGGATGACGTCGCGCCCCACCATCTCCCGACGCGCCGCGGTGTTCGCCGCCGCGTCGCTCGTCTGGCTCGCCGCCGCCGGCGACGGCATCGCCGCCAACGTCAAGGCGGGGATCAGTTCGCCGCTGCGCGCCGGTCAGCAACCCGGCTGCCGCTGGGTGCAGGGGGCGGCGAAGACCATCCGCGTCTGCGATTCCCACGGCGTGTGCCGCACCCGCACCGTGCCGGCGCAACGCATCTGGGCCTGCGGAACGGTGCGGGACTGATCCCTCGCCGCGCGACGCGCCGACCGCGGCATCGCTTCAGAAGAGGTCCATCTGACCGCCGTCCGCCTTCTTCGGCGGCGCCGGCGGTTTCGGTGGCGGTTTCGGCCGGCTGCTCGCGCGACGCTCGGCCGCGGTCGGCAGCGGTGTCGCGGTGAAGAGATCGGCCGGGGCCGGGACGAGCAGCTTCGCCGCCGCTTTCGCATCGACATGGGCGGTGTCGAGCCAATCGGCGAAATGTTCCGGCGGGATCACCGCCGGCATGCGGTCGTGGATCGGCGCCACCACCTCGTTGGCCGGTACGGTGAGAATGGCGGCGGTGTCGACCTCCGAGCCGTCGGCGCCGGCCCAGGTCTCGGTCAGCCCGGCGAAGGCGACGAGGCCGCCGTCGGCGCGGGAAATGAAATACGGCCGCTTCGGTCCCGCCCCTTCGGCGCGCCACTCGTAGAAGCCGTCGGCGGGGACGAGGCAGCGACCGTGGCGCATGGCGCCGCGGAACGACGGCTTCTCGGCGGCGGTCTCGGCGCGGGCGTTGATCAGCAGCGAGAATTCGCGCGGGTCCTCGACCCAGCCGGGCACGAAGCCCCAGCGCACCAGCTCGAAGCGCCGCTCGCCCTGGCGGACGACGACGACGCCGATCGGTTCGGTCGGCCGGATGTCGTCGCGTCCCGGAAAGTTCGGCTGGTCGAGGAAGGCGAAGAGGCGGCGGACTTCGTCCGGCGTGGCGGTGAGGGCGAAACGACCGCACATCGGGACCCCTCTCCTTCTCTCCGTCGCCGGCGGAAAACCACCGTAAGCAAATCGTAACCGCCGCCATACTACGCTCGGTCGATCGAGTGTGAAATCAGGTGGATGGGTGATGGGTCGGGCGGAACAGGATGCGGCACTGGCGGACCGTCTGCGGCCCGACGTGCTCGCCGCCGCCAACATCAACCCGGTCACCCGGCTGGCGACGGACTACCTCAACCACTTCAACAACGTGGTGATGCTGCTCGAGCTCGTGCCGGACATGCCGGACATGGCCGATGAGGTCCTCGGTTGGGCTCCGGCGAGCTACGAAGATTATTTCCGCGCGTCGCATTTCCGCGAACGCGACCTCGCCGTCGCCGCCTATCACGCCGCCGATCCGGCGATCCGCCACGAGTTCGACGCGGCGATCACCCATCTCGACTGCGCCATGGCCGAAGCGCTGCAACTGGTCGAAGCCGACGATCCGTCCGATCCGGAGGTCGCCTTCCGCATCCGCGACATCCTCGACGGCCGGCTGAAGCCGGGGATCGCCGCGGCGAGCGGCATCGTCAACGGCGCGCCGGTGCTGCATTCGCCGATCCACGACCCGGGCGAATCGGAAGCCCAGGCGGCGGTCGACGAACTCTTTCCCTGATCCGCCATGGCCGGCCCGACCGACGAGACACCCGAGCGCGTCCTTCTCGGCGTGAGCGTCTGCATCTTCCGCGCCGACGAGGTGTTGCTGATCGAGCGGGGCAAGGCGCCGGGCATCGGCCGCTGGGCGCCGGTCGGCGGTGGCATCGAGGCGGGGGAGAGCGCCGAAGAAGCGGCATTGCGCGAGGTCGCCGAGGAGGTGGCGGTCGCCATCCGCCTGATCGGGCGGGTCGGAACCCGGGAGATCCGCCCCGAGCCGCCGCCGGCCGACGGGCCACGGCGGATCGTGCTCGAGGTCTTCGCCGCCGACTGGGTGGCGGGCGAGCCGGCGGCGGGCTCCGATGCGGCGGCGGCGCGCTTCGTGTCGCTCGATCGGCTCGCGGAGGTGCCGCTGATGGCGGGGGTGGAGCCGTGGATTCGCGCGGCGCGGCGTCTCTTCGATGGTGTCGAGCGGTGAAGATCTGCTATCGCTCTCCTCCAGGCGGCGACGAATCCGGCCGCGGGTGGCGGACCCGATGAGGCAGAGACCGACGGACCACGGACGAACGGCACGACGCGGGCGATCCTTCGCCGCGCGCTTCGCCGTCATGGTCGTGGCGGCGATGGTCGCGGCGATGCCGGTCGCCGCCCGGGCTCAGGAAATAGCGCCTTACGACGACAAGCTGATGCGGCTCGCGGAGATCCTCGGGGCGCTGCATCACCTGCGTCCGCTGTGCGGGGCCACCGACGAGGCGCAGACTTGGCGCGACCAGATGACGGCGCTGGTGGAGGCCGAACAGCCCTCCCCCGAGCGCGCCCGGCGGCTCGTCGAGAGCTTCAACCATTCCTATCGCGGCCTCGCCGCGACCCACCACACCTGCACCGACACGGCGCGCACGCTGATCGAGCGCTACACCGCGGAAGGGGCGGCGCTGGCGCAGGAGGTGGTGGTGCGCTGGGGCCGGTCGTGACGCCGGCGAAGTCGTGGCGTTTTCGCCCGCCGCGTTAACCATCGAACAACGTTCTTTAACGTCTGTTAACATTGTCGCCACCGCGGAGGGGTGTTCGCGGTCCGATCGTGCTATCGATGATCGACGGGACGGCGGGGCCGAAGGGCGACCCCGCACAGGACGCCGAGACCGGAATGCTCGACGAAACGCACCTCCAAGACCTCGATTGGTCGGTCGCCGAGAAGAAGCGCGCCGCTTTCGAGATGATCACCGACGCCATGGCCGACGCCGAGGCGGAGGGGATCGAGCGCGACATCGTCGCCCAGGCCGCCCTCTTCGCCGTCTTCACCGATCTGGTCTCGACCTGGGGCGAGACGGCCGTCGCCGAACTCGCCGAGAAGCTGCCGCAGCGTCTGCTCACCGGCGAATTCACCATCGATCGCCGGATGCAGTGACGCCCCGTCCGGGTCCTCAGCGAATGAGGAGCCGGCCCACCATGGCCACGCCGAAGAGCACGAGGAGACCGCCGGCCAGGCGGTTGACGCGGAAGAGCGTGTCGTCGGTCATGCGGTCGCGCAGCATCGCCACGACGGCGGAGACGAAGAACCACCAGCCCGACGCCCCCGCCGCGACGCCGAGAACGAAGAAGCCGGCGCCGAGCCAATCGCCCGGTCGCGGCGCGAGGTCGCCGAGCGAGCCGAAGAGGGCGAGGAAGCCGAGCACCGTCGCCGGATTGGTGATGGTCATACCGAAGGTGGCGATGGTGGTGGAGAGGAGCGAGGCGGGCTCGGGGGCGTTCTCGTCGAGATGGGGGTGGGCGTTGGCGATCCTCAGGCCGAAGATCACCAGGAAGAGGCCGCCGATCGCCTGGAGCCAATCGGAATGGCCCTCCACGAAACCGGAGACGGCGGTGACGCCGTAGGCGGCGATGGCGGCGAAGAAGGTGTCGGCGGTGGCGGCGCCGAGGCCGGCGGCGAGCCCCGAGAAGAAGCCGCCGCGGAAGGCGCGCTGGACGCACAGGATGTTGACCGGCCCGACGGGCGCGGAGAAGACGATGCCGACGCCGATGCCGGTGATCAGGAGCCAGACGTCGATCACTTCCCCTCCCTGGATCCGGATCCTCGGCCGGTGCGCGGAAGCCACAGCCGAGGAAAGAGCGGCGACGTGGCCCTTCCATCCGAGCGGTAGGGCGATAACATGCCGGCCGTGCCCGCGGCGGGCGCACGGAGCCTCGCGATGGCCATTCTCGCACCCTCGCTCGACTGTCTTCCCGCACCTGTGGCCACCTCGATGGTTACGCGCCCGGCCCGGTCGCTGGCAAGGGGCGCGGTGGTCGCGCTCGCCCTCGCCGTGACCTTCTCGCCGCTCGCCGCCGCGCCGTCGGACCCGCCGAAGAAGGTCGGCACCGAACGCATCGTCGTCGATCCGAAGCCGTCGGTCGGCCCCGGCGCGCCCGCCGCGCCGGCGCAGGCCGGCCCGACGTCGCCGGCCGCCGACGGGGCGATCGCGGAGATGCACAAGGGCGAAGAGGGCCTGCCGCCGGCGGTGGCAAAGATGCGTCGCCGCCTGCTCGACGCCGCCTATTCCGGCGATCTGCAGAAGATCAAGATCGTCATGCAGTCGAACGAGATGCCGCCGGTCCTGTCGATCCACGAGATCGGCGACCCGGTCGAGTTCCTCAAGTCGCAGTCGGGCGACGGCCAGGGTTTCGAGCTGCTCGCCATCCTGACCGACGTGCTCGAATCGGGCTGGACGCGGATCAAGCCGGGAACGCCGCAGGAGATGTACGTGTGGCCGGCCTTCGTCGCCATGGCCCCGGACAAGCTGACGCCGGACCAGTTGGTCGAGGTCTACAAGATCGTCACCTCCTCCGACTTCGAGGAGATGAAGGTCATCGGCAAATACACCTTCTACACCGTCGGCATCGGCCCGGACGGCACCTGGCACTGGTTCAAGCTGGCCGACTGAGCGCAGCGACACCACCGCCGTGCCGGTGCGCCGATCCCGCGAGCGGAGGGACGGCCCCCACCCGAGACGGTGCGCCGCAGCGGCGCGTTTGCGCATCCCGAGTCACGGGTCGTCACATGGACGTGAAGCCGGCCGGCGACCGGTAACGCACGACCGCACCGCTGCGAAGAGGAGATGCGCCGGCTTCGGCGCCGTTCCCGCTTCGCAGAGGATGTCCGTCATGCCCACCCGTCGTCTCGTTCTGGCCGCCTGCGCCACCGCCTCGCTCTTCGCCGCCCTGCCGGCCGCCGCCGGCGGCGACGTCGTTCCCTACAACGCCGCCGCCTTCGATGCGGCACACGGCGCCGGGGCCTCGATCCTGGTCGAGGTCCACGCGCCGTGGTGCCCGACCTGCCGGGCGCAGGCGCCCATCCTCGAGGACCTGCGCAAGGCTCCGCAATTCGGCGAGCTGAAGGTGTTCCGGGTCGATTTCGACAGCCAGAAGGACGCGCTGAAGCGCTTCGGCGTGCGGACGCAGAGCACGCTGATCACCTTCAAGGGCGGTAAGGAAACCGGCCGGTCGGTCGGTGACACCAACCGCGACTCGATCGCCGCCCTGCTGGCGAAGGCGATCTGACGCAGCGCCGCCGCGGTGCCCGCGGAGCCCGGAGAAAGGCCGCGCCTCACGGGGCGACGGCCGGCGACCGGGCCCGACGCGCGCCGCGGCGGGCGCCGAGACGAGGTGATCTCCGATGGACCTGGCCAATTCCGGCCTCGCCTTCCTGGCGGGCCTCCTGTCGATCCTGTCGCCCTGCGTGCTGCCGCTGGTGCCGATCGTGCTCGGCGCCGCGGCGAGCGAGCATCGCGCCGGCCCCTTCGTCCTCGCCCTCGGGGTGGCGACGTCCTTCGTCACCATCGGCCTGTTCGTCGCCACGATCGGCTTCTCGATCGGGCTCGACGGCGACGTCTTCCGCAAGGTCGCGGCGGTGGCGGCGATCGCCGTCGGCCTGGTGCTGGCGATCCCGGCGCTCCAGGTCCGGTTGGCGGCGGCCGGCGGGCCGATCTCCGATTGGGCCAATCGACGGCTCATGCGGACGTCGACGAGCGGTCTCGCCGCGCAGTTCGGCGTCGGAACGCTGCTCGGCACGGTGTGGAGCCCCTGTGTCGGTCCGACGCTCGGCGCGGCCTCGGTGCTCGCGGCGCAGGGATCCTCGCTCACGAGCGTCGCGATCATCATGGCGGTCTTCGGCATCGGCGCGGCGCTGCCGCTGGTCGGGCTCGGCCTCGTGTCGCGTAGCGTCATGATGGCGTGGCGGGACCGACTGATCAGCGGCGGCAAGGGCGCCAAGATCGCCCTCGGCGTTCTTCTCGTCGGTCTCGGGGTGTCGGTCGTCGGCGGCTACGACAAGCAGCTCGAAGCCCATCTGGTGGCCCTGTCGCCCGAATGGCTGACGGCGCTGACAACCCGTTTCTGAACATCGCCCTCGCTCCTCGGGGCGGAGGAGGCGGAGGCGGGCGCGTCCCCGCCCTTGCCGAGCCGCCCTCCCCTCCCCATGTCCGCCACGGCCCGCCGAAGCGGCAATCCG
Organism: uncultured Alphaproteobacteria bacterium; assembly: GCA_937892955.1. Taxonomy (GTDB): domain Bacteria; phylum Pseudomonadota; class Alphaproteobacteria; order Rhizobiales; family Ancalomicrobiaceae; genus CALBKH01. The sequence continues at coordinate 49,936 of CALBKH010000100.1, forward strand.
CCCACACTCGGGGCGTGACAGCCGGCCTGCGGCGGACCACGATCGGGCGAGACGAAAGAGGGAGCGCGGAGCTATGGCGGGTGGTGTGGTGGTTCGGGCCGATCGCGGCGTGATCGAGGTCGGCGGGCCGGAGGCGGCGCAGCTCCTGCACGGGCTCGTGACCGCGACGGTGAAATCGCTCGGCCCGGGCGACGCGAGTTTCGGGGCGCTGCTCACCCCGCAGGGCAAGATCCTCTTCGACTTCTTCCTCACCAAGACCGAGGCCGGCTACCTGATCGAGACCGAGCGGGCGAAGGTCGCCGATCTCCTCAAGCGGCTGACCTTCTATCGCCTGCGCGCCGCCGTCACCCTCGCCGACCGCTCCGCCGACTTCACCGTCGCCTACGCCTTCGGTGACGCCGCGGCGCCGGCGGGCGGGCTCGCCTTCGCCGACCCGCGCCTGCCCGGGTTCGCGACCCATGTGCTCGCCCCGGCCGGGACCTCGATCGCCGCCACCGCCTCGATGCACGACTGGCACGCCCACCGCATCGCCCTCGGCGTGCCGGAGAGCGGCCTCGATTTCCCGCTCGGCGACACCTTCCCGCACGACGCCGACATGGACGACCTCTCGGGCGTCGACTTCAAGAAGGGCTGTTTCATCGGCCAAGAGGTGGTGTCGCGGATGAAGCATCGCGGCACGGCGAGGAAGCGTATCGTCATCGCCAAGGCGCTCGAGGCGCGGCCGGCGTGGCCCGACGCCGGCACCGACATCACCTGCGGCGACAAGACCCTCGGCACGCTGGGATCCTCCGCCGACGGCCTCGCCCTGGCGCTGGTCCGCCTCGACCGGGCGAAAGAGGCGATCGACATGGGCGACGCCATCGAGGCCGGCGGGGTCACTCTGGCGCTGGAGCTGCCGGAGTTCGCACGATTCGACTGGCCGGAGACGGCGGCGGGGTGATCCGACGACGCCGATCCGAGCGCAGGAGCCGCGTTCGCACCCGGAATTTCACCTAACTCCGAATACGGATCGCGTTTCGACGGAGGCGTCCCCCCGAAGCATGCGGCGCGTGCCCGAACGGCGGGTCGGCGCAAGTCACGCCGCGCGCCCCTATCGACCTCCGGCCAGCGCCGATCCCGCCGACGCCGACGACACCGACGGCGGTCGGCGTTCAGCGCAGGTCGATCGATCGGAACATCAGGAAAAACTGAAATTCGATAATGCAGGAAAACATCTGATATTCCTTATATATCCGACGGACCGAATGTTTCTACATCGCGTCTGAATAGTATTCACATCGTCGTTCGCGTTCGATTTGTGACAATTCCAATCATATACGCAACATATATGTTTTGAACTCCATCTCTTCCAAGGGAATGCCGTGACACCCGAATAAAATTTTTGCGCTGTGTCATGGCGATCCGAGACCCTCGGGAATGAACTCCCGATCGTGGAAGGAGTGTATCCCATGAGCACTTCACGCGATCGCAGAAGATCTTGGATTTCTGGACTGCTTCTAACTCTCTCACTGATCGCGACGGGAACGTCGTATGCCGCCGGACCGGGCAAGGAGGCCGGTCCGGCGCGACAGGTCTCGACGGCCGACCACACGAAATTCAAGGAACTGCAAGGCCCATTCGCCAGTGGGCCGGAGGTCACCAAGGCCTGCCTGAGCTGCCACACGGAAGCGTCGAAGCAGGTTCACAAGAGCCTCCACTGGACCTGGGACTACACCAATCCGACGACCGGCCAGAAGCTCGGCAAGAAGAACGTCATCAACAACTTCTGCGGATCGCTGGCGACCAACGAACCGCGGTGCACGTCCTGTCACATCGGCTTCGGCTGGAAGGACGACAAGTTCGACTTCGCGTCGGAGACCAACGTCGACTGTCTCGTCTGCCACGACACGACGAAGACCTATCGAAAGTTCCCGACCGACGCCGGCCATCCCGCCTACACGCCGAAGGAATTCCCCAAGGGTAAGCCCTGGCCGGCGGTGGATCTGGTCAAGGTGGCGCAAGGGGTCGGGCAGACGAGCCGCGACACCTGCGGCGCCTGCCACTTCCTCGGCGGCGGCGGCGACGCGGTGAAGCACGGCGACCTCGACACCTCGCTCGAGGCACCGACCCGTGACCTCGACGTCCACATGGGCAAGGACGGCGCGAACTTCTCGTGCGCGACCTGCCACACCACCCGGGCGCACATCACCGCCGGTTCGCGGTTCGCCACCAAGGCGATCGACACCGACGGCATCGACGTTCCCGGGCGCGGCGACGGCAATCGCGCCACCTGCGAATCCTGCCACGGCGTGACGCCGCACAAGGGCGGCGCGCAGGCCGCGAAGATGAATCGCCACACCGATCGGGTCGCCTGCTCGACCTGCCACGTGCCCGAATTCGCTCGTGCCAAGCCGACCAAGACCCTGTGGGACTGGTCGACCGCCGGCAAGCTGAAGGACGGCAAGCCCTTCGTCGTCGCCGATGCACACGGCGAGGCGACCTACGACACGATGAAGGGCAATTTCGAGTGGGCCTCGAACGTCGTGCCGACCTATCGCTGGTTCAACGGCGACATCGCCTACACGCTGGCCGACCAGAAGACCGACGACACCAAGGTGGTGCCGATCAACACCCTCGGCGGCTCGGCCGACGATCCGAAGTCCCGCATCTGGCCGTTCAAGGCGATGCGCGGCAAGCAGCCCTACGACACCGAGAACAAGACTCTCCTGATGAACCACGTGTTCGGCAAGGACGACTCGGCCTTCTGGGGCAACTTCGACTGGGGTAAGGCGCTGGCCTTCGCCGCGAAGGCGACCAACGCGGTCTATTCCGGCAAGTTCGCCTTCGTCGAGAGCGTCTACTACTGGCCGATCACCCACATGGTGGCGCCCAAGGAGAAGGCGCTGGCCTGCGTGCAGTGTCACGCCAAGGACGGCCGACTGAAGGATCTTCCGGGCGGCTACATCCCCGGTCGCGATCGCTTCGGCTGGCTCGAGCTCCTCGGCTGGGCGCTCGCGGCGGCCACCCTCGCCGGCGTCCTGCTGCATCTCGCCATCCGTCTCGTCTCCTCGAACCGTGCGAGGCAGTCATGAGCACCGCTGTCGTCTTCTCCCGCTTCGAACGGTTCTGGCACTGGACCCAGGCGGTGTTGGTGTCGGGGCTCGGCGTCACCGGCTTCACGGTGCACGGCTCCATCTCCTTCCTCGACTGGGGGATGGCGGCCAACACCCACACGCTCCTCGCCTGGGCGCTGATGATCCTGTGGGCCTTCGCCATCTTCTGGCACCTGATCACCGGCGAGTGGCGCCAATACGCACCGACCACCGAGGGGCTGGGGGCGGTGGCGCGCTACTACCTCATCGGCATCTTCCAGCCGGCGGTGCACCACCCCTATCGCAAGCGGCGCGTCGCCAAGCACAATCCGCTGCAACGGCTCGCCTATCTCTTCCTCGATCTGGTGATCGCGCCGGCGATCTGGCTCTCCGGCCTCGTCTACATGTATCGCGACGAGATCGGCGGCCTCCTCGGGGCGACGCCGTCGCTGGCGACGGTCGCCTTCGTCCACGTGGCGGCGGCCTTCCTGATGCTGACCTTCGTCATCGCCCACGTCTACATGGCCTTCACCGGCAAGCCGTGGTGGGACTACCCGGCCTCGATGATCACCGGCCGGGCCGAGGTCGTCGACTGAGATCGCCTGCGTGACACGACAGCGCCGGCCGCGGGGAGGCTCGCGGCCGGCGGTTCTTTTCGGGCAGCGTCGAACGAAGGTGGAAGCGTGACGGGCGCCGATGGGTCCCCGGGGCGAGCCCGAGGATGACGATGTGGGGACGCTGGTGTGTGCCCTCGCCGGCTCGGTCGGCGGAATACGGCTTCGCCTATTCCGCCCTACGAGGCGGGCATGCACACTCGGGCGCCGATGATTCCCGCGCGAGACAGGCCCCTTGGAAACCGACCTCTACCTTCCGGTGAAACGCCATCTCGAGGCCCTCGGCTTCGAGGTGAAGGGCGAGGTGCGGGGCTGCGATCTGGTGGCGCTCTCCGGCTCGGAGCCGGAAATCGTCGTGATCGGCGAGTTGAAGCGGACCTTCACGCTCGAACTGGTGTTGCAGGCGGTCGAGCGCACCGCGGCCTCTGACGAGATCTGGCTCGCCGTCGCCGCATCGCGACGCGGGCGCGGGCGGGAGAGCGACGCGCGGGTGAAGAAGCTCTGCCGCTTCCTCGGCTTCGGCCTGTTGACCGTGCTGCCGGCCGGCGGCGTCGAGGTGGTGGTCGAGCCGGCGCCCTGGAAGCCGCGCCGCGACGTCAAGCGCCGGTCGCGCCTCGTCGAGGAACATCGCCGCCGCACCGGCGATCCCAACCTCGGCGGATCGACGCGAACGCCGCAGATGACGGCCTACCGTCAGCAGGCGCTGGCGATCGCTCGCGTCCTCGCCGCGGCGCCCGGGCGGCCGCGCGACCTGCGCGCTCGGGCGCCCGACGCGGCCAAGATCCTGCAGGCGAACGTCTACGGCTGGTTCGAGCGGCTGGAGCGCGGCGTGTACGGGCTGACCGCCGCCGGGCACGCCGCGCTCACCACCTGGGCCGGCCAGCTGCCGCCGCCGGAGGACGGCTGAGCGCCGCGGCGGCGCCCTTTCCCCTTGCCGCTTCCCCTTTCCCCCTTGCCCCCTCCCCTCTCGCATGCGACAGACGCGCCGTACCTCGCGCCCCGAAAGTCCGTGAACTCGGCCGGGGCGCGCCGTCTTTTCCCTACCCGTAGCTCGGCCGCCTCATGATCCGTCTCGACGCCATTTCCAAGCAGAACAGCCACCAGCTTCTCTTCGTCGAGGCTTCGGCGGCGGTACTCCGGGGTGAGAAGGTCGGGCTCGTCGGGCCGAACGGGGCGGGCAAGTCGACGCTGTTTCGGATGATCACCGGGCGCGAGATCCCCGACGAGGGGCAGGTGCTGATCGATCGCGGCATCACCATCGGCTATTTCGATCAGGACGTCGGCGAGATGTCGGGCCATTCCGCCGTCGCCGAGGTGATGAACGGCGCCGGTCCGGTCTCGGAGATCGCCGCCGAGCTGCATGCGCTCGAACACGCCATGGCCGATCCCGATCGCGTCGACGACATGGACGCGATCATCGAGGCCTATGGCGAGGTGCAGCATCGCTTCGAGGAACTCGACGGCTATGCGCTGGAGGGGCGCGCCCGCGAGGTGCTGGCCGGGCTCGCGTTCTCACAAGACATGATGGACGGCGACGTCGGCAAGCTCTCGGGCGGCTGGAAGATGCGCGTGGCGCTCGCCCGCATCCTGCTCATGCGGCCCGACGCCATGCTGCTCGACGAGCCGTCGAACCATCTCGACCTCGAGAGTCTGATCTGGCTCGAGAATTTCCTGCGCGGCTACGAGGGCGCGCTGCTGATGACCTCGCACGATCGGGCCTTCATGAACCGGATCGTCGACCGCATCATCGAGATCGACGCGGGCCAACTCACCTCCTATTCCGGCGACTACGAGTTCTACGAGGCGCAGCGCGCGCTCGCCGAGAAGCAGGCGCAGGCGCGCTTCGAGCGCCAGCAGGCGATGCTCGCCAAGGAACTCGCCTTCATCGAGCGCTTCAAGGCGCGCGCCTCCCATGCGGCGCAGGTGCAGAGCCGGGTGAAGAAGCTCGACAAGATCGACCGGGTCGAGCCGCCGCGCCGCCGCCAGACGGTGCAGTTCGACTTCCCGCCGGCGCCGCGCTGCGGCGAGGACGTGGCGACGCTGAAACACGTCGACAAGCGCTACGGCTCACGCGTGATCTACGAGCACCTCGACTTCCAGGTTCGCCGGCGCGAGCGCTGGTGCGTCATGGGGGTGAACGGGGCGGGCAAGTCGACGCTTCTGAAGCTGATCGCCGGCGCCGCCGAGCCCGATGCCGGCGACGTGAAGATCGGCACCAGCGTCAAGATGGGCTATTTCGCCCAGCACGCCATGGACCTGCTCGACGGCGAGGCGACGATCTTCCAGTGGCTGGAGGCGAAGTTCCCGCAGGCCGGGCAAGGCTCGCTCCGGGCGCTGTGCGGCGCCTTCGGGTTTTCCGGCGACGACGTCGAGAAGCGCTGCCGGGTGCTGTCGGGCGGCGAGAAGGCGCGGCTCGTCATGGCGGCGATGCTGTTCGACCCGCCGAACTTCCTCGTCCTCGACGAGCCGACCAACCACCTCGACCTCGCCACCAAGGAGATGCTGATCACCGCGCTCGGCGATTACGAAGGCGCCATGCTCTTCGTCAGCCACGACCGGCATTTCCTCGCCGAACTCTCCAACCGCGTGCTGGAGCTGACCCCGGAGGGGGTGCACATGTACGGCGGCGGGTATCGGGAGTACGTGGAGAGGACGGGGCACGAGGCGCCGGGGGTGGGGTGAGGGGTAAGGGCGGGATGAGAATTCGAGCCTCTGCTTTCGGTCCCAGTTCCACTCATTCAACAATGATGCGGCCTTAGCATTATCCCCCCCTGGAATCAGGGGGACTGTTTTGAGATTAAAAAATCGTCTAATCTTGAGGCGTAGCGATTCCGCCACTCATTCAATTACAAACGGGAAATTTCGCGATGCTTAAAAATGAGATCGATGATGCCAAGAGAACGGTATCGACAGAGACCGTTCAAATGACCATTGGAGAGCTCATGAATATGTACTCTAATTCAGAACTAAATATTCAACCGGAGTTGACCTTGCCCCCGGTTTGTCCCCGTTCATAACCAGAATCCGTTCCTGCTCTGGT